>JAHFRU010000006.1 GCA_023266115.1 Gammaproteobacteria bacterium
CAATGGGCGTATCTTTTCAAACTGTTCACGACTCACATCACTGGGGTAGGTTCTGCGCATGGTCTCGCTTCGATTAAAACAGAAGCGTAAATCATAGACCAAAGATCGTGAACAGGTTCTAAGATCATCGTGATTGTCAGAATGGGAGCGCTGATCAATGGGGTGGCGGTACCTCTGTTACGCCGTCGCTGATCCGGTCGCCACGTACATGACAAGGGGAGCAACATGAGCTTTTCGGGTGTCGTTGAAAGGATTGCCGAACGCATTTCCCGCGCCGATCGATTACAACAAGTCAGCAACGGATTCACCCGGGCGCGGAACGCGGTGGATGCCAGAATCCGCGCGTTACAGGCCACACCGGCTCCCGCTGTTCCGGGGCGCGGCATACTTACACCCAGCGTCCGGGAAAAGTACACACCGTGGTCATCACATGCTGTCCCACCGTGTGACATTCCGGGCATGATTAGCGAGGAAGAATGCCGGTATTACAGTTTCATTGGCAAGTACTATACAGGTGTTGGTGAAGTGGTTGAGCTTGGCCCATGGCTGGGGCGGTCTACGTTCTATATCGTCGCCGGCCTGGCGAATAATCCGCACTTTCGCAAGCTGCATGTCTTCGACGATTTCACATGGCGTGCCGCTTGGATGGACAAAAGCGTCAAGCCGGAAGAACGTTTACCCCATCACGCCGATTTCATGCCATTGTTCGAGAAATACACTCAAGGCATACGCGATAAGATCATGCCGAAAAAACGCAAGTTCATCACCTACGACGGTAACGACAGCGTGGAACAACTCGCATGGAACGGTGGACCCGTGGAGATTCTCTACGTGGATTGCGGGCGCCATTTCGAGGCCAACGAAGCGTGGTGGCGCATTTTCCAGCCGTACTTGATTCCGGACGTTACCCTGATCGTGCTGGAGGATTGGGCGAATCATCGCGAAGTCCCGGTCAAGTGGTACAACCAGATCGTGCAATGGGTGGAATCGAAAGGCTCATCGCTACAGCTGATTCATGAGCTGACACAAGGCGGCATTGCAACGTTTGTTTATCGTCAGACATAAACAATACGGAGCCGCCTGCGGCAACAGCCTGGCGGGTTGCGACGCAGCCGTCTAACCGACCTATCCCAGATGATTGATTTCCGATACCGTGCGGCGTCACGCCTTGCCGAGATACTGCTTCCACAACTCCCGGAACGTCGCCTCGAGCCGATTCGCCAGATCATCGGCATTGAGTAGTGGCGAGGCGGCGACAGTGTCGCGTTGCGTCGCCCGCCACTGCCGGCGTCGCTGCGGGTCACGGGCGAGTGTCAGCACCTTCTCTTTATAGTCCTCAATAGAACTAGCCACCCAATCGCCATGACCCACGGCAAAGAGCAGACTTGCGCTATGCCGCTCGATAAACCGCTGCCCGGCCAGCGTGATTACTGGCACCCCCATCCATAGCGCATCCGCCGTCGTCACGCCGCCGGTGCGGGGGAACGGATCCAGCGCGATATCGATATCGTGATACGCGGTCAGGTACTCCGCCATCGATCCGGCCGGCTCGATGCGCAGCCGGGCACGGTCGATGCCGCGTCCGGCGAACTGCTCGATGAGCCACGTGCGGGTCTGTTCGTCGGCATACTGGCGCGCCTTCAGAAACAGCATGGCTCCCGGTAACGCGTGCAGCAGCTCGCTCCACACCGCGATCACTTGGGGCGTCACCTTGGTCCGGTCATTGAAACAGCCCAGCGTCAGCGCCGCGTCGGCGGGGCGTGGCTGGACCGCTGGCGCATCGGCGGGAGGTTGATACGCCACCCAGCAACGCGGCAGCCGCACGATGCGCTCTACTGCCTGCTCAATGGTGTCCGAGGGATGGATCACGTCGTCCGTCAGCCAGAAACCCATCGTCTCGAGGCCCGTCGTCGCGCAATAGCCCAGATACGTTACCTGCACCGGCGCCGGCTGGTAACAAAACGCGCCCAGTCGATGCCCGGCGGTATGACCGGCGAGATCGACGAGGATATCAATGCGATCATCGTGGATGCGTTTGGCGAGCGCGGCATCCGTCATGCCCACCGTCGGGCACCAGTGATCGGCGCTGTCCTTGAGTCTCGCCGTCACCTCGTCCGGATGGGCGACATTGGCATAGCAGTACACCTCGACCCGGTCGCGATGATGGGCTGCCAGCAGTGGCGCGAAGAAGTAGCTGACCGGGTGGCGGCAGAAGTCGGGTGACACGTAACCAATGCGCAGCCGCTTGTCCGGGGCGCCTGTGACGCTGTGCGTGTAGCGATGCGTCTTGCCTGCCAGCCCGTGTACCCGATCCCACTCGCGGTGGGCGTCGACCAGTCCGGTAGGGTCGAGCATGACGTGGTGGGCGTGCATATACAAAAGACAGCTGCGTGCGTCGGCGTGGCTCGGTTGAAAGTGCAGCGCGTTTTCGTATTGTGCTTTTGCCTCATCGACGCGGTTGAGTTCGTACAGCGTATTGCCGAGGTTGACATAGGCGTTGGCGTAATCCTGTTTCAGGCGTATCGCCTCGCGGAAATGCTGTTCGGCGATGGCGAGCTGGCCGACCTCCTTGCAGGCATTGCCAAGATTGTTGTGGCCTTCGGCGAAATCAGGTTTCAGTAGCAGTGCCTGCTGGAAATAGCCGATCGCGCGCACGAACTTGCGCCGCACCTTCCACGTGATGCCGAGGTTGTTCAGCGCATCGAAGTTTTGCGGGTCGAGTGTCAGCGCGTGTTCGTAGTGGTGTATGGCGGCGTCATCATCACCGCGCTGTGAACAGACGATGCCGAGGTCGTTAACATAGGCGGCGTCGCCCGGCCGCAGGCTGACGGCCCTGCCTATCAAATCGGTGGCGGCCTGCAGATTCCCGAGCTGCATCGCGAGATAGCCGAGCAGATGCAGCGCTTCGGCATGATCGGGCGTTTGTTGCAGGATTTTCCGGTACAGCCGTTCCGCCTGCGGCAGCTCGCCGGAGCGATGATGACGCAACGCAGCAGCCAGCATCTCGTGCTGGGGATCGTTGTTACCTACCATGTCGATGGTTCGTGTATCGTCGCGATGGTCATAGCAATTCTGCTTTATACCGATTTGTCCTGCCGGCGCAAGCATTAATCCTGCATACGTCGTACGGCCGGGCGTCCGGTCACGCACCGCACCGCCGAGCGGGGCGCTCATCCGGCCTTGTGTCCGTCGGCTACCTCAGATAACCGCCGCCAGATCAACAAGTGTAGTCCCGGCCGGTGGTGTTGGCGAAATCCGGCGGTGACTGAAACAGCCACATCGTAGTGGTTGCCGGCAATACATTGTTCAGCGATGCCGCCGATGTGCCTGCAAACGTGCTGGACAGCTTCGCAGCGGATAAATTGGTGCCAGCGATCCGGCTTTCCGGGCGTGGTTTGATCCTGTCGGGGTCGCGGAGCACACTCAAACACCGGCCCTTTTTTAATGTACTTATATGGACGTAGGCGCCAATCCGCCGGTCTTGTCCATTCTCTTGCAAGCCATTGCCGCTGTACTCGCATTGTCCGTTATACCGCTGGCCAGGCACGCGTTGGCGTGGTACCTATGGATATCCGGTTCCCAGTCGGCGTTTTTCACCGTAAACTAGCGCCGATATGAAATACCGTTACTTCTGTGTACTGGCTCCTGTTTATTTGTTGATGACGGGATGTGGTGATCCGGATTCGCCGGAGTCGCGGCAGAAGGTGGTCGATACGCTGACCAACACCCAGGCGCACACAGCCTGGCAATACTACGACAAGAGCATCGAGCTGGCGCAGATGAACGGTTGCTGGGCCTGTCATCACGTTGAACGCGGATCAGTGGGGCCGGCGTGGCGCGCCGTCAGTGAACGGTACAAGGATGCGCCCAGTCCGCGCGAGTGGTTGTTTTACAAGATCAGCCACGGCGGTGCCGGAAACTGGAGCAAGGTCACCAGCGGTGCGGTGATGCCGCCGTATTCGCCGCGCGTCTCCGATGAGCATATCAACCAGCTGATCGATTTCATCCTGTCGATCGCCCGTGATGAGAACACGCCGCGCCGACAGCAGTAGTGTTGATACGGGACAGGCATTCCGTGTAAATAATTTCAGTCAGGGCCAGGCCGTGTACCGGCTGGCGACCGCGTGATTGTCAGCGGTCTGACGGTGCGCGTGGTGAAACCGCGAAGCTGCTGCTGGACGGTCGACGTGTGACACCACCTGAAGGGCATGCCGGGTGATCGGCGGCTAGCTCCGGAGGACGGATTCAGGTTCGCCGGAGTACTCACGTGGATGGTATATTTCGTACGGCTCTGTTATCAGCGGCTGTGATAACAGAGCCATCGAAATGGGGATTGACCGATGCACGCTCTACAATTGCACGTTGTTGTCGCCATGTTATTCGCCAGCCTGGCGGTGTCGGCTGTCAGCGCCGCGCCGCACTCTGATCATCAGCACCCGCCGGAAGGGCAGGCGAATGACGCGCGCGTGACGCGTGCCGATGCAGGCGTCGCCTGGGCAGATGCCGATGCAGGACTGAAAGCGAAATTCACGGCGGCCTTCCGCGCGGCGAAGAACGTGCGGCCTGTGTTTGAGCAGTATCTGGACACGCTGGGTGTCAGGGCGATGCTGGATTTTCTGGAGATCGAGGATCCCCGTTGTCACGGCGATGCGCACGAGCTGGGCAAGGCCCTGTATGCGAGCAACCGGGATCTCGGTAAATCGCTGATGTTGTGCGGCGACGGCTGCACCAACGCCTGCATGCACGGGGTCGTCAGCGAGGCATTCGGGGGCCGCGATTATGAAGCGGTCGTAAGCGAAATGTCCGCGTTTTGTACGGAGGGTGAAATCGCCAGGCTGCACAAGCCTGGAAACTGCGCGCACGGCATGGGTCATGCCTTGATGCTGTTGACGCGACATGATCTCGGCAGATCCATCGAAGGTTGCGAGCGTTTTACGGCGCCGGGGATGGACTACTACTGCGCAACCGGGGTTTTCATGGAATATCGCGACGAACTGGATAACCAGCGGGCCGCGGGCAAGACTGTGCACCGAGACAGTCAGCTGTATCCGTGTGATACCTACACGCGCTATCCCGCCGCCTGCTATCGCTACCTGATGAGTACCATCAGCGCGGAGCGTGACCTGGACGGGAGTCAGTTGATCGATCTGTGTCTGGCGCTGGCAGACCGGCAGCGGCTCGGCTGCTTTCACGGGCTGGGTGCTGTCTATTCGCGTGATGTGGCCGACAATCCGGCGCTATTGGCGCCATTGTGCTTGCGCGGCGGTCCGCAGGACCAGATCATGTGTATCGAGGGTGTGATAGAGAAGCTCGCCGATTTCGACGAGCAGCGTGCGATCACGGTTTGCAATACGCTGGACGGCGAGAACAGGCCGATATGTCTGGTCGGTGCGCGCGACAAGATGTACCAGTTGGATAAAGCGACGATGTATCTTTATCGATAGTCAATGAGAGACCGTAACCAGTCATGAAATCCGGTTCGAATGCCAGAGCGTTTGCGCGGACAGCGTTGCTCGGTCTGGGCTTCCGGCCGTTCTTTCTGTGCGGTGCCGGCTTTTCCGTCGTCGCGGTGTCGCTGTGGCTGTGGATGACCAGATTCGACGGTTACCCGTTGGGCATCGCCGTGATGCTGCCCGTCACCTGGCATGCCCATGAAATGATTTATGGCTACGCGATCGCGGTGGTCGCCGGGTTTCTGCTGACGTCGGTGCGCAACTGGACCGGCGTGCCGACAGTGCACGGCATCACGCTGGCGCTGCTGGTGTCGTTATGGGCGCTGGCGCGGATGACGCCGTTTGTGCCGTTTCCCATGGCGTTGCACGTTATGGGCATGCTGGATATCGGTTTTGATATCGCGCTGTGCGCGGCGGTGCTGTATCCGATCGTCAAGGCCGGACAGCCCAGGCATCTCGGCATCTGGCTGCACCTGGTGTTACTGACGCTGGGTAACGCGTTTTTCTACCTGGGGCTGCTCAACCTGTTGGATGGCGGGGTGCAGGTCGGGCTTTACACCGGGCTCTACGGCGTAATCTCGCTGATGCTGGTCGTCGCACGCCGGGTGTTGCCGATGTTTATCGAGCGCGGCGTTGGCTATCCGGTGACGCTCGCCAATCGCTCTTGGGTGGATATCAGCTCCGTCGTATTGATGCTCGTCTTCGTCATCGCCGAGGTTTTTCTGCTGCAGTCAGGGGTGGCCGCCGTCTGCGCCGGTGCGTTGTTCGTGCTGCACGCGCTACGTTTGGCGGGGTGGCACACGGCCGGAATCTGGAAAAAGCCGTTGCTATGGATCTTGTATCTCGCCTATGGCTGGATAACGCTGGGCTTTGCCATGACCGTGGGGTCCCACGTGTTTGGCACCAGTCCGAAACTGGCGATACACGCCTTCGCTTACGGCGGCATCGGTCTGATGACGCTCGGCATGATGGCGCGCGTCACGCTGGCCCATACCGGGCGCGATATCGCCCGGCCGCCCGCCGTGCTGCAGTGGAGTTTTGCGGCGCTATTGGCCGGCAGCCTCGCGCGTATTGTTTTGCCGATGATCGCCCCGCATTCGTATCCGACCTGGATTACCGGCGCGCAGGTATTGTGGTTGCTCGGGTTTGTCGCGTTCCTGACGGTGTACACGCCGATGCTGGTCGGACCGCGCCTCGACGGCCGTGTCGATCAATAATTACCTGTGCTCAGGATAGTCGGCCAGGGATTTATCGGGCGCGCACGTCCCTGCAGACCTTTATTGGTAGAGATACCTGTTTCTGTAACGGGATTGTTGTTGACAGGAACATAGAAATAGTTTGCGTACGGTTCATTTTGAAGCCGGAAACGAAATTTAGTAGACTAGCGGCGTCGCTTCCATCCTCTTTCCGATACCTTCTGCAGGGATGTTGGGCCGTGAGAATCACGCTGTTAACCCTTGTGTTGGCGTTCATCGTCGTGTCGGGCAGCGCGCATGCTGCTGCGATTGGACAGCTCGAGAAAGAACACGTCGAGAGTGAACATGCCGAGACCGAGCAGGCCGGGAAAGAGCGTGCCGAGTTCGGTTACCTGCTCGGCGCCGGTGTGATGACGCTCGACGATCCGGATGGCGCGACCGGTGCGGAATTTGTCCTGCAGCCGTTTGCGCTGGTTTACACGGCGCGGATTCGCGGCAGCTGGCGTCACTGGCTGGAGCTTTACTATCAGCAAGCGACGTTCGATGCGTCGCTGGGCAGGATCGGAGAAGAGATGACGCGTTTCGGTATGCGACTGTCGCTGCAGAAATATTTGATGATTGCAGCTGGATTCACACCCAGGATCGGCGCGGGTTTCGATATTTCGCGCAGCAACTATGCCAACCGCTATACCGTCGACAGCGACGGATTTCTGGCTGGACGTTTCGCCGATCGCAGCGGGACCGATGTTAACGTGCTTGTCAACGTGCTTAACGAATGGGCCTGGTCAAAAAACCGGAGCGTCCACGCGAAGCTCGAGTACCTGAGCCCGATCGGCGGCGAGGTTTCGTCACTGTCCGCTTCCCTGGCATTTTTGTTTCGTTATTAGGCGCGCGCCTGGGCATGAGACTTCTATTTATGCGTACACCGATCGTTGCCATCGCCGGCCTTTTTATCGTGGCAGTGCTGGCTGCCTGTAGCAGTGGCCTCGGCGGCTCGAGCGAATTGCCGCCGGAACGTCCGTTCAGTGTACTGAGCGGTTTCGCCGTCGATGGTGCGATCACCGGTGGCACGGTGCGTGTGTTTCAGTACACCGACGGCCGGAAAGGCGCTCTGCTCGGTCAGGCCGTGACCGATGAGCACGGCTTCTACGCAATAAACCTTCAGGCGCCGGATCAGCCGGTTCTCATAGAAGTCAGCGGTGGCAGTTATATCGAACAGGCCAGCGGCGCGTCGGTGCCGTTGCAGGAAGGCCAGAGTTTGCGTGCCATCGCACTGTATGATTCGGGCAAGCCACTGACAAGTATGGTGACACCGTTGACGCATGTCGCCGTCGGGCTGGCGGAATACCGTATAGCGCACGGCGTGGATGCTGCGCAGGCCGTGCGGGAATCGCTTGCGGAAGTCACCAAGGCGTTCGGCGTCGACGTTGCCGGCGTTCGCCCGCGTGAAATCAGTGACGGCAGTGCCGTTACCGCGACGGCGGACGAAAACAATTACGGGTTTCTGCTTGCGGCGATATCGAGCTGGACGAAATGGGCTGGCGAACAGAATGGCGATCCGGCGCAATCCACATATACCACCATCGGTCTGGGCCAGATTCTGTACGACGATATCGTGGCGGATGGCGTTCTGGATGGCGTCGGCAAGGACAAGGGAGGTGCCGCCCCAATGAACCTTGCGGTGGGCGTGGTGTCGCTGGATCGCGACGTCTATCGTATCTCTTTTGCACAGCATCTGCTGGCAATGGCCAACAGCGCGCGCAACGCGACCGGCCTGAACGCAGACGATTTCCGCGACAGCGCGATCGCGCTTGCCGGTACCGCCAATCCGTTATTCGCTGCTGCCGGTGCTACTGGAGTCGCGGTGTTGCCGAAGGCGTTTTCGGTCGATCCGGAAGGGTTCTATTACAACGGCGTGTTCACCTATAGCGTGGTCATCGGCGGATCGGGTATTGCGCAGCAGGTATCGTTTGATATTGACGGTACGCTGATCGGCGATGCGGCTGATCCGACGCATCCCGCAATAGTAATCAATACACGCCGCTACACTGATGGCGAACACCTGATCGGCGTTACCGCCAATGACGGACTTGGTAACGAGACCTACCGGCAGTTTGCAGTCCGGTTCGACAATACAGTGCCGTTTATCAACGTCACGTCGTTGCCGGTCACCAACCAGGCATCCCATACGCTCAGCGGGACGTTTGGCGACAATGGCGCCGGCGTCGGCGCCATGTTTCTCCAGGATACACCGGCGTCACTGTCTTCGGACGGCACCTGGCACGGACAGGTGGATCTCGTGCCCGGAAACAACGTCGTTGCCATACGGGTGCGCGACAAGGTCGGCAACGAATTCCTGACGCAGACAGCGGTAGGGCTGGATACCGCGGCGCCGCTGATCAAGACGTCGGCGCAACACAGCCAGGCCGCGTTTTCGAACGGTGACGGGACTTTCGTGACGGCGTCGCTGCAAGACAACAACGATGCCGTGCCGCTGTATATCGAGACCGATCATGTCGATCTCGCCGGTGTTTCCATCACACGCGCCGATCTGGATGCAAACAGTGTCCCGTATTTCGGCCTGGCGGTCAGCGATCCTGACAGTGCAGGGGTTGCCACCGTCGTGGCGCAATTGGTTGTGCGCATGCGCTATGAAAAAAACGGCGATACCACGCAGGCGTGGCGTCCGCTGACGGCGCTGACGAACGGCAAGAGCTATCTGGTGCCGCTGGCGAGCGAATTACTCGGCGAGACCTGGCTGGCATCCGTGCCGTCGGATCAGCACGCCATTCGGGTGCAAGTGGCGGACAAGGCGGGAAATTCAACGGATGCGCTGTTCAGCTTTCGCGTCGCTTTCTATACGCCGTCGCTTGCCGTGACGCGTATCGATGATATCGCCCAGGCCACGTTCACCGGAACGGCGTTCAGTCAGCGTGCCACGCTGAATGGTGTAGCTATCGATGCCAACGGCTACACGTTCAGAAATACTGCGTCTCGCGCGATATATATCAGCGTGGGGGATACCGATACCCATACCGTTACGCAGACCGTGGAGCGAATGGTTCGGGAGAACATGATGCGCCTTGAAACAAAAACCCAGTGGCGCGCCGGCACCGTCGTCAGTGCACTGGATGTCTGTCCGAAACTGGATACGTGGAAGTCGGTGAACGAAATTTTCAATTATGCCAACGGCGCCTGGACGCCAAAGACACCGCCGCCGTCGGCACTGGGGGATGCGGTGTCGGTGACGTCGGATAATCCCGCCGCGCCGGAGCCGACGAACTGGCAGGATGTTCCGGACTTCGACAACGAACTTGCAACGTTCAGTGTGTCGACACCGCCGGTGGTGCTCGGGTATCAGTATGATTATGTGTTGAGCCTATCGGTGGGCGGTCAGACCAAACCCGCGCTGATACGCAGCTGGCTGCAGACCGACAGCGGCGGTACGCCCGGGGAAATCACCTGTCCGGATGTCCGGAATTTCCAGCAGCGACTGGAATACCGTTATAAATCGGAGACTGGTTATCCACGTAACATATCGTCGATGTTTATCGAGCAGACCGGTTTCGGAAGTTCGAAGTTTCGTGTGGCCGACAATGATGCGGGAGCGGAAATCGCGCCCGTCCAGGGCTGGTATCGTATCCCGCCCGGTCATTCGGTTACGATCATCAAGCGCGTAACGCTGCCGGTGCTGACGATCTATAACGATACTGACGTCCTGAATCCGGGCTCGTTCAGCAGCTATGTGCCACACGAATACGACAAGGCGATGGTCTGGGCGATCAGCAGAAATATCCGGATTACCGCCGTACATGACGCCGGGCCGGGAAACGTGTTTACGGGGTCACCGCGCGAGAATAATGCCGGGATCGGAGTGCAGCAATATCAGCTGTCTCGTTGAGGCCCGCCTGAACCCGTCACAGTTCGTGCGATGCCATGCCCAGGCGCCGATGCCAGTCGGCCAGCGACTCTTGTGGATAGCCGTCGAACTGCTTGTCCTGCGGGCCTGAGTTCACCGGAACCCAGTTCGCTTTTGACCCGAGCATAAGGTGCGTGCGCTCCGGAGCTACGGGAAGGTCCGTGTCTATTGCCGATGCAAACGGATGCACCAACTCCGGCCAGCGCGGGTCCCAGACCCACAGCGCGCTGCCGCATTGATTGCAGAAACAGCGCTGTCCCGGGCTTTGTTTACGCTCACCGCTTTCAGCGTCGGGTATCCATGCCTGATAGACGCTGATATGTTCGCGTCCGGTGACCTTAAGCGTGTCAAATTCCGCGCCGAGATTAATTGCATATCCGCCGCCGCCGGCGGTCTTGCGGCAGATCGAACAGTAACAGAGATTGAATGGTACGGGATGCGTGGAAAGCACGCTGAAGCGTACCAGGCCGCAGTGACATGAACCGTTAAGCAGCATACGCGCACCTGCTCTTGAAACCGGGCCTGACGCGGGCGCGGCCCGTCCTGAATAGACTAAAAAGTGTGCTCGACAGCGGCTTAACGATATCGCCTGCGCGACGGGAAATCAAGGGCTGAGACGGGCCCCCGGTCGGTCGAAAAAAGCACCGTCGGCAGATCCGGTGCGGCACTGTTTTTCGTCAACGCCGACTCGCCGGCCTGTTACTGCTCAACCAGTTTATAGCCCCGTCCGTGCACAGTGACAAGGTACCGCGGATCAGCGGGTTCCGGCTCGATTTTTTTTCGCAGTCGCACGATGAAATTATCGACAGTCCGGGTGGTGATCTCGGTCTGGTATCCCCACAGATCCTCCATCAAGCCGTCGCGCGATATGACTTCACCGCGATGATTCACGAAAAAATTTAACAGTTCCATTTCCCTGGCGCTGGTGTCGATCGTCTGGCCGTTTCTGAACAACAGATGTCTGCGAAAATCCACCACGGCAATACCGACCGCAACGCCGTCGTCCGTCGCATCGCTGCTGCCCGGGCGTTTCAGCCGTGCGTGAATACGGGCGAGTAGTTCACGAAGACTGAACGGCTTGACAACGTAATCGTCAGCGCCCACTTCGAAGCCCAGCAGTTTGTCAATTTCCTCGCTCTTGGCCGTGAGCATAATGACGGGTTGATTCAATCCGCGCGCGCGCAGTTGCCGGCACAGGCTGATGCCGTCGCCGTCCGGTAACATCACGTCCATAATGATCAGGTCCGGTTTGTGCGCGGCCACTGCGTCTCTGGCCTCGCGTGCAGAGCCGGCAGCGACGACGTGGTAACCCTCCATTTCCAGATTGTCGCGCAGTCCGTGACGCATGTTTTCGTCATCTTCGATCACCAGTATCGTCGCGGGCTTGTTCATGATTTGGCCCTGGACACAGGAAATTGAATTACAGCCGCCAGACCTTTCCCGGCGGCTGGCGTTTTCAGAATGAAGCGGGCGTGATGCAGGCCGGCAATTTGCTCCACCACCGCCAGGCCGAGGCCGCTGCCAGTCGCTGCATCGACATTCTGGCCCCGTTCGAACGCCTTGCGCAGACGATCGCGTTCCCCGGTTGTTATGCCGGGGCCCTGATCAGTGACGGATAACTCGACATGCCGTTCTGTCGCAGCGAGCGAGACGACGATCACACCACCGGCGGCGGCGTACTTTATCGAATTATCGATGAGATTGAGCAGTATTTGTGTGATTGCGTTCGGGTCGTGTGCCACGGGTGGTAACGATGGATGCAGGTCGGCATCGACGCGCATACCCTGTTCCTCGATGCGCGGGCGATAGCTCTCGATTATCTCCGAGACAGTTTTGTGCAGGTCGCTTTCGTTGAGCTGGTAACTCTTCAATCCCTGGCTGAGCTGTGAGAAATCCAGGACAGTATTAATCATCTGCGTCAGGCGCTCCGCCTCGCGCAGCACTACGCGATAGTATTGATGCCTTTTTTTGTCATCCGTTACCCGATTCAGGTAAAGCGTTTCGGCATACATGCGGATCAGCGCCAGCGGAGTTTTCAGCTCATGCGAGACGTTCGCGACAAACCGGCCGCGTAAGTCCACCAGTGCCTGTTCACGACGCAATTCCCGCCAGATAGTGAAGGTCGCCAGTGCCAGCGCCAGGATAACTCCGGTCGCTACCGCGAGCATCAGGGCGCGATCATCCCGCCCCGTTTGTTCTCCGGCGGCGAGGTCGGGGTCAAACACCATCAGCCAGCCGGGGAGGAACTTGCTGACCGGCCAGTTGAGAGCACTGTCATCCCATGCCGTTTGTGAATCGCGCAACCTTGCCGTTCCGTGGTGTGTTTGCTCGAATTCGCTGATCAGCGGATTAATATATCGGGAAGTAATTTCATCGAGATTGTACTGAATCAGTACCCACCCGTTGCTTCGGTCGATGTCGTTAACCCGTTGCAGACCAAACAGTACAGGCTGGCCTTCGATGATTTCGACGAAGGGGATGAGTAGCGAGTCATGCGTGTGTTTGTCGGCAACTTCAATATTGGCTCGCTCGGCGAGCCACGCATCATGTTGATAGCCGACATCCAGATTGTCCTTCGAATAACCGAGGCGCACGTTCATATTGCTGTCGAGCAGCAGGATGCGCGCTACCTGGGGATATTGCTGATCAAGACGTGACAGATGCTCCTTGTCGAGCGCGTCAATCGGGATGTTCTTTAATGCGAGGAAGGGCGGGCGCATCGCCGCAAGGATCGCCTGCTCCGTTCGATTGGCAAGCAGTGCCACGGCGCCGGCGTCTGACTCACGTATCGCATCATCGAGTGCGCGTGTTTGCAGCTGCAGTACCTTGATCGTAAACAGTGAGACGACAATGATTGCGGCCGCCATCGCTACGATCAACAGGATAGGCGTTCGTTGACGCATGATGCGAGAGACGCTGGGTATCGAGCGGCCCGGGAATACTTCAAGCATACGGTTGCTGTTCAGGAAGAACGTCCTAGTGCGTTGCAAGCCGGCTACGCGGCGCCGCATTCCGGGAGTCCAGCATTAGATCGTCGGCAGACGTCTAAATTTATGCCGCTGGTATTCCGTGCCGGAAGTATATATCGAGGAAGCGGGGATAAAAAAGAAAATCCCGCCGGGAGGCGGGATTTTCAGGTGGCAGGTGACCGATTACTTCGGAGCCATGCCCGGCATGCCGGTGCCTTTGCTCTGGTTGTGCTTTTCTACGCACGTCTTCATATAGTCTTTCATCTTGTCGGCGGTAACGTGGTCTTTCTTGGCCGCTTCCTTGCATTCGTGCGTGATCGGGTCATCCTTTACAGCCTTTGTTTCCGCAAAGGCCGGGGCGGCGACAACGGCGGCAAACGCAACTGCCAGGGGCAATAAAATGGATTTCTTCATCTGTTTTCTCCTGATTGAATATTGAGGGGAACATCGGCCTGGATCGGGTTATCATGCTCTGAACGCCCTGTTCAAGCTGGAGCCTACTTTAGGTAGATACCTGCGCGTTGTGAATCATGGAGTTGTCTAAGTTTGTAAAAGAATGTCATGGGGAATTCGGGTTGCATAATGACCCGTGTACACACGCCCGCCGGGCGGCTTTTTGTATGAAACCGGTGGCGCATTGGTTGGCGCGGCAATGTCATGGAAATGGTGTATCGACGCTATGGTCCGGCACGCACCAGCGGTTTTATCCCGTCGACAGGCACGTTGAACGAATGCTTGGATTATGTGCCCATTGAGGTAGCCAATTGTCGGATACGGCCGTGATGATCCATGAAGTAACGAACAAGCAGATACTGGCGACAGTCGCCGTGTTGGTGATTTCGACCGTCATTTTCGAGTTGAGCCATATCGATCTGCCGATCCAGAACCATTTCTATGATTTTCAGGCGCATCGATGGATCGTCGATCGAGACGACAGTGTCCCACGGCTACTGTTATATGACGGTATCAAGAACGTCTTTATCGGATTTGTGCTGCTGGTTCTCGCTGTACTGGTTGTCGCCAGGTGGAAACGATACCTGCCGGAGTACCGGTCCGGCTTATTGATTGTGCTGTTGTCGACGATAGCGGTGCCGCTGGCGGCCGATGGATTAAAGGCGATCACCGATGTTCCCTGCCCGAGAGATATTACGCATTTTAATGGCACGTGGCCGTATGTTACGGTGTTAACGTCCTATCCTGCCGATTATCAGCAGACTGACAGGATCAGATGTTTCCCGGCCGGCCATGCCAGCGGCGGGTTTTCATTGCTGTCGCTGTTTTTCCTGTTCCGGACGAGGCGTGCAAGGTGGATAGCGCTGATGGCCGGCATGACCGTCGGGTGGACGGTCGGGGTCTACAAGATGTCGATAGGGGATCATTTCCTGAGCCATACGGTTTTCACGATGATACTGGCCTGGTTGATAGTTCTGGTTATCGCCCGGTGTGTCGGTGTTTACAGGAAAGCTCGTTCGATATCGGCGATTGGCAGGCAAACGGCACCGGAGCCGGGTCACAGGGCGTGACGCCAGCCGTATAGGCAGGTCACAGATTTCTATGAGTGCGAACAGTAGCCGCCGGTTTCCACGGCGCGCGCGTGGTGCGTTGAGATATCGTGCTATTGCCGTATAATTCCGGCTGCCCATCCTGTTTGTTACCTCATTGGCGCGTCCGGATTTTGCCGAGACCCCGGTCGAAATCGTCCGGCGGGAAGAGCTGGTTGTTTACGATTTATCAACCCCGCATCGCCCGCGCACGCGATGATATTTTTTCCGGTCCGACGGTTGCGCTGGCGGTGATGATCCGGCGAATGTCATGGCTGATTTCCGTGATTCCCGAGTCGCGGTTCGCCGGCGTATGCCGGGAAACTTTACATTGCCGTGTCGGCCCGGAACGTCGCACGGCAATTTGCCAGTGTTATCGCGCGCCTTGTGGCGATGGTTTGCTTCTTGCAGATTGCCTCGTTTAATAGAGACTATCCTGTCATGCGCGGGCCTGACAGGGCCTGTGTGGCGCAACTCCCGGAGGATGAATTGGGTCAGGGGCCGGACAAACCAGTGACCGTATGCAAGCATATCAAGCGGCCGTCCGCACGGTGGGTGGCCGCGCTGCTCTATGCGGTATTGGTAGCGGCAACCGGTGGTGACGGTTGGGCGGCGGTGTCAGGCGCCGATGCCGAGCGCGCCGGTCGTATCCGGCTATACGTGCAAATGGGCGAGGAGTATGCCGTCCGCCATTATGATGATGAGGCGATACGTGCGTTTCGCATCGCCGCGGACATGATGCGCGAAAACGGCGCCGACGTAGATGATCAGCTGGCGATCATCGAGCGCCTCGCGCAATTGAATGATACGGCCGGCGCTATCGAAGCATTGCAGTCGTTACTCAGAGTCTATCCGGACCAGGCCGAAGCGCGCGCGCGGCTGGCGAAGCTGCTGCCCGGTTCCAGCTCAGTGAGGAAACCCGCCGTAGACAAGACGCCCACCGGTGCGGAGCAGCGGGCGCGTCTGGACCTGTTCATCAAGATGGGCAACGATTACAGCGCGCACAACCTGCCCGCCGAGGCGATACAGGCGTTCAGGGCGGCCGCGCGGTTGTCGTTGGAGCAGGATCTCCCGATGCCGGATCAATTGGCGCTGATAGAACATCTGGCGGCATTACAGGATGTGCCTGGCGCGATGGAGGCGCTGCGTAACGTCGTGGCGAAATATCCGGACGACGCCGGGGCGCGCACGCTGCATGCGAAGTACCTGGCCTCAATCGGCCAGTCCGCCGCCGCGATCAGGGAGGTCGACGTAGTGTTGTCGGCGAATCCGTCCAACAAGGACGCGATTCTGGTCAAGGCGAATGCCGCCGACTGGCAAGGCGATCAGGCAACCGCGTTGCCACTGTATGAGAAGTTGCTTGATGAACAGGAGGATTTCGACGTTCGGCTTGCCTATACCGGCGCGCTGCTGAGGACCGGGAATAACGAAAAGGCTCAGAAGAACCTTGAGCAGTTGATTCCGTCAAGCGACGTACAGAAGCGCGCGCTGAACGATCTGGAATGGTATCTACGGAACAAGACCGCACAGAATTTCCAGCTCAGGCAGGAAGTTTATTCGGACACCGGACACACCGATGTCAGCAAGTCCATCGTGTCGTTCGAGGTTCCGCTGCGTGCTTCGTTGCTCGGATTTAAACTCGGCCAGGCGAATACGTCGGATCAATTCCAGCGTATTACCAGCCGGGAGTACGGTATCGATGGCAACTCGCGCTATAGCGACACCACGTCGATCAGCGGCGGCGTCGGTGCAGTGGAGCTGAATACCGGTCAGGGTGGCAGCGTTACTACTTCCTATGTAGAAGCGCGCACCCGGCTGCCGCGCCTTGATACGCTGGTGAGTCTCAACCGCGCGCCCGAGACCGGTTCAACATCGGTACTGACCAACGAAACGATTACCAGCAAGGTGCGGGGCGTGGTGGTCTATAGCCAGTTGCAGCGCTGGACCGTGGATGCCGATCTCACCGTTGCGCGCGACTCGGCGGATGATCGTTATACTCGTTTGATCACCGCTGCACGTTATCTGCTGTATTCGGGAGCGCCGCAGGTACAGGTGGGACTTCGTCGTGACATGAATGACTCGCGGCGGCATGCGTGGTGGGGTGATATTTACTCAGCCGATCAGGTCAATCATGATCTGCTCCTGAGCCTGTCGATGCGAAAAAACCGGCTGGACGGCGGTATCGAGCTGTCTTACGGCAAGCAGAAATACACGGCGTTCGGCACGGACTACTATGCCGACAATGCCGGCTGGAATGCGACGCTGCAATATCAATGGGCGAACGGCCTGTTTGTCGATGCGCAATGGCAAGGCGCGATCTATGGCCTGGATCAGAACACCCCGTTCAGCTACCGCCAGTTGAATCTACGCGCCATCAGCTACTTCTGACGGCAAGCATGCCGGCGCGTCGCATTGCGACGGGATCAGAGATTGCCGAATAGCAGCAATCCCGCGCCGGTGAAAGTGGCGAGCAACCCGACTGCGAAGATCAGCCAGTCCCCCTGACCGAGGCCCGGTTCAAGCGTGGTACGGTCCGGATCGGCGGGATCGTAGTAGACGCGTACCTTTTCTCCTGACGGATACTTGTTCAGATAGTGGCGCGTGAATTCCGGCGTCGGCGTGATGGCGCCAGGAAACTCCAGTCGGCTTCCGCGGGTCTGGCCGGCAACCATATAGCTGAAACCAATCGTCGGCAGGAGGTCGCTGGTGTCGGACGTTTCTTCTGATTTATCGATGACGCCCTCGGTGGACGGCCAGCGCAGCGTCTGCCGCGCCCGCGCGATAATGCGCCAGCCCCATATCGTCGTCAGCAGGCCGGCAAGTGTGAACAGGCCGAGAATGAAAATATATGGATTCACGACTACGTCTCCTCTGTCAGGGCCATGATAATCCAACCGGCGGGTTCGCCACGATGGTTATTGTTATCCCGGTAATCGGGCATGGGCTCAAACGTGTACAGATATCAGTGTATGCTGTCGGCATATCGTCTACGCTTTCAGTGGGCGGGCGAGCTTTCACCCGAACAGGCACGGATGCGATGCGGATAGGTGCCGACAGACCGCTGTTAAAATCGCTGCTGCTGATGGGCGCAGTGGTCGAGGCGTACGATGCGTATACCGCGGCGGCCATTTATGGCGCGTTTCGCGGTTCTCGCGACTGCTCACCGAGCAGGCCGGACTGTCCGGTGACGAGATTGCGCGGATCAGCGTCGGCGGGTTTCTGCATGATCTCGGCAAGGTAGGCGTGCCGGACGCGATTTTGAACAAGCCCGCGCGTCTTACGAATGATGAGTACGACATCATCAAGACCCATCCGGCGATCGGTGAAGGTCTGATTGCGGAGCATCCGCTCGCCGTTCTTGCGCAGGACACGATTCGCCATCATCACGAGCGCGTCGACGGCGGGGGTTATCCGGATCGACTTGGCGCGGCCGACATTTCGACCGCGGTCTGCTCGAAAACTTTACGATGCTTGCCCGGCGGGGTGTTCTGGACGCGATCGTCAGGCACAGCGATGAGCACGTGCCGCTGATCGAGTGCCCGCATTGCGGACCGGTGATCGCGGTACCGCGTTCGGCGACGAGCGGTGATACGATCCATTGCCGGGTCTGTGCAACTGAGTATCGTTTGCATCAGAATAATGAAACCTTCGTTGCTGAACCGACCGGTAACCGGGGTAGTGCGGAGCAACTGAAACCCGTCGCGGACGGCGCTCCGATCAATGATCTGGTGAAGCAAGTCCCGCGGTTTCTGACCATCGAGAACTGACAGTTTTCATGTGGCTATCGAACGTCGGCCACGAAAGGTTTTGTTCGTCAGCGGCGATACGCTATTATCAATCGGGTTCCTGATAACGGATTGAAGAACGTATGAAGCAGAAACATCTCCTGATCGGTATCGCCGCTTCTGCAGGGCTGTTCATTTCGCATGCTGCGCTGGCAGTGAATGCGGTGGCGGATATTCATGGCACTGTCACCGGTTCTTCGGTGGTTGGGCGAACGGTGATGCAGGAACTCAATGGTGGTGTCCAGTTCTCGATTTCGATATACAACGTCACACCCGGCATGCACGGCATCCATATACACGAATTTGGCAGCTGCAATAACACCGGTCTGGCAGCGGGCAAGCATTTCAACCCCGCCGGTGCCCAGCACGGTTTTCTGCCGGCCCAGGGATTCAACGCGGCACACGTGGGTGATCTCGGCAATATTAATGTGCAGACCAACGGCATCGGGTTCCTCGAATTGTTTGTGCCCGGGCTGAAGATTGCGGAAGGACCGGCAGCGCTCGCGGGACGTGCGATTATCCTGCACGACAAGGCGGACGATTTTACGCAGCCGCTGGGCAACGCCGGTGACCGCATCGGCTGCGGTATGATCGGTATTATCAAATAACGTCGGGATGTTCAGACGCCACGCATAAAAAGAAGGGGGCCACTGGCCCCCTTCTTTTTATGCGTGCTTCGTGATTTGTCAATCGTCCCCGCTAAACGCCCCTAGCAAATGCAGCAGGCTGGTGAACAGATTGTAAATGCTGACATACAGGCTGACGGTCGCCAGTATGTAATTCGTTTCGCCGCCATGGACCAGGTTGCTGGTCTCCCACAGGATAAAGGCAGACATCAGCAGGACAAACATCGCCGAGACGGCCAGCGCAAGGCCGGGCAGCGCGAAGATCAATGCACCGATGCCGGCAAGGAATGCGACCAGCACACCGACCATGACAAAGCCGCCGATGAAGCTGAAATCCTGGCGCGTCGTCAAAACGTAGGCAGACAGGCCGAGAAAGATCGCGCCGGTGCCGCCGAGCGCCAGCATTATGGTCTGGCCACCGTTAGGCAGTGCGAGATAGGCGCTGAGTATTGGTCCCAGCGTGAGTCCCATGAAGCCGGTCAGGGCGAAGACGGACGCCAGACCCCAGGCACTGTTACGCAGTTTGTGGGTGAGAAACAGCAGGCCGAAGTAGCCGGCCAGCGTCAACAGTATCCCGGGATGCGGGAGGTTGAGCGTCATCGATACGCCAGCGGTGAACGCGCTGAACAGCAGTGTAAACGCGAGCAGCGTATAGGTATTGCGAATCAGCTTGTTGGTAGCCAGGCCCTGTGTGGCCGCCGGGCGGGCGATAGCGGTAGAATAGCGTTCCATTGTGGCGATGTCTCCTGTTTAGTCTGGCCGCGGTTGGTCGGTCGAACCAATTGTTTATCTTGAGCAAAAGTCTAGCGTCTTTGGCATTAGAAAGCTACCGTTAGCCAGAGTTCCGCAGTTGCGCCGTAGCGGGAAACCCTGTATTTTTCAGCGGTTTCCCGTTAACCATTATGGAGAGGTGGCTGAGCGGTCGAAAGCGGCGGTCTTGAAAACCGTTGAAGGGCAACCTTCCCAGGGTTCGAATCCCTGCCTCTCCGCCAATACGAATCAGCACATGGGCGGTCGCTCTGAAATCCGATGGATCACCTTCCATTCGCCGTGTTTGTTATGGGTCCAACCGCAGTCGGAAAAACGGCTCTGGCGGCGGAGCTTTCGCGGCGCATGCCATGCGACATTATCAGTGTCGATTCGGCGATGGTGTATCGCGGTATGGATATTGGTACGGCGAAGCCGTCGCGAGAATTTCTTACAAAAGCGCCGCATCGCCTGATCGATATCTGTGACCCCGGTGAGCCCTATTCGGCGGCGAGATTTCGCGCGGATGCGCTGAGAGAAATCAACGATATCGTTGGGCAGCGACGTCTGCCGCTGCTGGTTGGGGGCACGGGGCTCTACTTCCGGGCGCTGGAGCGGGGTCTTTCAGCGCTACCCTCGGCCGATTCCGCGGTGCGCGCACGCCTTGAAGCAGAGGCGGCGGTACATGGCTGGGCAGCGCTGCACGCGCGTCTGCGAGAGGTTGATCCGCTCGCGGCGGCAAAAATCAGCGCGAATGATCCGCAGCGGATCCAGCGTGCGCTGGAGGTGTTCGAGTTGACCGGTTTGCCGATGACGAACCTGCAGGCGTACCAGGCGGTGGAACCGTTTCCGTTTCGCGTGGTCAAGATAATCGTGTCTCTTGATAATCGTGATGAGCTTGCCTGGCGTATTCACTGCCGCTTTTCGCAGATGCTGGCCCGGGGGTTTGTCGAGGAGGTCGAGCGCCTTTACCGGCGCGGTGATCTGGACGTGCGGTTGCCGGCGATACGGGCGGTTGGATATCGGCAGTTCTGGGAGTACCTCGGCGGCAAGCGTTCCTACCTGAATTCGGTGGAGCGGGCGATTACGGCGACGCGTCAGTACGCCAAACGTCAATTGACGTGGCTCAGAGCGGAGGAGAACGCCCACTGGCTGGGCGCGCACGATCCGGATCTGGTGAGTAAGGTACTGAAAATTATCGCGGATGGTCGCCCCTCACCGGGCGGGCTGCGGTCACAAGGCGTTATGGTAGAATCCCGGTAAACAGGCGGCTGATATGCCGATACATGAATGACAATATCTAGATGCCACCCGGCTGGATGGGAAGCCATTTAGCAGGTGTTAACACAATAATAAGAAAGGAGAACGAGTATGGCTAAGGGGCAATCATTGCAAGACCCTTTTTTGAATGCTCTGCGCAGGGAGCGGGTGGCGGTATCCATCTATCTGGTGAACGGTATTAAGTTGCAGGGACAGATCGAATCGTTCGATCAGTTTGTGGTATTGTTGAAAAACTCGGTGAGCCAGATGGTATATAAGCATGCCATTTCAACCATCGTGCCGGCACGCAACGTGAAGTTGTCTGCCGATGAGGAGGTGGAGGTGGTCGCTCCGGGCAATGAGTAGCACGCGATTGAGTACAGGATGGTTGTCGCTTGTTTGAGCGTCCACGCAGTGGCGAAAATGCCATTCTTGTTCATATCGATTTCAAGCGTTCCGACAGTAACGAGGAGCTGTCCGAATTCCAGGAGCTGGCACGTTCCGCCGGAGTGACGTCGGTCGCGACAATTACCGGTTCGCGCCAGACCCCCAATCCAAAATATTTTGTTGGCGCCGGCAAGGCGGAAGAGATACGCGTTTGTGTGCAGGCCCGCAGCGCGGACGTCATATTGTTCAATCACCGGCTGTCCCCCGCGCAGGAAAGAAATCTAGAGGCGCTGGTGCAGTGTCGTGTGCTGGACAGAACCGGTCTGATACTCGATATCTTCGCGCAGCGCGCCAGCTCATTTGAGGGCAAGTTGCAGGTTGAGCTTGCGCAGTTGCAACATTTATCAACGCGACTGGTCCGTGGGTGGACGCACCTCGAGCGCCAGAAGGGCGGTATCGGCCTGCGCGGTCCGGGTGAAACGCAACTTGAGACAGACCGGCGTCTGGTCAGGTTGCGCATCAAGCAGATAAAAAAGCGGCTGGATAAAGTTCAGCTGCAGCGCGAAGGGCGTCGCAAGACACGGCGAAAACGCGCCGTTCATACGGTATCTCTTGTTGGTTATACGAATACAGGCAAGTCGACCCTTTTTAACCAGTTGACCGGCGCCGCGGCGTTGTGCGCCAACCAGTTGTTCGCGACACTTGATCCGATGTTACGGCGTGTCAAGTTACCTGGTGCCGAGTCGGTCGTGCTGGTCGATACGGTCGGCTTTATCCGGCATCTTCCCCACGATTTGGTTGCGGCGTTCCGTTCGACCCTCGAGGAAACGCGCGAGGCATCTCTGTTGCTGCATGTGATAGATGCCAACGATGACCACCGGCAACACCATATTGCGCAGGTCCGGGAGGTGTTGCAGGAGATTGGTGCCGACTCCGTGCCGCAGATCGAGATATATAACAAGATCGATCTTCTCGAAAAAATCGAGCCACGCGTGGACCGGGACGAGTATGGACAGGTCAGCCGTGTCTGGGTATCCGCGGGTACCGGTGCGGGAGTCGAATTATTGCGCCAGGTACTCGCCGAATATTCCGCGCCGGCGGGTACGCAACGGGAACCCCCGGTCGATGAGGACAGTTCGGCAGCGGACCTCGACGAGGTTCCGCAGATTCATGCTGCTTCAGACAGTGATATCAGCCCGAACGCGTTCGGGATCGGCAGAAAGCGGCGCGGGACCAAGACATAAGCCTCCTTTTTGGGTATATAATGCGCCTCTGAGTGCTGCCAGACAGGTGCCTCATTGTCTATTGAAAACGGAGTGACGCATGGCCTGGAATGAACCCGGCGATAAAAAGAATGATCCTTGGGCCGGTGGCCGTGATCAGGGGCCGCCTGATCTGGATGAGGTCATTCGCAGGATAAAGCAGCGATTCGGCGGCATTTTCGGTGGTAGTGGTACGCCGCGTGGTGCCGGCACCGGTGGTAGTCTGCCCGGATTTTTTATCGTTATTGTCGCGATAGTCGCTTGGCTGGCGTACGACATGATTTACATCGTTGAGCCGGCGGATCGTGGCGTCGTCCTGCGCTTCGGCAAATTTGTCAGCACGCTGGAACCGGGCCCGAACTGGGCCTTTCCGCGTCCCATCGATACCGTCATGAAGGTGAATATTGATGAGGTGCGTAATGTTGAGGTGGGCTACCGCTCACTCGGCAGGGGCACCAGCGATCAGAAGGTGCGGCAGGAATCCCTGATGTTGACACGTGACGAGAACATCGTCGACGTGAAGTTCGCCGTGCAGTACAAGGTGCTCGAAGCGCGTGATTATCTGTTTAATGTGAAAGACCCGGACGCAACCCTGCAGCAGGCGACGGAAAGTGCGGTGCGCGAAATCGTCGGCAAGAGCAACATGGACTTTGTGCTGACCGAAGGGCGCAGCGATATCGCGAATCGGGCCAGATCCCTGATTCAGGAGATTCTCGATCGCTACAAAACCGGGCTGAGTGTCATCCAGGTGACCATGCAGGATGCGCAGCCGCCGGACGAGGTTCAGGATGCGTTCTTCGACGCGATCAAGGCGCGCGAGGATGAGCAGCGCGTGATCAACGAGGCTGAGGCTTATTCAAACGATGTGCTGCCGAGGGCGCGTGGCGCCGCGGCACGCCTGATGGAGGAAGCCAACGGTTACAAGGCCGAGGTGGTTGCCCGCTCGCAGGGTGAGGCCAGCCGCTTTCTGGCGTTGCTGACGGAATACGAAAAAGCGCCGGTGGTTACGCGGGAACGTCTGTATATCGAGTCGATGGAGTCCGTATTGTCGAATACGAGCAAGGTAATGGTCGACGTCAAGAGTGGCAACAATCTTCTCTACTTGCCGCTTGACCGCCTGATTTCCCGGGACGGCAGTAGTGCCAAGGCGCCGGAACCGACCCAGCAGGAAGCCGCCGATGCGGCAGCGGCGGACAAGCTGAAAGAAGAGCAGCGTCAGCGCGCCGACTCGCGTCGCAGGGAGAGTCGATAATGAATAACAGAGCGATTGGTCTCCTGGGCGGCCTGGCGGTACTGGTTGTGCTCGGTAGTTTTTCGATCTTCACTGTGAAGGAATGGGAGAAGGCGGTACTGTTCCAGCTGGGCGAGGTCAAACGCACGGATATCACGCCTGGGATTCATTTCAAGCTGCCGTTTGTCAACAATGTGCGGCATTTCGACGGACGTGTGTTGTCGCTGGATGCGGAAACAGAGCGGTTCCTGACCAAGGAAAAGAAGAACGTCAGTGTCGACGCATTTGTTAAATGGCGGATTATCGATGTCGCCACCTTCTATACCTCCACGGGCGGAAACGAAGCGCGTGCCAACGTTCGCCTGTCGCAGATCATCAGGGATTCGTTAAAGAGCCAGTTTGGTCTGCGCAATATCCAGGAGGTCGTCTCGGGCGAGCGCCTCGACATCATGACTATCGTGCAGGTGAGTGCCAACCGGGAAGCAGAGAAGTTTGGTATTGAAGTGGTGGATGTGCGGCTGCGCCGTATCGATCTGCCCGATGAGGTCAGCGAGTCGGTATACAGTCGTATGCGGGCAGAGCGGACCAGAATCGCGAAAGAGCTGCGTTCCAAGGGCGCGGAAGCGGCGGAACGAATCCGTGCCGACGCCGATCGGCAGCGTGTTGTGACACTTGCCGATGCATTTCGCGATGCCGAACGTCTGCGTGGTGAAGGCGACGCCGAATCTGCAGAAATTTATGCCAAGGCTTACAAGAAGAACGACGAATTCTATTCGTTTTACCGCAGCCTGAATGCCTACAAGGCGACCTTCCGTGGTAAGGACGATGTGCTGGTGATTGAACCGGGTTCGGACTTCTTCAAGTACTTCAAGAATCCGCTCGGGAAACAAAAATAGAAAAGAGCGGTATTGCGGGAAAGTGTGTAAAAAGCCGGAACGCCGGCCCGTGCGGTTATCGGGCGCAGCATCCGGCTTTTTCGCGGGTTGCGGAAATGTGGCATGATTTGTTGGTGGCGCTGGCATTAATGCTTGTGATCGAGGGCATCTTTCCGTTTGCTAATCCGTCCGCCATGCGCCGGGCATTGACCGAATTTGCGTTAATAAACGACCGTGGCCTGCGATTGACGGGATTGGCCAGCATGGTCGTGGGTGTCGTTCTGCTATATGTGGTTCGATAGAACTAAACAACTACCAGTAAACTAGCCATGTCACGACTGGATCGCTGGCTGCTCCCTGACGGCGTCGAAGAGTTTCTGCCGCAGCAGGCCGAGTCGCTGGAAAAAATACGGCGCGCCGTGCTCGACGTGTTCCATCGGTGGGGCTACGAGCTCGTTGTGCCGCCGTTGATCGAATATATCGAGTCACTGCTTGTCGGCACCGGAAATGATCTCGATCTGCAGACCTTCAAACTGACCGACCAGATCAGCGGCCGGCTGATGGGCATACGCGCCGACATGACGCCGCAGGCGGCACGCATTGACGCGCACTGCCTGAATCGTGAGCAGCCGGTGCGGTTGTGTTACATGGGTGAGGTGCTGAGAACGCAGGCATGCGGATTCATGCGCACGCGCAGTCCGTTGCAGGTGGGTGCTGAGCTGTACGGGCACGGCGGTATTGAAAGCGACGTCGAGGTGTTGCACCTGATGGTCGCGGCGCTGGGAGCGGTAGGTTTGCGCGAGGTTCATATCGATATTGGACATGTCGGTATATTCCGCGCGCTCGCCCGCTCAGCGAAGTTGACTGAAGAGCAGGAACAGTCGTTGTTCGCCGCGCTGCAACGTAAGGCCAAGCCGGAAATTGAAGAACAGCTCTCGCAGTACTCGATCGACAAACCGGTGTCGCGGATGTTAAAGGCGCTTGCTGATCTCAATGGCGGCGAAGAGGTATTGATCGAGGCCCGTTCGATGTTCAAGAGTGCCGCAGCGGACGTCAAGGCGGCGCTCGACAATCTGGAGCGCATTGCCGCAATTGCACGGCAGCGGATTCCGCATGTGCCGTTACATTTTGACCTCGCCGAGTTGCGCGGCTACCGCTACCAGACCGGTGTCGTGTTTGCGGCGCTCGTGCCGGGGCACGGCGAGGAGATAGCGCGTGGCGGTCGTTACGACGATATTGGCCGTGCGTTTGGCCGGGCGCGGCCTGCGACGGGGTTCAGTACTGACCTCAAGACCTTGATCGCGCTGAGCGAAACCGTGACGCAGATTGCCAACGCCGTGATGGCCCCGGGCATTACCGATCAGGCGCTGTTCGATGCCGTTCAGACGCTGCGCGAGCGGGGCGAGCGGGTCATTTATGAATTGCCAGGTCAGAAGGGCGGCGCGCGCGAAATGGGTTGTAACCGCGTGCTGGTTCAGCGCGGCGGCAAATGGGTTACCGAGAACATCAAGTGAGCACAACAGACATGGCTACCGGAAAAAACGTTGTTGTCATTGGTACGCAGTGGGGCGATGAAGGGAAGGGCAAGATTGTCGACCTGCTGACGGACCGTGTAAGTGCCGTCGCCCGTTTCCAGGGCGGCCACAACGCCGGTCATACGCTGGTTATTGACGGCAAGAAAACCGTGCTGCATCTGATTCCCTCGGGTATCTTGCGTGACAACGTTCAATGTCTGATTGGCAATGGCGTGGTGGTCGCGCCCGACGCATTGCGCGATGAACTCGGCATGCTCGAAAGCCGCGGTGTTGCCGCAAAGGAACGGTTAAAGATCAGTTCGGCGTGTCCGCTGATTCTTCCGTACCACGTCTCCCTGGACAAGGCGCGCGAACACGCCAAGGGCGCGGCCGCGATAGGCACGACCGGGCGTGGTATCGGCCCCGCCTACGAAGACAAGGTCGCCCGGCGGGCGGTGCGGATCGGCGACTTGTTCCACCGGGAACGCTTTGCGGCGAAACTGGGCGAGGTGATCGATTACCACAATTTTGTGCTGCAGAATTTCTACCACGTGGCCGGCGTCGATTTTCAGAAGGTACTCGATGATGCGCTGGCGCTGAAGGATTTGCTGGAGCCCATGGTTGCCGACGTGACTGAACTGTTACACCAGCACTCGCGTGAAGGGCGCAACATATTATTTGAAGGCGCCCAGGGCACCTTGCTGGATATCGATCATGGCACCTACCCGTTTGTGACATCGTCGAACACGACGGCCGGTAACGCCGCAACAGGCACTGGCATGGGGCCTGCCGATATTGACTACGTGCTCGGCATCACCAAGGCGTACACGACACGGGTTGGATCAGGGCCGTTTCCGACGGAGTTGTTTGACGAGAAGGGCGAGCATCTCGCCACGCGGGGCCACGAGTTCGGTTCGACCACCGGGCGGGCGCGCCGCTGCGGCTGGTTTGACGCCGTGGCGTTGCGCCGGGCGATGCAGATTAACAGCGTCTCCGGGCTATGCATTACCAAACTGGACGTGCTCGACGGCCTGGAAACCATCCGCATGTGCGTTGGTTACCGGATCAACGGGGAAGAGCATCGCACGTCGCCCACCGGGTCAGAGGGATTCGCGGCGGTTGAGCCGATTTACGAGGACATCTCGGGCTGGACGGAATCGACGCTGGGAATCAAGCGCATGGATGACTTGCCGGCAAAGGCTAGGCTCTATCTAAAGCGCATTGCAGAGCTGGTGGAGGTTCCGATCGATATTATCTCGACCGGCGCGGATCGCAGCGAGACAATCGTCCTGCGTCACCCGTTTGAATGAAGCGGTGAGGCGCGGTACTTAGTCTCCCTTGCCATTGCCGCCATAGAGATGGCCGGCATTCTGGGCCGGATCGACCAGTTTGTTCCAGTTGAAGGCAAAGATATCAAAGCCCTTGCCTTCACCCTCATACTGTCCCCAGGTGAGATAGCGATACTTGCCGCCGGTCACGTTCACCTGCTTGCCATCGAGCGCGACATCGAAGCGCTGCGAGTCCGGCGGTGTCGAGGAGGGCGGGAAGTTATCCGGGAAGCTCGGAATATCGTTAAACGCGGAATCATTGACGGTGAGCTTGTTGCTCATCACGCCCGGGGTGGTCGCGGTATCGAAGTTGCTGTTGGTCATATCCAGCACGAAATCGATGTCCGCGTTCTGACCGGTCATGCTCTGGCTCAACTTGTGTTTCTGGCTGAGCTCGGTTTTGATCAGATCCTGCACCATGCCCTGGCTGTTGAGCACCTGGCGGAATACCGAACTCTTCGGATTACCGGTGCCGCTGCCGGAGAAGCTCGACGGGCCGCGCGGATCGTTGGCATCGATCAGGCTGAAATTGCTCGAGGTGCTACCAATACCGTCCGAGATCGGACCCTGGTCGTCACCGCCGCCCCTGGTGCGGGTCTTGATATAGGCCTCCTGGACAAACGACTCGCCGGGCAGGCCGATGATCACATGCCACCACTGGGCGCCGCCGGCGGTAAACAGCTCCATCAGGAACGGGGTGGTATCACGGCTGTTATTGTCACGGAACTTGTCATTCTCATTGCAACCCCAGCGCTGCGGGCGGTTACAGCTGTGGCTGAAGACATTGTCGTCACCACCGCCGCGGCCGCTCTGGGGAGTGAAGTTCAGCGTGAACGGCCCCGCCTCCACTGGCGTGATGACGACCAGAGCAGCCAGAGATAGCACAATAACCGTTAATGAACGCGATATGGTAAGCACGGACAAATCCTGCCTCAAAACCAAACCCCAACTTCATGCCGGTCCCGCTGGCAGTATCCGTCCGTTGGATAGGAAGTCCCCAGGAATCATATATTTATTAAGGTACAAGCGGTTCCGGCAGTGTAACGAGGAGCGGAAACAGCGCTTGAATACCCCTGTTTATACGCGAAACAGATGGATTATTCAACCGCGGCGGTGAAGATGAGAGGGGATTTAAGGGTTGGTGAAACGGGCTGGTCAGGCCGCCGACACAATCGTTTTACGTCATCGGATCGAATAAGTGCGCCATCGTCGGGAGAATATCGACTGGGCGCCTAATCCTTGCCATTGCCGCCATAGAGATGGCCGGCATTCTGGGCCGGATCGACCAGTTTGTTCCAGTTGAAGGCAAAGATATCAAAGCCCTTGCCTTCACCCTCATACTGTCCCCAGGTGAGATAGCGATACTTGCCGCCGGTCACGTTCACCTGCTTGCCATCGAGCGCGACATCGAAGCGCTGCGAGTCCGGCGGTGTCGAGGAGGGCGGGAAGTTATCCGGGAAGCTCGGAATATCGTTAAACGCGGAATCATTGACGGTGAGCTTGTTGCTCATCACGCCCGGGGTGGTCGCGGTATCGAAGTTGCTGTTGGTCATATCCAGCACGAAATCGATGTCCGCGTTCTGACCGGTCATGCTCTGGCTCAACTTGTGTTTCTGGCTGAGCTCGGTTTTGATCAGATCCTGCACCATGCCCTGGCTGTTGAGCACCTGGCGGAATACCGAACTCTTCGGATTACCGGTGCCGCTGCCGGAGAAGCTCGACGGGCCGCGCGGATCGTTGGCATCGATCAGGCTGAAATTGCTCGAGGTGCTACCAATACCGTCCGAGATCGGACCCTGGTCGTCACCGCCGCCCCTGGTGCGGGTCTTGATATAGGCCTCCTGGACAAACGACTCGCCGGGCAGGCCGATGATCACATGCCACCACTGGGCGCCGCCGGCGGTAAACAGCTCCATCAGGAACGGGGTGGTATCACGGCTGTTATTGTCACGGAACTTGTCATTCTCATTGCAACCCCAGCGCTGCGGGCGGTTACAGCTGTGGCTGAAGACATTGTCGTCACCACCGCCGCGGCCGCTCTGGGGAGTGAAGTTCAGCGTGAACGGCCCCGCCTCCACTGGCGTGATGACGACCAGAGCAGCCAGAGATAGCATACCAACGATCAGGCAACGGAACATCGTGAGCACGCGAGGCATTGCCAGCCGGGTGTCGATTTGTCTCAGTCGTGTTGTGTGCATCTTACTGCCTCGACTTTTTCGGTATTGACGGTGCTTGCCAGTGCATTCCGTGGCGTCGCATCCTGCCGCTGAATCTGTTGCTTTCCCGAGTGCGTCTGATGATTAAAATGCAAACGCTGTGCCACTAATATAATTTATTGTTTTTTAAATAAAATTAACGGAATAGTCGACCTCCTTAGGGTGTGCCTGTAAAACATTTCGACAGAGGGTGGGGTGAGGGCACGAAATTACCGCCGTGCATAGTGCAAGGCAGCACCCGGGCGGGTGACTAAATTAACGTAATTTCAGTTGCTTGGTGGTTAACGCAGGGCGCGGCGGGCAGTATCCGAGGCGGGGGAGGGATCCCGCCGGATCAGTCGGGAGCAAGGATTGGGAAAAAAACAGGCGGCTAGATCGATTTGGCGCGACGCCGGATGCTCGCTAACCAGGGCAGCAAGGCGAGCAACACGATCGGATGCAGGGCGCCGCCACTGGTGGTGTCGGTGCTGCTGCTGGTCGTCGGGCTGACCGACACGCTGCTGCCGCTGCTGCTGGCCGCTGGCAGGCCGGGGCCGCTCGGGTCGACTATCGTGCCGTTGACAACGCCGTCGGCATCGCCGACACCGCCATCGATCAGTGTCACGACGGCGAACTTGCTGCCGAATTCGACGTTGCTGGTGTAGTCCGACAGCAATTCGGTAGCCGGGTCATACTTGTACCACTTCATGGCCGCGCTGAGCGTTTCGGGGAAGTAAAATGTCACCGTGACCATCGATGGATTGAACGCGTCGACCGGCAGCCCTTCAACCCGGAAGCTGAAGAATTCATAGAGAAGTTGGCCGTTCGGGACCTGGTCGGTCGGGAGAGTTGCTTTGGACATGACCGAAAGATTCTTGATAGTACCATTGTTTACCTTGATGCCGATGGTGTGTGTTTTCGAGACATCCAGTAGAGTGTGAATAGCCTCCGCCTGGTCATCGACACTGTTGCGGTTCGTGTCGACACCGGCGATGTGGTAACGGTCATCGTTGCCGTCGTTATCCAGATCAAACGGATCAGTGCTGACTGTCGTAAACCCAACGGGGCTGGACCAGTTAGAATACAGCCCGGTAAGGCCGCGATGGCGCGTCCGTATCCAGTAATTCGTCGCTTTTTTCAGTGTGCCGTAGGTCACCGTCAGGCGCCGATGTTCGACGGCGTTGGTTGCGGCAGTGGTTTTCTTCTCGATAATTTTCTGTACGACATAATTTCCCGCGGTGAAATCGTTCACCTGACTGATTTCCCACTGGGAAGCAGTCAGGTAGTCGCCTTGCGCGATGTCCGGGCTGGAATAGCCTTCAACGTCGAAAACGTATTTGTCCAGCGATACGTCACTATCGATCGCACGGATGACCGGCGCATTGGGGCGATGATCGCTCGGCGTATCGGTGGAAACGGAAGGATTCGAGCCGTAGCGCATTTCGTCGCCGTCAGTGATCCCGTCGCCGTCGGTGTCCACGCTGTTCGGATTGGTGCCCCGCAGGTATTCGTCGCGATCAAGCAAGCCGTCACCGTCAGTATCGGTAGTGCCGTCGGCGACCGACCGGCTGCCGAAATTCTGTATTTCCCACTCGTCAAGCAGACCATCGTTGTCAGTATCGGTCGGCGGGTAATAACTGACTGTAATCACTTTTACCGTCGCGTCGTTATACGGGCTGCTATCCGTCGCGACGATCGTTAATGTGTTTGGCCCGGTGGCAAGCGCCATGTCCAGGTGCCAGTTCGCGGTGTCGTTTCCGGACGCGAATCCGTCGTTCGCAACGAGGCCGTCGACCGTTACCGACTGGATGCCGCTGTCCCCGAAGCCTCCATCGGAGGCGGTGCCACTGATCGTGACGTTCGGATCCGTGACTGTAGCGCTATCAGCGGGACTGGTGATGGTTAACGCCGGCGGTTGCAGATACTCCGCAGTGACGCGGAAGTATCTTGTCTGGGGAGTCATGATCCATCCGGTATTGAAGAAGTATTCGGAAGCTTCCCGCATGTCGATCACCGTGTCGGTCGTCAGATCGGTGAGCGTCAATTGCGTGGTGGCCGGCAGGTTGGCGTTCGAAATGTCCCAACTCACCATCGCGTCCTGGAGTTTGAACCGGGCGGCGTAGACCAGCGTGAAATCCCAGACCTGCATGCGCGCGGTCTTGCGGATATCGTACAGAAATTGCGTTTCCGCCTGTCCCCACTCGGGATGTTCGAAGTAAGCGTTGACATCGGTAGTGGTGGGGAAGGCGGGCGCATCATACTGGGTATCAAAATCATTTTCGGCGTCTGGAAACTGTCCGATCGTGAGGGTGCTCATGACGGGGCTGACTCCGCCGCTGATCTTGGCGGTCCATCCGTGATTGCTCGCATGGGCGCTGGTACCGAACAGACAAAGTGCCGCCATGATCACGGGAGCGATCAGTTGCGGCATACGATTCCGCTGCGAAGAATCTCTGCCGGTCATTGCCCGCGATGTCACATCGATCCTGTTCATCACCTGTAGAACCTCAGCTTGATCGTCCCGCCGGTTTCGACGCGTAACCAGTAGGCCTTCCATGCCTTCAGAATCATGCTTCCATCCGTCGTACTTTGGGTCACATCGTACTGGCTGGTCGAAGGCGTGTAGTAATAGATGATGTTATCCAGCCAGACATTTTGAACCGCGTTGTCCGGATTGCTGACACTCCAGTAGGGTTTCCAGTTGCTTGCGTTGGTGCAGCCGGGTGTCAGTGTCGCATTGCACACTTTCATGTGGGCAGAGTTAAGCATGTCCTTGTCGGCGAGATACGGATTGCCGATCATGTTGCCGCCGGCCTGTAGCGTTACGTCGACGCAGAGCACGCCGGGGAAGTTGACAGGATCGCATTCGGCCATGTCTTCGCCGTTAAACTCATCGTCGATCATGTCCTTGCCATCGTTGGAGTACATCCAGTAGCCAATCCCTCTGATTGCGCCCATCGTGCTGCCGTTTTCAGCGATGGCAGGCAATACGCTGCCTGCCACCTGATAGCTGCCAGTGAAATGGGCGGGATCGCCCGCGCTAACCCATTCGTAGACGCTCGGTTGCTGGCCGATGTCGGATGAAAACAGCACATCGAAATCGTCTTCAGTGGCCAGGTTCGTGGGGATAGAAAGCATGTTCCAGCCCGTTTCGAGCGAAACAGCCATCCCTCCGTAAACAATGGACGCGAACATCTGGGTGACGCGGTAGGAACCGGTGCCGTTGACATTCGCCACGAGTCCGACGAGGTTGTTGACGTCGGTCCAGGACCATGCGGCGCCGGTCTGCGGATTGTTGATGTAGATCGGCGTCGATTTGGTTTCCCATGTCGTGTTGCTGATATTATTCAGAATCGGACCGTAGAATTCGACACCGTTCGTTTTCAGGCCGACCTTGACCTGATCGCTGGTCTTTGTGGTGCTTTCGCGCATGATGACGGTGACCTGTACCGAGCGTATCGTCGTGCCCGCCGCGGGATTATCGAAATCCATCATCAGTTTCTGCGTACTGCTGTTGGACAATGACCCGTACGAGGTATTGCCGTCATCGGCATCAAGCGCGGTTGCTGCGGTGCCGGTGAACCCTGCGTTGTTGCCGGTCGCGGCGCCTGAAGGATAGATGACCAGATTGCCGCCGTTGCCGGACGCCACCGTGGTGTAGCTGACGACGTTCGACAGCGGTGAAGTGTTGTTGTTGTCGTCGATAGTCTTGATCGCAAAGTAGTAGAGCGTGGCCGGCTGCAGGCCCTGAACCTTGAATGTCTGCTGGGTGCCGGCGATCAGCGGTATCGGTTCACTGGTGGCCTGAGTGGCAGTCGCCCAGTTGCCACTGGTAATGGTTGCTGTCGAGTACCGGATGTCGTAGGTGGTCGCTGTGCCGATCGCGCCGTCGTCGCCCGGGGCGGTCCATGTCAGGAACGTGGCCGTTTGTGACGGCAGGCTGGTAATCACGGCCAGGTTGGTAATGGCCGACGGTACGCGGGTATCGGTGACTTCCGTCGACGCGGTGGGTTGATTAGAGATATTGGACTTGTTCGGCACCTCGTCGTCGGTCGTCATCCCGAAGTAATAGGTGCGGTTTGGTATCAGGCCGGCGATGGTCATTTGCTGGACAGTGCCAGCGACCGCTGGTGCCAGTTCTCCGCTGACGTGGAAGGCTGATATCCAGTTGTTGCTGGTAATTGGCGACGTGTAATAGCGGATGTCGTAGGTGGTCGCGGTGCCGGTATTGCCGTTGTCGCCCGGTGCCGTCCAGCGGATCACCGCGAGATTGCTGGTGATGTCGAGTATCGTCAGATTGGTGATATCGGCCGGCGCGACGACGTCGGCAATGGTGGTTGCGCTGGGCGAGTTCGACGCGCCGGCCTTGTTGGGTACCTCATCGGCGGTCTTGATCGCGAAGTAGTATGTCGTGTTCTGGTACAGCGCGGTGACGGTGAAGTTCTGGCTGTTTCCGGGGGCAAGCGGTGCCGGTGGGCTGGTTACGACAGTCGCGGTGTCCCAGTTGGTGTCGTTGATGGCGCTACCGGTCTGGTAGCGGATATCGTAGCTGGTCGCAGTACCCACCATGCCGTCGTCGCCCGGAGCGGTCCAGCTCAGTTGAACGGACCCTTCGCCCGTGGTTACGGCGGCAAGGTTGCTGATTGTTGAAGGCGGCACGGCTTCAAGCGTAGTCGTGCTCGCGACATTGGACAGCGCGCTGATGTTCGGCACCTCGTCGCGGGTCCGGATAGCGAAGTAATAGATCGTCAGCGGTGTCAGCCCGGTCACCGTATACTGCGCGCCGCCGCCCGGGTTGGTCGGTGTCGGTTCACCGACGACCTGCGTACGCGTGGCCCAGTTCGCGTCGTTAATGGGTGACGTGGAGTAACGAATATCAAATAGTTTGGCGACCCCGCTGCTGCCGTCGTCACCGGGTTCTGTCCAGGTCAGGCGCGCCGTTGAGTTGGTCACGTTTGCGACGCTCAGATTTGAAACGGCGGCTGGCGCGGTCGTATCGGTTTCGGAGTATTCAATTTCGGCCCACAGCTCGGTAATGCGGTGTTCGCCGTTATTGGTCAGTTTGTCGACCATCGCTTCGAGGCTGTTGATGTCGGCCCAGGTCCAGGCCGCGCCACTGTTGGGGTTGGTGTAATATTGCGTTCCCGAATACAGGACGTAGCTGTTACTGATATTGAAGATCGTGCTGCCCCAGTAGTCGACGCCGCCGATCTTCAGGCCGATACGCACGTTATCGCTGCTGGAACCATCCGAGTCGCGGATGTAGGCGCGAATACGCACGGAGATAATGCTGCCGACACCGACCGGATCATCAAGCGCGGCCCTTGTCATCGGGGTGCTGCTCTTGTTGAGGCGCGCATACGAGGTGTCGTTGTCCTTGGTGTCCATCGCCGTTGCGGCCGTGCCGCTCGAATAGCTGCTCGTGGTATCGCCCGTGGCAGCACCCGACGGATGGACCTTCATTACGCCCGCGCTGCCGACATTCAGCGTCTTTATGCTGACAACGTTCGACAGGCCGCTGATATTCGGGACCTCGTCGGAGGTCTTGAGTGCGAAATAGTAGGTGGTGCCGGGCGCGAGACCGGGCACGGTAAAGACTTCCGTGTTGCCGGCGAGTTGTGGCGCCGGTTCGCCGCTGGCCTGCGTGGCGCTGGCCCAATTCCCGCTCGTTATGGTTGAGGTCGAATAACGTACGTCATAGCTCGTGGCCGTGCCGGTATTGGTACTGTCGCCCGGGGCTGTCCAGGTCAGGGTTACCGAGATCTGCGAACTCGGCGTGGTCGTTGCCAAGTCGGTGGTCGCGCCGGGTGGCGTACTATCCACCAGATCGGTAGTCGTGCTGGGCGAGTTAGACAGCGCGCTCCAGTTGCTGACCTCGTCAACCGCCTTCAGTCCGAAATAGTAGGTGGTAGACGGGTTGAGATCGGTTACCCAGAACGACTCGGTAGCGCCGTAGGCCTGTGGCGCTGACTCATTTTGCACCTGCGTTGCGGTGGCCCAGTTGCCGTCGGTGACTGCGCCGCCGGTTCTGTAGCGAATATCGTACGCGGTCGCGCGGCCGACCGTTCCGGAATCACCAGGGGCGGACCATGTCAACTGGACGGTTGCATCGGTTTTGCCGCCGGTAGCGAGGTTGGATACGGTGTTCGGCGGTCCGCCGTCCAGCCCGATGGTTGTGTTGACCGAGTTACTGACCGCCCCCTGATTGGCTTCCTCGTCAGTCGCGCGGATTGCGAAGTAGTAGGTGCCATTGCTGGGTAAATATGCCGTGTAGGACTGATTGGTGCCGGCGACTTGCGGTGCAGGCAAACCGGTCAGTGTGGTCGCCGCCGCCCAGTTTTGCGGAATGACAGCCTGATCGGTGAGATACCGTATCTCGTAACTGGTCGCGGTACCTGTGTTGCCGTCGTCGCCCGGTGCACTCCAGGTCAGCTGTATCGATTCGTTGGCGGTGGTGCCGATGGCAAGATTGGTAATCTGCGACGGAGCCACTGCGTCGGTCTTGCAAGTATTCGGGTCGAGTATCTTCGCACCGTCCGGAAAATGGGTGGGGCCAGAGGGGAAGATGCCGCCCGGAAGATTGCCGCTATTGGTTGTGACGTAGATTCCGTCCAGCTTGTGATTTCCTTCGCGTACCCAAATGTTCAGCGTGTGCGCGCCGGTTGACGCGACATTGATCGTGTTTACGCCCATCTGGGTCGTTGTTGAATACACCCACTGATACCAGTAGCCGTTTTCGTTGATTGCGCCGACATACGTGCCATCCAGTCCGACGAACACGGAATCCGAACTGCCGTTCAGCGCGAAGCCGCGTATCCAGACGTAATACGTGCCCGTGGTATTGAACAGTACCTGGTAGTTCGCTCGCTGGTTATCGGGGGGTATGTCGGTGCTGCCGCGGTCGCTGAACAGATAGCTGTTACCGTTCGCGTACGGCTCGGTGCTCTGAACGCGGAAGATGCCGGGGCCGGTACCATTGGTCAGTGACGTGTAGTTCTCGGCTTCGATATAGGTGCCTGCCGGATCGACGTAACAGGTAACAGCGTGCGCGCTGCCTAATCCCAGGCCGAAAGCGGTCAACAGGCTGGTCAGCAGGATACGTATGGATTTGGCGTTAACAGTATTCATGCGCGCTTGGTGTTAGCCCTTAAACATTAATCGCAGTTTGCTACCGCGATCCGTTTACGTACCGCTGCATCCCTGCACCGTTGATTGGCTTCCATACGCTGGATCTTGCTGGTGACCTCCTGCGGCTGCCGTTGTTGGCGTGCCCGTCGGATGTCTCCGGAATTCGTACTATCCCCGTGGGGATCAGCCCGTCAGGGCCGGGAAAGGTGAGCACTGCTTACACACTCTTTCAGTGAACATATCGGCCGAAAAGCGCCAAAACTTTAACTCCGTCACATTTGCTACCGTGCTGGTAGCGCGCAAGAATTTCAATCGGCGACAGTGCGCTAATACGTGGTATCGGACTACTGTGGCATCGCGCCGGGAGTCACGCCGCACCACGGATCGCCACCGCAGGGATTCTGGGCGGGATCCATGAACTCTTCCCATTTGACCAGGTTGAGGTCAAGCCCGGCGCCGCCTATGTAGGCATAGGTGCCTTTGTCATAGATCTTGCCGTTGCCGATGCCCCAGCTATTGAAATCGGCGACGCGGCTGCGATAGGTTATGTTCGGGCGTGAGTTCGACCAGCCCAGGCCTGGGGTAAAGGTATACTGGCCTGCGGTACGCACCGTGTTGACGGCATCGTGAGCGTAATCGAAATCATAGAGGCCCAGTACCGAGTCCTGTCCAGGCGGTTGCGGCGGGTTACCGTCGGCGTGGATCAGCCGGTTCACAAAGACCTGCGGATCGGCGATATTGCTGCTGGTGGGCAACACCGCGCCCATCGACGAGTGATTGCCGGCACTCATATCGGCCTTGAACTCCAGCGTTATCTCGCTGTTCGCCACGATCTGGGTGATTTTTGGTTTCTCGGCGATCTCGCTCTTCTCGAAATCGAAGGTCAGCTCGGAATCGAACGTGAGCTGCTTCATCGCGACCTTGGTCGGGTTTTGATAGCCGTTGGCCTGTATCTCCGGGTTATGGCCCAGCGGTCGACAGGCGAAGCCGATCGTGCGCCAGCAGTTGCCGCCGGAGGTTGAAAAGCCCTGGTCGAAGTCGAACGGGATAAAACCGGCGCCGTCGCCCACCTTGTTCGAGCTGAAGTTACCGTCGATGAAATCGGCATTGCTGGCATAGTCCGGATTGACTGTGCCTTGCTGGACATAGTATTCCAGCGCGAAGCCGTCCAGCGGGTCGCCAACGACCATATGCCAGTATTTGACGCCGCCGATGGTGACAATCTGGTTTAGCCAATCGGTCGGGGTCGAAGACTGTCCATCCGGGTTGCTGCCACTCTCCATGTCGCAGTTGTTATTGCCGAAGCGGCCACAGCTCTGACTGGCTTTGCCCACCGTGGTTGCGCCTGAGACGGAGGCGAAATTAAATGTGAAGGTTGCGGCGTGCGCTGTGTTCAGTCCCGTCAACAGCCAAAGCCCGGCAATCAGGAGCACCAGGTGTCCCGCCACGATCTGTTTTCTTCGTCCGTCCGTGGAGGTGTGTATGCATGTCAACATCGGCTGCCTACTCGGCGGATGTGGTCCAGCACTGTCGCGGTCATGACCACAAATTGAAAGTCAGGCACGGCTGCCCTTGATTGGGGTATCGGCCGGTCTTAAACGCTACTTGAATTGGCAAAAACGGTATGTGGCGTAACGCATTGAAAAAATTTCATATATCTTGCATTCGACGGTCGAGGTCGCTTCCGCAGCGTTCTCGGTTCTGTAATGGGCTGGTTGGCGCTGTCGTTCCAGCGGTTCCGGCTCGGGCCCACGATATTTCCCCTGGTGATCGCGCCGAGCGACACCGGTGTCTGCGATCTGGCGGCGGGACCCCTGCTCCAGGGCTGGTAGAGGTGTTGAAGTTTGAAAGCCGCCCCCGGTGGAGAATGCTGCTGCGGGTAGTTATCGGCTTGAACCAACCGGATCACGAGCGGTTTCGCGCTGGCGTCATGGATGGTTAGATCGATGTTCCGGTTTTCTGCAATATTCGGTTTCCCGACGTCAAGAAGCTGATTCGGTATCGGGCATGGTCAGATTGACCCAGCTGCAGGTGCAAGTATTCGGAGCGCGACCAGGTGCATTGCGGGCCCGCGAGATTGATTTCCGAAGGTAAACCTGGAGCCGCTGTCGGAGCGGAAGGATGCGTTTTGTCAGCGAGTCCAGTACGGCTGGGGGTCAGTGAAACCCGGGCGCCGTCAGAGTCGGTCCGGCTACGCTGTGTTTGCATGTCTCGGGGGTGCCAGAGGCTTGATGGTTCGATCAAGGCTGGCGTGCTCTTTTATAAGCCGTAAAGAGCTCGTGTCACTGTCCCGGAACAATAATCCTGTGGCAGGAAGCGCAGACCATTTTCTCCCGCCCGTCGCGGTGTGGCGCCGGAGTGCCCGACACTATGGCGGGAACGGCCTGTCGTATCGGTGGCATATTCGGATTGTGCCCGACTGGGCTGCGGATCAGGATCTGATGGCAGGTTTCACAGACCATTCTTTCTCTGCCGTCGGTGTGCGGCGCCGGAACACCTGCCACTATCGGCGGGGCCGCGCGGCTGGTTGCCAGCGGCAGGCGCATGTTAGCGGCGTTTTCCGGTATCAGGATGCGATGACAGGTGCCGCACGCCATGTTTTCCCTTCCATCACGATGCGGTGCCGGTGTGCCGGCGACGATTGCGGGTGCATCATCGTAACCTTCATCTTCCCAGATATGATCCGGAAGCAGCGCGATGCCTATCAACGCGACAAGAAAGCCGATACCTGCGGCCATTATCCATTCATGTTTGGTCATGATCCGCCTGTCACGTGCGCTGGTTGTCGGTGAACTTTGCCACTATGATTCGGTCGCTTCTTCGGGCGCTCGCGGTGTTCTTCTGCGCCGTTTCGTTCGCGGGGTCACGTCCTCGTCCATCTGTTCGAGAATCGGCCGAATTTCGAAATAGTCGTCAGTCGGTTCCGGTTTGGGTGGTGGCGCGGTGCTGACGTGTACCTTGCCTCCGGCGGACAGATCGGGCCGGATCTCGAGCAACCAGTGTTCGAAAAGATGGCGTACGCCATGGCCCTGATAACCGCGGCTCTTGCGTAGCCGGTAGCCAAGCAACATCACGACGGCGGCCCCCATCAACGCCGGGAGGAAATAATTCCGGTCGGTAACCAGCACGAAATGCAGTATCACCAATAAATCGATGATATATACCGTTCGGTGCAGCGCCTTCCAGCGCTTGCCGCCGAGTTTTCTGACCATCTCGTTAGTCGACGTTGCCGCCAATGGGATTAGCATCACGAAGGCGAGGATGCCGACCGTAATTGCCGGCCGGTCAACGATGTCATTCCAGATATCGACCCAGTGGAAACCGAATTCGAACCATACGTAGTTGACCACGTGCAAACAGGCGTAGAAAAACGCGAACAGGCCGAGCATCCGCGAATAACGTGCAATCTTGTTGACGCCGGTCATTTCGCGAAATGGTCGCAACGCGAGTGAAACAATGAGCAGATACAGCGCCCAATCGCCCAGATAACGTTGCTGATATCCGACCGGTAGGTTATCGATGTCATTGTTCGGGATTGCGTGCGTGACGAACAGACGCCCCAGGAACCAGATAAACGGCAGCAGGCACAGCATAAACACAAGGGGTTTGAACCCGCTTTTGTCTGCGGTTATCAGCGAAGTGCCACGGACTTCGGCTCTCCAAAGCCAGTAGCCGTAAGTCGATATCAGCAGATTGCCGGTACCGATCAGCATAAACGGCGCATGCGGACCGATCGTATCGAAATAAAAACCGCCGGCTTGAACCAAAAATACGATGCCCAGGCCGCCGACGAAATAAAAGAATCCGAGCACCGATCCCATCAGGTCCTTGGGAGCGAGCTCTATGGTCAGTATCTGCGGGGCGATCAAGCAACCGGCCTGACCCAGCGCAATCATGATCGTCGGAATATAGATATATCCTTCGAATGGACTGTTGATGAACACGAGGGAAACAAAGCCCACGCCCGAAAGGCTAAGACCGACGGCGATTGAAGCGACGCGACCATAGCGGCGGATGAACGCGGCCCATACCGGAATAGAGAGCAGTATCGTGGCGCCGCCAAAGGCAATCAATGTTCCAGCCTGCGCGGCTGCCTGTTCACGCGTCAGGCCATCAAGATCCGCGAAGTAGATGCACCACATCATCACAAACAGGCTGACAAACACCATATCGCTGCGTGAATAAAACGCGGTGGCGAACGTCAAATGCATTTTGGGTTCGTTGGCAACCAGCTTAAAGACGCGCCGCCACGGAATGCCTTCTTCTTCCAGCCGCGGCGCAACTTCGACAAGCTGGTGTTTTGCCAGCCACGCGCCTGCAAGTGCGACGATGAACGGTAACGCCAGCAATATCATCAGTCCGCTGTCACCCTGTTGCGGCAGACGCATCAGAATCGCGTAAACGATTGTGCCGCCGAATACCGTCATGAAGGTGGTTTTGGCGACCAGTGACGTGCGGTTCTCGGCGTTGGTGTAATCACCTGCCAGTGTCCAGAGCTGTGGCCCGTAGGCGCAGCTGCCGAGCGACATGATGATGCGGGTCAAGTAATAGAATGTTAGTGCGCCGAGACCGAGTACCGTGCCGAGCGGCAGGCTGAGCGGCATGAAGAAAGCACCGAGCGCCGTCGTCAGGAAACCAAACACGATGATCGGTTTACGACCGATGCGATCCGACAGATAACCGAGAACACCAATCAGCAAAAGACTGCCGATTTCTGCTGCGATCTGTACGCTCGCGTTAACCGCGCCAGCGGATTCGAACGGGATCTCGAGAATTCGATCGAGAAACAGCGGCTGTATACCGACTACCAGCGTCATGCACACGGTCGATATTGCCGACAGCAGGAAAACTGTATTCCAATGATGTTTTTCGATTGGCCGTTCCGTCATTTTTCTTCTACCTAAATGGTTGCCCGGTTACACGCCCCGACATGTGTCCGACCGAAAACAAGGCAACGCTGGAGCTGGCTACTCAGCGCGTTCGCAGGCCGACATCGACACCAAACGTTCGCAAAGTCTACATGAGAAAAACCGTAACAAGAACACTCTTGTTTCAGGGTAACGCAATGATTTTCAATCCTTAATGAGATTGAAAATCATCTGCGCAGTAGTGTGTGGGACCGAACTGTGTGGTTGGCGATATGATATGTCGCGTTAGACAGGAAACCGGGTCAGCCGCCACGCAGTTAGCGCGCGTTGCTGATGATTTTCTTTAGCGCGGAATTGGTCCGCGATCATGCAAAAAAGCGATACATAATGCGCGCACAACTGCGGATGCCGATCGAGCGGGCGTCATTTTCGCGCGCCATCCTTCCGGCGTGGTGGCCGGTCTGACCGGGCCCCGGGCTGCAGCAAAGACATGCCGCGCGGTTGGCCCTCAAGAGACAAGTATTTCTTTTTTAGAACAATTGCTTGCGCGGTACCGCGCAATGGGGTATCGTGCTGCGGATTGGTGCCGAGGAGAGGACTTGAACCTCCACGAGGTTTCCCCCACTAGCACCTGAAGCTAGCGCGTCTACCAATTCCGCCACCTCGGCATATACAACAAAAAATCCAGGAAAGCCGCTAATATTTCCGGGATCGGCCATCTCGAACAGCCGTAGCGCGCGCACTTTAACCAGTGAACTGGGCAATGTCAATTATTAGTAGAGGAAAACACCGGGGTACACGCTGCCACGGGTAAACGCAAAGAATGTCACGCAAATCAGAAAAGTCAGGGACGCCAGCCGTTGATCCGCATACCGAGCGGGAAGCTCGCAAGTACGAGCATCCGATTGTCAGCCGCGAGTACATCCTCGAACACCTCGATGCCAAAGGACAACCGTTGACGTTTGACGAGCTCGCCGCGGATTTCGGTATTACCGATGAGCGCGATCAAGACGCGCTGATACGGCGCCTCACCGCGATGGAGCGGGCCGGCCAGGTTATTCGTAACCGCAAGAATGCGTTCGGGCCTGTCGCAAAAATGGATCTCGTCAGCGGGCGCGTCATCGGCCATCCCGATGGTTATGGATTTCTTGTCCCGGATGAAGTTGGCGACGATCTGTTTTTATCCGCTCGCCAGATGCGCGCCGTATTGCATGCTGACCGTGCCGTGGCCCGCGTCATCGGTGTGGATCGCCGCGGGCGTCGTGAAGGCGCGATCGTCGAGGTGCTTGAGCGCAACAACAAGCGCGTTGTTGGCCGATTTCATATGGAACATGGTATCGGCGTCGTTATCCCGAGCAATAAACGTATCAGCCAGGACATTGCCGTGCCCGCGGATTTCCGCGGTGGTGCGCTGGATGGACAGATTGTGGTGGTCGACATCGTCGAACAGCCGACCAAGCACGCGCAGCCGATCGGGCGCATGGTGGAGGTGCTCGGCGATCATATGGCGCCCGGCATGGAGATTGACGTTGCGATCCGCGCGTTTGAATTGCCGAATATCTGGCCGGATGATGTTGCACAGGAAGCAAAGCAATTTCCCGTGGAACCTGCCGAGGACAGCAAGAAGGGGCGCGAAGATCTCAGAAAACTGCCGCTCGTGACGATTGACGGTGAGGATGCCCGGGATTTCGATGACGCGGTTTTCTGCGAGCCACAGGGCAAGGGATGGCGCTTGCTGGTTGCCATCGCTGACGTGTCCTCGTATGTGAAACCTGGTGCGGCGCTGGACAGGGAGGCGAGTCTGCGCGGTACTTCGGTATATTTTCCGGAGCGCGTTATTCCAATGCTGCCGGCGCAGCTGTCGAATGGTCTGTGCTCGCTGAATCCGTCAGTCGACCGCCTGTGCATGGTTTGTGAATTGCGCGTTTCTGCAAGCGGCAAGGTCACGGATTACCGTTTCTTTCAGGGTGTGATGCGCTCGCATGCGCGTCTCACGTATACAGAAATGGCGGCGATGGTCGTCGACAAGGACGCAACGTTGCGCAGTGCCCATAAATTGCTGACGCCACACCTTGACGAGCTTTATGCGCTGTACCAGGCGTTTCGTCAGCGCCGTGAAGAGCGCGGTACTATCGATTTCGATACCACCGAGACGCGCATCGTGTTTGGCGAGCAGCGCAAGATTAAGAGGATCGAGGCGGTCGTGCGTAACGATGCGCACAAGATTATCGAGGAGTGCATGATCGCGGCAAACGTTGCCGCCGCGGATTTCCTGCTGGAACACAAGATGCCGGCGCTGTATCGTGTGCATGGCGGGCCGAACACGGACAAGCTGGCCAATCTGCGCGAATTACTCGGCCAACTCGGGCTGACACTAGGCGGCGCCCACAAGCCGGAGCCCAGGCACTACGCGGAGTTGCTCGGCATGATTCGTGGTCGGCCGGACGCGCATTTTATTCAGACCGTGTTGCTGCGCAGTTTGTCGCAGGCGGTCTACAGCCCGGATAACATGGGTCACTTCGGCCTGGCTTACGAGGCGTATGCGCACTTCACCTCGCCGATTCGACGCTACCCGGATCTGCTGGTGCATCGCGCAATACGCCAGGTGCTGGCCGGCAAAAAACCCGAGACCTTCCGTTACGATCACGCCGATATGATCGCTTTCGGTGAGCACTGCTCGATGACGGAGCGCCGCGCAGACGACGCGACCCGCGATGCCATTGATTGGCTGAAATGCGAGTACATGATGGACAAGGTCGGTGCTATATATGACGGCATCATAACGTCGGTCACCAGCTTCGGGTTTTTCGTCGAGCTCGACCAGATATACGTTGAAGGGCTGGTGCACGTAACCGCGCTGGATAACGACTATTATCACTATGATCCCGTCAAACATCGCATGGCTGGCGAACGCACTGGCAGCGCTTACCGTCTCGGTGACAAGGTTCGCGTCAAGGTCGTGCGGGTCGATCTTGACGAAAAGAAGATTGATTTCTCACTGGACGAGGCGCCGAAGAAGCCGAAATCGACTGGTAAGAAGCGCCGCCGCTCTACGAAAAAGAAGCAGCAGCGTTGATAGCAGACCTTATAGACTTGTGATGGTGTTGGATTCGTTCGCCTGACTGACCGTATGGATCGTGACGAAATCGTTTTCGGTATACATGCCGTCGACGCGGCGCTAAAACGCGGCAGCGGTCATGTGTCGGTGGTCTGGATCGCACAGGGAGCGGACCACAAGGCGCGCCTCCGCCCGATCATCGATGCGGCGCAGCAGTGCGGTGCGCCGGTCAAAGCGGTTACGCGCGAGGAGCTCGATGGACTCGCCGACAGCGGTCGCCATCAGGGGGTGGTCGCGCGCTGTCGCGCGGTGCGCCACGGTGACGAGGGGGGGCTCAAGGAGTTCCTTGCCGGTCTGGCCGGGCCGGCGTTCTTGCTGGTGCTGGACGGCGTTCAGGATCCGCATAACCTTGGCGCGTGTTTGCGGTCGGCGGATGCCGCGGGTGTCCAGGCGGTGGTTGTGCCACGCGACCGGGCTGCCGGGCTGACGGCGGTCGTGCGCAAGGTCGCTAGCGGGGCCGCGGAAACCATGCCGTTTTTCCAGGTGACCAATCTGGCGCGGGCGTTGCGTATTCTGAAAGATGCCGGCGTCTGGGTGATCGGCGCCGACGGGGGGACGGAAACCAGCCTGTATGACATCGATTTGACCGGTCCGCTGGCGCTTGTTCTTGGCGCCGAGGGTGGCGGAATGCGCCGCCTTACCCGTGAGCATTGTGATGTGTTGGCCAAAATACCGATGGCGGGTCAGGTCGAGAGCCTGAACGTGTCCGTGGCAGCGGGTATTTTCCTGTTCGAGGCGGCGCGGCAGCGCTTACCCGGCAATTGAGCTGCAGCGCGTTGCGTCTGCGCCGCAGCTCAATTAAACTAATCGCCCCTTTGAGTACCGCATCGGGAAATACCCGCTGGGGAGAACTCCTTGTCTTACCGTAATTGTGCGGAAGGCTGTTAACCCGTAAGGAGAGTTTTTGATGAGACATTATGAAGTCGTGTTTCTGGTTCATCCGGACCAGAGTGAGCAGGTGCCTGCAATGATCGAGCGTTACCGTTCGATGATCGAATCGCAGGAAGGCAAGATTCATCGGCTTGAAGACTGGGGTCGCCGCCAGCTTGCGTATCCAATCCAGAAGGCGCACAAGGCGCACTACGTGCTGATGAACATCGAGTGCAATAAAGCGACGCTGGACGAGCTCGAATCCGCGTTCCGCTTTAATGATGCCGTGTTGCGTAATCTCGTGATGCTGCGCAGCGAGGCGGTCACCGAGCGTTCCGTGCTGGCGAGATCGCCGGAAGACGAAGCGCGTCAGCACGCATCCCGCCACGAATCCCGTGAAGAAGATCTCGCTGAAGTGGGGTCGGAAGACGAGGAGCCGTTGCGCGAAGTCGCCGTCGCAAATGGTTAAGTGCGGTCAGCAGCCTACTGTGATTAACGCATAAGAATTTTCCGGAGACCAGATCATCATGGCACGTTATTTTCGTCGCAAAAAGTTTTGCCGCTTCACTGCGGAAAATATTAAAGAAATTGATTACAAAGACATCAATCTGCTGAAGGCCTTCGTCAGCGAAACCGGCACCATCGTTCCGAGCCGCATTACAGGAACCAAAGCGAGATATCAGCGGCAACTCTCCAAGGCCATCAAGCGTGCGCGTTTTCTCTCCTTGTTGCCTTATTGTGACTCGCACCACAGCTGAGTTTTCAGGCACCCGAGTGTTCGATTAGCGTGATGTGCCGGCAAGGCGCTTGGCAGAGCAGCGCCTGTACGCTACCCGGGTGGGGCTCAGTGCTTCATGACGACGGCGCGAGACTACCCGGTGCTGACGGGGACGGCAATCGATGACGGCACGAAATCCGATGCGTACATTTGCCTCGTACATCATGCGTGGCCACGCAACGGCGATTCTGATTGCCGCTGTGTTTACCTTGCTGTCATTGCTGGTACCGCCGTTAATGCAGATCAGTGCTGCCGTCATCGCTTTGGTGACGCTGCGCAACAGTGCGCAATACGGCCTGTCCGTGATTCTCGGTGCCGGTATCGCTGCCGGTGTCTTCGCGTGGGTGTTGATGTCCGGGCTGCGGCCCGGCATGGGTGTCATCATCGCGGCGTGGGCAGCTTCGTGGCTGCCCGTATGGCTTGCCGCCAACGTGCTGCGCGCTACCCGATCGATATCGTTGGCGCTTGGTATGGCTGCTGCTCTGGGTATCGCTGCCGTAGTGTTCGTGAATATCGTGATCGGTGACACGACCGCGTGGTGGCGTGCCGTTCTTGCCACGGCCTTCCAGCCGGTGATTAGCGGTGAAGGCGCGGCGATCAGTCCGGGCGATATCGATGCCTTTCTCGACGCGCTGGCGAGTCTGATGACCGGGATGATCGGTGGCGCCATTGTGATCGGCGTGATGACCAGCTTGTTCATCGGCAGGTGGTGGCAGGCGATATTGTACAACCCGGGTGGCTTCGGAGCCGAGTTTCAGGGGTTGCGTATCGGGCGGCAGTTTTCGATATTCGCGGTCGTCGTCACGGCGGTCATGATGATGGGGCCGGAAGCCGCGACGAGTATGGCGTCGGACGTAGTGATCGTGCTTATGGCAACGTACCTGTTCGCCGGGCTGGCGCTGGCGCACGCCGCCGCTGCGGCGAAGAACGCGAGCTCCGCCTGGTTGATCTCATTGTACGGGCTGCTGTTTGTTCTGCCGCAACTTGTCATTGTGCTGGCCTCGGCGGGTTTCACCGACAGCTGGATGGACTTGCGCCGGTATTTAAGACCGGGTCGCAAACCGACCGCATAAGGCGCGTATGGTCTGGCGCATCGGATTTTATTAGAATACTCATCTCTTTAACGAGGTAAACGAACGATGGACATCATTTTGCTCGAACAAATCACCAATCTGGGTGAGCTGGGCGACCTGGTCAAGGTCAAGCAGGGTTATGGCAGGAATTATTTGATTCCGCTCGGCAAGGCCGTCGCGGCGACGCCGGACAACAAGGCCAAATTCGAAGCGCGTCGGGCCGAACTGCAAAAAGCCGCCGCGGAGCGTCTCACCAGCGCCAAGGCACGTTTTGATCTGTTGAACAACCGTACGGTACTGATACGTGCCCGTGCCGGTGAAGGCGGCAAGCTGTTTGGTTCGGTCGGCACCGTCGATATCGCGGAGTCGTTAAGCGCGCAGGGTAGCCCGGTGGAGAAACGCGAAATCCTCATGCCCGACGGGCCGATACGTGAGACCGGCGCATTTGAGATCGCGCTCAGCCTGCATCCTGATGTGACGGCGACGATCACCATCAGCGTCGAAGCCGAAGCCTGATATCAAATGCAGTGCAGGTGTGCGACGCCCCGGTGTTCATCCCCTGAATGTTCATTTAGTTAGTCTGCAATCCGCAGACGACATATAAAACTTCCGCGCAAGCCGGTGAAATGTATGGTGTAACGAACACGTTACGCCATACATTTTTATTGTTTGTCACACCATGACAACGGGGCTACCCAAGTGGTGGCGGAATCACTATAGTGACGGCTACGAAGTTTATTGTGACAGTGGTTGATAGACGCATGCCTGAAGTTGTTGCTTCGCCTAGACTCATCGATACCGCTACCGAGGTGCTGAAGGTTCCGCCGCATTCGATCGAGGCTGAACAATCCGTGCTGGGTGGCCTGATGCTGGATAATTCGGCTTGGGATCAGGTGGCGGATATGATCGGCGAAAAGGATTTTTACCGCGCCGACCACCGCTTGATCTATCGGGCGATCGGCGCGCTCGCTGCGCAGAATAGTCCCTACGACGTCATTACACTGTCCGAGTGCCTGGAGAAAACCCGCGAACTCGACAAGGCCGGCGGGCTGGCCTATCTCGGTGTGCTGGCGAGGAACACACCCAGCGCGGCCAACATCAAGGCCTACGCGGATATCGTGCGGGAACGCTCGGTACTGCGCCAGCTGATCCAGGTCGGTAACGAAATCGGCAGCAGCGGTTACAACCCACAGGGGCGTAACGCCACAGAGTTGCTCGACGACGCGGAGAAGCGCGTCTTCCAGATCGCGGAATCCAGTGGCCGCGGCCGCGACGGCTTCACGTCGATCAAGGATCTGCTCGTTGAAACCGTCGACCGCATCGACACGCTGTTTCAGCAGGATAGTCCGTTGACCGGTATTGCGACCGGTTTCACCGACCTCGATGAGCTGACCGCCGGACTTCAGGCCGGTGATCTGATCATCGTCGCCGGCCGGCCGTCGATGGGGAAAACGGCATTCTCGATCAACATCGCCGAGCATGCCGCGATCAAGTCTGACCTGCCGGTCGCGGTATTCAGTATGGAAATGCCAGGACCGCAGCTCGCCATGCGTATGCTGTCGTCGCTCGGCCGCATCGATCAGCACCGCTTGCGCACCGGCAGGCTCGACGACAGCGACTGGCCGCGGCTGACCTCCGCGGTCGGCATGCTGTCCGAGGCGAAGCTGTTTATCGACGACAGCGCGGCGCTGACGCCCGGCGAGTTGCGCGCCCGCGCGCGCCGGCTGGTACGCGAGCACGGCCAGCTTGGCCTGATCGTCATCGACTATCTGCAATTGATGGCGATACCGGGCACGCGTGAAAACCGTGCGACCGAGATTTCGGAAATCTCCCGGTCGTTAAAGGCGCTGGCGAAAGAGCTCAAGGTGCCGGTAATGGCGTTGTCCCAGCTCAATCGCAGCCTCGAGGCGCGCACCGACAAGCGCCCGATCATGTCCGACCTGCGTGAGTCGGGCGCGATTGAGCAGGACGCCGATGTCATCATCTTTATCTATCGCGACGAGGTCTATAACGAGGACACGCCCGAGAAAGGCGTCGCGGAGATCATCATCGGCAAGCAGCGTAACGGCCCGATCGGCACGCGCCGCCTGACATTCCTCGGCCAGTACACCCGCTTCGAGAACTTCGCCCCGGATGCCGGGGGCTATCTATGACCGTTGGCGCGGTCGCACAGATTAACAGACAGGCATTCCAACACAATCTGCGTCGCGTCCGCGACGCCGCTCCCGGCAGCCGGATCATGGCCGTCATCAAGGCCGACGGCTACGGTCACGGCCTTGAGCGTGTCGCGCGCGCTCTTTCGCAAGGCAAAAACAGTGCCGATGCGTTCGGCGTAGCGCGTCTCGATGAAGCCGTCTATTTACGTGAACGCGGCTTCACGCAGCCGGTAGTACTGCTCGAAGGATTTCTCGACGAAGCCGAGCTGCTGACTGTCACGCAGCATCAATTGCATATCGTCGTGCACCACGAATATCAGATCGACATTCTCGAGCGTTCGAAGATGCGTGCCATGGTGACGGTGTGGCTCAAGGTCGATACCGGCATGCATAGGCTCGGCATCGCTCCCGAGGCGACGCCACGTGCCTGGCAACGCCTTAACGCGTGCGCCATCGTCCGGCCGCCAGTGCGGCTGATGACGCACCTCGCCTGTGCCGATGACCGTGAAGACGCCCGCACCGGCGAGCAGGTACTGTTATTCGATACCTGCACGCAGGATATCGAGGCCGAACGCAGCATCGCCAATTCCGGCGGCATCCTTGGCTGGCCGCAGACGCGCGGCGACTGGGTGCGGCCCGGCATCATGCTGTATGGCTCGTCACCGTTTAATAATGACACCGGCGCGGACCACGGCCTGCGGTCGGTCATGACGTTCAAGGCGCGGCTGATCGCGATCCGTCCGTCGCGCAAGGGCGATGCCATTGGCTACGGCGGCGACTGGCAATGCCCCGAAGACATGCCGGTCGGCGTGATCGCCGTCGGTTACGGCGACGGTTATCCGCGCCATGCCATGCCAGGCACGCCGGTGCGTGTCAGCGGCCACAACGTGCCGCTGATCGGCCGCGTATCAATGGATATGATCTGCGTCGACCTGCGTACACACCCGAACGCGCACATCGGCGACGAGGTGATTCTGTGGGGCGACGGTCTGCCGGCCGAAACGATTGCCAGCCACGCCGGTACCATCTCGTATCATCTGTTCTGCAGCATCACGCAACGCGTACGGGTTGTCGATATCGATGGCGATCGTTAAAACTAAAGGCGCGAAGGTCGGCTACGTCTGCACCGAATGCGGGGCGCACGCGCCGAAGTGGGCGGGGCAGTGCGCCGATTGCAACGCGTGGAACAGCATGATCGAAGAGCTTGTCGCGCCACCGTCGGGTCCGCGCCACAAGCGCGCGATTGCCGCCGGCAGCGCGGTGCAGGCTATCTCCGCGATTCAGCCGGTCGACGAGGCGCGCGTTTCGACCGGTGTCAGCGAACTCGATCGCGTGCTCGGCGGCGGCCTCGTCGCCGGCTCGGTGGTGCTGATCGGTGGTGATCCCGGCATCGGCAAATCGACGCTGTTGTTGCAGGCGCTGGCGGCCATTAGCAAGCAGCACAAAACCCTGTACGTGACCGGCGAGGAATCGCTGCATCAGGTGTCGCTGCGCGCACATCGCCTCGCGCTGTCGGCCGCCGAGCTGCGGCTGCTGACCGAGATGCATATCGAGCAGATCATCGCCCATGCGCAGAACGAGCGGCCGCAGGTCATGGTCATCGATTCCATCCAGACCATGTATACCGAGTTGCTGCAATCGGCGCCCGGCTCGGTTGCGCAGGTGCGCGAGAGCGCCGCGCAACTGGTACAGTTCGCCAAGGCCACCAATACCTCGCTGTTTCTGGTCGGCCATGTGACGAAGGAGGGCACGCTGGCCGGCCCGCGCGTGCTTGAACACCTCGTCGATACCGTGCTTTATTTCGAGGGCGAGAGCAGTAGCCGCTACCGCATGATACGCGCGGTCAAGAATCGCTTCGGCGCGATCAACGAACTCGGTCTGTTCGCGATGACCGAAAAAGGGCTGAAGGAAGTGCACAATCCGTCGGCGATCTTTCTGTCGCGCCACGACGAGCCGGTCGCGGGCAGCGTCAGCATGGTCACCTGGGAAGGCAGCCGCCCGATTCTCGTCGAGGTGCAGGCGCTGGTCGCCGAAAGTCACGCATCGAACCCGCGTCGTGTCGCGGTCGGGCTCGACCAGAACCGGCTCGCGATGCTGCTCGCCGTGCTGCAACGCCACGGCGGCATCGCGATGTACGACCAGGATGTGTTCATCAACATCGCCGGCGGCGTGCGCGTTACCGAAACCGCGGCCGATCTGGCGATCATTCTGGCGGCATTATCGAGCCTGAAGAACAAACCGCTGCCGAGCGATCTGATCGTGTTCGGCGAAGTCGGCCTCGCCGGCGAGATCCGCCCGGTGCACAACGGCCAGGAGCGCCTGCACGAAGCCGCGAAGCACGGCTTCAAGCAGGCGATTGTTCCGCACGCCAATGCGCCGCGGCAAGCGCCGAAGAATATGGACGTGAATACAGTGAAGCGGCTGGTGGAGGCGCTGGCGCAGTTCTGAGGCACGCATCTATCGGCCCGGTGTATGGCTCCGGGAAAACAATCTTTCGCAACAAAAGAAGGGAGATCGATGGCAAACGAAGGATATCATGAGCCGATTGCAGAGCTATCGGACGAGACGCGCGACATGCATCGCGCGATAGTGTCTTTGATGGAGGAGCTGGAGGCCATCGACTGGTACAGCCAGCGCGTCGATGCCTGCAATGACCGAGAGCTGAAAGCAATACTCGCGCACAATCGCGACGAAGAAAAAGAGCACGCCGCCATGGTGCTTGAATGGATCCGGCGCAGCGATCCGGCGTTCTCGAAGGAACTGAAGGACTATCTGTTTACCGACAAACAGATCGCGCACGATTAGTTTGCCCGTCTGCCCGGGTTCCGGGGATACCTAAAGCCAGGGATGGGGCAGGTGCGGAGCCCCGGGATTGGCGATTGATAGTCGTTTACTTAATGGTAAATACCACTTTGACACTATCGTCCATATGGCTGCCGTCGATATAGCCGATACCGCCAGCGGTCCCGGTCAGGTATTTCTTAACTTCGGCGTCATTGCCGGCGACTTTCGGCGGTGTGGCCTTGCCGGAAAAAATGCGCTGTGCCCAATAGCTCTGAAGCTGCGCCGCCGACTTTCCCAGTATTTTTTCCCGCATCTGGGCCTGAACCGGGGACTCCTCGTCTTGCAGGATGGGAACCGCCGGCACGCCGTTCGGTAACATAGTTGTTTTCCCGAGGAATATGGATCTCGCTTGATCCGCTGATAGCGCGGAAACCTCGCTATCGGCGCCAACCACGATTACCGTTTCCGCTATGGCGACGGATAGGGCCCCTGTTGCCAGGAGACACATGCCGGCGAGTTTCATAAAGAAACTCGGTGTGAGTAATCCAAACATAGTGTTCTAGTGCCTCCCCTTTAAAATACCAGATCAACGGCAACGCTGGACAGCCGCGTCGAATCATCGCCGGGGGTGCTGTCAAACAGCCCCGATTCCCCTGTGGCGACATTGTCGGTCTTGATCTTCCCCGTTTCTGCCTTGATCACGATAGACGGGGCGAGTGTATAGGCGACACCAATAGTCGTGATGTCATGGCCGTTCAGATTTGAACGCTCCCAGTTCTGAACAGTGACGTGTGGCAGCCAGGCACCGAATCGATAGCCGAGCGTGGCATACCAGGACTCGGAGTCACCGGGGCGTCCGGTCACGTCCATCTCTACATCCGCCCACTCGTAATAGGCGACAAGGTTATGCCAGTCCGCCTTGGCGCCGAACAGTACGGCGTCGTGGGTATTGTTATTCAAAATGGCCAGGGCGCCGGCGGGGTCTGTTTTCATCTCGCCGCTGTAATACGTCGCCTGCAAGGTTATGACGTCGTTCCAGCCCGCGCGACCGGTCAAGCCGGCCAGCCCGGTGATCGTCATGCCGGTCAGGTTGACCTGGCCGGCGAACAGGTCGGTGCCATAGGTCCAGTCGCCATGGTTACCGTCCCATAACAGGCTGACGCCGGTGTAGGCCTCGCGTGTCGCCTGCGGTCCGCCAAAAGACTCGGAATAAATCGCGACCGGCGGCTTGATCCACGGGTAGGTGATGCCGATGTCCACCGTCTCATTGACCAGCCCTGCCGGAAACTTGATTATGCCGGTGCGCAGCGTTGCCGAGTTGCCTAGCTTGAAACTGGTGAATCCCCAGTCGAAATGGGCGACATATCGTTCTTCTTCGACGGAGCCGATTAGCTAGGTCGCCACGTCCACCTGCTCGTTTACCCTGGCATTGATCAGCACACCGATCTTCGAACCCTGAAAGCTGCCATCTTCATCGATGCCGCTTTCCAGGCGCTCGCCGTCGAAAGGCACGGCCTCATCAGTAAAGCTGTAGTGTGTCGACATGAACCCGGACACGGTGAGCCGATCCACCCAGTCGGACGCGGCGCTTGCGCCGGACGACCACAAAAGGCCGAATAACAGCGCAGGCAACGCGATACTGGTGCAGGTCGAATTGTATGGTTGGTTCATTCCCGGCCCCTTTTTATTTTTTTGCGGTCAATCGATCAGAAAGACGTTACCAGAAGTGTCAACGATACTATAATGATTTATAGCAACCCATGGCCGCCGCGGTGAATACACGCCGCGTTCAATCCGGCTGTGCGAGGAGACCATTGGGCGTATCCGCAGCCACGCGCTTATGCGATTGGCGCAAGAGAGTCCGCGGTATCAGTTCGACGGCTTCAGGAACAGTCTGCGGTATGGTCGGGCAATCGAATATAACAATCGCCCGTACCGTCCCGCTGGCGCAATCGACGCCCGGGTGCTCGTCGCTTTCTCACTGTCCATCCCCTCGAACACACCCGGTACGCGACGTTTCGCCGATGTCTAAAGGAGGGTATATTCACTGCATCGGGTGGGCGCAGGTATCGATGCCGATGACATGGCAGCGGGCATGAGACGCTGAATCAGCGGCGGAATACGCTGCGCTATTCTTTACTGAGCGCGGCTGCCACGCTTATCCGTGCACGCCGCTGCGCCAGGTGGGCAACCTGGTTTTTTTGCATCTTCAGGTTCTCTAAATTGAACACGCCAGTGCAGCTGAATCCGAAATGGGGTAAACCCGATAGAACCCACGACCCGTACGCGCTGGCGAACTTCCAGCCGCGCGCGACCGACGTGCTGATCACGACCGCGCCGAAGGCGGGCACGACCTGGATGCAACAGATCCTGCACCAGCTGCGCAGCGGCGGCGATCCCGATTTCGATTCGATATACGAGGTCGTGCCGTGGATCGAGTTTCCGGTAGAGGGGGTAGCGTGGCAGAAGCGCCTCGCCGCGTTCGAGCAGATTGCCGATCCGCGCCTGTTCAAGACGCATTGTACCTATGAGCAGACGCCGGGTGTCGATATGGTCAGGATCGTATTGACCTCGCGCGATCCGCGCGACTGTTGCGTCAGCATGTATCACCACCGGATGAACATGACCGACGCGGCATGCGCGCGCATCGGTATAACGCAGCCGGAATCGTTTGATGCGTTCTTCGCTCAGTGGATGGCGTATGGCGCGTGGTTTCGCAATGTCGCGGGCTGGTGGCCGCATCGGAATAACTCGAACGTGTTGTGGCTGCGCTATGAGGATATGAAGCACGATCTCGGCGCGGCAATCGACCGGCTGCTTGGGTTTCTCGGTTGGTCGTTGACGGATGACCGGCGCGAGCGCGTACTGGAGTATTGTTCTTTTGGCTGGATGAAACGTCACGCGGACAAATTTACCGGCCGGTTTGCGGATGAACTGCCGATATTTAAACCGCAGTCGTTCATTCGCAAGGGCCAGGTCGGAGATCACAAAACCCTGCTGCAGCCGCACCATGAGCGCGCGATTTTCGAGCGCGCCCGTGGTGAATTGCCTGCCGACTGTCTGGTGTTTCTGGGCATCCAGCGGTGGACGTGATGCGTACCGTTCTCCGGACTGACGGCCGGATTCCAGGGGCTCGGGTTGCCCGCCGGATTCCCGCGCGCGTGGGCACGACGGGGCCGGTATCAGTCGACCGACGGGTTTGTGCCGCCCGTCGCAGGTAACCTTGTGCGACGACCTGCCGATATGAGCGCTGTTGCCGCCCGTTTGCTAATATGCTATCGCCGGAATCCGGCGGTGGTTAGTCGACGGGCGGCGCGTTTACCAGGGATTGTATGCCGGAACCGGAAATCACACTGACTGTTGGTTGTTGCGGATAGGCGCCCGCCTGTATGTCGTTCACTTTTAGCGTTGCTCGATTGCGCCAGGAGCTGGCGTGGCCGGTGCTGCGCGCCAATCTGTTCGCGGGTATCACGGTCGGTATCGTCGCGCTGCCGTTGTCGATGGCACTTGCGATCGCCAGCGGTGTGGCGCCGCAGCACGGTCTGTACACGGCAATTATCGCCGGCATTGTGACGGCGCTGTGCGGCGGCTCGCGGGTTAATATTTCCGGTCCAACAGCGGCGTTCGTCGTTATCCTGCTACCGATCACGCATCTGTATGGCCTGGGCGGGCTGGTCATTAGTGGATTGATGGCGGGTGTGATACTGGTCGCGATGGGGGCGGCGAAGCTCGGACGTTTCATAGAAGTAGTGCCCTATCCGGTTACGGTTGGGTTTACGTCGGGTATCGCTGTGGTCATTGCGACGTTCCAGATCAAGGATTTTTTCGGCCTGGAGATTGCGTCGCTGGAAGGGCACTACCTGCAGAATCTGCTGGGAATCGTGCGGGCGTTGCCGACGCTGCATTTTGCCGATCTCTTTACAGGTGCAGTGACACTGGCCGTACTGCTGCTATGGGCGCGGCGCAAGAGCGGGATACCGCCTCAGCTCATCGGGTTGATCGTCGGGACGGGGCTCGCGTGGTTGATGTCGCTGATTTTTGCAGATTTTCACGTGGTGACGATCGGGTCGCGGTTCCAGTACACAATCGATGGTGTTGCCGGTTCCGGAATACCACCGTTCGCACCGGCCTTCGTCTGGCCGTGGGAATTGCCCGATGCATCCGGGAAGCCGGTCGGACTGTCGTTTGGCCTGTTGAACACCTTGCTCGGTTCAGCGCTCGCGATCGCCATGCTGGGGGCACTCGAGTCACTGCTGTGCGCCGTTATTGCCGACGGCATGGCCGGCACACGGCACGATCCGAATCGCGAATTGATCGGCCAGGGAATAGGCAACATAGTTGCTCCGTTCTTCGGCGGTGTGCCGGCGACGGCGGCGATCGCGCGCACCGCGACCAATATCCGCGCCGGCGCAACGTCACCGGTGTCCTCGGTCGTCCACGGCGTGTTTATTCTCGTCGCGATTCTGCTGCTGGCGAAGTTGCTCGCTTACCTGCCGATGGCTGCGCTGGCGGCGTTACTGTTGCGGGTTGCATGGAACATGAGCGAGGCGAAGCACTTCTTTCGTATTGTCAGGGTAGCACCGGGTGATGACAAGGCGATTCTGCTGACCTGTTTTTCAATGACCGTGCTGTTCGACATGACGGTGGCGGTGGCAGTGGGTATCTCGCTGGCCGCATTGCTGTTTATACGCCGCAGCATCGAACAGGCCGGCAGCACGCGCCTGAAACCGCATGAGCATCAGCGCGTCGAGGGACTGCCGGACTATGTCGCGATCTACGATGTCAACGGGCCGCTGTTTTTTGGCGCGGCACACAAGGCGCTGAAGTCGCTTGGGGATGTTGGCAAGGACACCAGGGTGGTGATCCTGGATATGCCCGATGTGACCATGCTCGATATGACCGCGATTATCACACTGGAGGAACTTACGAAGCACATGGCGCGCAATCGTATTCATGTGATCGTGAATCAATTGTCACAACGGATGATTACCAAGCTGCAGCGGGCCGGTGTCGCCGCACCGGGCGGCAACGTCGAGTTTTCGTCCAGCCTGGAACAGGCGCTGGTGAGAGCCTCGGAGCTTCACGTCCGGTTGCGGACCGCGATGCCGGTGTGATGAAATCGCACAATCTCACGATTAATCGACAGTGACTTACTCCTGGAGCGCTTGACACTAATGGAATGGATCACTGAACCACAGGCCTGGATCGCCCTGGCAACATTGACGTTGCTGGAGATTGTACTCGGCATCGACAACCTCATTTTCATCTCGATACTCGTCGGCAACCTGCGCCCGGAGCAGCGCAGGAAAGCGCGCCTGATCGGTCTCGGTCTGGCGATGGGAACGCGCATTGCACTGCTGCTGTCGCTGGTGTGGATCATGAAGTTGACCGCTCCGCTGTTCACGGTGCTCACCCAGGAAATCTCGGGCCGGGATATTTTATTGATCGCCGGCGGGCTGTTCCTGATTGCGAAGAGCACGGTGGAAATCCATAACGGGCTTGAGGGGAGCAACGAGGAGCCGAAAACCTACAAGAGCAGCGCGTTTCTCGGCATCGTTATCCAGATCGCCATCATCGATATCGTGTTTTCGCTGGACTCGGTGATCACCGCGATCGGTATGGCGCAACAAGTCGAGGTGATGGTGCTGGCGATAATTCTGGCGGTATTCGTGATGATGGTGGCATCCGAGCCGGTGAGCGACTTCGTTGACCGGCATCCGACGATCAAGATGCTGGCACTCAGTTTTCTGGTGCTGATCGGTGTTGCGCTGGTTGGGGAGGGCGCCGATATGCACATTCCGAAAGGTTATATCTACTTCGCAATGGCGTTCTCGGTGGCCGTCGAGATGTTGAACGTCAGGGTCAGGCGCGTGACCGTACCGCCGGTACGTCTGCATGGGCCGGGGAGACCGTCCGCCCCGGATGAGCAAGGGTGACGTTGCAGCAGTGACAAACGCCGGTGAGCTTAAGCAAAATGGCGTCGGAAATTTCCAGCACAGAACGGGCGCGGTGCAGCGTTGGTAAGTAGCGCCGCGCGCATGAGGTCAGCGCGCTGCGCGGCGTTTTCCCGAAACCGCTGATGATCTTCCGGTGCGTTCCGTTTTGCCGCGTGTCTGTGAACGTCGCAATCGGGATTTGACGTTGGCCGGCGTTTCGGCGATGCGTTTCCCTTCGGCCATCATGTAGTCGAGGAACGTCCTGGCGACCACGGAAAGTTGCTTGCCCTTCGGGTATACCATGTACCAGTGACGCTCGATCGGAAAGCCCTCGACGTTCAGTACGCGTAACAGCCCGCCCTGTTCTTCCATGAATAGCGTATGGTGCGACAGGATTGATAGCCCGAGACCGCCGGCGACCCCTTGCTTGATCGCTTCGTTGCTGCCAAGTTCCATTTTGACCGGGACCTTCAGCCCGAACTCGGCGAACAGGCGCTCGGCGGCGAGTCGCGTGCCGGAACCGAGTTCACGCACCAGAAATTTCTCCTGTGCGATGCGCGCTATCGGAATACGGCGTTTTTTGGCTAATGGATGGTCGGGCGATGCGATGACCACCAGCGGATTGCGCAGAAACGGTATTGCCTCGACGTCTATTCCGGCGGGCGGTTGTCCGAAGATATACAGGTCATCCTCGTTTTCCAGCAGGCGTTCCAGCACCCGCTCGCGGTTCGTGACCTTGAGCGTAACATCGACGCCCGGGTAGCGTTGACAGAATGGTCCCAATGCGCGTGGTACGAAGTATTTGGCGGTGGTCACGACTGCGAGTCGCAGTTGACCGTGTTTCAAACCCTTCATATCAGCGGTTTCCATTTCGAAGCGGGCCAGTGCATCAAAGACCTCGCGGCAGGCCTTGTAGAGCGCGCGTCCCGTCGCGGTGATATGAATCTTCTTGCCGATTTGTTCAAACAGCGGCTGGCCGACGGTGTCCGCCAGGTTCCTGATCTGCGCCGAGACCGTCGGTTGCGTCAGATGCAGCTCCTCGGCGGCACGCGTGAAGCTGGCGTGTCGGGCGATCGCCTCGAACACCTGGAGTTGCCGCAGACTCATTTGGCGAATCAGGCTCGTTATCGCGGGTTTGTTCATAGATCACAGTCTATCAATATCATCAGAAAAATCGACTGTTAACTATGAAATATCGCGCGCATGCTCGGCGAGTGGCAAAACACAGACGAATTACCGCAGCGAAATGCAGCGATAACTCATTACTGGAAGAACCGACAGGGGAATTGAAATGAGCGAGCAACTGACAGGTAAGGAACGGTACAAGTCCGGCGTATTACCTTATAAGAAAATGGGCTATTGGGAGCCCGATTATAAGGTCAAGGAAACCGATGTCGTCGCGATGTTCCGTATCACCCCGCAGCCGGGGGTGGATCACGAGGAGGCCGCCGCTGCTGTTGCCGGCGAGTCCTCCACCGCCACCTGGACCGTGGTGTGGACCGACCGTCTGACCGCGTGCGAACTGTACCGCGCCAAGGCGTTTCGTTCCGAGCTGGTGCCCAACACCGGTCCCGGCACCAAGACCGAGGCACAATATTTTGCCTATATCGCCTATGACCTCGATCTGTTCGAGCCGGGCTCCATCGCCAACCTGACAGCATCCATCATCGGTAACGTGTTCGGTTTCAAGGCAGTGAAAGCGTTGCGTTTGGAAGACATGCGTATCCCGGTCGCTTATTTGAAAACGTTCCAGGGGCCGGCCACCGGCGTGGTTGTCGAGCGTGAGCGGCTGGACAAATTTGGCCGTCCGCTGTTGGGTGCCACCACCAAGCCCAAGCTCGGCTTGTCCGGCCGTAACTATGGTCGCGTGGTATATGAAGGCCTGAAGGGCGGTCTCGACTTCATGAAGGATGACGAGAACATCAACTCGCAGCCATTTATGCATTGGCGTGATCGTTTCCTGTATTGCATGGAAGCGGTGAACAAGGCATCTGCCGCTACTGGTGAAGTGAAGGGTCACTATCTCAACGTGACCGCCGGCACGATGGAAGAGATGTACGAACGTGCCGAATTCGCCAAGCAACTGGGCTCGGTCATTGTCATGATCGATCTGGTGATCGGTTACACGGCGATCCAGTCCATGGCCAAGTGGGCGCGCAAGAACGACATGATCCTGCATCTGCACCGCGCCGGTAACTCGACCTATTCGCGCCAGAAGAATCACGGCATGAACTTCCGCGTGATCTGCAAATGGATGCGCATGGCGGGTGTGGATCATATCCACGCCGGCACCGTTGTCGGCAAGCTTGAGGGCGATCCGTTGATGATACGCGGCTTCTACGACACCTTGCTCGATACGCACACGCCGATGCAGCTGGAGAAGGGTCTGTTCTTCGAACAGGACTGGGCGTCGCTCAACAAGGTCATGCCGGTCGCCTCGGGTGGCATACACGCCGGCCAGATGCATCAGCTGATCCATTACCTCGGCGAGGACGTCGTATTGCAGTTCGGCGGCGGCACCATCGGTCATCCGCAGGGCATTCAGGCCGGCGCAACGGCCAACCGTGTGGCGCTCGAGGCCATGATCATGGCGCGCAATGAAGGCCGCGATTACTTGCGGGAAGGACCGAAGATTCTCGAGGACGCCGCCAAGTGGTGTTCGCCGCTCAAGGCCGCACTGGATACCTGGAAGGATATCAGCTTCAACTACGATTCCACCGATACGGCCGACTTTGTGCCGACCGCTACGGCCAGCGTTTAATTAATATTAAAAGGAGAAGCGACTATGATGACCAATCCTGGCAATCGCGTCACGCAAGGGCAGTTTTCCTTTCTGCCTGACCTGACCGATGCGCAAATCTCGGCGCAGCTCAAATACGCGCTGAAAAACGGCTGGGCAGTAAGCGTGGAGTACACTGATGATCCGCACCCGCGCAATACCTACTGGGAAATGTTCGGCAACCCGATGTTCGACCTCAAGGATCCCGCCGGGATACTGATGGAGATCAACAGTTGTCGTAAAACGTTCGCGAGCCACTACATTCGGGTGACGGCGTTTAACAGTACGCGTGGCGTGGAATCGCCGACCATGTCGTTTATCGTTAACCGGCCGAAGAAAGAGCCGGGCTTTGGTTTGGCGCGACAGGAAGCAGACGGACGCAACATCCGCTACACCGTACACAGCTACGCGACGGACAAGCCGGAGGGCGAACGCTACTAGGCACTGGCAACAACGTGGCGGGCCGTGTCCGCGGTCCGCCAGCATTTTCGACCATCAGCATACAGGACAGTGTTATGAACGATTCCAACATTCCAGTCGTGCCGTCGAACGATGACGCGCGCATCGATCTTGAGGCCGAATTCAGGTCGTCCAACATCAAGGAGGTGCTGGACAAGCTCGACAGCGAGCTGATCGGCCTGGTGCCGGTCAAGACGCGCATCCGCGAAATCGCTGCGCTGTTGCTCGTCGACCGCGTACGGCGGCGGCTGGAGCTTTCCTCAGAGACGCCTACGCTGCACATGTGTTTTTCCGGCAATCCAGGCACCGGCAAGACAACCGTTGCGATGCGCATGGCGCAGATCCTTCATCGCCTCGGTTATGTCCGCGAGGGTCATCTGGTCGCGGTGACGCGCGATGATCTTGTCGGGCAGTACATCGGCCATACCGCGCCGAAGACCAAAGAGGTCATCAAGAAGGCGATGGGCGGCGTGTTGTTCATCGATGAGGCCTACTACCTGTACAAGCCGGAGAACGAGCGCGACTATGGGCAGGAGTCGATCGAGATCCTGTTGCAGGTCATGGAAAACAATCGCGACGATCTGGTCGTGATACTGGCTGGCTACAAGGACCGGATGGACAAGTTCTTCAGCAGCAACCCCGGCATGCGCTCACGCATTGCTCATCATGTCGATTTCCCCGATTACTCGGTCGACGAGTTGCTTGCGATCGCGAAAATCATGCTGAAGGCGCAGAACTACCTGTTCAGTCCCGAGGCCGAAGCCATGTTCCGCGAGTACATTGGCCGGCGCATGAAACTGCCGCATTTCGCCAATGGTCGATCGGTGCGCAACGCGCTCGACCGCGCGCGACTGCGCCAGGCGAATCGCCTGTTCGTCGCGGGACGGTCGCTTGCGAAACGCGATGTGATGACGATTGAACCGGAGGATATACTGGCCAGCCGCGTGTTTCAGGAGGGGGAGACGGATTGATGTCCTGATGGGTGGCGCGGCGCTTAAGGCGTTTGTGCGGTGCACTCATTAGTTCGACATTTCGCAGGATTGACGTCCTCAAATGCCGTCAGTCTCGTTCCGTCATCCCGGGCGCAGCGCACGAAGACCCGGGATCCAGCGGTTGTTAGAGGGGCTGGATTCCTGCTTTCGCAGGAATGACGTTCTTTAGAGATGACCGTCATTCCGCGTAGCGCAGTGGGGGCCTTGTTCAGAGATGTATGGTTACTCGCTATCATTGGCCCGACACGACCCAGTAGAGGCTACCCATGGCATTGGTAAATCTTAGGGAAATGCTGCACCACGCGTACCGATCGCGTTACGCGGTCGGGGCGTTCGATATCGTCAGCCTGGATTTTCTTCAGGCGGTTATCGAGGCCGCCGAGGCGCGTCGCGCCCCAGTCATCCTCAATCTCGTCGAACATCAATTCCATTTGTACGACTTCGAACTGCTCGCCGCCGCTGCGGTCTGCGCCGGGCGGCGCGCGACCGTACCGGTGGCGATACAGCTTGATCACGCAACCAACGTCGACAGCGCCGTGAGCGGCATACGTCACGGCTGCAACGGAGTGATGATCGATGGCTCGGAGCTGTCGTTTGAGGACAACGTGCGGCTGACGCGCGAGGTCGTCGACATGGCGCATTCCTGCGGTGTGCCGGTCGAGGCCGAGCTCGGCCACGTCGCGCACCGCGTCGGCGACGAACGTCCATCCAGCGCGGATCATCCGGTACTCACGTCGCCGGAGGAGGCGAAGCGGTTTCAGCGCCAGACAAAGGCGGACTTTCTCGCGGTGTCCATCGGCAACGTCCACGGGCAGCCGGCCGGTCCAGGGCAGCTTGATCTGACGCGGCTCGCGCGTATCCACGCCGCCGTCGATGTACCGCTGGTGATCCACGGCGGCAGCGGTCTGAGCGATGCCGAATTCGGCTGTCTGATCGATCGCGGAGTCGCGAAAATCAATTACTACACGTCATTGTCGCAGGCCGCTGCGCGCCGCATGCGGGGCAATGCAATCGAAAACCGCGACGGTGCGTACGGCACGCTGGTCGGCGGCGTGCGCGACGTTATCCGTCATGAGGTCGAGCGTTGCCTCGTGCTTTGGCGCGCGGCGGGCAAGGCCGATGCGGTGCTTGATGACGCAGCACCGTGGTCCGAGGTCGAGCATCTGATCATTTACAATACGGCCGGCGGGAGCGACGAACCGGTGCCGAAGATGATGGCGGAAGGCCGCAGTGTGCTGGCGAGGATTCCGGGCGTGCGTCGCGTCGTCACCGGCCGTGCGGTCACGAAGGACGCTAAATATCAGTATTGCTGGCTGGTACGGTTCGCGCATCCGAATGTCATCAGGACCTACCGCGATCATCCCGATCACGTCGCGTTCGCCGACGGGCTGTTCCGGCCGCGCGCGGGTAATCGTATCAGTATCGATTTTACCGAAGTTAATGATTTGACGGACCGGGAGAGGGGCACTACGCCGGCGCCGATTGCCGGTGACGCCGCCGGATAAAGGTATGTTCGATTGCGTGCGGGCAAGTGGCGGCATACTGGAATAGCGTTTCGTCAGGCAACCGTCAACGACCGTCATACGAGCAAGGCGCCGACAAGGTTCACGGACGATCCTTCCGGAAGCACGGCGACCTTATTCCCGAAAATCCGCTTGGCGAAATACTTCCGGGCGCGGTGCCCGGAGCCGCAGTTGCGTTCATTGATACCATGTGGTTGCATCGATGGATACGATTTCCGGGGGGGGTGATGGACACTGGAATCCCGGTGTCCCTGTCCAGACGGCAGCCACCGTGCTGGACTATCGGGTGGATCACCGGTATGCGGCGGGCGCTGACCGCGCCGGGAAGTCTGTTCCTTAGCCCGACTTGCCCAGCGCCGCGAGTTCGCGGTTCAGCAAGTTCTCGTCGCCGAGATTCAGTTCGACCAGGCGGCGCAGGTGGACGGCGCTGGCGGCCTCGATCTTTTCGCAACGAAATCCGGCCGAGTTCTTTTCGAGGTGCGCGACGATGGCATCCATATGGATTTCGACTTCACCGCCATGGAGCTTGATCGCCAGGCGGCACTTCGCGCCGTGCCGGCCTTGCCAGCCTGACGGCATTTTCATCAAAATGCCCTTCAGCGATATATCGATCAACGTGCTGGCCCAGTCGCCCGAGGAATCGGAAAGCAATACTTCGGAGTCGAAAGCGATACGGCTGAACGAGCGTTTTTCCTGCGGTGAGCGGTCAGTCATACGACTTCCCTCGCATTTGGGGTCAGCACCAGTTTACACGCAACAACGGGTTTGTGAAGTCCGCTGCAGAAAGATTCTGCGGTCATTTGCTGTCGTCGGGAGTGGCCGGCGCGTTGACGGGCTTCAGGCGAGCAACTGTGCCATCACCTGCTGGTAGATCAGCGACAAGGTGTCCAGATCACCGGCCTTGACCCGTTCGTTCAGCTTGTGAATCGTCGCATTCACCGGGCCAAGTTCGACGACTTCCGCGCCGGTCGGGCGTATGAAGCGGCCGTCGGAGGTGCCGCCGTCCGTTGTTATGCGGCAACGTGTCCCGGTAATCTTTTGAATCGCGCCGTCCATGGTGTCAGTCAACCGGCCGGCAGGCGTCAGGAACGGCATCGACGGGCGCGACCACTCCATCGCGTAATCAAGCCCGTTTCCATCCAGCACGTCTTTGACGCGTTGCATCAGTTGTTCCGGGGTGAATACCGTTGAAAACCGGAAATTAAACACGACCTCAACGGTGCCGGGGATGACGTTGTCCACGCCCGTACCCCCATGAATATTCGATATCTGGAACGACGTTGCGGGGAAGAACTCGTTGCCGCTGTCCCACTCCGTCGCGCAAAGTTGAGTCAGTGCCGGCGCGAGGAGGTGGACCGGGTTGGCGGCGAGATGCGGGTAGGCCACATGCCCCTGAATGCCGCGTACCGTGAGACGACCGGTCAACGACCCGCGGCGTCCGTTTTTGATGGTGTCACCGACGATTTCCTTGCAGGTCGGCTCGCCGACAACGCACCAGTCGATGCGTTCGCCGCGCGCGTTCAGGGTGTCGATGACCCGGGTGGTGCCGTCGAGCGCGTTGCCTTCCTCATCGCTGGTGATCAAAAAAGCAAGCGAACCGGCATGATCCGGGTGCTCGCCGATAAAGCGCTCGCACGCGGTGACCATCGCGGCCAGGCTGCCCTTCATATCCGCCGCGCCGCGGCCGTACAGGTATCCGTCACGCAACTCGGGCGTGAAGGGGGCCGAAAGCCATTGCTGCTCGGGCCCCGTCGGCACGACGTCGGTGTGACCGGCGAATGCCAGCACCGGCCGGCCGTTGCCGCGTCTTGCCCACAGGTTGTCGACGTTGCCGAAACGCAGCCGTTCGATACGAAAACCGAGTGGCGCCAAACGCCTGATCAGCAATTCCTGGCAGCCGGCATCATCCGGCGTCAACGAGGGTCGTGCGATCAATTCCTTAGCCAGTGACAGCGTCGCAGACATGTTGCGCTCCGGGTCTTTAACCAAAGATTCGTTGGTAGTCATGATCCTTGAAGCCGACGAAATGCCGGTCACCGACTCGCAATACGGGTCGCTTGATGAGAGCGGGTTCGTCGGTCATCAGCGTGACCGCCTTGTCTTCCTTGAGGCCGGCTCTGATGTTCTCCGGCAGCGCGCGCCATGTGCGACCGTTGCGGTTTATAAGTGTTTCCCAGCCCAGCTCGGTCACCCAGTACTGCACGGTTACCTTATCCAGCCCGTCTTTGCGCACGTCGTGAAAGCGATATTGGATGGCGTTGTCCGCAAGCCATCGACGCGCTCTGCGAACCGTGTCGCAGTTACTGATACCGTAGAGTGTCGTCATCAGATATCGCGCAGCAATTCGTTGATACCGACCTTGCCACGTGTCTTGTCGTCGACCTGTTTGACGATCACGGCACAATAAAGACTGTAGCTGCCGTCCCTGGACGGCAGGCTGCCGGATACGACGACCGATCCCGCCGGCACGCGACCGTAGAGAATCTCGCCGGTCTCGCGATTGAGAATCTTGGTGCTCTGGCCGATGAACACGCCCATCGAAATGACCGATCCCTCCTCGACGATCACGCCTTCGACTATCTCTGATCGTGCGCCGATGAAGCAGTTGTCCTCGATGATCGTCGGTGCCGCCTGGACCGGCTCCAGCACGCCGCCGATCCCGACGCCACCGGACAGATGCACGTTCTTGCCGATCTGGGCGCAGGAGCCGACAGTCGCCCAGGTATCGACCATCGTGCCGGTGTCGACGAACGCGCCGATGTTGACGTAGGACGGCATCAGTACCACGCCGGGTGCAATATAGGAGCCGCGCCGGGCGGTGGCCGGCGGGACGACACGCACGCCCTTGTCGCGGAAATCCCGTGAATTGTAATCCGCGAATTTCGACGCAACCTTGTCGTAGTAATTCGTGAAGCCACCCTTGATAAAACTGTTATCCTCGATCCGGAACGATAGCAGCACGGCTTTTTTGAGCCACTCGTTGACCACCCACTGGCCATTCTTCTTGTCGGCAACGCGCATTTTTCCGGACTCGAGCAGGTTGATGGCCTCCTGCACGGCATCCTTGACGTGGGTTTCAACGCTGCGCGGCGTTATTTCTGCCCGCCGCTGGAACGCGGTTTCGATAATCTCTTTCAGGTCACTCATTCATTGCTCTCCCAAGCGCATTCCCGTGTCCGATATGCAGGCGGTGTTTGCAACATGTCGCTCACCATGGCGGCCCGGCGAAGGGGCGTAGTATACGGTATGCCGCCATGGCGGCAAACACGACAAGAAATCCGCGACGCATAATTACGCTGCGCCGGCGCCGTGCGACGAGCCTCGTCGTGTCAGCGCGATGAGCAACAGCGCCAGCACGACGCCGGTCACTGCGCCATACAGATGCGCGTCTACCAGCACCGGCCCGCCGGCGGTTTCTTCCGAACCCGGCAGTGCGCCGTAAACCTGTTCCCACGCAAGCTTTGCGGCAATAAATACCAGCAATAGCCACTGAAAACGCTCGCCGGCCCGTATCGCCAGCAGGATGCCGCCCGCCAGCGCCGTGTGCAGCACGCCGGACAGACCCACGTACCACTCGATAGACGGATTGAAAAGCAGGATGCCGATGCCGACGCCAACAGCTCCCACCAGTATCATCAGCAGCCAGGTGCCGCTTTCGATCACGCGGATAAACAGGAACCACAACAGCAACAGACCGGCGAGGTTCAGCGACAGATGGCCCCAGCCGAAATGCACGATATTACCGGTGACGATCCGCCATATCTCGCCATTGAGTATGGCGGTACGGTCGTAACGCAACCACTGTGACGCGGTCGGTTCGAGCAATCCCAGCGCCGCTATCAACAGAGACAAGAGCAGCGGGACCGCGTGCGATCGCCAGAAGGCTGGACGCCGTGCTATCGCGGCTTTTCTGCCAAGGGATTGCTTTGTGACCATCGGTCAAACGGCCATGTTCATGGTGCGGGCCGGGTTTTATCCAGCAGTCCGGTTATGGCGTCCGTCAGGCAGCGAAACTGCGTGTCCTGTTGCAGCGGCTTTCCGGATTTGTCGGTAATGTAAAACACATCCTCGACGTGTGCACCGATCGTCGCGACCTTGGCGTTCTGCAGTATCACCCCGCATGTCACCAGCGCCTCGCCAATCAGCGACAACAGTCCGGGCCGGTCCGATGCGACGAGGTCCATGATCGTACGCTGGTTACGCTCGTCACGCCCGAACGTGATTTCCGTCGGTACGGAAAAATGTTTCATCTGGCGCGGCATGCGTATCGTCAGGGGCGGAAAATCGGCGATAGGTAACTGTAACCCCTTTTTGATCGCCGCGACGAGTTCCTGCGCCTGGTACGTCGAAGCGACCGGCGTGCCATCGGTGTTGAGTACGATGAAGCTGTCCACGGCGAACCGGTTGTGCGTGGTGAGAATCCGCGCCTCGAGAATATTCAGACCGTAGCGCGCGAGTATCCGGGTGGTCTTGGCGAATAGATAGTCCTGGTCGGGCGCGTAAATCAACACCTCGGAACCGCCGCGTTCCGGATGCTCGCGCACCAGTATCAGGGGTAACGCGTGCGACGGGCACTTCAGTATCTCCTCCGTGTGCCAGGCGATTTCTTCGGCGGAATAACGCAGGAAATAATCTTCGCCGGCGTTCGCCCACAGCGTTTCGAATTCCGCCTTCTCGACATCCTGCCGGCGTAACAGCGCGCGCGCTGCCGCCTGGGTTTCCAGGATGAGTTCGGTTTTGTCGACCGGCTGCTCCACGCCGCGTCGCAAGGCGCGGCGCGTAGCGGCGTACAGTTCCGCGAGCAGCGAATCTTTCCAGCCGTTCCACAGCGATGGATTGGTAGCCCGTATGTCGGCTACGGTGAGCATATACAGGTAGTCGAGGTGGGTCTCGTCGCCAACCACTCTGGCGAATTCGGCGATCACGTCCGGATCGCTGATGTCCTTGCGTTGCGCGGTTAGCGACATTTTCAGATGATTTTTGACCAGCCAGGCGACGAACCGCGCGTCGTACTGGCTCAGGCCATGATGCAGGCAGAACGCGATCGCCTCCTGTGCGCCGAGATCCGAGTGATCGCCACCGCGGCCCTTGGCGATATCGTGAAACAGTCCGCCGAGATAGAGCACGTCCGGTTTCGGCAGGCGTTTCGCAACGTCGCTGCAAAGCGGGAACTCATGGGCGTATTCGGGAACGAAGAACCGGCGGATGTTGCGCAGCACGCGCAGCGTGTGTTCATCCACGGTATAGACATGAAACAGGTCATACTGCATCTGTCCGACGATGCGGCCGAACGCGGGCCAGTAGGCCGCCAACACGCCGTAGCGGTTCATGCGACGCAATTCGTGCGTCACGCCACGCGGTTGGCGCAGTATCTCGATGAACAGGCTGCGGCTGGACAGATTATCGCGAAACGCGTCATCGATCAGATGATGATGTTCGCGGATCAGGCGTATGGTTGACGCACGGACGCCTTTGAGTTCCTGGTGCTGCTCGAGCAGCAAAAAAATCTCCAGCAGTGCGAACGGGTAACGCCGGAACACGTTTTCCGCAGTCACTTCGACGAAGCCGTTGCGGGCCTGAAACCGTTTATTGATCGGCTGGATATCCACCGGCGCGTCGCTCTGCAGTATCGCCTCCTGAAAAAGTTGCAGCAGCATTTCGTTCAACCGGCTCAGCTCCAGCGTCGTGCGGTAAAAGTCCTTCATGAAATGCTCGACGGCGAGCCGGTGGTCCTTGTCGCTGTAGCCGAAACGCGCGGCGAGCGGTCGCTGGTAATCAAACAACAGGCGCTCCTCGCGCCGGCCACTCAACAGGTGCAGGGCGTAACGGATCTGCCACAGGAAATTCTGACCGCTGATCAAAGTCTGAAACTCGTTCTCCGTCAGGAATCCCTGTGCCACCAGTTCATGCAGCGTGGTTGCGCCGGAGTGCCGTTTCAGTACCCAGCCGATCATCTGGATGTCGCGTAATCCGCCGGGTCCCTCTTTGATGTTCGGTTCCAGGTTGTAGGTGGTGTCATTATATTTGTGGTGACGCGCAATCTGTTCGCGCCACTTCGCCGCGAAGAATTCGCGGCTGGGCCATATGCTGTCGGGTGCCGTGGCGTCAACCATTTCGTCGTACAGCGCGCGCGGCCCCGTCAGAAGGCGCGATTCCATCAGGTTGGTGGCGATGGTAATGTCCGTGGCGGAGACATCGACGCAATGCGCGACCGAGCGGACGCTGTGACCGATGTTCAGCCCGATGTCCCAGATAAACGTCAAAAAGCCCTCGATACAACGCCGCTGGGCGTCATCCAGCGTGGCCGGCGTCAACACCATCAGGTCAATATCGGAGTGCGGATGCAGTTCGCCGCGTCCGTAGCCGCCGACGGCGACGAGTGCGATGTCATCGCAGCCGGCACCGTTTAGTCGGCCCCACGCCTGCAGCAGCAGCTGGTCTATCAGTGCGGCGCGATGCCGCACCAAAACTGCCGCAGCAACTCCGGCGTCGAAGCGCTTTCCCAGGATCGTGTTGGCGTTGTCGAGTGCGCTGCGGAACGCGGCGATCGGCTCGCCCGACCCGGCCAGCGCCAGTTCCAGCGCGTGCAGATCGACCGGTGCGGAATCAGCAGGGATCATGGCGTTGCCCGATGGCCGTGCGGGAAACCGGCGAAACTGAATCAGATGTCATCGCCGGGGAATTGCGTGAGGATCTCGTGGCCGCCGCCGGTGATCGCGATGGTATGCTCCCATTGCGCGGAAAGGCTGTGATCCTTGGTGACGACCGTCCACTGATCCGACAGCAGTTTGACGTGACGTTTGCCGGCGTTCACCATCGGCTCGATTGTAAACGCCATGCCCGGCTGCAACACAAGGCCGATGCCGGGCGTGCCGAAGTGCAGGACCTGCGGCTCTTCGTGAAATTGCAGGCCGATGCCGTGACCGCAGTATTCGCGCACCACCGAGCAGTTATTGGCCTCGGCGTGACGCTGGATGGCGTGCCCGATATCACCAAGATGGGTTCCCGGTTTGGCAAGGTCGAGTCCGAGCATCAGGCACTCGTGGCTGATGCGGCAGATGCGCCGCGCCGCGATGGACGGTTCACCGACGAAAAACATCTTGCTGGTGTCGCCATGCCAGCCATCCTTGATGACGGTAATATCGATGTTGACGATATCGCCGTCCTTGAGTTTGCGATTACCGGGTATGCCGTGACAGACCTGGTGATTGACCGAGGTGCAGATGGATTTCGGAAAGCCGCGGTAATTGAGCGGGGCGGGAATGGCGTGCTGTACCGTCACGATGTAATCATGGCAGCGCTGGTCAAGTTCTTCGGTGGAAACGCCGGGCAGGACATAGGGGCGAATCATGCGCAGTACGTCCGCGGCGAGATGGCCAGCGATACGCATTTTCGCGATTTCCTCGGGCGCCTTGATGAGGTTGGTCATAAGTAAGTCCGGTGAGCGTTGTCCCCGCGCTTTTGGGCCCCGTATTGTACGGTTTGCAGGGGATGCCCGCCAATTCGTCGTCGTTTGGCGTCAATTTGGCCTAATTCATTGTCGTACCAAACTATTTATGTTATAAAGCGCGCGCCAAAAGCAGGTATTGTACGGGGTAGTTTGACACTGCGGATTACGTCATGTGGTCTTTCGGCCGGTCGGACGGTTCCCATTCATAACTTGCAGGCGGTTATACCGGTCAGTCCGGATAGCCAACACTAACGCCACACATGCGTCGTCACATAGATCCGGGTGCCTGGCAGGTTCCCTGGCGGCATTGCCGCCATATCCGCAGGTTGATTTATGGGATGCATGGAGGTTTAACCCTATATTGCAGGAGAGTTGCATATGGCTAACGTAACCATGCGCCAGATGTTGGAAGCTGGCGTTCATTTCGGGCATCAGACCCGATTCTGGCATCCCAAGATGGCACCTTTTATCTACGGTGCCCGTAACAAGATTCACATTATCAATCTGGAAACAACGTTGCCCCTGTATCAGGAAGCGATGAACTTTCTCGGCGGCCTCGCTGCCAACAAGGGCAAGATTCTGTTCGTCGGGACCAAGCGTGCCGCGGAAGAAGTCATCGAACAGGAAGCGCAACGTTGTGGCATGCCCTATATCAATCACCGCTGGCTGGGCGGCTTGCTGACGAACTTCCACACCATCCGGCGCTCCGTCAAGCGCCTGAAGGAAATCGAGGCGATGGAAGAGGATGGCAGTATCAACCGGTTCAACAAGCGCGAAGGCCTGGATCTGCGGCGCGAGATGGCGAAGCTTAACAACAGCCTCGGCGGCATCAAGAACATGGATCGACTGCCGGACGCGTTGTTCGTGATCGACGTGGGCCATGAGAAAATCGCCGTGAGCGAGGCCGTCAAGCTGGGTATACCGGTCGTCGCGATCGTCGACACCAATAATCCGCCGGATAATATCGATTATGTAATCCCGGGTAACGATGACGCGATGCGTGCGATCAAGCTGTATGTCGGCGGTGCAGCGGATACGATCCTCGAAGCGCGTTCGTCGGTGGGTCATCTGGGCAGTGGCGACGAGTTTGTCGAGCTGGACGACAGCGGTGCGATCGCCCTGACCGAGGCGCCGAAAAAGAAGGGATCGAAGACGGCCAAAAAGCCGGCGAAGAAAGTTGCAATCCAGACCAGGAAAGAGGCCACTGCTCGCAAGGCCGGACAAAAACCGGATGTCGAGACTGACGCCGCCGCGGCAGCCGGGACGGAAGACGCGGATATGGACGCGGTTGCACAGTAACGAGCTTGACGAGAGCAGGACGGAAGAGGAAACGACATGGCGATTGCAGCAGCGTTGGTTAAAGAACTGCGCGAGAGGACCGGCCTGGGCATGATGGAGTGCAAGAAAGCCCTGGTTGAAACAGACGGTGATATTGAACTGGCAGCGGAGCACCTGCGCAAGGCGGGGCATGCCAAGGCAGACAAGAAAGCGGGGCGGATCGCGGCAGACGGACTTATCGTTATTGCCACTAGCGAAGATGGTCGCGAGGCGGCCATGGCCGAGATCAACAGCGAGACCGATTTCGTCGCGAAGAACGATGACTTCGTCCGGTTTGCGAATCAGGTGGCGCGGCGCGTGCTGGAGAAGCGGCCGGCGGATCTTGACGCCCTGCTGGCGATGCCGCTTGCCGCCGGTGACAGCAAGACCGTAAATACCGCTCGCCAGGAACTGATTGCCAAGCTCGGCGAAAATATCAACGTGCGCCGCATCGCCCGTCTGGGCAGTGGCAGCGGCTGCGTGGGCAGTTACTCCCACGGTTCTCGCATCGGCGTGTGCGTCAGCCTCGACAAAGATGATCCTGATCTTGCCAGGGATATTGCAATGCACGTTGCGGCGAGTCGTCCGGTCGCGATTTCGGCGGCCGATGTGCCGGCGGAGGTGATCGCCAAGGAACGTGAGATATATTTTGCGCAGGCCGCCGACAGCGGTAAGCCGGCCGACATTATTGAGAAGATGGTCAACGGCCGTGTGCAAAAGTTTCTGAAGGAAACAACGCTGCTCGGACAGTCCTTCGTCAAGGACCCCGATACCACGATCGAGAAGCTGCTCAAGAAGTCCGGCGCGTCGGTCGCCGCGTTTGCTCGCTACGAGATTGGCGAGGGTATTGAGAAGAAAGAGGAGAATTTTGCTGCGGAGGTCATGGCGCAGGCACAAGGAGGCCGCTGAATGACACAGGCTCAAGGAACGCCCCGGTTCCAGCGCATCATGCTGAAGTTGAGCGGGGAAGTGTTGATGGGCGAGGGCGAGTCCGGCATTAACGCCATCGCCATCAATCGGCTGGCGGCGGAAGTCGCCGAGGTGGTCCGGTCCGGCGTGCAGGTTGGCATGGTGATCGGTGCCGGCAACATTTGTCGCGGCTCGTGGCTGGCGGCATCCGGTATGGATCGGGTTACCGCTGATCATATGGGAATGCTCGCGACCGTGGTCAACGCCCTCGCGATGCAGGATGCGCTGGAGCATCAGGGTATTTATACGCGCGTCATGTCGGCTATCCAGGTGAACGAGATCTGCGAAAGTTACATACGGCGTCGCGCTATACGGCATCTCGAAAAAGGTCGCGTGGTGATCTGTGCCGCGGGTACCGGCAACCCGTTTTTTACCACCGATTCGGCGGCCAGCCTGCGGGCGATCGAGGTCGGCGCGGACATCGTACTGAAGGCGACGAAGGTGGATGGCGTTTATTCATCCGACCCGGTGCGTAATGCCGACGCCGTGCGGTATACCCACCTGACTTACGACGAAGTGTTAACCCGCAAGCTCGAAGTCATGGACGCGACGGCGATCGTGTTGTGCCGGGATCACGGCATCCCTTTGCGTATTTTCAACGTTAACAAGCCTGGCGCGATGATGCGGGCGGTGACGGAGGACGACGAAGGAACCCTCGTTACGGGAGATGCGACGGCATGATAGAGAATATCAAGAAAGACGCGACCAGCCGGATGGGCAAATCCATCGAATCGCTGAAAGAGGATTTGATGAAGTTGCGTACCGGCCGTGCGCACACCAGCCTGCTCGATCACATTACCGTTTCGTACTACGGCAACGACGTGCCATTGAATCAGGTGGCCAACGTCAACATCGCCGACGCGCGCATGCTGACCGTCACCGTATGGGAAAAAAGCATGGTGCAGACCGTCGAGAAAGCGATCCTGACCTCGGACCTCGGGCTGAACCCGGCGACGTCGGGCAACGTGTTGCGTATCAGCCTGCCGGCGCTTACCGAAGAGCGCCGCCGTGATATGACGAAGATCGTCCGGAATGAGGGCGAGGGTGCGCGTGTCGCGATCCGGAATATCCGTCGGGATGCCAATAACAGCCTCAAGGCGCTGTTGAAGGAAAAAAAGATTGCTGAGGACGATGAGCGTCGTGCCCAGGAAGAAGTTCAGAAGCTGACCGACAAGTACATTGCCCAGGTGGACAGGATCCTGGCGGACAAGGAAGCGGAGTTGATGGAAATCTGACATCCCGCCGCCGCGATCTTGTTTCCCGCTTCCGGCACCTACAGGCCGATGTTTTCCAAATATTGATTGATGCTTAGCAATTGTTGTCCGGACGCCAATGTTGCACAAACCATCACAGTCCGATCCGTCCGACCCGAATGAAGTGATCCCGCGACACGTTGCGATTATCATGGATGGCAACGGGCGGTGGGCGAAGAAGCGCAACATGCCGCGCATCGCCGGCCATCGTGCGGGCGTCGAGGCCGCCCGCAAAATCGTGCAGGCCTGTGGCAAGAAAGGCGTCGAAGTGCTGACCCTGTTCGCGTTCAGCAGCGAAAACTGGCGCCGTCCGGCAACGGAAGTATCTCTGCTGATGGAGCTGTTTTTGACCGCATTGCGCCGGGAATCCAAGAAGCTTGATAAGAACAATGCACGATTGATGGTGATCGGTGATCGTGCCGCGTTCGCGCCCAAGCTGCAACAGGAAATCGCCCGTGCCGAGGCGTTGACCGGCGATAACACCGGTTTGACGATCGCCATCGCTGCCAATTACGGCGGGCGCTGGGATATCGTGCAGGCCGCGCAGAAGCTCGTCCGCAAAATCCAGTCCGGCGAACTGGCGGCGGAGCAAGTCACCGAACAAAGCATCGATGCCGAACTGGCGATGTACGGCTTTCCCGAGCCGGATCTGTTCATCCGCTCCGGCGGCGAACAGCGTATCAGCAATTTTCTGCTGTGGCAGCTCGCCTATACCGAGCTCTATTTCACCGATATCCTGTGGCCTGATTTCGACGTTGCGGTACTGGACAACGCGTTTTCGTCCTATGCCAATCGCCAGCGCCGGTATGGGCGAACCGGCGACCAGGTGCAGGTCAAAGGTGCTTAGGCAACGCCTGATTACCGCGGCGATTCTTGTTCCGCTGGTGTTCTGGTGGGTACTGGGTGCATCGACGCAGTGGTTTTCACTGATACTCGCTGGCCTGGTGATGCTTGGCGCGTGGGAATGGAGCGGTCTGGCCGGCATGCAATATACCGTCGCACGGGTCGTATACATTGCTGTAGTGCTGGCGTGCATAGTCGGCAGCGCGTCGCTCTCGCTCGATCACTCTCGATTTGTCGTTGGCCTGGCCGTACTCTGGTGGTGCGCGGCGACCGTGCAGATTTATCGTTACAATCAGCAGCCGATGCTGAACCTGACGGGTGCGTCAGCGGTCATAGTTTCGGGTGCCCGACGTGATCTGCTATCCAGAACCGGTGCCGGCGTATGGGTTCTGGTGCCGGCGTGGCTGGCGCTATCCATTATTCACAGTGCGCACGGCGCCGGGTACGTATTGTTTTTGATGCTGCTGGTGTGGGCGGCGGACACCGGCGCCTACTTTGTCGGCAAAAAATGGGGCAGGCGCAAGCTGGCGGTTAACGTCAGCCCGGGCAAGACGTGGGAGGGTGTTGGTGGGGGATTCGGGTTGGTGCTGCCGTTCGCCGCGGGTGGCGGATGGTATTTCGGGGTCACCGGTGCGACGCACTTGCTGTTGTTCGTCGTGCTGTGTGCGATTACCGTGATTTTTTGCATCGTGGGTGATTTGTTCGAGAGCATGTACAAGCGTCAGGCCGGAGTAAAGGACAGCGGGCGTCTGTTGCCCGGGCACGGTGGCATACTGGATCGTATTGACAGTCTTACCGCGGCGTCACCGGTGTTCGCGGCCGGACTATGGGCGCTGGAGGCGTTGGCGTGATCGGTATCACCATACTCGGTGCGACCGGATCGATCGGGGTCAGTACGCTGGATGTCGTGTCGCGCCATCGCGATCGCTACCGCGTGGTGGCGCTGACAGCGAACACCGAAGTGGATCGCCTGTATCAACAGTGCATGACTTGCCGGCCGCAGTATGCGGCGATGGCCGATGAGGCGTCAGCGCAGCGGTTGCGGCAGCGGCTGGACCAGGCGGGTGCGGCTGTCGAGGTGTTGTCGGGCGTTGACGGTCTCAAGCAGGTTGCGACGCTGGACAGCGCCGACTACGTGATGGCGGCGATCGTCGGTGCAGCGGGGTTATTGCCGACGCTGGCAGCGGCGCATGCGGGCAAGCGCATTTTGCTGGCCAACAAGGAAGCACTGGTGATGTCCGGCGCGATTTTCATGGACGGCGTGCGGCGTGGTAATGCCCGGTTATTTCCCATCGACAGCGAACACAACGCGATTTTCCAATGCATGCCGCCGGATTTCTCGCGGGGGCTGGCCGAAGTCGGCGTGCGCAGGATATTCCTGACGGCGTCCGGCGGGCCGTTCCGGACCAGGGCGATCGACACGCTGGATTCGGTGACGCCGGCGCAGGCATGTGCGCACCCTAACTGGGTCATGGGGCGCAAGATCTCCGTCGACTCCGCGACGATGATGAATAAGGGTCTCGAAGTGATCGAGGCGTGCTGGCTGTTCGATACGATGCCGGAGAACGTTCAGGTGGTATTGCACCCGCAGAGCGTCGTGCATTCGCTGGTGGAGTACGCGGACGGTTCAGTGCTCGCGCAGCTTGGCAGTCCCGACATGCGTACGCCAATCGCCCACGCGCTGGCCTGGCCGGAACGAATTGCGTCGGGCGTGACCCCGCTGAATCTGTTCGATGTCGCCCGACTGGATTTTGAAGAACCCGACATGGCCCGCTTTCCTTGTCTCGGGCTCGCCTATCAGGCGATGGATCAGGGGGGCACGGCGACGGCGATATTGAATGCAGCCAACGAGGTGGCGGTGCAGGCATTTCTTGCCGGGAGCATCGCGTTCACATCGATTCCCGTCGTGATCGAGCAAACCCTCGGTGCGGTCGGCGCGCGTTCGGTCGACAGTCTTGATGTCGTACTGGAGGACGATGCCGCGGCTCGCAGTCACGCGCTGTCACTTGTCCGCCGCGATAACGGCCGGATCGCGCTATGAACGGGATATTTTCCTCCATATTTTTCTTCGTCGTCGCGATCGGGGTACTTGTGGTGATACACGAGTATGGCCATTTCCTGGTCGCGCGCATTTGCGGAGTGAAAGTACTGCGGTTCTCGATCGGGTTTGGCAAACCGCTGTGGCGCTGGAATGGCCGCCGCGACAACACGGAATATGTCATCGCCGCAATACCGCTGGGTGGCTACGTCAAGATGCTCGATGAACGGGAGAGTGCGGTGCCGGCGAACGAACAGGGGCGCGCCTTCAATCGCCAGCCGCTCTACCGTCGTTTCGCCATTGTCGCCGCCGGGCCATTGTTCAATTTCCTGCTTGCCGTGGCGATCTACTGGATAATCTTTATCGCCGGTGTTCCCGGGCTGAAACCGATCGTCGGCAAGGTGGATGCGGCGGGTATCGCCTACCAGGGCGGCTTCCGTGACGGCGATGAGATCGTTTCGATCGCGGGCAAACTGACGCCGACGTGGGACGCGACGATCCTGGTGTTGCTGGACAAATTGCTGGATCACGAGGCCGTGACGGTGACGGTCCGAGATCAGGCCGGGCATGACAGGAGCCGGACCCTGCGGCTCGACACTGCGCCAGTGGATCTGGAACGAACTAACTTTTTGAGCACCATGGGGATGGAGTCGTTCCGGCCGGACATTCCGCCGCGCGTCGATCGTATCAACGAGGGTAGCGCAGCGGAACGCTCCGGGCTCAGCAGCGGCGACCTGATCATTTCTGCGGACGGAGTGCCCATCCATGACTGGCAGGCGTGGGTCGAGCTTGTCCGCGCAAAACCCGGTCAGCTGATGGTCATCGACGTCAAGCGCGCTGACGAGGTGCTCCAGCTGCAGATACGGCCTGATCCGGTGACCGAGAACGGCCACGACGTCGGTCGTATCGGCGCGACGGTGGCATTCCCCGAAGGACTATCCGACCGTCTGCGCGCCGAGGTGAAATATCCGTCGGCCGCCGCGCTGCGTGCGGCGATAGTGAAGACGTGGGACACGTCGGCGCTAACGCTGCAGTTGCTTGGCAGGATGATCGTCGGCGAAGTTTCGGTGACCAACATCAGCGGACCGATCAGTATCGCGCAGTACGCCAGTTTTTCCGCAAGCGCCGGACTTATCCCGTTTCTGGGCTTTCTGGCGATTATCAGTATCAGTCTCGCCGTGCTGAATCTGCTGCCGATCCCGATGCTGGATGGTGGACACCTGCTGTATTTCATCGTCGAAGCATTAAAGGGCAGCCCGGTTTCCGAGCAGACGGAGCTGTTAGGGCAGCGTATCGGGATTGTGGCGATCGGTGTGCTGGTGTTTGTTGCGCTATATAACGATATTGCGCGGTTGATCAATTAGCAGGGGCCTGTGAACGCGATATTTTGCATAACCCGGCGTGGATGGCTGGCGTATTTCCTGTCGATATTGTTCGTCGTATCGTCGGCGTTCGCGTTCGATTCGTTCACTATTGAGAATATCCGCGTCACGGGATTGCAGCGCATTTCGGAAGGCGCGGTCTTCAATGAGCTGCCCTTCAATACCGGCGAATTGATGGACGAGCGTCGGTCGGCGGAGGCGATCCGTGCGCTGTTTCGCACCGGCTTCTTCAAGGATGTCAATCTGCAACGCGATGGTAACGTGCTGGTAATTGCCGTTACCGAGCGGCCGGCGATTTCCGAGATCACTTTTGCGGGAAATAAGGACATTACGTCCGATCAACTGAAAGAGGCGCTCGAGAAGATCGGTCTTGCCAAGGGTCGGGTCTTTAACCCGTCGTCGCTGGACAAGGTCGAAGGGGAATTGCAGCGCCAGTATTTTAATCGTGGCAAGTACGGCGTAAGCATCAAATCGGAAATCAAGCCGCTCGAGCGCAACCGCGTCGACATTTCGATCAACATCGCAGAAGGCCAGGTAGCGAAGATACGCAGTATTACCATCGTCGGCAACACGGTTTTCGATGACGACACGCTGCTGGGCAGATTGGAGCTGAATACGCCGACGATGTTTTCGTTTATCAGCGGCAACGATCGCTATGACAAGCCGAAGCTGACGGCGGACCTCGAGACACTGCGGTCGTATTATCTGGATCGCGGCTACATCAATTTCACGATCGACTCGACGCAGGTATCGATAACGCCGGACAAGAAGAATGTCTATATCACCATCAACATTTCCGAAGGTGACCGGTTTTCCGTCAAGGAGGTCAAGCTCGACGGCGATCTGATTGTCCCGGAAGAAGAGCTTGCCCGCCTCATATCCCTGGCGCCCGGTGATATTTTTTCGCGCAAGTTGAGCAGCGAGAGTTCCAGCAAGATCAGCGAACGGCTCGGCGACGAGGGTTACGCGTTTACCAACATCAATACCATCCCGGACATCAATATGGGGACAAAAGAGGTCTCGCTGACATTTTTTGTCGATCCGGGACGGCGGATTTATGTGCGGCGCCTGGGTATTGTCGGCAACGAAAAGACGCAGGACGAGGTTCTGCGGCGCGAATTTCGCCAGATGGAAGGTGGCTGGATTTCGACCGAAAAGGTCAATCGCTCGCGTGTCCGTCTGCAGCGGCTTGGCTATTTCGAAGGGATTAATGTCGAGACACCGACTGTGCCGGGCGTCAACGATCAGGTCGATGTGAATTTCAGCGTCAAGGAGCGCCCCGCCGGAACGCTGACCGCCGGTATCGGTTATTCGGATGCGCAGGGTGTGCTGCTCAATGCCAGCGTCAGCCATAACAATTTTTTTGGTACCGGCAAGCGGGTATCGACCACCATCAACAACAGCTCGGTCAATACTATATACAGCCTGGGCTACACGAATCCGTACTACACGCTGGACGGCGTCAGCCGCGGTTTTGAATTTTCGTCGCGTCAGACGAACGCTGGACAGGCGGATGTTGGCGACTACCTGTCGGACGTCATCGAGGGTAGTGTTAATTATGGCATCCCGATAAATGAACTCCAGACCGTCCGTCTTGGCATCGGGCTTGAAAGTACTGATCTCCGTACCACGGTCAATACGCCGCAGGCGTTTATCGACTTCCTCAATGCGAATGCGAGCAGCTTTGATATAATCAAGGGCACGGCTTCGTGGTCATACGATTCGCGCAACAGTACGTTGCTCGCCACGAGCGGAACGCTGCAATCCGTGTCGCTGGACGTTGCGCTGCCGGGCAGCGGTTTGACGTATTACAAACTGAATTCGCGCACGCGATGGTTCACTCCGTTAACCCGGTCGCTGACATTGTTGTTTAAGGCGGACATAGGTTACGGTGACAGTTATAGTGATACGACGGCACTGCCGTTCTTTGAGAATTTTTACGCCGGTGGCAGTCAGAGTGTGCGCGGTTACCGGTCCAATTCGTTGGGTCCGCAGGAAAACGACAAGCGGTTGGGTGGCGCGTTCCGGACCGTCGGTGGCCTGGAGCTGATATTGCCCGCGCCGTTTGCGTCGGACGTGGAATCATTCCGGCTCAGCGCCTTTGTCGACGGTGGAAACGTTTTCGCGGACGTGAATGACTACGACTCGGGAGATCTGCGTTTTGCTGCCGGCGTTGCAGCGATCTGGCTGTCACCGATTGGACCATTGACATTTAGCCTCGCGCGGGCGCTAAATGAGAAACCGGGTGACCGGACCCAGAATTTCCAGTTTTCACTCGGAACTTTTTTCTGATTTTTTGGCATATCGAATAGAGAGGACGGAAGTTTTGCGAAGCCTTGATCGTTGTCTTTTGGTTGTGCTGACCGCCGCTGTTTTGTTGCCGGGACTGGCGCTCGCTGACATCAAAATCGGATTCATCAATCCGATAAAAGTACTCGAAATGGCCCCTCAGGCGGAGGCGGCCCGCAATGATCTTGAACGTGAATTCGCGCAGCGCAAGGAAGACCTTGAGGCGGAGGATGCGAGCATCAAGCGTGCGGAGGAGAAGCTTGGCCGCGATACGGCCATCATGAGCGAATCGGAGCGTCAGAAACTCGAGCGCGATGTGCTGTCTCGTAAACGGGATGTGCGGCGGGCGAAAGAGGAGTTTCGTGACGACCTGAATCTGCGGCGTAACGATGAGTTGGCGAAACTGCAGAAAGAGGTTCTCAAAGTGATCAATGAACTAGCAAAGGAAAAGGGTTTTGATCTGATCGTCGGTGAGGGCGTTGTTTATGCCTCCGAAGCGATTGATATAAGCGAACAGGTTCTGCAACGTCTGCGGCAGTTGCCGGTACCGGCCAATACCAAGTCCAGCAAGAAGCCCGGTGAATGACGGGTGGCATGGACGCTCGGAGAACTGGCCAGACGAATAGGTGGTGAGGTCGCCGGCGACCCGGACTGCGTGATAACCGGTATCGCCACATTGCAGAATGCCCGGCCCGGCGATATCACGTTTCTTGCGAATTCCCGCTATCGAAAGTATCTCGCTACGAACGCGGCGTCGGCGACGATTGTGTCGCCCGGTGACCGGGAGGTCTGTCCGGCGAATGCGTTAATCGTCAAGGATCCGTATGCCGGATATGCGCGTATTGCCACAATACTCAACCCGCTGCCGTCCTTCTCCGCCGGGATACACCCGACCGCCAGCGTCGCCAGTGGCTGCGATATTGATCAAACAGCATTTGTCGGGGCGAACGCCGTCGTTGAACCCGGTGTGGTCATCGGCCGGAACGCCTACGTCGGTCCCGGTTGCGTCGTGGGCCCTGACGCGACCATCGGTAACGATAGCCGCCTGCTTGCCAACGTGACGGTGTGTAGCCGGGTGAGAATCGGTGAGCGTGCGTTGATACACCCCGGCGTTGTGCTCGGCAGTGACGGATTCGGGCTGGCCAACGACAACGGCGTATGGATCAAGGTGCCGCAGCTCGGTGGAGTCAGTATCGGGGACGATGTCGAGATCGGTGCGAATACCACCGTTGACCGGGGCGCGATTGAAGATACCGTGCTCGAGGACGGCGTAAAGCTGGATAACCAGATTCAGATTGGCCACAATGTTAGTGTTGGCGCCCATACCGCAATCGCGGGATGTGTCGGTATTGCCGGTAGCACGAAGATAGGGCGGCGCTGTACCATAGGCGGCGGTGCCGGTATTTCCGGGCATCTGGATATTGTCGATGATGTTCATATTACCGGGATGACATTTGTGTTGAAGTCGATCACCGCGCCCGGAGTCTACTCGTCGGGGATGCCGGCGGAACCCAATATGGTATGGCGGAAAAATATGGCACGTTTGCGTCATCTGGATGATTTAGCGCGTCGTGTTGGTGGTGTGAAGGCGCAGGAAGAATGAAGAATGACGAACCGGCGAACTCTGCCGGACCGTTGCCGCCGATACAGCGATCGTCCGGGGTGGTTTCTCGAAAAGATGATAATCAAGTGATAAAAATGAACATTAATGAAGTATTGCAGCATCTGCCGCACCGCTACCCGTTTCTGTTGATCGACAGGGTCCTGGAGTGTGTGCCCGGCGAATCGCTGACGGCGCTGAAGAACGTTACATTCAACGAGCCCTATTTTCTGGGTCATTTTCCGATAAAGCCCGTCATGCCTGGCGTACTTGTGCTTGAAGCGCTGGCACAGGCCACCGGCATACTGGCATTCAAATCGACGAATTCGCGTCCCGATGACAAGTCTCTTTATTACCTGGTTGGTATAGACAACGCGCGCTTCAAGCAACCGGTCGAGCCCGGCGATCAGTTGATTCTGAAAGTCGACGTGACGCGGACGTTGCGCGGCGTCTGGCGGTTTAACGGCGTCGCCACAGTGGATGGCAAGGTGGTCAGCACGGCGGAGCTCATGTGCGTCGAAAAGGAAGTGGAGCCTTGATCGATACGCGTGCGATCGTTGATCCCGGCGCGCGACTAGCCAAAGGTGTTACGGTTGGGCCGTTCTCGATAATCGGACCGGCGGTGGAGATCGGCGCGGGGACGTGGGTCGGCCCGCACGTCATTATCAACGGTCCGACCCGCATCGGCCGCGACAACCGTATATTCCAGTTTGCATCGATCGGTGAAGCGCCGCAGGACAAGAAGTTCGCCGGGGAAGACACGCGGCTTGAAATCGGCGATCGCAATACCTTCCGCGAGTCATGCACGGTCCACCGTGGCACCGTGCAGGGCGGCGGGGTGACGCGTATCGGTAACGACAACTGGATCATGGCCTACGTGCATATCGCGCACGACTGCATCGTCGGCAATAACGTGATTTTTGCCAACGCCGCATCGCTCGCCGGACATGTCACGGTGGACGACTACGCGATACTGGGCGGATTTACGTTGGTACATCAGTTCTGCGTGATCGGCGCGCACGGTTTTACGGCGATGGGCAGCGTGATACCGAAGGACGTGCCGCCGTATCTGATGGTATCGGGGCACATGGCGCGGCCCTACGGCCTGAACGTCGAAGGACTGAAACGGCGCGGCTTCAGCGCGGCCGCGCTCTCGGGTCTGCGTCGCGCCTACAAGATTCTCTACAAGTCCGGATTGACGATCGATCAGGCGCGTGAGCAGCTCGCAGCGATGACGGCCGAGTTCCCGGAGGTCAATCTGTTCGTTGAATTTCTCGCCCGTTCGACCCGTGGCATTGTGAGATAGCGATGCGGTCGTGCTCCGTCGGGTTTCCGGCGTGCCAAATCCGGTGGTCGTGATCACGTGTTGCGTATCGGCGTCGTAGCCGGTGAGGCATCGGGGGATCAGCTCGGCGCCGGCTTGATTCGCGCGATTCACGCGCGGCACCCCGATGCCGTGTTCGAAGGCGTGGCCGGGCCGCAGATGGCGGCCGCCGGTTGCAATGTGATCGTGCCGGCGGAAAGGCTTGCGGTGATGGGGCTGGTCGAGGTGCTGAAACATTATCGCGAGCTGCGCGCGATCCGCGCCCGGCTGGCACGGCACTTTCTGGTAAATCCTCCGGACGTATTCATCGGTATCGATGCGCCTGATTTCAATCTGGGCCTGGAGCAGCGTCTCCGGCGGAGCGGTATCCGAACCGTTCATTACGTCAGCCCGTCGGTGTGGGCGTGGCGGCAGTCGCGTGTCAAAAAGATCGCCCGGGCGGCGGATCTGATGCTGACGTTGTTTCCGTTCGAGGCCGAATTCTACCGCCGCTCGGATGTCAACGTCTGCTTCGTCGGCCACCCGCTGGCGGATACGATTCCGCTGGTCATCGATCGTGCAGCCGCCCGCGAGAAATTGCAGTTACCCGGACAGAAAACGATTATTGCGCTGTTGCCGGGCAGCCGGCTGTCGGAAGTGAATCAGTTGGCACCGCTGTTTATCGACGCGGCGGCCCGCTGTCTGGAGAAGTGCCCGCAATTGCATTTTGTGGCCCCGTTAATTAATCGCGCAGTGCGTGAGCGGTTTGAGCAGCTGCTGGCTGGCGCCGGCAGTAATCTGCCAATCACGCTTTGCGATGGCCGTGCTCACGAGGTGATGGCGGCAGCGGACATGGTGCTGGTGGCCAGCGGTACGGCGACGCTGGAGGCCATGCTGTTAAAGCGGCCGATGGTCGTGGCCTATCGTCTTGCGCCGCTGACCCATTTTTTGTTGAAGCGCATGGTCAGGATCGGGCGGTTTGCCTTGCCGAATCTGCTGGCGGGCACGGAGCTGGTGCCGGAGTTTATTCAGGAACGTGCGACCGCCGCTAATCTCGCCGGCGCTTTGCTTGATTATCTGGATAACCCGGGCCAGGTGAGCGAGCTCGGGAAGACGTTCGAGCAGTGGCATATCACCCTGCGCCAGGGGGCGAGCGATAAGGCGGCCACCGCTATTCTGGCGTTGCTCGACAATCAATAAATAATTTATATATAAACAACAATGACCGAAGTCCATCGTGATCTGTTAGCAGGCGATACCATGCTCATCGCCGGGGTCGACGAAGCTGGCAGGGGGCCGCTGGCCGGGCCGGTGGTCGCGGCCGCCGTGATACTCGCTCCGGAATATCTTATCGCCGGATTGGACGATTCGAAGAAGTTGTCGCCACTGCGGCGCGAGAGGCTGGCGGAACAGATACGCAGCCATGCGCTGTGTTATGCCATCGGCCGCGCCGACGTCGGCGAGATCGACGATATGAACATCCTGCAGGCGACCTTGCTGGCGATGGCCCGGGCGGTGAACGGCCTGGCGATCGCGCCTTATAAAATACTGGTTGACGGTACGCACTGCCCCCGCGTCGCCTGCGTGGCCGAGGCGATCATCCGTGGCGATGCGCTGGTACCGGCGATATCGGCCGCGTCGATACTCGCCAAGGTGGAGCGCGATCGGGAGATGGTGGAGCTGGATCGGCAATATCCCGGTTATGGCTTCGCCGCGCACAAGGGATATCCGACGCGGGACCATGTCGAACGACTCCATGCACTCGGGGTGTCGCCCATACATAGACGTTCATTTTCTCCTGTTAGTCATATGATTAAGGTTAATAGTTAATTACATTCATTTGATCGTTTCGGTGCGGTTTGCCGGCGCCGGAAGGCGGTTGCTCCGGCCCTTGCAAGTCCATATCTGAAACTCGACACTAGGCGTATGTCAGCTCCATTCGTTCATCTTTGCGTGCATAGTGAGTATTCCCTGGCCAACGGTATCGTGCGGGTCGGTTCGCTGGTGCGGGCAGTGGCCGCAGCCGGTATGCCGGCGGTCGCCGTCACCGATCAGGGCAATCTGTTTGCAATGGTGAAGTTTTACCGCGCGGCGCTGGTGGCCGGCGTCAAGCCGCTGATCGGCGTCGACCTGCGCCTCCGTGAACATGGCCAGCAGAAAACGCCGGCACGCCTGATTCTGCTGTGTCAAAACCGGACCGGCTACCTCAACCTGACCCGTTTGGTGACACGCAGCTATACCGAAGGCCAGCATCAGGGTGTGCCGCTGCTCAATCGGGAATGGCTGGAATCGGCCACTGACGGCCTCATCGCGTTGTCCGGTGCCCGCCACGGCGATATCGGCCGGGCCTTGCTGGCCGGCGATGCCAAGCGCGCCAGGCAACTGCTTGCCGGATGGCGGGCGCTGTTTCCGGGGCGTTTCTATATCGAACTCTGCCGTACCGGCCGCGAGCACGAGGAGGACTATCTGCACGCGGCCGTCGACCTCGCGCTGGCGACCGATACACCGGTGGTCGCGACCAATGATGTGCACTTTTTGGGCCGCGATGATTTCGAGGCGCACGAGGCGCGCGTCTGTGTCCACGACGGCCGCACGCTTGCCGATCCGCGGCGACCGCGCCTCTATGCGGAGCAGCAGTATTTGCGTTCGCCGCAGGAGATGGCGGAGCTGTTCGCCGACATACCGGAAGCGCTCGAAAACACCGTCGAGATCGCGCGGCGTTGCAATCTTGAGCTGACACTCGGCCAGAACGCATTACCCGATTTCCCGGTGCCCGCCGGCACGACAGCGGAGGCATATTTCATCGCGCAGGCGGGCGCGGGACTCGACCGGCGCCTGCACAAGATCGCGGCGCAGAATGAGCAGGACATAGCGCAGATGCGCGCGCCGTACGACGAACGGTTGCGCCACGAGCTCGATGTCATTATCGGCATGGGTTTCCCCGGCTATTTTCTGATTGTCGCGGATTTCATCCGCTGGGCGCGGGAGAACGGCATCCCGGTCGGGCCCGGGCGCGGTTCCGGTGCCGGGTCGCTGGTGGCCTATGCGCTAGGCATCACCGATCTTGATCCGATCGGGTACGACCTGCTGTTCGAGCGGTTTTTGAATCCGGAGCGCGTGTCGCTGCCGGACTTCGATATCGATTTCTGCATGGACGGCCGCGACCGCGTCATCGATTACGTCGCGCAGCGCTATGGCCGCGAACGCGTATCGCAGATCATCACCTACGGCAGCATGGCCGCCAAGGCAGTGGTGCGCGACGTCGGCCGCGTGCTCGGTCATCCCTACGGTTTTGTCGATCAAATCGCCAAGCTGATTCCGTTCGAAATCGGTATGACGCTGGACGAGGCGCTGGACCAGGAGGAGCAGCTGCGCGATCGTTACGACAACGAGGAGGAAGTGCGCGGACTGATCGATCTCGCGCGCTCGCTCGAAGGGTTGGCGCGCAACGCCGGCAAGCATGCCGGTGGTGTGGTGATCGCGCCGTCCGACCTGACCGATTTCACGCCACTATACTGCGAGCAGGGCGTTACCGCGACGGTGACCCAGTTTGACAAGGATGATGTCGAGGCCGTCGGCCTGGTCAAGTTCGACTTTCTGGGGCTGCGCACGCTGACGATCATTGATCGTGCGGTGCGCATTGTTAACCAGTCGGCCGCCGACGCGCATGCCGCACCGCTGGATATCGGGACGCTGCCGATGGATGACAAGGCGACGTTCGATCTGCTCAAGCGTTGTGCGACGACGGCCGTGTTCCAGCTGGAGTCGCGCGGCATGAAGGATCTGATCAAGCGTCTGCAGCCGGACCGTTTCGAAGACGTCATCGCGCTGGTGGCTTTGTTCCGTCCCGGCCCGCTGCAATCCGGCATGGTGGACGACTTTATCAATCGCAAGCACGGTCGGGAGCGCGTCGATTATCCCCATGCCGATCTCGAGCCGATCCTGAAACCGACCTACGGTGTGATCCTGTACCAGGAGCAGGTCATGCAGATCGCGCAGGTGCTGGCCGGCTATTCGCTCGGCGGCGCCGATCTGCTGCGTCGCGCGATGGGCAAGAAGAAGGCCGAGGAAATGGCCATGCAGCGCGAGGTCTTCGTCACCGGCGCACAGGGTCGCGGCATCGAGACCAGTCTGGCGTCTTACATATTCGATCTGATGGAGAAGTTCGCCGGCTACGGTTTCAACAAGTCCCACTCGGCGGCCTACGCGTTGCTCGCCTACCAGACCGCCTATTTGAAGGCGCACTATCCGGCCGCCTTCATGGCGGCAGTGTTGTCGGCGGACATGGACAACACGGACAAGGTCGTGACGCTGATCGACGAGTGTCGTGACATGAAGCTGGCCGTGATGCCACCGGACGTCAATGCCTGCGCCTGTGCGTTCACGGCGCGCGACGACGCCGCGATTCTGTATGGTCTGGGCGCAATCAAGGGTGTCGGTGCGGCCGCTGTCGAGGCGCTGGTCGAACAGCGCGAACACGGCGGCGCGTTTCGTGACCTGTTTGAGTTCTGTTGTCGCGTCGACAGCCGCAAGGTCAATCGACGGGTGATCGAGGCATTGATCCGCAGCGGCGCGATGGACGCCCTGGGGCCGAACCGGGCATCGCTGATGGCATCGCTCGGCCGGGCGCTGAGCATGGCGGAAAAACATGTCAATGACCGTGTCACCGGGCAGAACGACCTGTTCGGTGCGCTTAGCGTCAGCGATATTGCCGGACCGGCAGCAACAGGAGCGGGCGACGATGCACGCAGTCCGTTTATCGAGGTTGCATCGTGGAGCGAAGACGAGCGTCTGACCGGTGAAAAGGAAACGCTTGGCCTGTACCTGACCGGGCATCCGATCACCAAGTACGAGCAGGAGTTGGCACGATTCACCAGTGCGCGGGTCGTGGATCTGAAACCGACTCGTGACCAGACGGTGGTTATCGCTGGTCTGGTGGTTGCCTTGCGGGCGATGAACAGTCGTCGCGGTGAGCGGATCGCGTTTGTTACGCTCGATGATCGCAGCGGCCGGATCGAGATTGGCGTGTTCGCCGAATGCTACCGGACCTATCGCGATCTGCTGGCCAGGGATCGTCTGCTGGTGGTGGAAGGGTCGGTCAGCGTTGACGAGTATTCCGGCGGTTTCCGCATGAGTGCGGAGCGGATCATGAACATCGATCAGGCGCGGGCGGTATTTGCCAAGGGTGTGCAGGTCAACGTAGATGACAGTCTCGCCGGCAACGGTTTCGTCCAATCGCTGGCGCGCACGCTGCAACCTTTCCGCGAAGGCGGCTGCCCGGTACGGGTGCACTACCTCGGGCAGTCGGCCCGCGCCGACCTGGTGCTGGGTCAGGAATGGCGGGTAAAACCGACCGATGAGCTGCTGCACCGTCTGGGTGAGCTGGCCGGCCGCGACCGCGTTTGCGTGCTCTACTGACCGCCGCAAAACAAAACGATTTATCCGCAGCGGCGATCACCCTATAATGCCACGCATTAGAACCTGGACGGATTTCACGGTAGCATGAATCACAACTTTCTGGATTTTGAGCAGCCCATTGCCGAACTCGAGGCCAAGATCGAGGAGCTGCGTTACGTCGTCGGTAACGATGACGGCATCAATATCAACGAAGAAATCGAACGTCTGGCGAGCAAAAGCAGGACGCTGACCGAATCGATCTTTGCGTCGCTCTCGGCCTGGCAAATCTCACAGGTCGCGCGCCACCCGCAACGACCGTACACGCCGGACTACGTGGCGCGCATGTTTACCGGTTTCGAGGAGCTGCACGGCGACCGCACCTACGCGGATGATGCCGCCATTATCGGTGGTATCGCGCGCCTCGACAGCCGTCCGGTGATGATCATCGGTCATCACAAGGGGCGCAGCACCAAGGAGAAGATCCAGCGCAACTTCGGCATGCCGCGGCCGGAAGGCTATCGCAAGGCGCTGCGTCTGATGCAGATGGCCGAACAGTTCGGCCTGCCATTATTTACCTTTATTGATACGCCGGGCGCCTATCCCGGGGTGGGCGCCGAGGAGCGCGGCCAGAGCGAGGCCATCGCGCGCAACCTGATGGTGATGTCCGGACTCAAGACGCCGGTGATCTGTACCGTCATTGGCGAAGGCGGTTCGGGCGGTGCGCTGGCGATCGGTGTCGGCGATCAGGTATTGATGCTCGAATACAGTGTCTATTCGGTTATCTCGCCCGAGGGTTGCGCGGCGATTCTGTGGAAGGATGCGGCCAAGGCGCCGGAAGCGGCGGAAGCCATGGGCATCACCGCGCAGCGCTTGCTGGATTTGAGGCTGATTGATCAGGTCATACCGGAGCCACTGGGCGGTGTGCACCGCGACATCGATACAATGGCCGCGCGCCTGAAGGCGGCGCTAAAAGATAACCTCGACATGCTCGATGAATATTCGCTGGACCAGCTGCTGGCGCGTCGGCACGAACGATTGTTACGTCACAACTACTCCAGAGGCTGAACATGCGGCCGTATACGCCGCGGCAGCTGTTTGAGGTTCTGCAACCGCTGTTTCCCGTCAACCGCTACTGGATCGCGTTCAGCGGCGGTCTGGATTCCATGGTACTGCTGCACAGTATGGCGTCGTTGCGAGCGGACCTGCCGGGCGTTGCGCTGCAGGCGGTACATATCGACCACGGCTTGCATCCCGAATCGCCCGACTGGTCGTGCTGGTGCGTTGCGCAGGCTGAGGCGGTCGCCGTTCCCTGCGAGGTTGTGGCGGTCGAGGTGGCTCGGGAGAAAGGGGCGAGTCTTGAGGCGCAGGCGCGGGATGCACGCTACGCCGCGTTCGCGACGCACGTCAAACCGGGTGATTGTCTGTTGACGGCACACCACGCCGACGATCAGGCAGAGACACTGTTGCTGCAACTGTTACGCGGCGCCGGTGTGCATGGTCTGGCCGCGATGCCGTTCACGGCGCCGTTTGCGGGCGGTGTCCTCGCGCGGCCGCTGCTGGATTTCACGCGGGCGCAACTGGCCGGTTATGCCGTCGACCACGGGCTGCAATGGCTGGACGATCCGGCCAACGAGAACACCGGGTTTGACCGGAACTATCTGCGGCATAACGTCATGCCGGTGCTGCGTGACCGTTGGCCGGCGGTGGCGGCGACAGTCGGCCGGTCGGCGGGGCACTGCGCAAACGCCGCACGGCTGCTGGACGAGGTCGCCGCTCGGGACATGCTGCATGTCGCTGACGAAAATGGCGCCTTGTGCATCGACCGCCTGAGGGACCTGCCCGGCGAGCGGCAGTGTCACCTGTTGCGTCACTGGTTGCGCACGTTGCAGCTGCCGGTGCCGCGCCAGACCCGTACCGAGCAGATCATCATCCAGATGCTCGGGGCGGATGTGGATCGGTATCCGTTGGTGGCGTGGCCGGGCGCGGAGGTGCGGCGCTACCGTGACCGGCTGTACGCCATGCCGCCGCTAACGCCGCATGATGCCAGGCGGCAGTTGCGCTGGGATATCGTGGTGCCGCTGGAATTGCCGTGGCTCGCGCAGCGCGTGGTTGCGGTGGCGGATGTCGGCAACGGATTGAGCGTGCGGCTGTGCGAGGCAGCGCCGGTGACGATCCGGTTCCGTCAGGGCGGCGAGATGTGCCGACCGTCCGGTAGCCGTCACCACAAGGCATTGAAAAAGCTGTTTCAGGAATATGGCTTGCCGGCCTGGGAGCGTGATCGTGTGCCGTTGATCTACCTCGACGAGCAGCTTGCCGCCGTTGGTGGTTACTGGATTTGCGAGCCGTTCCAGGCGGCACCGGACGAGCCGGCGGTACGGCCGGAGGTTCAGAATATACATTTGAGGAATAGCGGTCGATCTGGTACCTTTTTATCCCGTTCTGTTTGATTTCCGGCGATCTTTTAGTTTGTAATTCCATGACGAAATTTATTTTTGTAACGGGCGGCGTGGTTTCCTCACTGGGTAAGGGTATCGCCTCGGCTTCGCTGGGTGCGATTCTGGAGGCGCGCGGCCTTACCGTGACGCTGCTCAAGCTCGATCCGTACATCAACGTCGATCCCGGTACCATGAGTCCGTTCCAGCACGGCGAGGTCTTCGTCACCGAGGACGGCGCCGAGACCGATCTGGATCTGGGCCACTACGAACGTTTCGTGCGCACGACGATGGGCAAGCGCAACAACTTCACCACCGGCCAGATCTACGAAAACGTGATCCGCAAGGAACGGCGCGGCGACTATCTCGGCGGCACCGTGCAGGTGATCCCGCACATCACCGACGAGATCAAGCGCTGCATCCTGCTCGGCGCCGACGATGCCGACATCGCGCTGGTCGAGATCGGCGGCACGGTCGGCGACATCGAATCCCAGCCGTTCCTGGAAGCGATCCGGCAGATGGGCATCGAGTATGGCCACGACAATACGTTGTTCATCCACCTGACGCTGGTGCCTTACGTGCCGACTTCCGGCGAGATCAAGACCAAGCCGACCCAGCATTCGGTCAAGGAGCTGCGCTCGATCGGTATCCAGCCTGACGTGCTGATGTGCCGCGCCGACCGGCCGTTGCCGCCGGAAGAACGGCGCAAGATCGCACTGTTTACCAATGTCGAGGAGCGCGCGGTCATCTCGGCGGTCGATGTTGACAGTATTTACAAGATCCCGATGCTGCTGACCGAGCAGGGGCTGGACAAGATTGTCGTCGAGAAGCTGAAGCTGAAAACGCCGCCCGCCGATTTGAGCCAGTGGCAGCGGGTAGTCGACGCCATCGAACATCCGCACGCCGAGGTGACCGTTGCGATGGTCGGCAAGTACGTCAACCTGACCGATTCCTACAAGTCATTGTCGGAGTCGCTGGTCCATGCCGGCATACGCACGCGCACGCGGGTGAACATCCGCTACGTCGACAGCGAAGAGATCGAAAAGAAGGGCGCCGGCAGCCTGCATGATGTGGATGCCATTCTGGTGCCCGGCGGGTTTGGCGCGCGCGGTGTCGAGGGGATGATCGCGGCGGTGCGTTACGCGCGTGAAAACGGCATACCTTATCTGGGTATCTGCCTGGGTATGCAGGTCGCGGTGATCGAATTCGCGCGTCATGTCGCGGGGTTGGCCGGCGCGCACAGCACTGAGTTCGAGCGGAATACACCTAATCCGGTGATTGCCCTGATCACCGAGTGGAAGACGTCGACCGGTGCTGTCGAGCAACGCAGCGAAGGGGCCAATCTTGGCGGCAGCATGCGTCTCGGCGGTCAGCCGTGCCGGTTGAAGCCGGGAACGCTGGCGCACAAATGGTATAACAGCGATACCATTGTCGAGCGCCACCGTCACCGTTATGAGGTGAATAACCGGTTCGTCGAGAAACTGCAGTCGGCCGGCATGGTGTTTTCGGGCAGTTCGCTGGACGGACAATTGATGGAAATGATCGAGCTGCCATCGCACCCGTGGTTTGTCGCATGCCAGTTTCATCCGGAATTTACCTCGCGGCCGCGCGACGGCCATCCATTGTTTACCGGATTCGTTCAGTCGGCACTGGCGCAACAGGCAGGTGAGACAGGCGAGGCCGCCAACGCATGAATCTTTGCGGGTTCGAGGTCGGCCTCGATCAGCCACTGTTCCTGATTGCCGGGCCGTGCGTCATCGAGAGTGAGCAACTGGCGATCGATACCGCTGGCCGCCTCAAAGAGATCACCGTGCGGTTGAACATACCGTTCATTTACAAATCGTCGTACGACAAGGCCAACCGTTCCTCGACCGGCAGTTTCCGTGGCCTTGGTATCGAAAACGGGCTGCGTATTCTCGAAAAAGTCAAAAAGACGGTCGGTGTGCCGGTGCTGACGGATGTGCACGAGGATACACCGCTGGCGGAGGTGGCAAGTGTCGTCGACGTGCTGCAAACCCCGGCCTTTCTGTGCCGGCAGACGAATTTTATCCAGAACGTCGCGCGTCAGGGCAAACCGGTCAATCTGAAGAAAGGCCAGTTCCTTGCGCCCTGGGATATGAAAAACGTGGTCGACAAGGCGCGCGAGGTCGGCAACCAGCGGTTGCTGGTGTGCGAGCGCGGCGTGTCGTTCGGCTATAACAATCTGGTGTCCGACATGCGGTCACTGGCAGTGATGCGCGATACCGGCTGCCCGGTGGTGTTCGACGCCACGCATTCCGTGCAGTTGCCGGGTGGACAGGGCCCCCGGTCCGGCGGGCAACGGGAATTCGTGCCCGTGCTGCTGCGGGCGGCGGTAGCCGCCGGGATTTCCGGCGTCTTCATGGAAACCCATCCTGATCCGGACCGGGCGCCGAGTGATGGTCCGAATATGTGGCCGCTAGCCAGGCTGGAGCGGCTGCTCGAGGTGGTGACCAGAATTGACGCCGTGGTGAAGGCGGTGCGCCTGGCCGAAACGGAGTTGTGACGCTCGCGTCTTCCGACAGGCGCCGGCATGGCGGCGATAGTTTGGTAATGATTGCAGAAACAGTGGTGTAGTGAGAAACAGGGCAGAGCATGTCGAAGATTAAAACAATAATTGGTAGAGAAATTATAGATTCACGCGGCAATCCTACAGTAGAGGCCGACGTTGTTCTGGTGTCCGGCACGAGCGGTCGTGCCGCCGTGCCGTCCGGCGCGTCGACCGGATCGCGGGAAGCGGTGGAGCTGCGCGATAACGATAAGGCCCGCTTTGGCGGCAAAGGCGTGTTGAAGGCGGTCGCGAACGTCAATGGCGAGATCCGCGCGAAGCTCGCAGGCCAGGACGCCGCCGACCAGCAGGCGATCGACCGCACGATGATCGGGCTGGACGGCACGCCGAACAAGGGCCGTCTTGGCGCGAACGCCATTCTGGCGGTATCGCTGGCAACCGCGCGGGCGATGGCGAATGAAAAACAGATCCCGTTATACCGGCATCTCGGTAACGAGAAGGACTTCGCGTTGCCGGTGCCGATGATGAACGTCATCAACGGCGGCGCTCACGCGGACAACAATGTCGACATGCAGGAGTTCATGATCATGCCGGTCGGTGCCTCTTCCATCGCGGAGGCGATACGCATGGGTGCGGAGGTGTTTCATGCGTTGAAAAAGGTCCTGCATGACAAGGGTATGAATACCGCCGTAGGTGATGAGGGCGGCTTCGCGCCCGATCTGGCGTCCAACGAGTCGGCCATTGAGGTGATACTGGAGGCTGTGGCGCAGGCGGGTTACCAGGCCGGCAAGGATATTTTCGTGGCACTTGATCCCGCGTCATCCGAGTTCTACAGGGACGGAAAATACTGCCTGGCCTCGGAAGAAAAGCAGCTGACCTCGGCGCAATTCGTCGATTACTTTGCGGCGTGGGTGGATCGTTATCCGATCATTTCGATCGAGGACGGCATGGCCGAAGATGACTGGGACGGCTGGAAGTTATTGACGGAGCGCATCGGCAAGCGCGTGCAACTGGTCGGTGACGATTTGTTCGTCACCAATACCGAAATACTCAAGCAGGGCATTGAGCGCGGCGTTGCCAACGCGATCCTGATCAAGGTCAATCAGATCGGTACGCTTAGCGAGTCGCTCGCGGCGGTCAGGATGGCGCGCAAGGCCGGCTACGCGGCGGTAATTTCACACCGCTCCGGTGAAACAGAGGATGCCTTTATCGCGGATCTGGCGGTTGCTACCGGAGTCGGTCAGATCAAGACTGGCTCGATGTCGCGATCGGATCGCATCGCGAAGTACAATCAGCTGTTGCGGATCGAACAAGAACTGGGTGGAAAGGCCCGTTATGCCGGTCGTAGCGCGTTCCGAAGCCTCTGATACGCCGGTTCGGTTCGGCGCCGCCGCATGGTCGGCGAACATGAGTACAACAATCCTGATGGTGGTACTGCTATTGGTGATTCTGCTGCTGCAGTACAAGTTGTGGGTCGGTGCCGGCAGTATCGCCGAGGTCTGGCGGTTGCAGGATGCAATCGAAACGCAGCAGCTGGAAAATAAAGGTCTGCGTGATCGTAACCAGGCGCTGCACGCCGAAGTGCGCGACCTCAAGAGCGGTACCGAAGCGATCGAGGAGCGTGCCCGTAACGATCTGGGCATGATAAAAAAGGACGAGACGTTCTATCACATCGTTGATGAATGAGCGTTCTATTGCTTTTCCAATGCATAAAAATTAGTTAGTTATAGCGGTTATCCGGCGGATCGGTTGAGGTATGGCTGGCGATGAATATCTGGGCGGTAGTGCCCGCTGCCGGGACCGGCAGGCGCATGCAGGCCGATATCCCGAAACAGTATCTGCTTCTCGACGGCCGGTGCGTGATCGAACACGCGCTGGCGGTTATCTGTGAGCATCCGCGTATTACCGGTGTCGTGGTTGCCATCGCCAGTGACGACCGCTGGTGGCCCACACTGACGCTGGATTTCAGGACGCCGCCGAAAGCGGTAGACGGCGGTCCGGAGCGGCGCCATTCGGTGCTCAATGGTTTGCAGGCGCTCTATGCTGCGGCTCCCGATGACTGGGTGCTGGTACACGATGCGGCCCGACCGTGCGTGATGCGTAGTGATGTTGACCGCCTGATCGATACGCTGCAGGATCACCCGATCGGCGGCCTGCTGGGCGTGCCGGTAGCCGATACCGTGAAGCGTACCGACATGCACGGGAACGTGGTTGAGACTGTCGATCGGGCGGGTTTATGGCGGGCGATGACGCCACAGATGTTTCGCGTCGGGATGCTCACGCAGGCGTTGGCTGCGGCAATCGGGCGTGGTGATCCGGTAACAGATGAGGCGGCTGCGGTGGAGCAGATGGGGTACAGGCCGGTCATGATCGAAGGACGCGCCGACAACATCAAGATTACCCGTCAGCAGGACTTGGCGCTGGCGGCACTGTATTTGAAACAACAACAGGTGCGCCTATGAGAATCGGCCATGGTTTCGATGCGCACCGGCTTGAGGCGGGTCAGCGACTGGTGCTGGGCGGTGTTAATATCCCCTGCGACAAGGGACTGGTAGCGCATTCCGACGGCGATGTGCTGATTCACGCTTTGTGCGACGCGCTGCTCGGTGCCGCCGGTCTCGGTGACATCGGTCGGCATTTTCCGCCGGGCGATGCCTCGTACCGGGGTATCGATAGCCGCATTCTGTTGCGACGTGTCGTGACAATGCTCAATGAGCAGTCGCTGACGATATCGAACATCGATATCACGGTCGTTGCCGAGGCGCCGAAGCTCGCAACGCATATTCCGGCTATCAAAGCGATACTCGCCGAGGACCTTGGTGTGGAACCGGATCGTATCAACGTCAAGGCGACGACCACCGAGGGCATGGGTTATACCGGCCGCGGCGAAGGTATCGCTGCGCATGCCGTTACATTGCTCGATGAATATTGATGCCCTCCCTCGAGCCTTGGGCGGCGCTCCGGCGGCGGGTTGTTTCCCAGTTCTGCCGCTGGACTTTCAGGTAGACGAGATTCTTGGCTTCGAACCGGACGGTGCGGGGCAGCACGTGCTTGTTCATATCCGCAAGCAGAATTGTAATACCGAGTGGGTGGCCCGACGCCTGGAAAAAATCGCCGGCGTGCGTCAGTCAGACATCGGTTATGCCGGTCTGAAGGATCGGCACGCCGTCACGTCGCAATGGTTCAGTGTCGATCTGGCGGGCCGGCCTGAACCGGACTGGACGCAAATCGAGTCGGAGGATATCCATGTGCTGCGCGTTGCCTGTCACGGGCGAAAACTGCGGCGGGGCACTCTGAGTGGCAACCGATTTGTCATGCGTGTCCGGGAGATTCGCGGAAATCACACTGATATCGTTGCACGGCTGGAGCAGGTAAAAATCCGGGGCGTGCCGAACTATTTCGGCAAGCAGCGGTTTGGTTCAGACAACGTTGGCCGTGCGGAAGCGATGTTCACCGGAAAACAAAAGGTGCGCGACCGCCATTTGCGCGGTCTTTATTTATCGGCAGCACGCGCTTTTCTGTTCAACAAGATACTGTCAAGACGTGTCGTCGACGGCACATGGGACCAGCCGATCGATGGGGATGCGATGTCATTGGATGGCAGCAACAGTTATTTTGTTGTCGATAACATCGACGAGGCAACCGTCGGGCGTGCGGCCGCCCGTGATATCCACCCGACCGGACCGCTGTGGGGCCGCGGCGACATCGCCACGCGCCTGACGGCGCGCGAACTGGAACTGGCCACGCTGGATGGTGACGGTATCTGGCGGGACGGGCTGGAGAAATTTGGCTGTATACAGCAGCGGCGTGCGCTGCGGACAACGGCGAGTGGTCTCGACTGGAAACTATACGACGACGCGCTAGAAGTTTCTTTTCAGCTGCCAGCAGGTAGTTACGCGACAGTATTGTTGCGAGAAATTATTAACGGCTCGGCCGCGTAACCTGTGGCCCCGGTCTGCGACCGCGCGCTTCCCGGTTCCGAGGATCAGAAGCCGGGAAGTGCTCCTTGCGGCCGGCGACGGTCAGTACGCCGTGTCCGGGGCGGAACGTTCTAGACGTAGTTGCCGCCCAGGTCCACCCCGTGTACGCGTTCACGTTCGTCGCGGCCATGGACCTCGTAACCCTTGTCGTGGTCCGGGTGATGGCCTAACGCAGCATCGACCTGATAGCTGACAGTGCCACAGCGGTTTCGATCAGACGTGCCGCAGGATCTGGCGTGAAACAGCGCATAGAACGGATCCCAGCCCAGCATTGCGGTCAGCAGCGGGTAGAACGACGCTAATGCTGCGTAGCTTTCCCACGTCAACGATTTGGCAAGCTCGGGATGGGTCATCGAGATCTGTATCTGGACGACCATGCCGGCGACCAAGGCCAGCCCGATCAGCACGCGGATAATCCTGTCCACGACACTGATATTTTCTACTACGCCAATTACCTCTCTGACGCGTTTCATGATGTATCACCTCCTGTGTACGATGCCCGATATTAAGCGGGCTATAACTGATTGGACAGCCGCCAGCCAGACAGTTCTGTGACTATGTTGCGCAACGCCGTCACGTCGCGATGTTCCGCAGAGAGGCCGCGTTCGTAATCTCAATCCACCCGCGATGCAGCTTTACCCAGCCGTAATGCTCGAATTCCTTCAATAATCGGCTGACTACTTCTCTCGCGGTACCGAGTTCGTTAGCCAGTTCCTGGTGAGTAAGGTGAATGGGGTTCTGCTGGGACATTTTTGTCAGCAGAAATTCGCCGAGGCGCTCATGCGTCGGCACGAACGCGACGGCTTCTATCACCGAAATCAGTTCGGTCACCTGGCTGTTGATGGAGCGGTAGACGAATTGCCTGAGTTGTGGTGACTGGTCCAGCGCGTCAAGAAACGGCCGTTTCGGAATCCTGACCAGTGTCAGCGCCATTTCCGCGATCGCGCTGGCCGTCAAACGGGTGCCACTGAGCAGGGCGCAGGCGGTCAGTGCGCAGGTTTGACCGGGTTCGACATGATAAAGCACAATTTCATGGCCGCCGCCGGTCGCCTTCTGCACCTTGATGGAACCTTCGAGCACCAAAGTGTAATGGTTGCACGCGTCGCCTTCACAGAATACGGAGGTTCGCGCCGGTATGCGCGCCAGCCTCGCCGTCGCCGCCATGATGTCCCACACAGGCTCATCGACCGCCCGTAACGCCGGATAGAGGTCAAACCATCCATTTGGCACGATTTCTGGCATGGCGCGCTCGCGTACCCGGCGCTTGCACAATGCGATAGGCGCCGGCTGTCCTCGGCAAATGATAAATCTATAGACAGCAACATGCGTCGTTAAATCCCGTGTGGAATGTATTTCGCAGCGATGATGGGTCCGCGCAAGCGGTCACTAGGCCGGCTGATCCCGCCGCAATTTCTTGCGTGCTTCGTAAGCGCCGCGGGCGATACGGACATCTTCGAGGAAGTAGGGCAACTCCGCGAGCAACAATGCCTGCGGACCATCGACAAGCGCCTGCCTCGGCGCCGGATGAAAGTCGACCAGTATCATGTTGGCGCCGGCCACGACTGCCTGCGCGGTGACATGAAAGAGGTCAAGTATGCCATCCGGATCCCGATCGCGGTTGCCGACCGAATGGGACGGGTCGATGCAGACCGGCATGCGCGTCAGGCGCTTGATTGCCGGAACCAGTGCGAAATCGACGAAATTGCGGTGCGGGTCATCATGATGGGTTTTCATGCCGCGCAGGCCGAATATCACCTTGCGGTTACCTTCGCTCGCCAGATACTCCGACGCGTTCAACGATTCATGCAGAGTGATGCCGAAGCCGCGTTTCAACAGCACCGGGAATTCATTTTGCCGACCCACTGCCTTTAGCAGCTCGAAGTTCTGGGTGTTGCGCGTTCCGATCTGCAGCATCACTCCGGTCGGGCTGCCGGTGGTATCGAGCGCGTTCCGAATTTCGTCGACGTGCGATTCGTGCGTGACCTCCATTGCGATGACCTTGATGCCGTATTTTCCGGCGAGCTCGAACGTGTAAGGCAGGCACGCCTTGCCGTGTCCCTGGAACGCGTAGGGGCTGGAACGCGGCTTGTAAGCGCCCATGCGCGTACACACCTGGCTGTTGTCGCGCAACGCCCGCAACATCATCTCGACGTGTTCCGGATTGTCTACAGCGCATAGCCCGGCGAACACGTTCAGATTGTCCTGGCTGAAAAGAACACCGTTGTATTCGAAGTGCGTCGAGCGTTTGTCGTCCTTGTGGCGCCCGAGCACGCGGTATTCCCGTGAAATCCGCACGACGCGCTCGACACCCGGCAGCGCCTGCATGTCATCGGTCACCAATGCGCCGGTGTCGCCGACGAGGTAGATCTCTGTGAGCACCTGCTGTGTGCCGTGTTCTTCATGGGTGCGTATCTGAATGGCCGGCAGCTTGGACAAGTAGTCGATCAACGAAAGGTATTTGGGTCCTTGCTTGTCAATGTCGGATTCGAGGATCAGTATCATAAGGCTGGGTGACTCGCTGTTAGTCGATTGCCAATAGTTTGTCCGTTAATTCTTGTCATTCCGGCCGTTCATTGCCGGGCGTCGAGATACCGGCGTTCCAGATCATGGTACGCGTCGATGCGCCGGTCGCGCAGGTAGGGCCAGACGCGGCGTACCTGTTCGCAGCGATCGAAATCGACTTCCGCGTTGATCACCGCCGGCTGATCCGCAGTGGCCGTCACGATCGTTTCCCCCTGCGGTCCCGAGACGAAGCTCGATCCCCAGAAATCGATACCGGCGGACTGCCCGGACGGATCGTCTTCGTGGCCGGTACGATTGCAGACAATCACCGGACTCCCGTTGGCGATTGCGTGGGCGCGCTGCACGGTGATCCACGCATCGCGCTGACGCTGACGTTCCGCCAGTTCATCGTCGGGATTCCAGCCGATCGCCGTCGGATAGATCAGCAGGTCAGCTCCCGCCAGCGTCATCAATCGCGCCGCTTCGGGAAACCACTGGTCCCAGCAGATCAGCACACCCAGGCGTCCGACGGTTGTGTTGATCGGGGTAAAGCCGAGATCGCCGGGGGCAAAGTAATATTTCTCGTAGTAGCCGGGGTCGTCCGGGATATGCATCTTGCGGTAAATGCCGGCGAGCGAGCCGTCACTGTCGATGACGGCTGCAGTATTATGATAAACACCGCGCGCACGGCGTTCGAACAGTGAGCCGACGATAACCGTTCCGAGTTCCTCCGCCAGCTGCGACAGCCGCTGCGTGGTCGGACCGGGAATGGTTTCCGCCAGGTCGAAATTGGCATCATTCTCCGTCTGGCAAAAATACCGGGTGTTGTGCAGTTCCGGCAGGATCACGAGTCGAGCACCGTTGCCGGCAGCCTCGCGTATGCCGGCAACGCAGTTGTTGAGATTGGTCGCGGTATCGGCCGAGCACTCGTGCTGTACCAGTCCGACTGTCAATTTCCCGGTTACCATGGTTTCGGTGTTCCTGAATTTTCGGGGGCGCGGCCTTATTGTAAAACATCCGCGCCGGATTGCAGTGGTAAAGCGTGGTGCTCAGCGATCGGCCGGGAGCTGCATGGTGACACAGTGCAGGCTGCCGCCCTGGGTAATCAGCGGCAACGACGGTACTCCGACAATCTCGCGCTTGGGAAAGCAGTCGCGCAAGCGTTGCAGCGCCACGACGTCTGCCGGATCATCGTAGGTGGGTACGAGAACCGCGCCATTGATGATCAGGAAGTTCGCGTAGCCGGCTGGCAGCCGACGTCCGTCCTCGCCATATTTCGGCTGTGGCCACGGCAGCGGCACGAGACGGTAGGGTGCCCCGGTCCAGGAGTGGAATGCATGTAGCTCCTTCTGCATCCGTGCCAGCGGCCCGTAATGTTCGTCAGCGGGGTCATCGCAGGTGACATAGGCGATTGTGTCGGGATCGCAGAATCTTGCCAGGATATCGATGTGGCTATCCGTGTCGTCGCCGGCAAGATGCCCCTCGGTCAGCCACAGCACGCGTTTGATACCGAGGGTTTCGTGCAGCTTCGCTTCTATCGCCGCGCGGTCGCATGAGGGGTTGCGCGACGGCGCCAGCAGACAGCTTGCAGTTGTCAGCAACGTTCCGTGCCCGTCGACATCGATGCTGCCGCCTTCGAGTACGAAATCGATATGGCGCAAGGTGGTGTCGGCGAATGCCCCCTGCGCGTGGATGCTTGTGGTAACGTCATTGTCCAGTGTGGCGGAAAATTTCCCGCCCCAACCGTTGAACACGAAATCCATCAACACCTTGCCATCGGCGCCGAAGACGGTGATCGGTCCATGGTCACGTACCCAGCAGTCGTTGGACGGTGCGATGAACGTGGACAGACGTGTTGAGTCGAGTCCTCGGGACGTTAGCAGATGAGTGACGTGCCGCCGATGGTTAACGTCGTGGCAGACGACGATCAGGTTTTCGAAACGGGCAATATGTGCGGCGAGATCGACAAAGACCCGTTCGGCGCCCGGCAAATTGCTGCCCCAGTCGGAGCGGTCATGCGGCCAGGTGAGCAATACACCGCGTTGTGGCGCCCATTCGGGCGGCAGGAAATAGGTATTACGCATAAGCAATCCGTGAGTTGTAGTGAGATAGACAAGAATCGGCAGACGATGGCAATCCGCGATGCGCACCGTCAGGCGCCGCTTCAGGGTGTGGCGGGTGCGATCACTGTATGAATCACATACTGGCCCTCTAAGTATACGGTATATTCCGCGTATCCCCAGCGAGTGATCGGCGGGTCGCCTGCCGGTGCAAGCTTTCGCAGCGGTGTGCCGAAACGGCTTTCCACATCCTGCATAGACATGCCGCGGTTCGGTTACCCGGTGACTGAGCGTGCGTCGCCTGGACTTCCGTTGTCAGCGATGGCGCTGACTCCTCCAGGCGACAGCATGGCGGTGACTAGGGCGCAAATCAGTGTTTTTTTCACTACAGTTTTCCTGATAGCGGGCCCGATGTCCGAGGCAAGGTGGGGAAGAGAATACCGTGCTGCGAAACCCCGCGTAAAGACAGCGCCGTCAGAGGATGCCCGCCGCCACCGGTCGTGGGACGGATCAGGCGGCGGGGGCTGCTTCGTAGGCAATGACGCAGTTGCGGCCGGCCGATTTCGCCTGGTACATGGCGACATCTGCCTTGTCGAACAGCGATTCCCGTGTGTCGGCGGCATCGGCGGTGGCAAGTCCGATGCTGACGGTGAGCGGGATGTGCCGGTTATTGGCCGTGATGGTCCTGGATTCAATTGCTTTTCGGACGCGCTCGGCAAGCAATGTCGCGCCCCTAAGTCCGGTATTGCTCAATATGATCGTAAATTCTTCGCCACCGTAGCGGAACAGGATATCGGAGCTGCGCATACATTCGGCAATGATATCGGTCACGGCCTTAAGTACATGGTCGCCGGCCAGATGCCCGTGCGTATCGTTGATCTGCTTGAATCTGTCGATATCCAGCGTGATCAACGTCAGCGGGGTCTTGTGACGCCGCGCCAGCTCAAGCTCGCGTGCCAGTGTAATGTCCATCGCGGCACGATTATTAATGCCGGTTAGCGGGTCTTTTAGAGCGGCCTGCTGAGCGTTGCGGAATAGCAATGAGTTTCGTAATGGATAAACCAGGCTGCACAGCAGCTTCTCGAGAAGCGCGGTTTCCTGCGGCGAAAATTTTTTGCTGCGGGTCAGTTTGATCTGGCCCAGTGATTGCCCGCAGACCACCAATTGATAGCTGCACGAATTCCGTGCTTTGTCGCCGACTTCGACGGTGATCTGCTGTTCCAGATAGTGATAGTGGATGCTGTGATGAGGCAGTATAGATTTGATTTCAATGGAAAATGTCTCGATTACCTTATTGACGTCCAGCGATGTCTGCAGCGCTCCCGTAATATGCAGCAGCCGATTCAGGTATTGTTTGCCAGGACCGGAATCGTCTAGCTGCGGTGACGCCGGCACCTCCAGGTTTCGCAACCCGGCGTCGTCTAGCACCGTTTTTGATTGTGTTACGCCTGACACGAGAAATATCTCTCCCAGTTGCCCTCGATGACGCCGTGGTAGACATGCTATTTCTGTGCCATGGGTCGGGCGACGCGGATATTTGGGAATTAGATTCAGTTGGTTAGCGGTTTTTGTTATAATTCGTAAGCATTTCCGACAGCGCTTGCCAATAATCTGGCGGAAAAGTGGCATTTTATCTCCGCAACGGCGGTAATATTGCGCGAGAGTGAAGGCCGAATCTGAATGATAATTCTTTTATGACATCTATTTTTACAATCGGGCGGCAGACGGAGTGCCGGTAGTCATGGTGCGCGCTGAAGCAGTCAAAAACTTCGAAGACCTTGAGGCGTTGCTGACGACACGCAGCTGGGCGTCTCAGCCGGAGATATACCTGGGCGACGCCCTCGTCGACGGCGGGGTGATCAACCGACAGCAGTTGGCGCAGGCGCTTGAGCTGCAGCGCGAGCAGGTTGGCAAGCATCTTGGCCGTATCCTGGTCGAAATGGGTTTGATCACCACCGAGCAGATCAATACCGCGCTCGCCAGAAAATTTCATATTCCGTACGTCAAGCTCGATGACTTCGACATATCGCCACAGATTTTGTCGCGGGTGCCAGCCGATATCGCGCTGCAATATAACTTGTTGCCGCTGGGGAAATCCGGCGGGCGCCTGATCGTTGCGATGGAGAATCCTCTCGACAGCACCGGCATCGAAGTGCTGCGCTTCAACACAAATCTAAATATTGAAACGGTCATTGCCGCCCCCGACGACATCGCCCGGGCGCGCAGCAAATACTACAGCCAGGCGGACGAGGACGCGGCGCTGGAAGACATGGCATTGCAGGCCGTTGAGGACTTCCCGGGCGGCGAAGAAGCCATCCACCTGATCGAACAGCAGGCAAAGAAGAAACCCATTGTTCGGCTGCTGAACGCCATATTGTTGCAGGCTGTGACACGTGGCGCTTCCGACATCAACATCCGTCCGGAAGGAGATCGTATCGCGATCTATTACCGTATCGATGGCAAGGTGCAGTTCTCCCGGGCGTTGCCGCGTTCCGTGCTGCCGACCCTGGTGAGTCGCGTCAAGATCATTGGTCAGATGGACATCGCTGAACGGCGCTTGCCACAGGACGGTCATGCCCGCATGGTGCGCGGCCGGCAGACCATAGACCTGCGTATTTCCATTATTCCGACCGTCAAGGGCGAAAGCGTTGTTATCCGTATCCTCGACAAGGAAGCGGGTATGAAAACGCTTGACCGGCTTGGTATGAATCCGACCGAGGTTCACACCGTCAAACGGTTGCTGAATCGGGCCCATGGCATGTTTCTGGTAACCGGGCCGACCGGGTCCGGTAAATCAACGACGCTTTACGCATTGCTGAACGAGCTGAAGAAACGCGGGCCGCACATTCTGACCGTCGAGGACCCTGTCGAGTATGATATCGAGAATATCGAACAGGTGCAGATTTCCAAGGTAAAAGGGACGACGTTTTCATCAGTATTGCGTCACTTCCTGCGGCATGATCCGGACGTTATTATGGTTGGCGAGATCCGCGATCAGGAAACGGCCAAGATTGCTGCCAAGGCATCGCTGACCGGGCATCTGGTCCTGAGTACCCTGCATACCAATGATGCGGCGAGTGCCGTGACCCGTCTTGCCGATATGGGTATTGAATCGTATCTGCTGAGCACGACGATGCTTGGCGTTATGGCGCAGCGATTGATTCGCTTGAATTGCGAGATATGCAAGGCGGATGTTCATGTCGAGCCGTATATGCGACGTGCACTGAATCTTGGCGAACACGAAAAGTTTTTCAGTGGCAAAGGCTGCATGGAGTGCAATTTTACCGGTTATCGCGGGCGTACGTCGGCGTGCGAATTGCTGGTGGTTACACCGGAAATCGCCAATCTGATTGTTGCCGGAAAACCGAGTAACGTTATTACGGAAATGGCCGTATCACAGGGTATGACACGCTTGCGCGACAATGCCTTGAATCTGGCAAGATCAGGACGCACCTCGATCGAGGAAGTGATTGGCATCGCGCTGGAGTAGACTTCCGCCTGATGACTTCAGGCAGCCCCTGATTCCTGCATGACGCCACGCGCCGCCGCGATACCGCTGCGTATCGCGCCCTCAAGTGTGGCTGGATAGCCGGTTGCCGTATAGTCTCCCGCCAGCCACAGGCCGCGCACCGGCGTACGATTTGCCGGGCGCATGGCGTTGACCTCGGGTCGCGCAACGAAGGTTGCATGTTTCTCCCGTATCACGTGCCAGTCGACCGGCGGTGGCCAGTGCGGAAAAAGCATGGCCATTTCACGGATGACGGTTTCCGCTAGTGTTTTTTTGTCTGCGTCCATGTGGTTGCCGGTGCCGCTGATGACCACGGCCATGAGGCCCGCCTGCCCGTTGCGAGCGCGATCAAACACCCATTGCGCGGTGGTGTCCACCAGGCCTATCAGTGGTCGGCTCAGTGTGGTTCCCGATGCATACTGTATATAGATCGTGCAGATTGGCGCCTCCGGCATTGCGCCGATCGTTTCGGCGAGCGGGAGCAGTATCGGGTGGGGTGCGAGCAAACGATGACACGTCGTCGGCGGTACAGCGAGAATGACGTGGTCCGACCAGACATTCTGGTGTGCCACGGATACCGCGCTAATCGCATGTTCGCTGATCCGCAGGGCGTTGACGCGGTGTTTCATTCGTATCGTTCCGCCGTGCGCTTCGACGTAGCGCCCCGCCGGTTCAGGAAATACTGCACCGAGATCCCGGCGGGTGAGTAATAAATCGGCGTCGCGGGACTGACGGGTGAATACGTCGCGCATAACTCGTAGAAACAACCGTGTCGATGCTTCGTCCAGCGAGGTATTCATGGTGGCGAGACACAGGGGTTCCCATAGCCGTTGCCGCAGCGAATCCGGTTGCCGATGCTGTTCCAGCCATTGCGCGAGGCTGGTATCGCGGTCGGTGGTATCGCGCCGTAACAGCAACGAGGTGCACAGGCGTACGAGATCCATTTTTTCGCTAAAATTTATGCCGGTCGCGCGGTACAGACCGGATACCATGTGAAGCGGCGCTGGTTGCCTTGGCAGCGATATTCGGACAGGAGCTGTGCGCAGCCCGGTCATGAACAGTTCCAGCGGAAGCCGCTCGAATACGTCTTCTTCGTTGACGCCGACGATATGCATCAGGCGCAACATATCGTGATAGGCGCCGAGCATCAGGTGCTGGCCGTTATCGATGCGGTAACGATTGACCTCGACCGTGCGGGCGCGGCCGCCCAGCTGGCCGGCCGCTTCGATCACTGTGACCGGGATCCGGTGCGAAGTCAGCTCAACCGCCGCGGCCAGCCCAGCCCAGCCACCGCCGACAATAGCGACCGGCGTCATCGGCGGAGATACCGCTCAAGGCTGATGTGGATCGCGATCATGCGGATCGTTGCCACCTGATTGATTCGGCTTGCGCCGTATCTGCGCATCGCGGCGCTTTTCGCTGCGCGATGTACGCCATGCGATCCAGAGCTTGCGCAACGGCGTTAACGCGATCCGATGCTCAAGCACCCGGTAGCCGTCAACGGCGATTTCATCGAGAGTCTTCAGATAAATGGCTGCCATGATAAGTCCGGAGCGCTGCGCGTAGCGGTCAACATCCGGTAATTGCTGAAAGGCCTGCTGATAGTAGCGCCGCGCCCGCTCGCCTTGATACTCCAGCAGCTGGCGCATGTTGTCGGACATGCGATGCTCCGTGATGTCGCTGTGACTGACACCGAAGCGCAAGACTTCGTCCAGCGGGATATACACCCGGTCGCGCCCCGCGTCTTCACGTACGTCACGCAGGATATTCGTCAATTGAAACGCCGTTCCCAGGTCCTTGGCATACTTTTGCGTTTGACGGTCCTGGTAGCCGAATATCTCGGCAGCCATCAGGCCAACGACGCCGGCGACGCGATAACAATAGAGGGCGAGTTCACGAAATGAAGGGTACGAGGAATAGGTAAGGTCCATTTCCATGCCATCGATGATTTCCTGGAAATACTCCGCCGGCAGTTCATAGCGGCGTATCGCCGGGAGCAGCGCCTTGGTCACCGGGTGTCGCGGCGCGTCGCCGAACATTCTGGCGATCTCCTCACGCCACCACTGTAACTTGGTCCGGGCGACCGCTGCATCGTGGCACTCGTCCACCACATCGTCGACCTCACGGCAAAACGCGTATAACGCAGTAATAGCCTCACGCCGTTCGGTAGGCAGGAACAGGAAGCTGTAGTAAAAGCTTGAGCCGCTCTTGGCGGCTTTGTTTTCGCAGTACTGTTGCGGGGTCAATGAGTGTTCCGTCGGTTAATGTGCCTGATGTTGCCTCGCTGCGGTGCCGTTATGGCACGAATCCCGATTGATACGGCCCGCCACGGTTGACGATGATACGGTACCAGGCCATTCTGCCGCCAGCTCGTATCTATCTGCGCAGGCATGCTCGTGCAATGATGCCTATCCAGTCTTTTTTTCCGAGGCGTGGTCGGGCATAAACATCCGGTTGTGTGGCGATTGCGTCAAGCACGCGTAATCCACCCATGACGGTGCAGCGGATTTCCAGGCCAATCCGTCCGGGCAAGCGCGCGCCAAGCGGCATTCCGGACTGCAGCAGCGTACGGGCGCGATCGGTTTGAAATGCGATGAGCCGTTTCATCGCGGGTCCGTTCCGCTGCTGCGATATATCTGCTTCCGGAATGTCGAACTGTGCCAGCTCATCCTGCGGCAGGTAGATGCGTTTGTTTTCGTCGTAGTCCTGCCTGATATCCTGCAGAAAATTGATCAGTTGCAGCGCGGTGCAGATATTGTCGGAATCGTTTATGTTTCGGGCACTGTTTTGTCCACATAGTTCCAATACCAGTTGCCCGATCGGGTTCGCTGAATAGCGGCAGTAACCTGACAATTCCGTGAAGCTGGCGTAACGTTTTTGTTTTACGTCCATGCGGAATGCGGTGAGCAGGTCGTGGAAATGGCCGATGGACAGTTGGTGCCGGTTTACGACATCGCATAGCGCGATAAAGATCGGCTGTTCTTCGATGATGCTGTGTTGGTTTAATGCATCCAGGGCGCGAGCATATCCGTCGAGCAACGCCAGACGTTGTTCGTCAGGGATGCCGCCTTCGTCGGCGAAGTCGTCTGCAGTGCGGGCAAAGGCGTAAATGACGCTGATCGGGCGCCGAAGTTTCGCCGGCAACAGCAGCGAGGCGACCGGGAAATTTTCATAGTGACGGCGCGTAATCGTCGCACAGTGGTCATATGCCTGGTTCAGACGTGGATCGCTGCGGGTCATGATCTGCGTGCCCCCTGTTTGCCGGTCTCGACGGGTCGTTCGGGGAAAACATAGGCGATCCGTACGATTTTACGGCGCTGACGGCCCCCGGCGTGTCCGTTTAAGTTAAAATCCACCGCCCCTTCGCCGCTAATTGGTTGCAGAGTGTCTGGGCGCGGCCTGTGGGAAGCACGCACGTCCGGTTCGGATCATCAGACATTAATAAAAAAAGCATTATATATCAGGAGGCTTTGCTAGGCCTAATGGACTTTTCCTCGATGTTGCGCCGTCGGAAGTGGTCATTGCTTATTCTCGTCAGTATCGGGCTGGCGATAACCTTGGCGCTGGTCACCAGCTGGCCGAGTTTTTACCGTTCGACAGCGACGATTTCCATTGAGGAGTATCTGACTGCGGGCGATCTTCAAGGTATCCCGGTCGTCGAGTATGCCGCCGCGCGGCTACGACAAATTAACTCACTTACCGGTACGAAAGAAGGTCTGGCTAACATGATAACCGCTGCCGGCGTATATTCGGAAAAGCGGGGATCGGCGAACGATAACGGACTGGCGGACTTTGTGCGGCGTCGCGCGTCGATCGATCTGGTCGGTGCGAAGGTCGAGCCGGTCGACGGGGAAAGGGCCGGCAAAATGAATTTGACCTATACGGTCGCCTACCGTGATACGGATCCGACCGTCGCGAAACAGGTGGCCGACAGCCTGGCCGAAACACATATGGCTGAGAACAGGCGGTTAATGGCAAGCAAACGCGCGGAGAGGAGCGCGCGGCTAACAGAACGTCAAGTACAGCTCGATGAGAAACGGCTGGCTTTGGGCGGTCAACTTGAAGCGATCAATAAGCGCATCGATCAATCGCGACCGGCGGATGCCGAAAATCGAGCGTTGCAAGCGGCCGACGCGAAACAGCGCGCGGCAGCGGCCCGAACGAATCTTGACTCCACGGTGAGCAGTATCGCTGGACTGGAGGACGAGCAAGGCCGCCTGGAACACGCGCTGGCCGGGCACGAGCCGGTGATCGTGGTCACGCGTGAGGAAAAAATAGCGATCAATCTTGATGCCAGAAAGAAAGAGCTCACTATCGAACTTGAAGCAGCGACGGCGCGCCATGGGAGCAGTCACGCGGAAGTAAAGAAAATGCAGAAGTCGCTGGATGAGATAAACCTCCGCATTCGGCAGCGGGGCGCGGCGCAAACAAAACGAGCTGAATTGAGCGAGCTGCGCAAGGTGCTCGATCGTATGCGCAAAACCAAGCCGGCCAACGATCCGGATCTCGTGATGATGGCTGAACTTGAACAAAGGTTCATGCAGGAAATCGCCACGCAGTCGCCGGAGCTGATAGAAACCCGTGTGCTCGAGACCAAGCGCCCGAATCCTGAATATCAGTCGCTTGAAAGCAATTTGCGCGCTGTGCGGGAACGTCACAGAATGGCTGTCGAAACAGCCAATGCCTTGCGCGCTTCCGTTGGCGCGCTGGAAGAGGAGTCGGCCAGGCTGGCGGCTGCCGACCGGGACCAGGATGACTTGGTTCGGCAACGGCAGGCGCTGAAGGCGAGTTATGCCGCGGCTGTTGCGGAACTGGAAAAATTTTCCAAAGCGAGCGATATTGCACTAGAGGACGGGGGTGGCGAGGTGACGCTCGTCAAGGCGGCGCAGTTAGCGGCCTACTCCGAAAAATCGGGTAGTTATGTTGTGTTAATTGTCGGCGTAGTTGTTTCCTTGGCGCTCGGCGTACTCTACGTGTGGTTGAGAAGTCGGGGAGATGTGGCTGTGCGGAGCATCGCTATGCTGGCGCGATTGACCGGGAAGACCCGCTCGACCGTTGTGATACCGTATATTTTCACGGAGGCGGAACTCCGGCATGTCCGGATGCGATCCGCGCTTAGCGGTGTAGCGTTGGCGGGCGGAGGGTTGCTATTAATCGCGGCCGTGAATTATGTGCGGCACCCGTTGAGCGAATTGTTCGCCCAGCTGTTTTGATCAACGATCGGAAAGACGGATATTTTAATGTCGATTTCCCGCATCGAAGAGGCGCTCCGGAAGGCGAAGGAGGCAAAGCAGGCGCCGTCGCCGGTCAGGCAGCCCGTGGATCGTGCACCGCAGGCGGCCATCCGCGAGCCCGGTAATGTCACCGTTCCGGAACCGCCCGTATCGCCGGTCGTGCGGCCCGCTGCTCGACCAGCCATTGCGCCACCCGGCATCAGTTTTCGTTTTGACGATGGACGGATAGTCAACGTACCGTTCTCCAGGCTGCGAAAGAACCGGGTTATTACCGCAGGCGATAAAAGCAGGTGGGTCGCACGGTTCCGCGATCTTCAGCTAGCGGTTCAAGGACCCGGTCTCATTAAATCGGGTGCGCCTGTCGTCGCAGTGATGAGCGCCAACCCACGTGAGGGCAGGACATTGTGCGCGATTAATCTGGCGATGAGTCTGGCGGCGTCAAGTGCGGAGCCGGTGATACTGATGGATATGGATTTCTTCAAGCCGGCAATGCACGCATTTCTCGAGATTTTGCCGGACACCGGATTGACGGATGTCCTGGAGGGCGGCAAGGAGATAGCGGATATCCTTGTTCGGGCAGAGGCGGAAAAGTTGATACTTGTTCCTGCGGGACCGCGATCCCGTAGCCATGTGGCGTTACTCACGCGCGACAACGTGCGTGCTGTTATCGGGAAGCTGCGGGCACTGTTTCCATCGTCTGCATTGATCGTTGACCTGCCGCCGTTGTCATTGAACATCGATACGTCAATATTCGAAGGTATTGTCGATCACGTTGTGCTGGTGGTCGAGGAGGGGAAGACGCCGCGGGGGGATGTTCTGCGGGTATTGGGCAAGCTGAAATACGTCGAGCACGTAGAGTTGGTGTTGAACAAGGCGGTGGCAAGTAGCATCTGAAACCAATATTATATGGCCGTCGCCCGGTGTCAGGCGACGAATATGGAACGCGGTCTGGTTGACATCATTCGTGTTGAGATTCCCTGTCCATCTATAATATTCGCGGGGTTCTGCGATTTTCTCCCGGGTTTATTCATATGGGGTGCTATGAGCGATTATGAGTAATTCCACCGTACTGGTTGTTGGCGGCGCCGGCTATATTGGTTCGCATATGGTGAACGCATTGCTCGGGGCCGGCCATCGCGTTGTCGTGCTGGACGATTTGTCGCGAGGACATCGCGATCTGGTTCCTGGCGGGACTTTTATCGAGGGCGACCTCGGTGATCGGCCGGTGCTTGAGGATATATTCGACACTCATCGCATCGACGCTGTCATGCATTTTGCGGCGTTGTCGCTTGTGGGCGAGTCAGTGGAAAAGCCGTTACTCTATTATCAGAATAACGTCGCGAAAACCTTGACGCTTATTCAGCAGATGGACCTGTTTGGCGTGGACAAATTTATTTTTTCCTCGACAGCTGCGGTTTACGGCGAGAGTGGGGACGGGCCGATCGATGAAGGCCGTCGTTGTGATCCGGTAAATCCATATGGCGTTACCAAAATGGTCATCGAGCGTGTGCTCCAGGATTGCAGCCGTTCGCAGGGCATCAAGTCCGTGTGTTTACGGTATTTCAATGCAGCCGGTGCCGACGAATCCGGCCGTCTGGGGGAGCGTCATGAACCGGAAACACACCTCATTCCAATCATATTGCAGGTCGCTGCGGGCATTCGGGATCAGGTCAAGATATTTGGCACGGATTATCCGACACCGGACGGCACCTGTATCCGGGATTACGTGCACGTGAACGACCTCGCGCAGGCACACCTGCTGGCACTGGATTCGTTATTGGCCGGCGGGCAAAGCAGGATATACAACCTCGGTAATTCTCGCGGACGGTCCGTGCGCGAGGTGGTTGATACCGCGCGCGCGGTGACCGGGCACGCGATTCCGTGTATAGAAGCCCCCCGGCGTGCTGGCGACCCTGCGGTGCTCGTTGCTGATTCCCGAAAGATTCGTGAGGAACTGGGATGGAAGCCGCGTTACGAAGACCTGACCACGATCATAGCCACGGCCTGGCAGTGGCATCAGCGCGAAATGGGCAGCGCCGCGGCGCGCGTCAAATGAGCCTGCGTATCCAGAACAAGCCGTTCGCTTACCTGTCGATCTTTTGGATGGCGGTCATATACTTTCTCTCGTCACGTCCCGGCAGTGATTTCCCGGCGATGTTTGTTGGCGCCGATAAACTGGTCCATTTTGCTGTTTTTGGCATGCTTGGGCCGCTGATTACAGGTGCGCTTGGTCGACCAGGAACAGGCGACCCGTGGGGCCGGATTTTGCTGGTGACGGTTGTCGTGGCACTATACGGTGTGCTGGATGAGTTCCATCAGAGCTTCGTGCCGGGGCGAACTTCGAGCGCAGGCGATGTTATGGCGGATGCCGCGGGCGGTTTTGTCGCAACGGCCGGCGCCTATCGTTTCTGGCTGCCTTTCGACAAGGCAGGACATGGATAATCGCAAAAAATATCATCGAGTAGTGGAGGACATGTGAAAACGGTTGCAGTGATAGGGTTGGGATATGTCGGATTGCCGCTTGCTATTGCATTCGGCAAAAAGTTTTCGACCATCGGTTTTGACATCAATCCGGAAAGAATACGGAGATGTCGTCAGGGCGACGGGATTGACCTGGATATTACACCGGACGATTTCAAACAGGCGCGGCTGCTCGAAATTACCGACGATCCGGCGGCGCTGAAACGGGCAGATTACGTGGTAATTGCGGTGCCGACGCCGGTTGATGGGGCGCATCGTCCCGATTTCGGCCCGTTGATCTCGGCAAGTACGCTGGTCGGAAAGCACCTCAAGAAAAACGCCATCGTTATATATGAGTCGACAGTGTACCCGGGGGCTACCGAGGAGGTCTGCGTGCCGGTGCTGGAGAGTCAGTCCGGAATGAAATGGCGTGAAGGTTTCAACGTCGGTTATTCTCCGGAGCGAATTAATCCGGGCGATAAGATACATACGCTGGAAAATATCGTCAAGGTAGTTTCGGGCGATTGCGCAGCGACTCTTGATAAAGTCGCCGAATTGTATGCGAGCGTTATTACGGCGGGTGTTTGCCGAGCTTCAAGCATCAAGGCAGCCGAGGCGGCAAAAGTTATCGAAAATACGCAGCGTGACCTGAATATCGCGTTGATGAACGAGTTGGCCATGGTTTTTAACATTATGGGAATCGATACCGTCGAGGTGCTGGAAGCGGCTGGCACGAAGTGGAATTTTCTGCCGTTCCGGCCGGGCCTCGTTGGCGGACATTGCATAGGCGTTGATCCATACTACCTGACACACAAGGCCGAAACGCTCGGATACCATCCGCAGGTGATACTCGCAGGTAGGCGTATCAATGACGGGATGGGCAAGTTCGTCGCCGAGCAGACCGTAAAGAAGTTGATCGCCAGTGGCAGCGCCATTCGCGGGGCCAGGGTCAGTGTGCTTGGCTTGAGTTTCAAGGAAAATTGCAATGATTTGCGCAATACGCGCGTCATCGATGTGATCAATGAGCTGCGTTCCTATGGCATCGACGTGTCGGTGCATGATCCAGTTGTCGATAGCGGCCATGCTCGCCATGAGTACGGTATCGACCTTGTGTCGTGGGATGATCTGCCCGTGGCCGATGCGATGGTGGTGGCAGTTGCGCATGACGCATTTACCGCCACGGACGTATCCGCTTATGCAGGCAAAATCGTCTCCGGGGGCGTTTTCGTCGACGTCAAGTCGGCTTTTGATCGGGGCGCATTGGAGAATGCTGGCCTCGAAGTGTGGAGGCTGTGATGCCACGTAAAGTATTGGTTACCGGCGCTGCCGGATTCATCGGGTCGACGCTCTCGCTCAGACTTCTTGCCCACGGCGATCACGTCCATGGAATCGACAACCTGAACGACTATTACGATGTATCGCTGAAGGAGGCACGTCTGGCGCGGTGTGTTGCATCCGGGAATTTCACGTTCGACAAGCTCGATATTGCGGATCGCGCCGCGATGGCCGCGTTGTTTGGCAAGCATCGGTTTGATGTGGTCGTTAACCTGGCCGCGCAGGCTGGAGTCCGCTATTCGATTGAGAATCCGCACGCCTATATTGACGCCAATCTGGTCGGGTTCGGCAATATCCTGGAGGGCTGCCGGCATTCGAAGGTCAAGCATCTGGTGTATGCCTCCACCAGCTCGGTCTATGGCGCCAATACCAAGTTGCCGTTCTCGGAGCACGACAACGTGGATCATCCGGTGTCACTTTACGCCGCGACGAAGAAAGCCAATGAGTTGATGGCGCACAGCTACGCCCATCTGTACAAACTACCGGTGACGGGGCTGCGTTTCTTTACCGTATACGGTCCATGGGGCAGGCCCGACATGGCGCTGTTCAAGTTTACCAAGGGGATTCTCGCCGACGAGCCAATCCCGGTGTTCAACAGAGGCGAGATGACGCGTGATTTTACCTATATTGACGACATCGTCGACGGAATAGCCCGGGTAATGGACAAGGCGCCGGTTTCTGACAAGGCCTGGTCCGGCAACCACCCTGACCCGGCGACGAGCTATGCGCCGTATCGGGTATTCAATATCGGCAACAATCAACCGGAAAAGCTGATGAGGTATATCGAGGTTCTCGAGGCCGCGTTGGGCAGGAAGGCGAAACTCGATCTTTTGCCGATGCAGTTGGGAGATGTGCCGGCGACCATGGCGGATACAACGGAACTGGAGCGTGCGGTTGGCTACAAGCCAGCGACGACGATCGAGGTAGGCGTCCGGAAATTTGTCGAGTGGTATCGGGGGTACTACACTGGGTCGGCGCGCCGGTAAGCAGGTTGCTATGACGACAGGGAATGCCGGATTTTGAGACGTGTAACGGAACAGCAGGGAACGGGGCGGTAATGTCGGAGCGGATTGCGGGTCGTAAGGTGGCGCTGATAACCGGCGTGACAGGGCAGGATGGCGCGTATCTAGCCGAGTTTCTCTTGCAAAAAAATTATATTGTGCACGGCATTAAACGCCGTTCGTCTTCTTTTAATACCGGTCGTATTGACCATCTTTACCAGGATCCGCACGTCCGTGACCGGCGGCTCGTGCTGCATTACGGTGACCTTGGCGACGCTACCAACCTGATCCGTATCATCCAGGAAGTCCAGCCGGACGAGATTTACAACCTGGCCGCGCAAAGCCATGTCGCGGTGTCGTTTGAAACCCCCGAGTACACCGCGAATTCCGACGCGCTGGGTACGCTGCGTCTGCTGGAGGCCATCCGGATTCTTGGTCTTGGCGGCAAGACACGGTTCTATCAGGCGTCGACCAGCGAAATGTTCGGCAAGGTTCAGGAAATTCCGCAAAAGGAAACGACGCCGTTTTATCCGCGCAGCCCATACGGCGCGGCGAAGGTATATGCTTACTGGATTACGGTGAATTATCGCGAAGCGTACTGCATGTACGCGTGCAACGGCATCTTGTTTAATCATGAGTCGCCCATTCGTGGTGAAACGTTTGTCACACGCAAGATCACGCGTGCTGTGGCGAGGATGAAGCTGGAGCTCCAGGATAAACTGTATCTGGGAAATCTTGATGCGTTGCGGGACTGGGGCCATGCGCGTGACTACGTGGAGGCACAGTGGTTGATGCTGCAGCAGGAAGACGCGGATGATTACGTGATCGCAACCGGTCGACAGTGGTCAGTGCGTCAGTTTGTCGATGCGGCCTTTGCGGAAATTGGTGTTACGCTCGATTGGCAAGGCAAGGGAGTCGATGAAAGGGGGGTGGATTCCAGATCCGGGCGGATACTCGTTGAAGTAGATCCTCGATATTTCCGGCCTACCGAAGTCGATACATTGCTCGGTGACGCCAGCAAGGCCAAGGCAAAACTCGGGTGGTCGCCGACGACCTCGCTTGAGGAGATGGTCAGCGAGATGGTGCGTGAGGATTTAAAATCCGCCGAGAAGGATGATCTGTGCCGGCGCGAGGGCTTCCGCATCTTCGACAACATAGAATAATCCCGTTGATGGACAAACAAGCGAAGGTCTACGTTGCAGGTCATCGCGGCCTGGTTGGCTCCGCGCTTGTCCGCAAGTTGGAGGAGAGGGGCTTCGCGAATATTGTGACAGCGACGAGCAAACAGCTCGACCTGCGTGACAACGCGGCGGTCGCCAATTTCTTCCGCAGCAATCGGCCGGATTATGTGTATGTGGCCGCGGCCAAGGTTGGCGGCATTCTCGCCAACGATACCTATCCGGCGGAGTTTCTTTACGACAACCTCATGATTGAGGCGAATCTGATACACGAAGCCTACCGCAGCGGTGTCGAAAAGCTGCTGTTTCTGGGTAGCACCTGTATCTATCCGAAACTCGCGCCACAACCGTTGAAAGAGGAATATCTGTTAACGGGTGCTCTGGAGCCGACAAACGAGTGGTACGCGGTGGCGAAGATTACCGGCATCAAACTATGCCAGGCCTATCGCCGGCAGTACGGTTGTCGTTTTATCGCGGCGATGCCGACGAATCTGTATGGGCCGGGGGACAATTTCGATCTGAACCGTTCGCATGTACTGCCGGCGTTGATACGCAAGTTCCACGATGCCCGGCTGAGCGGTGCGCCCACTGTAACGGTTTGGGGCACCGGCAGTCCGCGTCGCGAATTTCTGCACAGCGATGATTGCGCCGATGCTTGCCTGTTTTTGATGGGGGAGTATGATAACGAAGGCATCATTAATATCGGCGTCGGCAAGGACATTCCGATCAGGGAGCTGGCAATGCTTGTCGGCGAGGCGGTTGGATACAGGGGCGATATTGTGTTTGACACGTCGAAGCCGGACGGTACGCCACGAAAACTGGTGGATGTCGGCAAATTGACTGCGCTGGGCTGGACCGCGTCTATTCCGCTTGCTGATGGTATCCGGCAGGCATATCGGTGGTTTCTGCAGCATCCCCCGGGCGATGCATCATGATGTCGCGGGTTCGTGATCGCAAAATGACAGGCGCTCGTACCGCGGTACAATTCATTTTGGTGTTGCTGGCGATATTGCTGGTTGCGGCTTGCACTAATGTCGACGAGCGGAAGCGCGAGCATCTGCACCTGGGCAAGTCGCTGTATGAAGCCGGCGATCTGGCAAAGGCGCACACCGAGTTTACGCAGTTGCTCGCGATTGACGGTGGGGTTGCGGAAGGTTATTACTACCTCGGGCTGATTGGGGAGAAGCAGCAGAACTGGCGCGAAGCATTTGCCAATTTTCGCAAGACTATCGAGCTCGATCCCGCGCATGCGGATGCCCAAATCCGGCTCGGCCGCCTCTACCTGCTCGGACGACAAGCGGAACAGGCATTGCGCGCTGCGGACAGCGTGCTGACGCGCGAGCCAGAGAATTCGCGCGCTCTGACATTAAAAGCGGCGGCGGTTTCCCATTTGGGTGACTGGTCCGAGGCGATGCGCCTGGCCGAGTCGGCGTACCGGCTGGATCCTGGCAATGAGGACACGATTTCGCTGCTGGCGTTGATATATCAGCACGAAAGCCTGCCGGAAAAGGCGATAGGATTTCTGGAACAAGGCATCAAGAACCTGCCACGCAGCGTGCCGTTGCGTCTTCAGCTTGCAAACGCGTTCAGTGAACGTAACGAATATGATCGTGCTGAGGTGCTGTTTCAGGAACTCGTCGCGCTGGCGCCTGAACAGACCGCCTATCGGGCGCAGTTGGCCGAGTTTTATTCGAAGCTGGGCCATCTTGATCAAGCCGAGAAGGTCTTGTGGGATGCGATAAGCGCCGATCCTGATGATGAAAGTCGGCGGTTGTTACTGGCCGAGTTTCTGGTAGCGAAGCGTAGCGCGCAGGATGCGGAGAAGGAGCTGCTCGCGTTTCTGGATGAGGAACCCGGTGCGTTTTCCGTCCGATTTCGGCTGGCCAGGCTTTACGAATCCGCAAACGAACTTGATCGGGCGGAAAAGGCCTACCGCGACATCATCAAATTAAGCCGCAGCGGTCCGGACAATGCGCTGGCGAAAAACAAGCTGGCGCTGATATTGATGGACAAGGGCCGCAAGCCGGAAGCGTTGCAGTTGATTACGGAAATACTCGACGAAAATCACAGTAACGTCGATGCGCTCGCCATCCGGGGCAGGATGGCGCTCGCTGATCGCGATGCGGCGGGCGCGATCCGGGATTTCGAGAACGTGTTGTCGGTGCAGCCGGACGCGGTAGCCGTTGTCGGCAATCTGGCGGACGCCTATGTCGCCAATAACGAGCCGGAAAAGGCCAATGACATATTGCGCAAGGCGATCGCGGTGCATCCTCGCGCCCTTGAAGCGCGTTACGCATTAATCAACATGTTGGTGGCTGCGCAGGATTTTGCAGCGGCGGATCAGGTCGCGAAGGAGCTGCTGGCGGTTTCGCCGGGTGACATCCAGGCGCTCAAGCTGGTCGTTGACCTGCAGATTGCGCGTAAGGACTGGGCGGCGGCGGCCGGTACTGCCGAGGTAATTACGCGTACTTATCCGGACCAGGCGGTCGGCTATTTCAAGCTCGGTGAAACCCTCGGCAAGCAAGGCAAGCTCGATGCGGCAATCAAGCAGTATGTGATCGCCGTCGAGAAGGCGCCCGAGGTGTTCGAAACAAACGCGGCGGTTGTTCGTGGTTATCTCGCGACGAACAGCCCGGCGCCCGCCATGCAGCATGTGCAGCGCTTTATCAAGGCGTATCCGGCCAGCGCGGGCGCCTACGATCTGCTCGGTGAGGTGTATCTCTACCAGAACAAGGAAAAAGAGGCGATTACGGCGTTTCGCAAGGCGATAAACCTGAATCCGAAGCAGCCGGAACCCTACAGAAATCTGACCAATCTCTACACGGTGCGCGGTGATCTGGATAGCGCGATCGCCGTTTACAAGGAGGCGCTCGCCATCGCACCTGGAAAATCCCAGTTGGCGATGTTGCTGGCCGGTGCGTATGAGAGTAACGGTCAGTTTGACGATGCCATGCAGACGTACGAGGGAATAGTCACGCGGAATCCGGCGCAGTCCGATGCGGCCAACCGGCTGGCGCGGCTGTTGACCGAGCGCCGCGGCGATCCTGCTGCATTGCGCAAGGCGCTGGATTACGCCAGGGGGTTTGAGGGTTCGACCAATCCCGAGTATCTGGACACGCTTGGCTGGATCCACTATCACCAGGGCGACGCTATCGCAGCGATCGCCAGGTTAAAGAACGCAGCGGAGCTGGCGCCACAGATTCCGTTGCTGCAATACCATCTGGGTATGGCATACGCGTTGAACCAGCAGAACGAAGAGGCGGTGGCCCACCTGCGGCGCGCCGTTGATGCCGGTCAGGAATTTACCGGTCTGGCGGTTGCCCGGGAGACACTGGAAAGGCTGGCCCCTGCTCAGTGATCGGGTGATTCCTGCGCGACTTCTCGTGCGCTTTTCTCGACTGGTTCCAGCGGATCGAGGGGGCGATTGGCGTGGATGCCCATTTCCGTGAATTTGCGCGCTCCGGGAACCACCTGACGTTCGAATGAACCTACCGCCCGGTTGTAATGATCCAGGCTGCTGTTGAGTGTTTTTCCCAGCCGGCCCAGATGTTCGCTAAATGTAGCTAGCCGCTTGTACAGTTCCTCGCCGACATGGCGAATATGCTCGGCGTTATCAGCCAGCACCTGTTGCCGCCAGCCATAGGCGACCGCGCGCAGCAGCGCGACTAAACTGGTCGGTGTCGCCAGTATCACCTTCTGACGCAGCGCGTCCTCCAGCAGGCTGCGGTCATGGTCCAGCGCCGCGCTGAGAAACTGATCCCCTGGAATAAACAGCACGATGAAATCCGGGCTCCGGGCAAACTGATCCCAGTAGGCCTTGTTGGCAAGTTCGCGTACCCGCTCACGAACGTTGCGCGCGTGTTTTTCAAGAAACCGGGTGCGGGTGTCGTCGTCAGTCGCTTCGACGGCGTTCAGGTACGCATCGAGCGGCGTTTTGACGTCGACAATAATCTCGCGCTCATCCGGCATCCGTACGATCATATCCGGGCGCATCGCGCCGTCGCCGGAGACCGTGTGCTCCTGCTCGAAGAAATCGCAGTGTTCGACCATGCCGGCGAGTTCGACCAGCCGCCGTAACGTCATTTCTCCCCATTGACCGCGCACCTCCGGGCGGCGCAGGGCCTGCACCAGATTGCGTGTTTCGCTATGCAGCAGCTGCTGGGTCTGGGCCATTGATTCCATGTGCCTGGTGAGCGATCCATAGGCCTCCTTGCGGGAATTCTCGAGTTCGTTTATCTGGCGCTCCGTTTTCTCGAGTGCTTCCCGGATCGGTTTGACGAATCCTTCGATCGCCTTCTCGCGCGTTTTCAGTTCACCTTGTGCCTGGGCATGAAAACCTTTGAGGTTTTCGTTAGCAAGCTTGAGAAATTCCTCAGTGTTGCTCTTGAGCGCCTGGTGCGACAACGCCGTAAACGTATCCGCCAGGGTTGCACGCGCGTTTTCCATCGCGGCGATCCGTTCGGCTGCTGCCCGACGCTCTGATTCAATCTCCGCGCCCAGAGCGGCGTTACGCTCCCGCAGTTGAGCGATGTCGCGATGGGCAGACAGACGCGCGATCAGCCAGCCGATGACCAGCGCGGCGATGGCGACCGTGATCAGGATGGGCAGCCCCGGGCTCACCGCCGGTTACGCCTGCCGCGACAGCGCGTGGCAGCCCGGAGTGGTGAGGCGTTGGTTCGCGTCTTACTCATTGCCGTGTGCCTTTATCCAGTCGAGGATTTCCAGCGGCTGTTTTACCATGCCGTCCGCCTGCCAGGTTTCCGGGTGGTCGTCATCACCAAGATAGCCGAACAGCGCGACCAGTGTCTTCATGCCGGCGCGCCGGCCGGCCTCGATGTCGCGCTCGGCGTCGCCGACGTAAAGGCAATGGCGTGCCTCGCTGCCGGCTTCGCGGCACGCATGCAGCATCGGTTCCGGATGCGGTTTGCGGTTGGTCGTGCTGTCGCCACTGACGATACTGGCCGCGCGGGCGCTAAGTCCCAGTGCCGCCATCAGCGGTTCCGTCAGCCAACGGGGTTTGTTGGTGACCACGCCCCAGTTGAGTCCTTGTACCTGCAACGCCGCCAATACCTCGTCGATGCCGGGAAACAACCGCGTGCGGTCGCCAATGTGCCGCCGGTAGGTTTGCAGAAACTGTTTGCGTAGTCCTTCGAATTCAGGGGTATCGGCTGGTATTTGAAAGCCAAGGCGCAGTAATGCGGTGCCGCCATGCGATACCACCGGACGGATCTGTTCGAATGGTAGCGGCGCGCGACCCTGTCCGGCGAGCGTCTGATTTAACGCGTGGGCGAGATCGGGGGCGGTATCCGCCAGCGTGCCGTCGAGATCGAAGAGCACGGTACGTATGCGGGTGGGTCCGTCAGGCGATCTCATGGAAGTAATAGGCCGTATTTTTAGATGCTTGTATTGTTATTGCAATCAATTCACTTAGACGGCAGAGTGGTTCAGGCCTTGCGAAAGCAGGCCAGGTAGTTGACGTCCACGTCGTTGTTCAACGAATACCGGCGCGTCAGCGGGTTGAATCCGATACCGCCGAGTGTCTCTAACGACAGGCCGGCTTGGCGAGACCACGCGCCGAGCTCGGAAGGCCGTACAAACCGCCGGTAATCGTGGGTGCCCTTGGGCAACATGTTCAACAAGTACTCCGCGCCGATAACCGCCAGCAGGTAGGCCTTGGGATTTCGATTGATCGTCGAGAAGAATACGTGGCCGCCCGGGCGAACGAGCGCCGCGCAAGCCGCCACCAGTGATACCGGGTCCGGAACATGCTCCAGCAGCTCCATGCAGGTAACCACATCAAACGCCCCGGGTTGCCCGGCGGCGAATGATTCCGCCGTGGATTGCCGGTAGTCCACGGCGATACCATTCTCAGCCAGGTGCAGACGCGCGACGGACAACGACGCCCCGGCCATATCGATGCCGGTCACCTGCGCGCCGCGTTGGGCCAGTGCCTCGGACAGAATTCCTCCGCCACAGCCGACGTCAACCACCCGGGTTCCGGAGAGATCGACATACCCGGCGATGAAGTGGAGCCGCAATGGATTGATGTCGTGGAGTGGTTTGCACTCACCGGCGGGGTCCCACCAGCGCGCCGCCAGTTTCTCGAACTTGGCAACTTCTCGCGGGTCGACATTTTCAGTAACGCTGGACATAGCCCGACATTATACGTCAACTCGTCGGGGACTATCGGGGGCTGCGTGTTACGAGCTAAGTGTTTTCGACGCTAATGGGACGTGCGGCCGGGGAAACCGTTCGTTGCGGCAATGCGCTCTCGCCATTGCCGTGCCTTGGCGAGCACGGCCGCCGTATCTAGCGTCAGCAACTCACGGTTTTTCAGCAATTGCCTGCCGGCGACCCAGACATCGGTTACCTGTTGGCGGCTTGCGGCGTAGACGAGATGGGAGACCGGGTCATACAACGGCTGCGTTTCGATGTCATCCAGTCTGACCGCCGTAAAATCAGCCGCTTTCCCCGGCAGCAGCGAGCCGATCTTACTGTCCATTCCCATGGCCTTCGCGCCGCCGAGCGTCGCGATCTTCAGCGCCTGCATTGCCGGCAGTGCGCTGGCATCACCGGCGACTGCTTTGGCAATCAGGGCCGCCGTGCGCATTTCTCCAAACATATCCAGATCATTATTGCTGGCCGCGCCATCGGTGCCCAGGCCGATGTTGATTCCAGAACGCGCAACGTTCGCGACCGGGCAGAAGCCACTCGCCAGTTTCAGATTCGATTCCGGGCAGTGAACAATGTGCGCACCGCCGGCAGCGATCATCGCGATTTCGTCATCGTTGAGTTGTGTCATGTGAACCGCCATCAGCCGCGGCGATAGCAGGCCGAGGCGGGCGAGACGTTGTAAAGGGCGCTCGTTATGCTGTGCGAGACTTTGACCGATCTCGTCCGCGGTTTCGTGTACGTGCATATGTATTGGAATGTCGAGTTCGTCCGCCAGCACCCGCACTTTCTCCAGCGGGCTATTGGAAACCGTGTAAGGCGCATGGGGCGCGAATGCGGTGCGTATCAACGGATCAGAACGGAACTGGTCATGTATCGCCAGCCCCTTGCTGATGTATTCATCGCTGCTCGCTGCCCACACAGTCGGGAAGTCGATGAGTATCAGGCCGACCATGGCACGCATACCGGCGTCAGCCGCGACGCGTGCGGTTTCATCGGCAAAAAAATACATGTCGTTGAAGCAGGTGGTACCCCCACGCAGCATTTCTGCAACGGCGAGTTCGGTGCCATCGCTGGCAAATTCCGCGCTGACCCAGGCCTGTTCGGCCGGCCAGATGTGTTTGTTCAGCCAGTCCATCAGAGGCAGATCGTCGGCGAGGCCGCGGAACAACGTCATGGCCGCGTGCGTGTGGGCGTTTACCAGGCCGGGAATAATGGCGTGATCGGTCAGGCGCGCGGTCGTGTTCGCCTGATATCTTTGGTCAGCCTCGGCGGACGGCAAGACCGCGACAATGCGACCGCTGTGCACCACCAGCGCGTGATTTTCATATGTCACGCCTTCCGGTTCGACCGGGATGAGCCAGCGCGCATGAGCGATCAGATCGACAGTATTCATAGGCAAGAATTTTTCCGCAGGCAGTATAACCCGAACGGAGAAATTTTCGCCAAGACCGCGAAGTACCAGGCGATCGGCACGGAGAGTGGTGTGCGGTGCTAACCAGGCAGCGGCGCGGGACTGGCGCCGCGATTCTCACGGCGCCGGGCGGCGCATCACTACGTACAAGCTAACGTTACGATTGTTGGCGCGGCCTGCAGCGTTCCAGTGTTCGTCGACCGGATCACGTTCGCCGGCCGCGCCCATCGCCAGGCGTTCACCGGCAATGCCGCGATTGATCAAATACGTTTTGACCGCTATGGCGCGCTTCTCGGCGAGGTTATCGTTATACCCCTCGGTGCCGGTGCTATCGGTATGCCCGTTGATATACACCCGATGTACGTTTTCAAGATTGAGTAACAGATATATGGCGGCGGCATCGAGTGAGCGGGTGGCCTGTCCGTTGACCGAGGCTTTATTATGGTCGAAAGGCACTCTCGCGAGCGTCACGTACGCGAATTCCGTCCCGACACAACTCATCGCCTTGGGATCAATATTGAGCGGCGGGCATTCAAACAGCACATCGGCTGACTGCCGGATGGTCGGGGCGCCTGGCGCCGACGATACCTGTGGCGCCATTGCAACCGTGACAGGTTCCGGCACGCCAGTGTCTCCGATCACGAACCCGGTGACTAACCAGCCCGATATCGCGAGGGAAATGGCGCCGAGTTTCCGTTGTTTTTCCATTGGTGACAGCACCCAGGCTGGTGATGGCAAGGTGGCAAAAGCTGCCGTATTACCCCCAGATATCGGCAAGATGTGCCCCTTCTTAAATTGCGGAATCGCCGGGTTTTGAGCCGGCAGAGTTCTGTGCGGAGGCTATTCTGCTGGTGTCACGAAGCCAACAAACTTATTATGGCTGTTTCTCGGATCAATCGGGTCACGGCGATGGCGAGCGCGCAAGGTTCGGTAATAAAGGCAGTGGAATGGGCTGGTGGCGGCGTGCGGCTGCTCGATCAGCGCATCCTGCCGGGAAAAATTAACTATTTGTTTTATAAAGAATCATCCGGCGTCGCGTCAGCAATACGGGAGATGGTCGTCCGCGGTGCGCCGGCGATCGGTATTGCGGCGGCCTACGGCGTCGTTTGTGCAGCGCGCCGCCGGTACGCACTATCGCCCGGAACCTGGCAGCGGGAAATTGCTGTGGATTTTGCCGAGCTTGCCGACAGTCGGCCGACGGCCGTCAATCTGCGCTGGGCGCTGGATCGCATGAAGTCCCGGCTGGGCGACATTTCCGGCGATCCCGAGCCCGCTCTGCTCGCCGAAGCGCGCCGTGTCCACGACGAGGACATCGCGGCCAACCGCCGCATGGGCGACCTGGGTGCGCAGCTTATCGATCAACGCTGTGCGGTGCTGACCCATTGCAATGCCGGCGCGCTCGCGACCGGTGGTTTTGGGACCGCCCTCGGGGTGGTGCGGGCGGCCTATGCGAGCGGGCACATTTCTCTGGTGTATGCCGACGAGACGCGGCCGTGGTTGCAAGGGTCCCGGCTGACAGCGTGGGAACTCGTGCAGGATCACATTCCGGTAACGCTGATAGGTGATGGCGCCGCCGCGCACTTGCTCAAACAGGGTGGCGTCAAGTGGATTATCGTTGGTGCGGACCGTATCGCCGCGAACGGCGATGCCGCCAACAAGATCGGCACCTACAATCTGGCGGTGGTAGCACGCCACCATGGCGTGAAGTTTATGGTGGTGGCGCCGACGTCGACGATCGATATGCAGACAGCAACCGGCCACGATATCCCGATCGAGGAGCGCGCGGCCGATGAGTTGCTGAGCGTTGCCGGTGTCAGGATTGCCGCCGAGGGCGCGCAGGCCTGGAATCCAGTGTTCGACGTGACACCGGCGGACCTGATCGATGTCATAGTCACCGAAAAGGGTGTTGTCGCTGCGCCGGATGCCCGGAAAATGGCTGCCTTGATGAAAGCTGATCGTTAGTGACTTGGTTTATGGCATCGCGTTATTTCTGATGAATTTTACGCGGCTATTTATGCTAAAATTCCTTCGTTCAAGAAGTATCAGGGTTCCCGGCGGACTAATAAACAAAAATCATGATGCCCGCACCGAAACACAGTTGATCGATCCAGTCACACGATGAGCCAGTTTGCCAAAGAGATTCTCCCCGTCAACATCGAGGAGGAGATGAAGAAGTCGTACATGGAGTACGCGATGAGCGTCATCGTCGGGCGCGCGCTCCCGGACGTCAGGGACGGACTGAAGCCGGTGCATCGGCGCGTGCTCTATGCAATGAGCGTGCTGGGTAACGACTGGAACAAGCCGTACAAGAAATCGGCCCGCGTGGTCGGTGACGTCATCGGTAAGTACCACCCGCATGGCGACTCGGCTGTATACGACACCATCGTGCGTATGGCGCAGCCGTTCTCGTTGCGTTACATGCTGGTGGATGGTCAGGGAAATTTCGGCTCCGTCGATGGCGATGCGCCAGCGGCAATGCGTTATACCGAAGTGCGCATGTCGCGCATTGCTCATGAATTGCTCGCAGACCTGGACAAGGAAACGGTCGACTTTGCGCTCAACTACGACGAGTCCGAGACGGAGCCGAGAGTGCTGCCGGCGAAGTTCCCCAATCTGCTGGTTAACGGCTCGGCCGGAATCGCGGTGGGTCTGGCGACCAATATCCCGCCGCACAATCTGACGGAAGTGATCAGCGCCTGTCTGGCGTTGATTGATAATCCGGACATCGACATCGCCGGCTTGATGGAACATGTGCCCGGGCCGGATTTCCCGACCGGCGCCATCATCAACGGTGCGCGTGGCATTCACGAGGCGTACCACACTGGCCGCGGCCGCATTTATATCCGTGCCAAGACGCATGTGGAAACCGACGAGCAGCGTGGCCGCGACACTATTATCGTGACCGAGCTGCCGTACCAGGTGAACAAGGCGCTGCTGCTCGAAAAAATTGCAGTGCTCGTCAAGGAAAAGCGCATCGAAGGTATCAGCGAGCTGCGCGACGAATCCGACAAGGACGGCATGCGCATGGTGATCGAGTTGCGGCGCGGCGAGATGGCGGAAGTACTGTTGAATAACCTGTACCAGCATACGCAGATGCAGAGCGTGTTCGGTATCAACATGGTGGCGCTCGCCGACGGCCGGCCGCAGTTGCTGGATCTGAAGCGGATGCTCCAGGCCTTTGTGCGGCATCGTCGCGAGGTGGTCACGCGGCGCACGATATTCGAGGTGCGCAAGGCGCGTGACCGTGCCCATCTGCTGGAAGGTCTGGCGGTGGCGCTGGCGAATATCGACGAAGTGATCGCGATGATCAAGGCGGCTTCAAGCCCGTCTGAAGCGAAGACCCGCCTGGTGGAAAAAGTCTGGAAAGCCGGCGTTGTCGCGGACATGCTCCAGGCGATTGGTGCACAGGAGTCGCGCCCCGAAGGATTGTCTCCGGATTTCGGCCTTGCTGCGAAAGGATACCGCTTGTCGGAACAGCAGGCACAGGCGATTCTGGATCTGCGTCTGCACCGCCTGACCGGGCTGGAGCAGGAAAAAATTGTTACGGAATATCGCGAGGTGCTGGAAGTGATCCGTGGCCTGCTCGCGATACTGGCGGACCCGGACAAGTTGATGGGAGTCATCCGCGACGAACTGATTCATATCCGCGAGCAGTACGGCGACAAGCGGCGCACCGAGATTCTGCTTAACCATCAGGATTTGAGCCTTGAGGACCTTATCAGCGAGGAAGACGTCGTCGTGACGCTGTCCCACGAGGGTTATGCGAAGTCACAGCCCTTGTCGGCATACGCCGCCCAGCGGCGTGGCGGCAAGGGCAAGAGCGCGACGAGCGTCAAGGAAGAAGATTTCATTGAAAAGATATTTGTCGCGAGTACGCATGACACGATCCTGTGTTTCTCAACCCGTGGCAAGGTGTACTGGAAGAAGGTTTATGAGCTGCCGCAGGCAAGTCGTATCGCGCGGGGCAAGCCGATCGTCAATCTTCTCCCGCTGGAAGAAGGCGAGCGTATTACGGCAGTACTGCCGATTCGTGAATATGACGAGAACAAGTACGTGTTCATGGCGACTGGTGCCGGCATCGTGAAGAAAACCCCGCTGAGCGGATTTTCGCGGCCGCGTTCCAGCGGTATCATCGCGCTCGAACTGCAGGAAGGCGATACGCTGGTCGGCGTCGATATCACAGACGGATCCAAAAACGTGATGCTGTTCGCGAGTGATGGCAAGGCAGCGCGGTTCAGTGAAGCGGCGGTCAGGCCAATGGGTCGTACGGCAAGGGGCATCCGCGGTATTCGCCTGACACCAGGTGAGCATGTCATTTCGTTGATCATTGCGGACGATGGAGAAGTGCTCACGGTAACCGCGCGCGGCTACGGCAAGCGCACGCCTGTTGGGGACTATCCGTGTCACGGCCGGGGCGGTAAAGGTGTTATTTCGATCCGCACCACGGAGAGAAACGGCGCGGTGGTAGCAGCGGCGCTGGTCGTCGAAAGCGACGAAATAATGCTGATCAGTAACGGCGGTACGTTGGTACGGACGTCGGTCAACGAGATATCCACGATGGGGCGCAATACCCAGGGCGTGCGTTTGATTCGCCTGGCGGACGATGAGGCGCTCGTTGGTCTTGAGAAAGTGGAAAATCTTCAGGAAGAAACCTGACAATTTCGAACGCGTGGTGACAATACTCTGCACCGTTCCGGGTAGCAGACAATGGGAGCATATTTGATGTCGCGTGTGTATAACTTCAGCCCCGGGCCGGCCATGCTGCCCGAGGAAGTGTTGCAGCGGGTCCAGCACGAATTACTGGATTGGCAAGGCCGCGGAATGTCCGTGATGGAAATGAGTCATCGCGGTAACGCATTCATGTCGATTGCGACGAAGTCGCTCGCGGATTTACGCGAATTGCTGGTGATTCCGGACAATTATCGCGTGCTGTTTCTGCAGGGTGGCGCGACCGGACAATTTGCCGCCGTGCCGATGAATCTTCTCGGCGGCAAGAGCCAGGCCGACTATGTCAACACGGGCATCTGGTCGAAAAAGGCGATCGAAGAGGCCGGGAAATACTGCCGTGTGAACGTCGCGGCGTCGGCGGAGCGCAGCAAATTCACCACCATCCCGTTGCAGCAGGACTGGAAGCTTGAACCGTTTTCCGCCTACGTGCATTACACGCCAAACGAAACGATCGGCGGTGTGGAATATCACTGGATACCCGAAACCGGCGCCGTGCCGCTGGTGGCCGACATGTCGTCGACAATATTGTCGCGGCCGTTCGATGTGTCGAAGTACGGAGTGATCTACGCGGGCGCGCAGAAAAACATCGGACCGGCCGGGCTGACGATCGTCATCGTTCGCGAGGACCTGGTTGGCGGGGAGCATCCCGGCACACCTGCCGTTTTCAGCTACAAGACGCAGCTGGAAAACGATTCCATGTACAATACGCCGTCGAGCTTTTGCTGGTATGTAGCGGGGTTGGTGTTCGATTGGCTGAAGCAGAAAGGCGGCTTAGCCAGAATGGCGGAAATCAACCGGCGTAAGGCGGACAAGCTGTACAAAACCATCGACGACTCGGATTTTTACAGCAATCCCGTGGACCCCGCGTGCCGGTCCTGGATGAATATCCCGTTTACACTACAGGATGCCAAGCTGGATGCGGTGTTCCTGCAGGAATCGGCCAGTGCCGGTCTGGTAGCGTTGAAGGGGCATCGATCTGTCGGGGGCATGCGTGCGAGTATTTATAACGCGATGCCCGAAGCCGGCGTCGATGCGCTGGTGGGTTTTATGAAAGACTTTGAAAAACGCTACGGCTAAGGACAGGCAGTGTTCAAGATTCTTACGCTGAATAATATTTCCGTTCGTGGCCTGGAGCGAATGCCGCGTGACAAGTACGAAATCGCCTCGGAAATTCAGCATCCCGATGCCGTGCTGTTACGGTCATACAAGATGCATGGCATGGTCCTCCCCGATTCGCTGAAGGCGGTAGGGCGCGCCGGCGCAGGTGTAAACAATATTCCCGTGGAAGCGCTGAGCAAGCGAGGCATACCGGTGTTCAATTCGCCGGGCGCCAACGCTAACGCCGTCTGCGAACTGGTCATCGGCGGGATGTTTCTGGCGTGCCGCAATATTTGCCAGGCGTGGGACTTTGCGCGTCAGGTAGTCGGTGACGACGCGGCAATCAGCAAGCAGGTCGAGGCGGGTAAAAAACAGTTTGTCGGATATGAGCTGCCCGGCCGTGCGCTGGGGGTAATCGGGTTGGGCGCCATCGGTGTACAGGTTGCGAATACCGCGCTGAAACTCGGCATGCGGGTATATGGTTACGACCCGAAGATTACCGTGCAGAGTGCATGGCGTATGTCGTCCGATGTTCAGCAGGCAACGAGCATCGACGATTTGCTGTCAAAAGTGGACTTTGTGACCTTCCATGTACCGTTGATGGATTCCACGAAATGCATGCTCAATGCGGAACGCCTTGGGCTGATGAAGAAGGGTGCGGTAATCCTGAATTTCGCCCGCGAAGGGATCGTTGATGATGCGGCGGTGCTTGATGCGATCAAAAGTGGAAAGGTTTTTGCGTACATCAACGATTTCCCGTCGAATCTGCTGAAGACCAGCGACCGTGTCATCACGCTGCCGCATCTTGGCGCGTCGACGGCGGAGGCGGAGGACAACTGCGCCGTCATGGTTGTCGACCAGGTCAGGGATTTTCTGGAGAATGGCAATATCCGCAACGCCGTCAACTTCCCCGAGGCGGTGATGCCGCGCACCGACGGTTTCCGCATCGCAATCGCCAATTCCAACGTGCCGAACATGGTCAGTCAGATTTCCACGGCGATGGCCAGGGCAGGATTGAATATTCTCGACCTGCTCAACAAGTCGCTGGGCGATCTCGCCTATACGGTGGCGGACGTCGACAAAAAGCTGCCGGCATCTGTGGTGCATGAAATCGCCGCGATAGACGGTGTCCTGTCGGTCCGCGTAATCAATGTGTAGCCGGGATTGCGTTGCCGGATTCAAGACGTTACCTTGACGTCAAGCCGGTGTACGTGGATTCGGCCTGAACTCATGAACGACGCCATCAAACTTCAGGAAATTCGTGACCGCATTGATGCGCTGGATCAGCATATCCAGAAGCTGATCAATGAGCGTGCCGTCATGGCCCAGGAAATTGCGCGTCTTAAGCAGGACGGTGGTGATGCGGACAGCTATTACCGTCCCGAACGCGAAGCGGAGGTGTTACGTAAGGTTGCCGAGCGTAACCAGGGCCCGCTGAGCGGCGAAGAGATAACGCGATTATTTCGCGAGATTATGTCCGCATGCCTGTCGTTGCAGCAACCGATGAAAGTCGCGTATCTCGGTCCCGAAGGCACGTTTACCCAGGCTGCCGCCCTTAAACATTTCGGACATTCGGTGCAAACCCACTCGAGTAGATCTATCGATGAGGTGTTTCGCGATGTTGAATCGCGGGCGGCGCATTTTGGGGTTGTACCCGTCGAAAATTCTACCGAAGGGGTGGTTCGGCATACGCTGGATATGTTCATCAATTCGCCGCTCAGGGTATGTGGTGAGGTTGAACTGCGCATTCATCATCATTTGTTGAGCAAGGCTGGCAACATCGCGGACATCAAAAGGGTGTATGCACATCAACAGGCGCTTGCCCAGTGCAGCAACTGGTTGGCCACCCACCTGGAATCCGCCGAGCATTATTTTGAAAGCAGTAATGCCGAGGCGGCGCGTCGCGCCGCAACCGAAGAGGGTGCCGCGGCAATCGCCGGCGCCACCGCCGCAGAACATTACGGTTTGCAAGTCCTCGCATCGAATATAGAGGATGAGCCTGATAATACGACACGGTTCCTGGTGATCGGGCATCGCGCGCCGCTGCCAAGCGGTCATGACAAAACGTCATTGCTTCTGTCCGCGCCAAACCGGCCGGGAGCGCTGCATCGTTTGCTCGACCCGTTGATGCATCACGGTATTTCGATGAGTCGTATCGAATCCCGGCCGTCGCGCCGAGGGATGTGGGAATACGTGTTCTTTATCGATATCGACGGGCATGCCCAGGATGCCAATGTGGCGGAGGCATTAAAGGCGCTCAATAGTGAGGCGGCCATGTTGAAAGTTCTCGGGTCGTATCCCAAGGCCATTCTTTAATAACGACGTTTCGGCACGCAAGATGTCGCAGACGATACCTGTATCTTCAACTGAGTGACGAGATGATTAATCGGTTGTGCATAATCGGCGTAGGTCTGATTGGCGGATCACTCGCTCGGGCGCTGAAGGCGAAAGGCGCGTGTCATGAAGTTGTCGGGTACAGCCGCCAGGTCGGGCATCTGCAGCGCGCCGTGGAACTGGGTGTCATCGACCGTTATGAGCAGACGGTCGCGGATGCCATCAGGAACGCCGATGTCATCGTTATCGCCGTGCCGGCCGGTGCTTTTGATACGGTGTTCGCTGAAATCGCCGATGCGGCGTCGGCTCGCGCCATTATTACGGATGTCGGTAGTGTCAAGGAAAGCGTCATACGCTCCGCTGCGATGTATCTGGAGCATCATCTGGCCCGGTTTGTGCCCGGGCATCCGATAGCGGGTAGCGAAAAAACCGGTGTGGAGGCGTCCGATGCCGGGCTGTTTGTCAATGCTAAAGTGGTGCTGACGCCGACCGCCGGGACGGATCCGGGTGCCGTGAAAATCATCCGGGATATGTGGAACAGCGCCGGGGCGGACGTTGTGGAAATGGATGCCGGGGAACACGACCGGATACTCGCCGCGACGAGTCATCTGCCCCATTTACTGGCGTTCGCGCTGGTCGATCTGCTGGCGCAGATGGATGGGAAAACCGACGTATTCAGCTACACGGGCGGTGGTTTTCGCGATTTCACGCGCATTGCGTCCGGTGATCCGCAGATGTGGCACGACATCTGTCTGGCCAACCGCGACGCGGTAGTCGCGGTGATAGAGTCCTATCGGGCTTCACTCGACACGCTTGGTAAGGCGATAGAACAGGAGGACTCGCGGTTCATCACCTCGATGTTTATACGGGCGAAACAGGCGCGCGACAGATTTTGATAACGGTGCCCGGTGAGAGCTGCTAGTACAACCATGAAAAAATCCAACTCGATTGCTTACAAGATAGCGCCTGGCGGGAAATTGTCCGGCGCGCTGCGGGTGCCCGGCGACAAATCCATCTCGCACCGGTCCATCATGCTCGGTTCATTGGCGGATGGTACTACTTCTATCCGCGGCTTTCTTGAAGGTGCGGACAGTCTCGCGACCTTGCAGGCGTTTCGCGCGATGGGTGTTCATATCGACGGACCGGAACAGGGTCGAGTTGAGGTCCGCGGTGTCGGTTTGCATGGTCTGCAGGCGCCGAACGGGGCGCTCGATCTGGGAAATTCCGGTACGTCGATGCGCCTGATGGCCGGGCTGCTGGCCGGCCAGTCCTTTGATAGCGAGCTTGTGGGTGACGAATCGCTGTCGCGCCGGCCAATGCGTCGGGTCAGCGACGGGTTGGGGCGCATGGGCGCGGTCATCGAAACCACGCCGAGCGGCACCGCGCCGCTGAAGATTCACGGCGCACAGCGGCTGCGCGGGATTGATTACCGCATGCCCGTCGCTAGCGCGCAGGTCAAATCGGCGTTATTGCTGGCGGGGCTGTACGCCGAGGGGCAAACCTGCGTGACCGAACCCGCCCCGACGCGGGATCATACCGAACGGATGCTGCAGGGCTTCGGCTATGAGGTGACGCGACACGGCAGCCACTGTTGCGTAACAGGGGGTGGCCGGCTGCACGGCATGTCCATCGACGTGCCGGCCGATATCTCGTCGGCCGCTTTTTTCATCGTGGGCGCGACGGTTGCGGCAGGGTCGGACATAACGCTCCGGCATGTCGGTATCAATCCGACGCGTACCGGCATTATTCAGATTCTTCGTCTGATGGGAGCGGATATCACGGTTCTTAGTGAACAGATTATCGGCGGTGAGCCAGTGGCGGATCTCCGCGTGCGGTCGGCGCGCCTCAAGGGGATCGCTATTCCCGAGGCGCAAGTGCCGCTGGCGATTGACGAGTTTCCGGCGATTTTCGTTGCGGCCGCGTGTGCGGACGGAAGGACGGTACTGACCGGGGCCGGCGAATTGCGGGTTAAAGAAAGCGATCGCATCCAGGCGATGGCCGACGGTCTGCAAGTTCTGGGCGTGTCCGCCGAGCCGACTGCCGCTGGCATTGTTATCGACGGAGGTTTTTTGGGCGGTGGAGACATTGACAGCCACGGCGATCATAGAATCGCCATGGCGTTCGCTATCGCCGGGCTTGCCGCGCGCGATGCCATTGTTGTTCATGATTGCGAGAACGTTGGTACCTCGTTTCCCGGGTTTGCCCAACTGGCGAACAGTGCGGGACTCCGGCTGTCGGTGTTGGAGGAGCGTCCGCCGGCCCGGACGTCCGGACGATGAGTGGCGCCGCGACAAACATGCGGCAGCCGGCCAAGGTCGTTCCGGTAATCACGCTCGATGGACCCGGCGGATCGGGTAAAGGGACGGTGAGTCGAGTAGTCGCGCAGCGGTTGGAATGGCAGTTTCTTGACAGCGGTGCCTTGTATCGGTTGGTCGGCGTGGCTGCGCAGGATCAGGGAATTGCCATGGACGATGTTGCTGCCCTTACCGTGCTGGCCGAGCGCCTGGACACGGATTTCCGGACCTTGGCCGATGGGCGGGAGCAAATATTACTGTCGGGGGCGGACGTTACCACGGTTGTAAGAAGTGAGGCCTCAGGCGATGTTGCGTCGAGGATCGCGGTGATACCAGCCGTCAGGCGCGCTCTTTTGCAACGGCAGCGCGATTTTCGGCAGCAACCTGGTCTGGTCGCTGACGGACGGGATATGGGTACCGTGGTGTTCCCGGACGCTGCGCTGAAAATCTATTTGACGGCCAGCGCCGAAGAGCGCGCGCAAAGGCGCTATAAGCAGTTGAAGGAAAAAGGGATTAGTGTTAACCTTTCGCGCCTCTTGGGCGAGATTGTCGCGCGCGATGAACGTGACAGTCACCGGGAGACGGCCCCCATGACGCCTGCGCCTGACGCCAGGGTGATCGACACGACGGGATTCTCGATAGAAGAAGTCGTGACTCGCGTATTGTCTTTGTGGGAAAGTAAATTTGTTTAACAACAACGCCCCGGAACGACACCTGTCTGTTTCGGGAGAACAGGGTAGCCAACGTCAATGAGTGAAAGTTTCGCAGAATTATTCGAACAGAGTCATGTAGAAAGTATGATGCGTCCGGGTGCGCTAGTCATCGGCATCGTCGTCAAAATCGCTAATGACTCCGTGATGGTTAACGCCGGCCTCAAATCGGAAAGTGTCATTCCGATCGAGCAGTTCCGGAATGAGCGCGGCATCGTCGAAGTTCAGGTGGGTGACACTGTCGAAGTGGCTCTCGAGACCGTCGAGGACGGTTTCGGCGAAACGAAGCTTTCACGCGAAAAGGCCAAGCGCGCCAAGTTGTGGACCATGCTGGAAGAGTCCATGGAGAAGGGTTCCACCGTTACGGGCATCATCACGGGCAAGGTCAAGGGCGGGTTCACCGTCGATATCGGCGAGATTCGCGCATTTTTGCCTGGGTCGCTGGTCGACGTTCGACCGGTGCGCGATACCACCTACCTGGAAGGCAAGGAACTGGATTTCAAGGTCGTCAAGCTCGACCGCAAACGGAACAACGTTGTCGTCTCGCGTCGTGCTGTGGTTGAAAAGGATACCAGCGCAGAGCGCGAAGCGTTGCTCGAAACGCTTGAGGAAGGCCAGATCGTCAAGGGTTACGTCAAGAACCTTACCGATTACGGCGCCTTCATCGATCTTGGTGGCGTGGATGGTCTTCTGCATATTACTGATATGGCGTGGAAGCGCGTCAAGCAACCGAGCGAAATCGTCAATGTCGGTGATGAGATCGAGGTCAAGGTGCTGAAGTTCGACAAGGAGCGCAAGCGCGTATCGCTCGGACTCAAGCAACTCGGCGACGATCCGTGGCAGGATCTGGCGCGCCGCTACCCGGTCAACACCCGTTTGTACGGCAAGGTGACCAATATCGCCGACTACGGCTGTTTCGTCGAAATCGAAAATGGTGTCGAAGGATTGGTTCACATGTCCGAGATGGACTGGACCAACCGCAATGTGCACCCGTCGAAGATCGTCAGCGTTGGCGATGAAGTTGAGGTTATGGTGCTTGATATCGACGAAAGCCGTCGTCGGATATCCCTGGGTATGAAACAATGCCAGATGAATCCGTGGGAGGAATTCGCGGCGACAAATAAGAAAGGCGATTCGGTTAAAGGAAACATCAAGTCGATTACTGATTTCGGTATATTTGTCGGATTGCCCGGGAATATCGACGGCCTGCTGCATCTCTCGGATCTGTCCTGGAGCGAGCCGGGCGAGGACGCGGTCAGGAAATTCAGCAAGGGTGACGAGATCGAAGCCGTTATTCTAGCCATTGATCCTGAACGCGAGCGAATTTCACTGGGCATCAAGCAGCTCGAAAAAGATCCTTTCACTTTCTTTGTTGCCGATCATGCCAAAGGAAGTATCGTCAAAGGCACAGTGTCCGAGGTCGATAGCAAGGGTGCGGTTGTTGATCTGACCGGTGGCGTTACGGGGAATCTGAGTGTGGTCGAGCTGAGCCGGGAAAGGGTGGATGACGCCCGGACCGTGCTGAAGGTCGGCGATGAGGTGGAAGCCAAATTTGTAGCCATTGATCGCAAGAACCGAACGATCATACTTTCGATCAAGGCGAAGGATGATCAGGAGGAAGCCGAGGCCGTGCAGGGTTACCGAGCTTCCGAGGGTGGTGGTATGACGACACTGGGCGATCTGTTGAAGGAACAAATGGAAAATAAAAACAGCTAGCCATGGACGATGGTCGGACAGTTCCGTTCAAAGGGGTTCGTAGTAATGGGGTGGGTTCAATGACGAAATCAGAGCTGATTGAGAAGCTGGCGCAGAAGCAGAGTCATCTGCCATACAAGGATGTTGAATTCGCTGTCAAGGCGTTACTTGAGCAGCTGGTCCAGGCATTGGCGAGCGGCGACCGCGTCGAAATTCGTGGTTTCGGCAGTTTTTCGCTGCACTATCGTCCGCCGCGCATGGGCAGAAACCCGAAAACAGGAACGGCTGTGCCGTTATCGGGCAAATACGTACCGCACTTCAAACCTGGTAAGGACTTGCGAGAGCGGGTGAATTCTTCCGAATGATCCACCCGCGGTGTGGATAGTGAGGCACCGTGGACCAGATGAGGATCGGGTGAGGCCGCGGTAGAAGCAAAGAGGAAGCAATAGCGTGCGAATAATCGGTTTGCTACTCAATCTGCTGATCCTCATTCTGGTTGTTTTTGTTGCGTTCAGCTTTTCCGCGCTGAATAGTGGGAATGTGCCGGTAAATTATTATTTCGGTAGCCGCGAGCTTCCACTTCCGGTTATCGTTCTCCTTGCGATCATGTTTGGCGCACTGCTTGGGATTGCCGCGAGCCTGGGGTTAGTGCTGAAATCCAGGTATCAGGCGAGCAAGCTGCGCCGGACGTTGAAAAAGACGGAAAAGGAAGTCGTGAGTCTGCAATCCGTCGGTGCAAAAGAAAGCAGCTGATATGCCGCTAGAAGTGTTGTGGCTTTTATTACCTGTCGCGGCGGCTTCCGGTTGGATTGCCGCCAGACGGGCATCGTCACGATCATCCCGCCCGGCCATGTTCAATCTGTCCCCGCATTACTTTGAAGGGCTTAATTACCTGCTTAACGAGCAGCCCGACAAGGCGATCGAGGTCTTCGTCAAAATGGTTGAGGTCGACAGTGAGACCGTCGAAACTCATCTCGCTCTTGGCAGCCTTTTCCGTCAGCGCGGTGAAGTCGATCGCGCGATACGCATTCACCAGAATCTTGTCGCCCGTACCACGCTGAGCCTCGACCAGCGCGCCCAGGCCATGCTGGAACTCGGGCGGGATTACATGAGTGCCGGTGTTCTCGATCGCGCCGAGGCGTTATTCAAAGAGCTCGTGGAGCTGGATCTTCATTCACTGAGGGCGCTGGAATTTCTCAACACGGTGTACGAGACAGAGAAGGAATGGGAAGACGCTATCCTGACCGCGCGGCAGATCGAAACCAAGACCGGTGCACGATGGAACGATGTAATTGCACATTACTTTTGCGAAATGGCCACTGAGGCGAAGGAAGCGTGTGATTATGACGGCGCAAGGCGTTATATTCGTAACGCGCTTGCCATTGATGAGCATTGTGTCCGTGCCAGCATTCTAGAGGGGAATATTGAAAGAACGATCGGCAATTGTCGGGCCGCGTTACTGGCATTTGAGCGGGTTGAGACGCAGGACCCGGGGTATGTCGATGAGGTCATCACGCTGATGTATGAGTGTTACTGCGAACTCAATAAGCCCGACCGGGTTCTCGATAATCTGCGAGAGAAGCACGGGCAGAATGGCGGACTGAAAACGACGTTGCTGTTGGCGGACCTGATACAGGCTCGGCGTGGAAGCGCCGATGCGGCGGTGTTCGTTGAGGCTTATCTGCAAAAGCAACCGTCGCTAAAAGGCGTCCTTAAATATATAGAAATTGAACGCTCGCAGGCAAAAGAGTCCGCCCTGGCGAGACTGGATACGATAGCGAAGGTCATCGGGCGCATCGTGGAGCGATCGCCGTGGTACAAATGCACTCATTGCGGATTCAGTGGTCAGAAGATGCACTGGCAGTGTCCGAGCTGCAAAATCTGGAGTGGGGTGAAGCCGCTTCAGGGGTTGGAAATCTAGGGCCCGATGCGAGACAGTGATGTGTTGAATAGCGATCCGCGCGTTATCGCGGCACTTGATTGCGACTCCATGGACGCGGCGCGGCGGTTCGCCGATCTCGTTAACCCATCCACCTGTCGGATGAAGGTTGGAAAGGAACTGTTTACGGCGGTCGGTCCTGCCGTCGTCGAGTATCTTGTCGGGCGTAATTTCGACGTCTTCCTCGATCTGAAATTTCACGATATTCCCAATACGGTTGCGCGCGCCTGCCGGACGGCCGCAAGCCTGGGTGTCTGGATGATCAATGTGCATGCGCTGGGCGGCCGACGCATGCTTGAAGCCGCTGGCGAGGCGATAGCCAATTCTCCCCGGCGACCACTGGTAACCGCTGTGACAATACTGACCAGTCTTGTGCGGGAGGATCTGGCCGAGGTTGGTCTGCATGGGGAGGTTTCCGATCACGTTGTCCGGCTGGCCAGATTGGCGTGCGATGCCGGGCTCGATGGTGTGGTGTGTTCATCCCGTGAAGTATCGTTGTTGCGCCGGGAACTTCCCTCGGAATTTTTACTGGTAACGCCCGGGATTCGCCCGGAGGGATTCAGTCGCGATGATCAAAAGCGGGTCATGACCCCTGCCGAAGCGATCCAGGTTGGCGCGAACTATCTGGTGGTGGGGCGGCCCTTGACCGAGTCGCAGGATCCGGCCGCGACGTTATCGCTGATCAACAATGCAATAAACGCGTCACTTGTTGGTGCCCGTGGTATTCGTTAAAATCTTCGGCGCCATATGGTCGGAGGTGATAGTTGCTGACAGTACCCTGATGCTAAATGGCGAAGACGTACGGTCCTGGAGTAACCAATAACAATTAGGGGGAAATGTTTATGTCGATTCGCGTATTACTGCTGTCACTGTTGCTGTTCCTGTTCGTACAAACTGCGATTGCGGCTTCCGTTAACATTAACACGGCTGACGCGACGGCCCTCGCTACGCTCGACGGAGTCGGTGACGCGAAAGCCGAGGCGATCATTGCCTACCGTAACGCAAACGGGCCGTTCAAGTCAGTGGAAGAGCTTGCCAATGTCAAAGGGATCGGTAAGAAGCTTATCGAACTTAACCGTGGCAAGATTTCGGTGGGAACCACCGCAAAGTAGTTGTTCACATGGCGACGTCATGTGAACGTTAGGCGTGTATAGCGCCCCGGCGCCTTTTACCCTCGCGAGTTCGGTCAGGGGTGCCGGTTTGTTTCGCCAACTGGTATCATCAGTCCGCCGTACATGGGGTTTTCCGCAAAATACCACCCACTGAAGACCATAAGAGAAAGCCTCATTAAATTGATTATTCAACCCGTCATTTTGTCCGGGGGATCAGGTAGTCGTTTGTGGCCGTTGTCCCGCGAACATTACCCGAAACAGCTGTTGTCCCTGCTAGGCGACCACAGCCTGCTACAGGCGACCGTGCAGCGCCTGGACGATCTATCATCGGTAAAAGGATCTTTTGCAACCGTCGCCGGGCCTCTTCTGGTCTGTAATGAAGAGCATCGTTTCCTGGTAGCAGAACAAATACGGCAGCTGGGCCGGGAGTCCGCTGGAATCATTCTGGAACCGGTGGGAAGGAACACCGCGCCGGCGCTGACGCTTGCGGCCCACATGGTGAACGAGTTGTACAGCGACGCAGTTATGCTGGTGATGCCGGCGGATCATGTCATCAAGAACCCGGCGGCATTCAGTGAAGTGGTCAGGCAAGGCGCGGTGCTCGCCGAGCGGGGGTGCCTGGTCACGTTTGGTATAGCGCCCGACGCCCCGGAAACCGGCTACGGGTACATTAAACAAGGCGCCCGGATCGAGCCAGCGGCGGCCGGCTGTTATATCGATACGTTTGTTGAGAAACCGGACGCTGAAACAGCTCGGCAATATGTCGCCTCAGGCCAGTTTCTCTGGAACAGCGGCATATTCATGATGAAGTCATCGACATGGCTGACCGCGATTTCGCGCTATCGGCCGGATATTGCCAAGGCCGCCGCCGCGGCATACGCGAGCGGTTCCCGCGATCAGGATTTCTACCGGGTGAACCCAGACGCCTTCCGTGCGTGCTCGTCGGATTCAGTCGATTATGCCGTGATGGAGAAGGCCGCCAGCGATGACGGCAAACTTCGGGCGCGTGCGGTGGTGTTTCCACTGGACGCCGGTTGGTCCGATATCGGAGCGTGGTCAGCGTTGTGGAAAGTCAGCGCCCAGGATGAAAACGGTAACGTCATCAAGGGCGACGTTTATACGTTCGATACAAAGAATTCGTTGATGATTGCCGAAAACCGGCTTGTGGCTGGTATCGGTCTTGAAGACATGATCGTGATCGAAACCGCGGACGCGGTCATGGTGCTGCACAAGTCCCACGCGCAGAAGGTCAAGCACGTCGTCGAGCGCCTGAAAAGCGAAAAACGCACTGAGCATATGTTTCATCGCCGGGTCTATCGCCCGTGGGGTTCTTACGAGGGTATCGATAGCGGCGAAAGGTTTCAGGTCAAAAGAATCATCGTCAAGCCGGGTGCCGCCTTGTCGCTGCAAATGCATCATCATCGTGCGGAGCACTGGATTGTGGTGAAAGGGACAGCGCGGGTGACGCGCGGAGAGGAAGAGTTTCTGCTCAGCGAAAACCAGTCGACCTATATCCCGATCGGCGAGACCCACCGGCTGGCGAATCTAGGTACGCTGCCGCTGGAACTGATCGAGGTGCAGTCGGGCAGTTACCTCGGTGAGGACGACATTGTACGGTTTGATGACGTGTATGGACGGGTTAACAAGCAGTAAGCACTGTGGGATTTGCGGAGCTTATACCAGAAATAGTCACGATGTTGGTATAGTAACTGTTAGATCAAAATGGAGGATTGGAGTGCGGTTGGTAAATTAGATACCGTGAGCCCTCACAGTTGCAGCACGAACCGGCTGGCTAATGTTGGATCGAGTTTGATTTTCTCCTCCAACTCACTCGGGGTGAGATAGTCGATCCCCGAGTGCACGCGTTTCTCGTTGTACACCTCCTCGATGAAGCTTGGCAAGTTGTCCAGGACGTCGAGAGTCGTCTCGTAGTTGGCCAGGTACGCCTCTTCTTGCTTCAGCGTCTTCATGAAGCTCTCCACGAACGCGTTGTGGTACGGGGGGATGGACTTCCTCCGAATCGGTAGACACTCCTATACTTTAAATTAAAGCACGGGAGAGCACGCCATGACCAAGGGTCGATTTGCGGAAGAATTCAAGGAAGAAGCGGTCAAGCAAGTCATCGAGCGGTGCTATACGGTAGCCGATGTGGCGAAGCGTTTAGGGGTTTCGGTGCAGAGCCTGTACAAATGGGTCAAAGCCTATGCCCCCGACGCCACGGATCGTTATGAAGCGGAGCTCAAAGAGGTCCGGCGGGAGAATCTGACGCTGAAGGCGGAGCTCAGGCGCGCTCAGGAAGAGCGTGACATCCTAAAAAAAGCGGCCGCGTACTTCGCGAGAAGCCCGGAGTGAAGTACGCCTTCATATTGCAGCATCAGAACCGGTCTTCGGTGCAGCCTATGTGCCGCCTGTTGAGTGTGTCGCGGAGCGGGTACTATGCCTGGCTGGAACGGCCGCCCTCGCAACGATCCGTAGAGGATGCCCGCCTGCTGGGGCTGATCCGTGAGTCGTACGAAGCGAGCGGACATACCTATGGCGCGCCCCGCATTTTATGCGACCTGCGAGAGGTGGGCGAACTACGGAAGCGAAGCAAGTCCATTCTGTGAAGATGAAGTGTCCACCGAAGCGGGTCAAGTCCAGTCTCCCGAATATGCCCTTCTTTCCGCACAAGGAAACGTTAATTGATTTCTATGGAATGCGGCTGCGAGAACTTGCTCCGAAAGAATCGGCGTTTCATATAAATGAGGGGAAGCCGATCAACGATTTTATGAGGTCGGTGGCATCGAGATTCCCGTCGACCAAAGTTTTTGATCCAACACCGGTCTTATGTAGCAGTAAAGTGTGCGAATATCGGGAAAACTGGGGTGTGCTCTATAAGGATGACGATCATTTATCAGTTTTTGGGGAAAAACGTTTGCGTCCTCTGTTCGAGGAGTGCAGTGCAGTGCAGCGTAACGACGTCGTTCCGTAACTGAATGGCGTCCAACCCCAAATCAGGGGGGGGGCGTGGCGAGCCTGTAAATAATTCTGTGTAACTGCCGGCTATAGAGACTCCGGCATCCGCTCGGGGAACTCGATCATAAAACGGTTCAGCGCACCTTTCCAGTGGCGGATTGGCATGGACCATTTCTTCGC
>JAHFRU010000007.1 GCA_023266115.1 Gammaproteobacteria bacterium
ATCTCGCGCCCGATCAGGCCCAGCCCGTCGCAGATCAGCAGCACTTCGAGAAACAGGGGCTCGATCTCCATGCGCATGCCGGAGATGAAGTTGGCAATGGTGGTGAAATGCGGCTGCGTGGCTCAACGGCTTTTGCAAGGGCATTGCCCGTGTTGGATGAAGTTGGCAATGGTGGTGAAATGCGGCTGCGTGTCGGCTGACAATGCCATGAAGATGATGTTCTCGCGGCAGCATTGTTCGATCTCGCGGCTGGAGGTGATGCCGCGTGAGTAGGCGTAAAGCACGATCTTGAGCAGGATCGCCGGGTCGTAGGCCGGCGCGCCGGTCTCGTCGTTGTTATGGCGTGCGTCAAAAATAGTCAACTTCAGTTCGTGGCTGACGATGTAGTCGAGGGTGTGTTCGAAAGTGCCGGGGAGGATTTGACGCGAGAAGGAAATGGGGAGCAGTTTGAGTTGATCGTAGTTGTAGTCCTTGTATCGCGCCATCCGTTCCTCCTCAATTCCGGTAAGGGGTGTTGGATTATTTATAGCAGCACTTACCCTTTATTTCCAGGGGTGAAAGGGGTTTTTCTACAGGCTCAACGCGCCGGTAACCGGCAACATCAAAGTCGCCGTCGCGGTATCGGACGTGACTTCGGTTAGTAAAATTACCAGTAACACAATCGCAAAAATGACGTAGATCGGATTCACACCCTGCAACATATCCAGCTGCCCGGCGATCAACCGGGGCAGGCCACTCGCGGCAAAACCGTTCGCCAATGCAAAACCACACCATAACATTAGCGACCTTCATCGAGCCGAGCACGGGGAACAGAACGATCGGTAACAGCGCGGTCACCGGAATCGGAGTTGCCTCGCTCACCCACCGGCAGACCATCAACACAGCCGTGGCGGCCACCCTGATACCGGCGGGCGTCATGCCATCGGGAGCGGCGAAGCCTATAACAGAATGAACAGCGGCGGGCCGATGACAAGACCGATCATCCGCCTGGCGCGCGTCGCCTCCACGGTAGGTGAATTCTAGTCCGGCCTGTGCGTTAACGAATCCAAATACCAATCTATTTCAGATCGATATTGATTTTACTCAACGTGACGAAGAAATGCAGGTTTCTTGTCAGGTGAGCCTTGTCGAAAACTATGCCGATCCGATATATCCCGTTTCCTGTTCGTGACACGGGCTTGCACCAGCAGGCGGTCCCGCGAACACTGAGCGGCGACGCACCGGCCGCTACCGTAACCTCGACAGCGGTTCCGGTTTTCAGCGCTACCGGTGAATGGACCCCGATGCCGCCCGGGGTAAGGTCGACGATCCGCACCAACGGATGAAATTGGCTGCCGACATGCAGCGTTACCTTGCCGGCGTCCAGAAGGCTGGCCTTTAACGGCGTACGCCGGTATTCACGTTTGTCCTCAGATGCTGCGTCGCGAGTCATCGGAACATATTCCTGCAATATCCCGCTCAGTGAATCATCTGTGCAAACACACTACCCGGACTCCGCAAAACAGGCGCGCAGTGCACCTTCCTGCGACAACGAACAAATCAACCATTGGACTCGCAGTAGCGGTTCAGCGTAACAAAAAAAAGAATATTGTTCTTGGTTTCCGCCGGGGCGAAGGCAATACCCAGATAATAGACCTCCGGATCGTTGCGCAGACGCGGCGTATTCACCGCTTCGCACCAACGTACCACGCCGGACACCGTCAACACGCTACGCCCCACCCGCATCGTCACATTGGCGATAGCGCCTTCGTCCACCGCAGCGACGACCCGCAACCCGAGTCCCAGCCGTGACAGATCGACGATATCGCCGACCGCTGTCCGCTGACCGTTTATCTGCAACTGAAATTGTATCCCGGCCCCGGGTCTCGGTGGGAAATAGACCCGGTCGAATTCCCGTCGTTCTGTCGTTGCTAGCAGGCTCTTCATCGCGGCGACCTCAGCCGTCAAATTTGCGGCCTACGCAGAGGCCCCATATAGGCTGGAGCAAGAAACATGCCCTATGCGTTCCGGTACCTTCAACGCAAGATCGGGGAATCACTTGGCCGAGGCCGGCGATTCCGCGACGAGCCCCGCCACTTCTATCGGAAGAATTTACAGCCAACCACTCGACGCGCTCGCCCATCGAGCCCAACTGTATGATCTCGTAGCTGATATACCCCGTGGCATGGAACTTGTTTATCTATGTTGTAGCAGAACTTCGGGAACCATTATGAAGCCGGTAGCGGAACGGGTTATGAGCCAGAAGGCGTCCAACAACGACGACCTTGCCGAGCACACGGGCGCCGGCCGGTCCGCTGGCGACTTCACGAATAGCAACCACGAGGAGGAGTACGCGGTGACTATCAAGCGCAACAGCTATACGATTTCCTACTATCCGAACCGGATCGTCCTCAAGGGCATGCGTCAGGACATTCAGGACGAAGCGTCACGTATCCTCGGGAAATTCTCCTACAGTGCCCAACCGTACCGGATACAGTCGGAAACCACAGATTCCATCGTAATAGTACCCAGCTCGACCAGCGTTCGCCTGTAGCCCCCCCGGGCGGCGCTCAAACTACCGCCTACGACGATATCCGGCCCGACCCGGTCGCTACAACCTTCCGTGTCTCCCTCCGGACATTTCCGCAATGTGCTCGTGTAGCAAGCGCCGGCTGGCGATGCCTTGCCACGGTCGTCGGATACATGGCCCGGCATCGATGCGCCGTTCCAACAACTATTCATCACGTGACAGGCATGACATTATATGGCGCTGCTAACGACGTAAGTACCAGGCGCACCCGCTCCGGACACCGAGCGCTCGGCGAGCGCTGCCAAATACGTAATCAATTACATGACGAAACGCTATGGGTGACGTAGTCCCGTTCAAAATTTCCCGTCCGGCGGAGCGCCACCGCGGCAAAACACTCTGCAAGCGTGGTTTTCATCGGTGGGAAATTATAAACGACGGGCAATTCGACGTGCGCCAGGGAAAACTGGTGACGGCCTCCAAGTGCAAGCGGTGTGGCAAACACAAGACCGAGGCACGCTAGCGACCCGATCAGAATTTTTGCCTGACGACGTCTTCCCATTTGACGACATTGTTGTTGATATTCTGGATACGCTTGCTCACCAGGCGGGATAACTTCCCTGCGGACACGGCGCGACTGAACAGATACCCCTGCGCCTCATCACAGCCATATTTCTTGAGTACCGCAAGCTGATCCATGTTCTCCACGCCCTCGGCGATAACGTTGAGCTTTAATCCGTGCGCCATGGCCACGGCGGCCTCAACAATTGAATTATCATCCGAATCCGTCGCAGCGTCGGCAATGAACGAACGATCGATCTTGACGGTCTGGATCGGAAGGCGCTTCAGGTAACTCAGGGACGAATACCCCGTGCCGAAATCGTCGATGGACAGTTTGATGCCACGCGCGTGCAATTCCCGAAGCAATTCCAGGCACGCCTCCAGGTCGTGCATAAGCACGCTTTCCGTGATTTCCAGCTCCAGCATTGCCGGGGCCAGCCCGGTATCGCGGATGACGGAATTCACCGTGGAAAGGAAGGATCGCGCGCCAATCTGCCGACCGGAGATATTGACAGACACGCGAAACACGCCGGCACCCCATTTTTTTGACCATGCCGCCGCGTCGCGACAGGCGCGATGCAACACCCATTCCCCGACCTCCTGAATCAAGCCCGTTTCCTCCAGCAACGGCACAAAGTCGCCCGGAAAAATAATGCCTTTCTGCTGGTCCTGCCATCGCAGTAACGCCTCTGCGCCGACGATGGTATTTGTCTTCAGATTCACGATGGGCTGGTAGAGCAGCACATACTCGCTATTCTCGAGGGCCCGCCGCAGACTGTGCTCCAGCGTCAGACGGCTGAACGCCTTTTCGCTCATGTCGGCCGAGAAAAACTTGAAGTTGTTCTTGCCGGATTCCTTGGCACGATACATCGCAATGTCGGCATGCTTCATCAGCGTACCGGAATCCTCACCGTCGCCGGGATACAAGCTGACACCAACGCTGCCCGACATGTAAAGCTCATGACCATCGATGGAAAATGGCCGGTCGTGTATCGACAGCAACTTCTCGACGAGCAGCGTCACGTCATCCTCGCTGGCGACGTCATTCAGGAGAATAACGAACTCGTCACCGCCGAGCCGCGCTACGGTGTCGCCCTCCCGGAGACACGACAGAAGGCGCTCGCCAACCTGCGTCAATAACGCGTCGCCGACACCATGGCCCAGGCTGTCGTTGATCGTCTTGAACCTGTCGAGATCCATGAATATCACGGCGATCCGGCGATCGTGCCAGCGCGCCCGGGCGAGCGACTGATTCAGCCGGTCGAGGAACAATGCGCGATTGGGTAACCGCGTCAACGCGTCGTGTTGCGCCAGAAACTGCAGTTTTTCCTGTGCTTCCATGCGCTCGGTAATATCACGCCCGGTGGTGACGAAATGAGTAATATCGCCTTTGGAGTTCGTCAACGGCGTGATGGTCTGCTCTTGATAATACAACCCGCCGTGCTTGCGCTTGTTGACAAAGATATCGTTGTAGACGTTTCCGCTCTGGATTTCCTTCCAGACGTTGGCATAAAACTCCGGGCCCTGCTTTCCTGATTTGAGCATGTCCGGCGTTTTTCCGATGACCTCGTCAGCCCGATATCCGGTGACTTTCTCAAATGCCGGATTGACATACTCGACACAGCCGTCACGGTTGGTGATGAACACCACATCTGCGGTCTGATCTATCGCTCGTGACAGCTTGTGCATCGTCTCCTCGGCGGATTTCCGCGCGCTTATATCGCGCACAAACAACATACCGCCTTTATGACCCTGCCACACCGTCTTGCTGGCGGCAATTTCAACCGGGATCGTCGTGCCGTCTTTAGCGACAAGATTGGTTTCGTAACTGTGGGTATCGCCGTCATCGCCAACGTCGCTACGCAGGTGAGCGATGATGCCGTCGTATTCGTCCGGCTTGATCAGATCCTTCAAGCCGACACCATGCATCTCCTTGTCACTAAACCCAAGCAACTCGCGGACCCGTCGATTGGCATAGACGTGCCGGCCACCGATGTTGATCAACACGCCGTCGGCGGTGTTGTCGGCGATCGTTCGGAATTTGTTTTCCTGTTCGTCAAGACGCGCGCGCCAGTCGCGTGCAATGATATTCCTACGTTTGGCGCCAATGACGGCAAGGCCGGCCAGAAGTGAAAGCAATATCCTTGGTAACATCCGCCGCCCCTCCCTGTTTGGTCAATCCGCCCAGTAACAGACTAACGATCCGTGATTAAAGCAACATTCGGACCAAAACGGATTAACTCTCCGAGACTTACGACTAACAACATCGATTCTCGTTTATGGGAGCCCGGCGTGCCCGGTAACGCTTAAGGATCACAAAAAGACGCCCGTCCCCCGATGGCCCGAGTCACCTTTCTGACTACCGGCGCAATTTCGTCTGTTTGCCGCCACTGTGGCGTCAGTTTTCAGGCTAACAACGCGCGATATTCGCGGCCGTCATGCCAGCCCAATAACGTTACGCGCCTGGCGACCAGGCGTCGTACGTAGCACCTCGGATCACGGTCAGAACCCATCGAGCGCCACACCAGGAGCGAAGCAGACGCATTTGCAGCTATGTTCACCGTATCCGCCAACCGGTTGCTTCACCCGCTGCGCAGTGAATAACTCTATCTCGTGGTCACCGAGAACCGTTTCTCCGGTTTTCCTCGTTAGTAACATCATGCGCTCGACGACCGGGCGCCATGTCGCGGCCACACGCGCTGTCGGCGCGGGAACGCCGCGACATTGACCGAAAAATTCGCCGACGAGTAGTGCGCCGGCGGAAGCGGCATCCGGCAATACCGCCGCAGCTACAGGCGCCCCATCGGGCATGGCAGTTCCGGCGTTGCGGCGATCACATGGCGGAACGAGCAACAGTGCCAACACCGCGGTATTACGTGACGGGAGAGTTTGCCAGCGCGCACTGATCGGTTCCGTCTCATGCTGCCGTTTGTAACGGCGACGGTGGCTACAAAAAAAGAAAGCCGGTTGTCCGCTCGGACAACCGGCTTCAGAGGACCAACATTCGCGACCATCGCCCTTGCCAACGATAGTCGCCCGAGGATGCCTGATGATCGTCCGGAGATGGAGCAAACGACGATCACCAGTACGACAGCAACTACGTATTCTCAATCACCCCGGGCTAGCGGGCTGACCACGATTCCGGCCGCCCGTAACGACAGATTCATTATAACGAAACACGTTGTCCTGCAAACGAACAAAAAAACATGGTGCCGCGAAGGCCATCGTAGAAACATAATTATTTATTTTTTAGTGACTTAGACGACTTCTTACTATTAATCGCGCCTGTTCTTAACAGAACTTCGCAACCCCCCGCGTTTTGCACCTATTTCAACTTGCGACCCGACTTTCACCGCACTCCCGCACTATCACGGGGCGCTTTGCAACACCCGGAAGAAAGCTGTTATCAGTTTTTTATATTTAAAACATATGGTTACTTAAATGGCACAGGGATTGCCATTACCGGCGCTGAACACCCATCTGAATCCACTGGAGAACAATGATGTCTACCGCTGGCGCCACCGGAGGCAAATTCACATTACTGTCGTTCACCGGCAAGACTCGCGCCCTGCACCTGACCTGGGTCGCGTTTTTTATCAGCTTTATTGTCTGGTTTAACCATGCCCCGTTGCTAGGCTCCATACGTGACGCGTTCCAGCTGACCGAACAGCAAGTGAAGGCGCTGCTCATCATCAACGTCGCGCTGACGATTCCGGCGCGCATCATCATCGGCATGCTCGTGGACAAGTTCGGTCCGAAGACGATCTACAGCACCTTGCTTGCGGCGGGCGGCGTACTTTGCCTTGCCTTCGCCAACGCTGGCAGCTATGAGCAGCTCGCGCTGATTCGCTTTCTGCTGGGTTTTGTCGGAGCGGGATTTGTCATCGGCATTCGGATGATCGGCGAATGGTACCCGGCTAGGCAGCTGGGACTGGCGGAAGGTATTTATGCCGGATGGGGCAATTTCGGCTCCGCGGCGGCCGCCATGTTGCTGCCCACCGTCGCGCTGGCCTTCGGCGGCGAACATGGCTGGCGCTACGCCATCGGCATGACCGGCCTGCTCGCGCTCATCTACGCGGCGGTCTATTACAAGGCGGCACACAATACTCCAAAAGGATCCACTTACTTTAAGCCGAAAAAGAGCGGCGCAATGGAAGTTACCAGCAAAGGCGATTTTGTGCTGTATCTCGTGATGAACGTTCCGCTCTATGCAGCATTGGCGGTGCTCGCGTGGAAACTCTCGCCGACGGGACTGAAGCTGCTTGGTGCGGAAACGGTCGATGCTATCTATATGGTGCTGATTACCCTGTACACTTATCAGGCCTACCGGATGTACCAGGTCAACAAGGACATCTTTCATAACCCGTCGCCGGAAATCCACCGTTACAAGTTCAGGCAGGTGGCCGTACTCAATCTGATCTATATGGTGACTTTTGGTTCGGAGCTGGCCGTCGTATCGATGCTGCCGTTGTACTTTCAGGACACCTTCGGCCTGTCGCAGGTGATGGCTGGCCTGCTCGGTGGCTCGTTCGCCGTCATCGTGCTGTTCGCTCGTCCCGGCGGAGGCCTGATCAGTGACAAGGTCGGGCGCAAGAAGACATTGAACGTCGTGCTGGCGGGCGTGTCAGTTGGCTACCTGCTGATGGGAACGATGGACGCGCAGTGGCCGCTGTTCCTGGCGGTACTGGTAACCGTAGGCTGCGCGCTGTTCGTGCACGCGGGGAACGGCGCTGTGTTCGCGATGGTACCACTGATCAAACGCCGCATGACCGGCCAGATCGCCGGCATGGTCGGCGCTTACGGCAATGTCGGTGCGGTGCTTTTTCTGACCGTGTTGTCGTTTTTTACACCGCAGATATTTTTCCTTGTGATCGCCGCTGCCGCGATCGTGGCTCTGGCTGCCGTGATATTTCTGCTGGACGAACCGAAAGGGCATATGGTCGAAACGCTGCCGGATGGCACCGTGCAGATGATCGAAGTCGTCTGAACCGCGCCGACGCGCTGAAACTGGATACTTCGCGATGACATCAACCCTGGTCATTAACGCCGGGCAATACAGCGAGAGGGGCGTTAAATCCGCCAACGAGGACGCCTGCGGTATTCGTGTTCCTGACGATCCGTTGCTCACCACCAAGGGCGTCGCCGCGGTAATCGCGGACGGCGTCAGCGGCAGCGCGGGCGGACGCGAAGCGGCGGAATCGTGTGCGCAGGGATTTCTCAGCGATTACTACAGCACGCCGGAAACCTGGACCGTCAAGACATCGGGCCAGCGTCTGCTCGGCGCCCTGAATCGCTGGCTGTACGGACAGGGCCATCGGCGCTTCGATATCGAAGCCGGCATGATCACGACCATGAGCGCGGTGATCATCAAGTCGGCGACCGCACACTTGTTTCATGTCGGTGATACGCGCATTCATTTGCTGCGCGACGGCGAACTGGAATGCCTGACCCGCGATCACCAGACCTGGGCCGCGGGTCAGACGGCCTTTCTGTGCCGAGCGATGGGCGCGGACGCGAATGTCGACATCGACTATCGCAGTGTGCCGGTGGAGACCGGCGACGTGTTCGTGCTAACCACCGACGGCGTACACGAGTACGTGAAACTGCGGGAGCTACGGCTGCTCCTGTCCAGCGAACAAGAGGAGCCCGAAGATTCCTGTCGCGCCATCGTCACACGCGCGCTGGAGAACGGCAGTGACGACAACGTGACGTGCCAGATCCTGCGTATCGAACAACTGCCGCATCAAGACCGTCACGAGTTCTATCAACATCTGACCGAGCTGCCGTTTCCGCCGCCGCTCGAGGCCGGCATGATACTCGATGGCTATCGGATATTGCAGGAACTTCACGCGAGCAAACGCACCCAGGTATATCTCGCGCTCGACACCGACACCGGCGACAAGGTTGTCATCAAGACACCGTCGGTGAACTTCGACGATGACGCCGCCTATATCGACCGCTTCCTTCACGAGGAATGGGCAGGAAAACGTATCAGCAACCCGCACGTTCTGAAGGTATTGAAACCGACCCGACGGCGGTGCTTCCTCTATTATGTAACAGAATATATCGAGGGCCAGACGTTGCGGCAGTGGATGAACGATCATGCGAATCCGTCGCTCGAGGATATACGGCGCATCGTCAAACAGATCAGCGTCGGCATGCGCGCCTTCCACCGCATGGAGATGCTGCATCAGGACATCAAGCCCGAGAACATCATGATCGACGGCCATGGGATTGTGAAGATTATTGATTTCGGCTCGACGCACATCGCGGGCATACAGGAGATTGCCGCTCCGATCGAACGTAACGTGCCGCTCGGCACCTTGGACTATGCGGCACCGGAATATTTTCTCGATCAACCGGCGGGGACCGGTGCGGATCTGTATTCGCTCGGCGCCATCACCTATGAAATGGTCACCGGCAAGCTGCCCTATGGCGGACCGTTAACTGAACGTTCCCTGACGCGTGTCAGCTATATCCCGGCGCGCGAGTTGCGCAGTGATATCCCTGCATGGATCGATGGCGCCCTGCGCAAGGCGGTACATAAAATTCCCGCGAAACGCTATGCGGCGATGTCGGAATTCCTCTATGACCTCTCGCATCCGAACGCATCATTCACCAGCAAACAACCGATTCCGCTGCTGGAGTCCAATCCAGCCGGATTCTGGCGCGGGACGGCTGCTATACTGCTCCTGCTGAACCTGATTCTTGTCTACCTGCTCGCCAGATAGCCCGCTCTCGACGTCTCCCCGTAACGTGTATATCGCGAGACCTGCTGATACGACAACGCGTCGCGGCCGTCCCGGCCGCGCGCCAGCTATCGACGCCGGACTCGATCAGCGATGACAGTGCCTCGACACAACCAGCTTTATGGTCGGGCCGCCTGCTGAAAAAAGCGCACTGTGTTCGTGTATCGCCCGGGCTACGCTGCCCGACACGTTTTGCGTGACCGGTATTATTGAGAATTACCAAATGACGTGACAACACATCGCGACCGTCATTCCGGGCGGAGCGCAGCGAAGACCCGGAATCCAGCGGTTGTGAATGGCACTGGATTCCTCGGCGGCTGTTCCCGACGCCGCCCTGCCTCCGGCATCCATGCAGTCGCGCTTTCGCGGTAATGACAGCCGTTGGACGTGTCATGCTTATAGGTAATTCTCGATAGTATTGGTGTCACGCTCAAACAATCGACGCGGGTCATCGGGCCGCGATAAGGTCGTCGAAACGAGACACGCCGGCGGCATAGGCCCTCGCTCGATCCTCTTTCAGACCGTGCGACAGTTTCCTCGACGAGACGCTCCACATGCCATAGATCGCCCGGGATGAAAACTATCGACCACGACACGATGCCCGACAAGGATCGGCGCCACCCGGAAAACCGCAGATTGCTGTCATACCGATAAATGGCGATTTGACAGTGCTTGACTCGACGCTAGGCCACCTGTCGCTTCTGACGCTGGTACAGAAACTTCAGCACTTCCGAGCGATAGCGATTGTAGTCAACGTTATCTGCCAGCACGACACGGTTACGCGGGCGCCGGAGCCCGACATCCAGCACCTCACCGACCGTCGCCGCCGGACCGTTGGTCATCATGACGATCCGGTCCGAGAGTAGCACGGCCTCGTCGACATCATGCGTGACCATGATGACGGTATTACCCAACCCGGCGTGAATCTCCATCAGCGAGTCCTGCAAAGTCGCGCGCGTCAGCGCGTCCAGCGCGCCGAACGGCTCGTCCAGAAGCAACACCTTGGGCTGCATGGACAACGCGCGCGCGATGCCGACGCGCTGTTTCATACCGCCCGAGATTTCTTGGGGCAGTTTGTGGGCGGCGGGGCTCAGGCCGACCAGTTCCAGCGCCTCCGCGACTCGTCGCTTGAGGTCGGCCTTGCTCTCCTTGCCGCCGAAGACGCGCTCCACCGCAAGGTAGACGTTGTCCGCGCACGTCAGCCACGGCAGCAGCGAATGATTCTGGAACACCACCCCGCGTTCCGGCCCGGGCCCGGCGATCTCGCGTCCGGCGCACAGCAGCGCGCCGCCGGTCGGCGCGATCAACCCGGCGACGAGATTCAGCAGCGTAGACTTGCCGCAGCCCGAATGGCCGATGATGGAGACGAACTCGCCCTGGCTGATCGTCAGATCCACGTCCTTCAGTGCCACGTAGCGGCCCGACCGTGTGTTGAACACCATCTGCACGTTTTCTATCTGCACGTATTTACTCATGACTTCTCCACAATCAGTAGTTATAGCGTCGCGCCAGCAACAGCAGCAACTGTTCCAGCACCAGGCCGATGATGCCGACGACGAAGATCGCGATGATGATGTGCTCGACGTTCAGGTTGTTCCACTCGTCCCACACCCAGAAGCCGAGACCGACACCGCCAGTCAGCATCTCCGCCGCGACGATCACCAGCCAGGCCACGCCGATGGACAGACGTATGCCTGTCATCACATAGGGCATCGTCGCCGGCAGCAAAATCGTCGTCAGGATTTTCCATTCCGACAGATTCAGCATGCGCGCGACGTTCAGATAGTCCTCCGGCACCTTGCCGACGCCGACCGCGGTGTTGATGATCATCGGCCAGATGCTGGAGATGAAAATCACCCAGATCGCCGCCGGATCCGCCTGCTTGAACACCAGCAATCCGATCGGCAGCCACGCCAGCGGCGACACCGGCCGCAGCAGCGAAATGATCGGCGACAGCATGCCGTTGATGAACGCCACGCGACCAATGATGAAGCCCAGCGGAATACCGATCAGCGCCGCGAGTCCGAAGCCGATGCCGACCCGCTCCAGCGAGCTGAGGATGTTCCAGCCGATGCCCTTGTCATTCGGGCCGTTGTCATAGAACGGATCGCTGAACACCTCGACCGCCGACGTCCAGGTCTGCGCCGGCCCGGGCAGACCGTTGCCGCCACTCGCGATCAACGCCCAGACGAGCACGAACAGCGCCAGCCCGATTACACGCGGCAACGCTGTACAACCAAACCACTGGCCGACCTGCGCCACTCGCGATACGGATAGCGGCGGCGCTTCCACCGGCGGAATGATCACGGCCGTCTTCACCGCCGTCGAGTCGGCCACATGCGACGAGTCCGGCACATTCTTCATAACCACTACTGTCACGACTTAACCCTCCATACGAGAAACGACGCGCATTTATCCTCTGTCACTGCACCTTGGGAAACTATGACTAATTCAGCATTCCGGGCGTAGCGAAGCGAAGACCCGGAATCCAGCGGTTATTAGATGGACTGGATTCCTCGGCGGCTGTTCCCGACGCCGCCCTACCTCCTGCATCCATGCAGTCGCGCTTTCGCGGGAATGACGATCTTTAGCTATGCCATCCTCATCGACGATTCTCAATTGTCAGAATTTCCCTTGATCTTGAACCCTGCGGCATACCCCTTCGGGTCCTTACCGTTCCAGACAGCGCCGTCGAACAGCTTGCTGCTGCGCATCACATCCCTGGGCACGGGCACCTTGAGCTGCGTCGCGGCCTGTTTGTAAAGATCGATCTGATTGATCTTCTTCGCCACGGCCAAATAATCCGGATCGCTTTGCAGCAGCCCCCAGCGCCGGTGCTGCGTCAGGAACCACATGCCGTCGGACAGATACGGAAAGTTCACCGCCCCGTCGTTGTAGAACTTCATGTAATCGGGATCCTGCCACTGCTTGCCGATGCCGTTGTCATAGTGCCCGAGGAAGCGTCCCTCGATCACCTCCTCCGGCGCGTTCACCCAGGACTTGCTCGAAATGACCTTGGCCACCGATGCGCGGTTGGCCGTGGTGTCGATATACATGGACGCCTCCAGTACCGCCATGATCATCGCGCGCGTGGTATTGGGATATTTCTGTACGAACTCCAGCGTCGTGCCCAGCACCTTTTCCGGATGATCCTTCCAGATCTCCTGCGTGGTGATGGCCGTGAAGCCGATCTTGTCGGCGATCGCGCGCGCGTTCCACGGCTCGCCGACGCAGAAGCCGTCCATGTTGCCGACGCGCATGTTTGCCACCATCTGCGGCGGCGGCACGACGATGGTCTTCACGTCCGAGAACGGATTGATGCCGTGAGCGGCGAGCCAGTAGTAAAGCCACATCGCATGCGTGCCGGTGGGAAAAGTCTGCGCGAAGGTGTAATCGCGCTTCTCGGCATCCACCAGCTTCTTGAGCGACGCGCCGTCAGTAACACCTTTATCCTTGAGAGGATTGGCGAGCGTGATGGCCTGACCGTTATTGTTGAGGCACATCAACGTGGCCATATCCTTCTGCTGGCCGCCGATGCCCAGCGTCACGCCATAGATCAGACCATAAAGCACGTGCGCCGCATCCAGCTCGCCACTCACCAGCTTGTCGCGCACCGCGGCCCAGCTTGCCTCCTTGGACACGGTGACGTTGAGACCATATTTCTTGAACAGCCCCAGTTCACCCGCCATCACCACGCTGGCGCAATCGGTCAGCGGGATGAAACCGATCTTCAGATCCGTCTTCTCCGGCGCGTCCGAGCCCGCCGCCCAGGCCGCGCCGCGCAGACCCGGCGGCGCCATCGACATCAGCCCAAAACTACCGAGCAGCGCGCCGCCGGTCCTGAGAAAATCACGCCGCGACACACCGGGCCGGGCATCCTGCTGATCTGACGGTTGCGGATCTTTCTTGTCACTGCTCATCGCATACTCTCCTCTAGTCACATTCCGAAAAAAAAGCGCCCCTGTCGCAGGATCACACGATCCCGAAGCAGGGGCGCCTTTGCCCGATACGGACAGATCGCCATTGATCCGTCCTGATGTCTGTCTTGCGCGGCTCGCCGTTGAGCCGCCGTAAAGGTACTGTCAACCTAACAGTTCAGCCGCCGTCACGATGCCTCTGGCGATGTCATACAGCCGCTGATTCGAGTTCATCGCCACCCGACGCAGCGCGCGATAGGCCTCTTCTTCGGTGGCCCCACGCTGTTTCATGACGATACCCTTGGCGCGTTCGATCAACTTGCGCTCGGTGAGCTGCACCTGCATCTGATGCATTTCGCGCCGATGCCGCCCATTTTCGTCGTGCCTGACCCTGGCCATCTCCAGTATCAATGCAATGTTTCCAGCCGCCATGTCGCGTGTCACACACATCGCGACGCCTGCCCGGGCGGCATCCACGATCTGTTTCCTGTCCAGGCGGACCGAGATCACCACCACCGGCAAGGGATACTGCTGGATAAAGATCCGCAGCGTCTCCAGCAGAGACATATCGATATCACCCACATGGCAGACCAGCAGCTCCACACCGATTTTCTCCGCCGCGGCCCTCAGCTCCGGCAACGATTTCACGACCACCACATCGCCACCCGACGCCAGTTCCTTTTCCAGCATCACGTCATCCATCTCGCACGGATCGTATAACAACAACATGGAGCACCTCTTTGCGTTTGGCATATCTGGGCAACTATCCGGATCGTTCTATCAAAATGATGTGCCTGTCCATAGCCAGATCTTGTCGGTGTCGACGGAAAAACCGTCGGTGCTGTAACCGGCGTACTTGACGCCGACGCTGTAGTCCTTAGCGAGTTTCGTGGCCGCCAGCAGATCGATCTCCGATCCGTAGTCCGCGCCACCCTGGTCGGCGGTGAAGTCGTGATAGACAGCCGCCACCTTGACGCCGCTGAGCGTCGACTCGACCGAGAAATACAGATCCTCAAGTCCATTGACCGGCGTCGTCAGAAACTTGTCCGCCCAGCCGTTGAACGCGTGCTTGGTCGCGAGCGGCGTCTGGAACGCATACACACCGTCGCCCGACAGCACTTCATAACCGACCTTGATCGTGCTCGCGCCGATGCCCGCACCGGCCTCCACCAGCAGGTAGTCCGCATCGACAGTCGACGGTGCATCTGCGTAGTCCGATTGGCTCGCGTATTCGACCGCGTACACAGTCTTGACGCCTTCCGACACCGCGGTGGAACCATTGAACCGCGCGCCGAGCGTCTGCGTATCGGTCGCCGTTTCGAAATCGAACAGATAGGCATAGGCTGTCAGCGTACCGGCCTTGAGACCGCCGTAAGACACGTTGATCAGGTGCAGCGCGTCGGACTCCAGATTCGCGCCGGTAATCGTGTTCACGTTGGTGAGATAGGCGTAGTTCAGCGTGGTATCGGCAAGCGACTTGTTGACGATGGAAAAGCCGTCAAAGGTCTGTTCATTCTGTCGCCAGCCGACATTACCGATAAAACGCGCGTTGTCGTAGATGATCCGCTGTCTGCCCAACCGAATTTTAGTGGCGGCGACGCCGGCATATTCAAGAAACGCCTGATTGACCTCGGTGCCCGCCGGATCGGACACAACCGGATAGCCGGTCTTGCCGTTCACGCTGCTATTGTAGCGCTCGGTGCCGACCACCGAGATATCCTCGAATTCGATAAACGCGCCGGCGTCGTACCACGGCTTCGTCGCATAGCCCAGCGCAGTGCGCAGCGTCGATGCACCGGCCTGCTGCGTCAGCCCGTCCTGATCCACGTATTCGTACCGGTAGCGGAGATCGGCGCTCGCTTTTCCTTCGGTGATCGCCTGACGAAACGTATCGGCGGAGACCGCCGCCGGCAGCGCTATCGATGCACCGGCAACCGCCAATGATAATAAACTTCCTGTCCTGCCCTTCTGCCTGTATGAGTGGTTCATCATGTTCCCCTGCAAAGTCGCACCATTGAATCAGTCACGTGTTGCGCACACGCGGGACCCGGTCTGCGCATCACGCCCACTGCCCGTCGCTGCGGCGTCGTTGCCGGGAGATGCGTCACTGCATCCGTCCAGAGCAGGCACTACGTATCCGTCATCCGGATGAACGGGCATTGCCAGATGTGTGCCAAGACTACGAGGTAGCACTATTTCGCAGGAAATACGCTGTTTCCCGGCTGAAACGGCCTGGTGCGATGCCGCGGTTGCACCACAACTGTTACGTCCGAAGATCAAAAGATCGCTCGTGGTGCAGACCGACATGCCTGGGAATTCGATGCAACGGGGCGAGTTCCAGTCGTACGGGCCGGCCTCCCCGGTAATATTTCACAGCGCGACTGTGCCTAATCTCATCGCCGCTACCGTCGTCAATCACGACAATGTCCCCCGTACCGCAACAGATGCGGCAATCAACCCGGCCAACGGGAACCACAACTTCGGGAGATCGGAATCATGTCACAACTAGCGCTTAAACAAGTCGACACCAGCTGGACGCCGCCGGCGAAGGAATACCTGGACCGGAAGTTTCGTATCGAAGCGGAACTGAACCACCAGGGATCGCGCCTGGAGAAGCTGAACAAGCTTTCCTCCATCCTCGAGAACCTGCCGTCGGACCGCATCTCGCGGGAAGCCGCGAAGCTGGAACAGGCGCTCAAGGGCGTACACGGCTTTACCAAGGCCATCCTTGACCACATGCAGAAGCTGCACAAGGACTACGAGAAGGCGGTCATGAAGCTGGCGCTGACCGGCAAGGTCTCCAAGCAGGGCTATACCAACTACCTGGTACAGGGCTGGTATCACACCCGCTACACGCCGACCTTCGAGCGCCTGTTTACCGATCGCCTCGCCGGTCACATGCGGGACAACGGCGTCTCCATGTCGCATGTCGATTCCCAGGAAAACAAGTTCATGAAAATGCTGGACCACGACATCGACGAAGAGGAAGGTCATGAGCTCTGGGCACTGCAGGACATTCTGCATATGGGAAAACGCGATGCGATCGACGTCTACAGCGATGTCTATCCTGAAACCAAGGCGCTGGTCGCGATCCAGTTTGACCGCCTGGCACGCAAGCCGTTTGTCGGGTTTCTCGGCTACTCGTTCTACCTCGAGTTCTTCATCGCCCAGCACTCACCGAAGTTCGTCAAGCTGCTGACCAAGCTGTTCAACTCGGATCGCTCGGACAACGCGTTCATCTACTACCACTACCTCGTCGACCAGGGCCACTCCATCGACAACATCGAGGTGCTGAACACGCTCGTTACCACCGAGGAGGACTACCGCGAGGTGATCGATCACATGAACACCGTGCACATGCTCTACAAAGGGCTGTCGCTGCGTTCGTTCGAGTCATAGGCAATCGTACGGGGCGGCGGTCCAGGCTCGCCGCCCAGTTAACGACACAGGGAGTTATCGCAATGTTACGCCAACTCACGCAGGAACCCGGCAACAAGGTACAAATCCATATTGTCGAACCCGGCACGCCACTGTTTCAACAAGGACGCGCGCTGGCCAAATCCGCCTACCATGACATCTGGGGCACCAAAAAAATGTCGGACGATTACGATGCGGGTATCGTGATCGTCGCCGACGACGAGGTCGTGGCGAATCTGAATATACGCCTGCGCGACAACCACCGCCTGTTGCCCAGCGAGCGGTTCTTCCGGCCAAAACACTGGCAGGACTATTTCGACGGCAATCCGTTGAAGGTCGCCGAGATGTGCAGCCTGGCAGTCGACAAGCACTGCAACGGCCCGGTACGGGCGGTCGCGTTCGCCGGCCTGATCATCGGCAGCCATATTATCGCCAACGCACATGGCCTGGATCTTTACACCACGGTACAGCGCGACTTTCTGATCAAGCGCCTGCAAAAGGCCTATCAGTACAAATTTATCGCCAACGAAGTCATCAAGGAACCCTGTGCCGATGTGCCGGATGACCGCTACTGGTCACAGAACCCTCTGCCGCGGCTTTACTATGTCTATCCGCAGGACATGCAGACGGTCATGGCGAGCTTCCGGCTGATCTGCGATCTGATATGCAACGACGTCGGCATCTACTATCTGAACCGGGCGCATTCGCCGGCCGAGATAGGCGATTCGTTCATGGCGCCTGTAACAGCGGCGGTCGCCTAGATGAACGGGACCGCGGGGCCGGAACTGACCATACAGGACCGATTGCTGGTACGCGATCTGCGCAACCAGTCGGTGCGAATTGCGTCGATGTATCTAGCTATCGCCGTGATTGCTGCCACCGGCCTCGGACTCGCCGCGCCACACTCCGCATCGGGCATGGCAGGAATGTTTCTGTGTGGCGCGCTCGCCGGACTGGCCATCGAAAAACTCGTCACGCGGCGCATCCGGCAAGTCGCCTGGCAGCTCTACGTCGATAGCGGCCGCCGCTTTCCGGGAGAGTGATGCCATGCGGTTTGGCAAGCAATCAGTCGCAGGATGCAGTGAGGAACGAACCGCATCGTTCGCGACCGATGCGGTTCACTACGTTCGCCGCATCCTACGCTCCGATGCAATCCATCTTTGTCATTCCAGCGAAAGCTGGAATCCAGTCCCACTAATAGCAATGGATGCCGGGTCTCCGCTACGCTCCGCCCGGAATGACGGGCTAGCCATGGGTTTCACAAGTAACGGAAAATGGGTCAAGCGATGAATACAGAAAAAGTTCCACCGAAAATCTACTGCAACGTCCGCGAAGCCCAATTTGTCACGACCGACGTTATCCAGCTGTTTCTGCGTCCTGGCTCCGGCCAACGGTTGACGTATCGTGCCGGCCAGTACGTGAAGCTACATCTGACTAATGAACTGGTTCTGCCGATTTCGATTGCCAGCGCGCCGGAACAGCGCGGCGACATCGAATTGCACATCAAAATCAAACGCAGCAGCGACGCCTTCAACGAGCTGTTTCGCCAGGCCGTGGTCGACGGAGTGCTCGTCATCAGCGGACCTTACGGTAGTTGTACGCTCGACCCCACGTCGCGCCGGCCCTTGATACTGCTGGCCGCCGGCACCGGCTTCGGCCAGATCAAGGCGCTCGCCGAAGACGCGCTGCAGAAATCCGATGGCCGTGGTATCCACCTCTATTGGGGCGCACGCCGGGAGCAGGACCTCTACATGTTACCGTTGCTGGAACGCTGGGCCAGTCGCTGCGCCTCATTCCGCTACACGCCGGTCTTGTCGAACGATGGCGATGCACAGCGCTGGCAAGGCAAAACCGGCTATGTCCAGGACGCGGTACTGCAGGAAGTCAGCGATATCGCGGATCACGAGGTATACGCAAGCGGCCCGCGCGAAATGGTACTGGCGGCATACCAGGCGTTATCCGCGCAAGGATTGTCCCGGCCCTATATACATGCCGACGCCCTGCCTGCCGCGTGACCGCCGATCAAGCGCCCCGGCAAAAACTTTTCCATTGCTGCCGCGCTTTCGCCATCACATTTAAAATGCCGTGCTGACCCAGGTCCAGATCTTGTTGGTGTCCTTGTCGAAATTATCCGCGCTATAGGCGGCGAACTTGACCCCGACATCGTAATAATGCGCAAACTTTCTGGTGATGACAAAATCAAATTCCGAACCGAAGTCCGCACCGCCCGATTCCGGCGAGAAATCATGATACACGCCGAGCATGCTTAACGTCCCGATATCGGTGCCCAACGACACATAGATGTCCCGGAGTCCGTTGGCGGGCGTCACCAGAAACTTGTCGGCCCAGCCGTTGAACGCGTGCTTCGTCGCGAGCGGCGTCTGGAAGCCGTACACGCCATCTCCGCCCAGCGCCTCATAGCCGAACATGGCAGTCACACCACTGGTGTCGCCGCCGATCTCGAATGCCAAATAATCCGCGTCCGCCGACGAGGGCGCGTCGGCATAATCGCTCTGCGTCGCCAGCTCGACGGCATAGATCAGGCTGGTCCACTGGTCATATACCTGCTTGCCACTGAAGCGGGCGCCGAAAGTGGCCGAGTCCTCCGCCGCGCCGTTCAGATCCAGCAGGTACAGATAACCGTCGACTCTGCCAACCGGCAGACCGGTATACGCAGCCTGGAAAAGATGCGACTTCGACTCCAGCATCGCGCCGGCTACCGTATTCACGTGGGTGACAAAGGCGTAGGTCAGTTCGGTGTCGACCAGGGTCTTATTGACGGCCGACAACGCATCAAACGTCTGCTCGTTCTGGCGCCAGCTATCGTTACCTGCAAAGCGCTGATTGCCCAGCACGATACGCTGCCGGCCGGCACGCAATACGGTGTCCTCCACGCCGTCGAACTGCACAAACGCGCGGTTGACCTCCGTCAGCGGCGGGTCCATGACAACGGCGTACGATGTTTTTCCGTTCAGTGTACTGTCGTAACGCTCGGTACCGATGACGCTGATATCCTCGAATTCGAGCATTGCTGTAAAATCCTCGAAAGCCGCCGTGGTATAACCGAGCCGGGTGCGTAACGTCGATGCCCCGGCGTCCTTCTGAACGCCGTCCTGATTGACGTACTCGTACCGGTAGCGCAGATCGATCGCCGTCTTGCCGTCGGGATCGTCCCGGCTGCCTGCGGTGTCGTTACTGACAGCGCCGTCGTCATGCCGACGGCAAAGCACGCGCCAGCGGTCATTTTCCGTGATCGAAAAGCGTTACGTGTCACCATTATCTTTGTACTCCTGAATACAACAATCTGATTTTCAGCCAAGGCCAAGTGCGGGCATTGTGCCATTTCATGGTTTTCTCGGTCAAAACCTATTATGCGCGCTTGTTCATCGGTCTGCGACACGGTCCGGAAGCAGTAGCCCGGCTTGCGCAACAGACACCTGTTCGTTATTGAAACAGTACCGGCGTAACGAATCCGGCAGTGTTCGAAGCCGGAGCAATTCGACACCTGTGTTGATGCGCCCTGGCCGAGACCCTATAATGGAGCGCCCGCAGAATGTCCCCGGTCAACCATCATGCCGCCATATTCCGAGACGTTGTTAAGTGAAGACGAGGCGCTGGAGCAATTGCTCGCCCATGCCCGACCGGTCGACACGATCGAATCCGTCCCGACCGACGCCGCGCTGGGACGGGTGCTCGCGCTCGCGCAACGGTCGTCGATCGGCGTGCCAGCAGCGGACAACAGCGCGATGGACGGTTATGCGATCCGTCACCGCGACCTGACCGCCATCCCGGCACAATTACCCGTCTCGCAACGTATCGCCGCCGGCGCCACCGGCACGCCGCTCGCAGCCGGCACGGCGGCACGCATATTCACCGGCGCAGCGATTCCGCCCGGCGCGGACGCGGTGGTGATGCAGGAGCACTGCGAGCGTCATGGCGACATCGTGACCATCAACAAACCGGTCAGCGCCGGACAAAACATCCGTCGCGCCGGCGAGGACATCAAGGCCGGCACCGCGATCCTGCCGGCCGGCATCCGGCTCGCGCCACAACATCTCGGCCTCGCCGCCTCCGTCGGCTGCGCCACACTGCCGGTGTTTCGCCGCTTGCGCGTTGCGCTGCTGATCACGGGCGATGAACTCATTACGCCCGGCCAACCGCTGTCGCCCGGCAAGATCTACGACTCCAACCGCTACGTCCTGACCGGCCTGCTGCGCGCATGGGGCTTCGACGTGATCGATCCCGGCATCGTGCCGGACGACTTCGATGCCGTCTGCGCCGCGCTGCGCGACGCCGCCGCCCATGCGGACGTCATCATCAGCAGCGGCGGCGTCTCGGTCGGCGAGGAAGATCACGTGCGTAATGCGATTGAAGCCATCGGCACGCTGCAACTGTGGCGCATCGCGATCAAACCCGGCAAACCGCTCGCGTTCGGGCGCATTGCTGAAACACCGGTCATCGGCCTGCCAGGCAATCCGGTGTCCGTATTCGTCACCGGCTGTTTATACGCGCGGCCGTACCTGTTGCGCCGTCAGGGCATCACCGACGTGCTGCCGCGTTTCCTGAGCGTGCGCGCCGCATTCAAACGCGACCGCCCCGACACGCGCCGTGAATACCTGCGCGCGCGCCTCACCGGTGACGGCGCAGCGATGGTCGCGGAAATCTATAAACATCAGGGATCAGGCGTACTCAGCTCAACAACGTGGGCCGATGGCTTCGTGCGCGTCCCGGAGAACCAGACGGTAACGGAAGGACAGATGGTGGATTACGTGCCGTTCAGTACGCTGTTGCAGTAACGCTTCCGCCGGCGCGCGCCCGGTATATTTTTCGCGGTAAACACAAGATCAGGAACAAAAGGACTGCGAACATGGAAAAACTGTTAACCAGCCTGACCGGCTATCGTGAACTCGCCGTCATCGGCGCCGAAATCGGCGCGTTGGTGCTGGTTTTTCTGTTGCTGTTCCTGGCGATCAGGCTGCTCCTTGGCCGCATTCACGTTATACCCCGGTTCAGCACATATGCGCCGCGCGCCAGGGCGTTGCAGCGCGCCAGCAACTGGCTGTTGTTTCTCACGTTGCTGATGGTATGTTTGCTGGTGGTCGCCGGTAATGGCTATCTGATCTATCAGGGGCAGGATATTTACGAGATGGCCCGCGCGTGGCTCGCGAATCTGCCGCCGGACTCCGTGCAGTCGGCGGCGCTCGCCGTGGCCAAAGTCATCGGCCTGGCGATAGCGGCTGGCCTCGTCATCCGGTTCGTGCGGCGCCTGCTCGGCAATATCAAAATGCGCGCCCTCGCCTATGAGCGCATCCGGTCCAACGACGCCAGCATCGAGCGGTTCTTCTCTCTGCTGGCGCGCAGTCTGGGCAACGGTGCATGGTTGCTGGTAATCATCGTCGCCGCGCGTCTGTTGTCGCTGCCGCCCGCGATACCGAACGGCCTGACCGTCGCGCTGAAGATCTACCTGCTGGTCAATGCCGGCCTGTTAATGGTGACCGCCGTATCGGCCATAGTCGACAGTCTCGACGCACTGAGCGTGCGCTACGCAAGGCCGGAAAACTGGCTCGGCAAGTATGAACGGCTGCGCATGCTGATACCGCTGCTGCGGCGCAGCCTCGAGTACATTATTTATGTGGTGGTCGCCAGCCTGGTAATGCTGCAGCTGGAGCTCAGCGCCGAATACTCCAAATACGGCCCGGGCGTGGTGCAGGCCATCGGCATTATCTTCCTGGCGCGTGTCGCGGTGGAGCTGGTGCATCTGCTGGTCGACAAGTCCATGGCCATGCCCGACGACGTCAGCATCGCCGAGCAGCAGCGGCACATGACCATTACTCCTATCATCAAGAATCTGCTGAAGTACGGCGTCTACTTCGTCGCCTTCGTGCTGGTCCTCGGCGCGCTGAACCTTAATCCGTGGCCGCTGCTCGCCGGCGCCGGCATCGTCGGTGTCGTCATCGGCCTCGGCGCCCAGCCGCTCATCAACGACATCGTCTCGGGGTTTTTCATCCTGTTCGAGAATCTGTATCTGGTCGGCGACTACGTCGAGACCGGCACGGGGCGCGGCATCGTGGAGGCGATCGAGATGCGCACCACGCGTATCCGCGATCCCAACGGGCAGTTGCACATCATCCGTAACGGCCAGCTGGGGAACGTCGTGAATTTCTCCAAGGGATACACCAACGCCGTCGTCGAAGTCAGCGTTTCCTACGACGCCAATCTCGATCAGGTCTTTCAGGTGCTGCGCCAGGCAGGCGAGGAGTTGAAACAGGGCAATCGCGACGTACTGGCATCGACCGAGGTCGATGGCCTGCAGCGCTTCAACGAATCCGACCTGTTGATCCGAACCGTCACCCGGGTAAAGCCGGGGCGCCACGGCGCCGTGGCGCGCGACTATCGCAAACTGATCAAGGAGGCCTTCGACCGCGAAGGCATCGAGATACCGTTCGCGCGGCGCGTGGTCATACTCAAGACCGACACCGCCGCCGGCGACGAACCCGTCGCCTCATCCCCGGCAGTGACCGGGCCGAACTAGCCCCGCGTTTTGCAATGCCAACGTCGCCAGCGGTCAACAACGCAGCGCGCCTTCCGACGGCCCGGGCGCCGCAAGAAACACCTCAAGCCGGGCGGCCTGCGTTGCAAGTGAAGGGGGGTGATTCGGTCAGAATGGTGCGTTCCTGCGGAGCGTTACCCGGTTAGAGTAACGATTCTGAAATTAAAATGCGGCTTCTAACGCGCGAAGCCACGCCGGTTATGGCCGGTATCGTTTTGTTACCAGATGATTAACCTGGTCCGGCCCCGAACCTGCCGGACCGCGAGAAAGTTCTGCGCCCGGTCAAGGTATCCGATGATCAGCTCAGATAGCGCCGCCTGGTTCCAGATTCTTGAATACGGGGCAACGCCAGTAAGACGAAGATCAATCTACATTATCAGCAACCGGAGTCGCTACTTCTTCGCCACTGGCCCCTGTGCGTCAACCAGTTTCAACAACTCTTCCGTGACCTTGATCAATTCGTTCAACAACTGCATCGGGATTTCCAGATGCCCTTCATACTCCGCCAGGTTGCGCTGCTTGTGGCACTGATCCAGCACCCGCCACTTCGCTTTGTCCATACCAACGGTATGTTCCAGACATTGAAATACGAGATAGCGCTTTTCTGACCGATAGCCGTGCCAACGCATCGCCGCCAGAGCCAGCGAGTGCGCAGCACTATAGGCCAGAAAGAAACGGCCGTCATCGGATATACCCTTGACCCCGGCATCGCGCAGCTTGTTTCTTGCCGAGCGCACCATGCCGTCAAACTCGGCCTGATCCGGTGGTTCAACCTTGAGCTGGCCGATCTTTACCAGATTATCGAGATTTCTTGATGCCACTCGCGGAACCTTTAATCCACAACTTCGGTTGCTTCATTATCTTTGACACAAACGCATTCCCGTCACGCCACTTGCGCTTGAACTGGGCCATATCATAAACGGAAGGGTTAACAGGCCGGCCCAACAACTCCTCCGCTACCAATAACACGCCCATCAAGTCCGAGTACGCCAGTTGATCGGTAATCACCAGCAAATCGATATCGCTGCTTGCCGTCATACTACCCCTGGCGACCGAGCCGTACACAAACGCCAGATCGATTTTGTCGACCAATGGCTCCAGGACAAACTGGAGCACACCCACAACACCAAACGTCTTGCGCACGATGACGAGTAGCTCGGCGTAGATTGGACAGTCAGCATTCGCCTGGTAATGGTTCTGGTTGCCGATGCGCTCAACGGTTACCAGGCCTGCCGCCTGCATTCTTTCCAGTTCGCGTTTGATCGTGCCCTTTCCCACGTTCGCCAGGCGAACAATCTCGTTCAAATAGAATGTTTCTCCGGGCCGTCCGTACAACAGGCCAAGCAGCTTCTGCTGGGTTTTGGTAAACAGCGCGTCGCCTAAGGAAATCGTGTCCAATACTGTCTCCGGATAAGTCCCAATATGGGTACTTTAGGTCCCTTATCAGGACTTTTCAAGCCGGAAATCATCGGCGCTCAGCATAATCAGGATGCGACGAAACTGAATACCGGGAACCGCATCGGTTGCGAACGCAGCGGTTCGTCCGGTGCCGCGTAACCACCCTCCTGCTCATTAAACATCAGCGACAGTCACTCAGACGGCTGCACCATGTCCGGCAAACAGGCGATCGCAAACAGGAATCCGGTGCAGCGTTACTCTATAATAGAACAACGATTCTGACCTTGAATCGCGGCTTCTAAAGTCAGAATGGACCCTGATTATGGTCTGTTTATGCTGGTTTTCAAGTAATTAGCCTAGTCCGACCCCGGACAAGCTTCATGAAGGACAAATGGTGGATTACGTGCCGTTCAGTGTGCTGCTGCAATAATTATCGCCGTCATTCCGGCTGAAGCGGCTCACCGAAACACACACCGTCATCCCGGCCAAGCGAGCGGAGTGAGCGCGAGCCGGGATCCAGCCCGTAACGGAGTCGATGTACTGCACCCATAACGCGGGCCGTTCGTAATCTGAGAGACTGGATTCCGGGTCGTCGCTACGCTCTGCCCGGAATGACAGACTCGGGAAAACGTTATCCCGGCTAAACGAGCGGACATGCCCGATGCAGTCCGTCATCCCGGCCGGGCAAGCGGACATGCCCGACGAAGCGGCCAAGCAAATGCGGCCACGCCGCGATCATCCCGACAAATGTGATACGGTTGATTGCCAGATGATCCGTCCCTTCATGAACAGCCACTATCTATTCCCATGTCACGATACCGACCACCCCAACCCGCAAGCGCTGCCTACATCACACCCGAGGGCTACAAGGCCCTGGAGGAGGAACTGCAAGGCATCTGGAAACGTCGAGCAACGGTGACCGCCGCGTTGACCGCGGCAGCCGCCGAAGGGGATCGCTCGGAAAACGCGGAATATATCTATCGAAAAAAAGAACTTCGCGAGCTTGACCGGCGCATTAAATACTTACAAAAACGTCTGCCTGCCCTTACCCAGGTAAACCAAACCCCGACCGATAAAAATAAAATCTATTTTGGCGCCTGGGTGCGACTGGCGGATAGCGACGGCAACGAAACCGTCTATCGTATCGTTGGCCCGGATGAGACCAACGCTAAGAAGGGATACATCAGTATGGATTCCCCTTTAGCGAAGTCACTCATGAAAAAAACCGTGGATGATGAAATTCAGGTACAGACACCGGGTGGCAGAATAATAGTTTGCGTGCTTGAAGTGAGTTACTCGGCCATTGCGTAGCCGCTCGTCTTTGAGCCCGGCCAGCAGACATTAGTGGCACTAAACCACTGCTGTCCCCACCGGCCGCTCGGGGGCGGCCAGAAACGCGGCGAGGCGGAATGCCTGCGCTGCAATTGAAGGGGGTGCTGATTCAGTCATGATGGTGCGTTCCCATGAATCGTTACCCGGTTAGAGTAACGATTCTGAAATTAAAATGCGGCGCCTAACGCGCGAATCCTCGCTGATTATGGCCGGTATCGTTTTGTTACCAGATGATTAACGCGGTCCGACCCCGCACCTCGCGCCGCATTCCCCGGCGGCCGTTCCCGACACCGCCCCGTCCCTATCCATTCAGCGTCGGATAATCGGTATACCCCTTGGGCCCCGGCGTGTAGAACGTCGCACTGTCCGGCGTGTTCAACGCCGCGCCGGTCTTCCACCGTGTCACCATATCCGGGTTGGCGAGCATCGGCCGCCCGACGGCGATCAGATCACACTTGCCCGCGGCGAGATCGCTCTCGGCGCGCGCGGCATCGTAACCGCCGGACAGTATCAGTGTGCGCTTGAACGTTTGGCGAAACGTCGCCTTCATCGACGCCGGCACCGGCGGCGCGCCCTGCGGCGAGTGATCGACAAGGTGGATATACAGCAGCCCGCGCGCATTGAGCTGTTGCGCCAGATACGTGTAGTCCGCTTCCATCTCCGGGTGCAGCGGCATGTCGTTGAACACCCCGAACGGCGACAGACGTATGCCGACCCTGTCCTTGCCGATCGCGGCGATCACCGCCTCGGCCACTTCCAGTACAAAGCGCGCGCGGTTCCCGATAGCCCCGCCGTAACGGTCCGTGCGCTGATTCGAATTCGGGCGGATGAATTGCTCCAGTAGATACCCGTTCGCGCTGTGCAGTTCGATGCCGTCAAATCCCGCTGTCATCGCGTTCTTCGCGGCCTGCGCATATTCCGCGATCGTCGCCTTGATGTCCGCCTCCGTCATCGCCTGCGGCACGGGATGCGGCTGCAGGCCCTTGGCATCCGTATACATCTGCCCGGCGGCCGCGACCGCCGAAGGCGCCAGCACACGCGCGCCCGCGGGCAGATTAAGCGGATGCGCAATACGCCCGCAGTGCATGAACTGCACAAACATCTTCGCCCCCTGCGCATGCACCCCGTCGGTAACCGCCTTCCACCCCTTCACCTGCGCCGGCGAAAACATCCCCGGAATCCGCGGATACCCGAGACCGTTCGGCGACGGCGACGTGCCTTCGGTGATGATCAGCCCCACCGACGCCCGCTGCGCGTAGTACTGCGCCATCAGCGCGTTGGGAATATTGTCCGTCGCACGGTTACGCGTCAGCGGACACATGACGAGGCGATTCTGTAATTTCAGTGGTCCAAGAACAGTTGCGGAAAACAACAGTGACATTGACGATCCTCCATGAGCGCGCATATGAAGCGAGGTTTTTAGGCTGGTTTTAAAAAATCGAGCCAGCCCATTTAATTCATTTTATGCTCAAAGGCTTCAACACAAACCAGCCGCCCTTGAGATTGCGTAGCAGTACCCACTCTCCTTTCTTATCCTTAAAGGGTAACGCTGGAGCGCCAGCCAACAAACGCCTTTCACATGCTGAGTGACCGGTCGTTACCCTCCGACATTGTCGGTTACTCCCAAATCAGTGGCAATCGCCCGAAACTGCTCCAGCGCCGCTTCCAAATCCGCGACAATCTCCGCCGCGATAATATCCGGTGCGGGCAGGTTGTCGGAGTCCGACAGGCTCTCGTCCCTGAGCCAGAAGATATCCAGGCTCACCTTGTCGCGGGCGGCGATTTCGTCGTAGGTATAGGCGCGCCATCGACCCTGCGCCGTCATTCCGGCCTCCGAGCCGGAATCCAGCCCCGAACGCCACGTTGCCTTTCGCTCGTGTCGATTGGCGGAGTTGTAGCACCTTACAAAGTCATCAAGATCTTCACGCTTCAACGGATCAGTCTTCAGTGTGAAGTGCATGTTGGTACGCAGATCGTATATCCAGAGCTTCTTCGTCCACGGGGTTTCGCTGGCGGGTTTCTTGTCGAAGAACAGCACGTTCGCCTTCACGCCCTGGGCGTAGAACAGGCCAGTGGGCAGGCGCAGCAGGGTGTGGACGTCGCATTCGTGCAATAACTTTCTGCGTATCGTTTCACCGGCGGCGCGGCCGTTTTGCTTGAGCAGGGTTTTAACGTGCTGGACGAAGTTGAGCTGTTTGTTCGAAGTGGTGGTCCAGAAGTCGCCGCGCTCGACGATGTCACGCTCTTTGCTGACTTTGCTTCTGACGTGCATGGATGCACTAATGTCGCGGGAGCCAGGGATGGCGGGAGCGACGTCGACGACAATCGTCGTGCTGCTCTTCTTGCCGAAGGGCGGATTGGTAAGTACGAGGTCGAAGCGGTCGCCGGGGTCGGCGGCCAGCGAGTCGGACACCACAATGGGCTCGAAGTCCTGGCTGCCGATACCGTGCAGCAGCATGTTCATGGCGCACAGCCGCGCCGTGGCCTGCACCAGCTCCCAGCCCTTGAAGGTTTCCTCCTTGAGCCTGGTCTTTTGCGGCTTGGTGAGGTTGGGATTTTGCTTCACCACATAGTCGTGCGCCGCGAGCAGAAAGCCGCCGGTGCCGCAGGCCGGGTCGCTCACGGTCTCGCCGGGCTTCGGGGCCATGACATCCACAATAGCCTGAATAAGTGGGCGCGGCGTGAAGTACTGGCCGGCGCCGGACTTGGTGTCCTGCGCGTTCTTTTCCAGCAGACCTTCGTAGGCATCGCCCTTCACGTCGGCGCTCATCGACACCCATTCTTCCTTGTCGATGAGATCGACCACCAGCCGCCGCAGCTTGGCCGGGTCCTGGAACTTGTTCTGCGACTTGTTGAAGATCAGCCCGAGCAAGCCCTTCCGGTTGCCCAGTGCCTCAAGCGTGTGGCGGTAGTGATCGAACAGCTCGTCGCCGTCTTTCTTGATGAGGCTCGGCCAATTGTATTTATCCAGCACCGGGCTCTTCTGGTTGTACGGCGCCCTGGTGCGCTCGTCGGCCATTTTGAGGAACAGCAGATAGGTGAGCTGTTCGACGTAGTCGCCATACGACATACCGTCGTCGCGCAGGACGTTGCAGTAGTTCCAGAGTTTTTGGACAATCGATGATGTGTTCATTGCGAATCAGTGCACCGTTTTGACGAAGGCGCCAATGCGCCCGGGACAAGGCCAGCCATTCTTGCCCTTGTGTGGATTGAGAGAACCATCATAAGACGAGCGCCTGAAAGTCTTGCCACATACCGTGCAGCGAAATACGTGCGTAGGCCCTTTGGAAGAGGATAATGGCCGCGTGGGTCTGTTATGTATAGTGAAGGGTTTCGCGATCCTCGGCCTACCCATTGACTGTCCCTCGATTGTCGGCGCCACCACAGGAGGCCCATCATCAGTTGGCTCGATGACGAAGCGAGGAATGAATGATCGACGTGTAGCCCTCGCGCCGGTGATTCGGTCAGCGCGATAGGCGCGCAATTCTCCTGTATCTACCTTGACCACGTAGAACAGCAGGTTGCCCTCGCGGGTTCTCCACAACGTGTACGGCTCAACGGTGCGTGAACTTCTTCTGCCGCTCCCATCCCGATAATCGAGCTCCACACACAGACGGTTCTCCGCCGCAAACCGAATCACCTCCAGCGGTGCCGAAACACCGAAACTACGCCAGGAAGTCGCCATGGCCGGCGGCCGCCACGAGATGTCGACCGGCTCCTCTTCTTCTTTGACGCGCATAACCGGAAGCTCGACTCGTGGCTTCTGCTCGAACAGCCAGGCAAAGACCTCCGGCAGCTCGCTCCAGAAGCTATCGAAGGGTGGTAGCTCAGGAAGTTGGTGGGCCAGCATCTGCTCCCATGCGGCGCGAAGCTCGCCCACGAGCGGCGACTCTCGAATCAACTGCAGCGTCGGAACCGGTATCGCTTTGAATTCGCACTTCTGCTGCAACGTCGAGAGAATTGCGGTGCGATCAGGCTCCAATTCTCGCCGGCGGTACAGGTCTACGACATCATAGAGATCCCGCGGACGCAGTCTTTCAGCCAGCGCCCTGACCTTTTCCGCAAACACCTCTTCGAAGGAATAAGTAGTGACCACGATCCCGTCGGCAGGGCAATCGCTATAGGGGTGACGAACCTGCCTTCTGTCCGGGTCGAGCACGACACGTTCATCATCGGTCAGGTCAAGCTTGATGCGCGGTGCGTCACCCACGCGTCCGAGCGGGCCCCGATAACCGATACGTCCTTCCGCCGATTTCCCGCCGCGAGGATTCGTGTACACATCCACCTTGCGCGTTTCCGGCGGCATGACGAGCCCCGTCTGCTCGTAGACCCAGTCGGCGACTTCTTGAAAGAGTTTCCCAAGATACGCTTCGTCCAGATGTTTATGCTCAAGCAGCGTGAAGTCCAGATCCTCGGAGAAGCGGTAGGTTTCGAAGAAACATTTCTTGAGACAGGTACCACCCTTGAAAAGCCATGAGTCGCGCGTGTCCGGGTGCTGACCAAAACCGGCCAGTAGCCAGCCCAGCGCATAATCCTTTTCAATGACATTTGACGCAAGACCGAAGTCTGCCGCCAGGTCGAGCATTTCCTGCCGCGGAATCATGGTGCTTGCCACCCCTCGGGCAGCCAAAGACGCCACGCCGTGACAAGTCGCTTGGCCGGCAGCGCCGGGTCCAGCTTGGCATTGCCTTTCGTGAGCGACCTGGCGCACTGCGCAATCGCCTCACGCTCGTCCGGTGCAAAGCGTTCCAGCAAATAGCCGAGCCGTTTGAACACGGCGCCTACGCCGAAGGTGTCCGCATAGGACAGGAGTTGTCCGACGTTTCGGTACTCCTTTGAGGCAAGATAGTTCTGCAGCATGTCAGCCGAAGACCGCAGCCCACCGCCGAGCGACGGATCTGACAGCAGATCGATGATGGTTCGAGCAGGGTCGCTGACCTTCACCCGCGTTCGCCCACGCCAGATGGTCTTGAGCCCGAAGAACTCTTTTTCACTTACGGTGCGCAAACGAAAAGCTATCCCCCCCATCTTCGGTTCACGGTTTCGAAAGCGGCGGGTTGTCGATACCTGCACTGTGCGAAAAACCTGCTCGGTCAGTCCCCAGTGCTCTGCGGCGCTCCAGCCGCTAATGAAGCAGGGAGCGAACGCCGCCTCGGCGATTACCCATGAATCTTCAGGGGACGGGTCTGCGCGCTCGCTTTCCAGGGATACGGGGACGTAGATTCCCCGTCGCATCCGCTGTAACCAGCCTTGCGCGGCCCACCGCGAGAGCAGCTTCGCGGCATCGACTCGCGAAACCGATAAGACCTCCGCTGCCATCGCCGGGGTGACGGTACCGGTCGACTTGCGTAAGACTGCCGCTAGCTGCGCACGAGAGGCCTTTCCCAAGCCGGATAGGGACTGATCGGTATACTTTAGGCGCTTTTGTTCCATTCCAGATGGAATTACAGCACTTCTAGTGTACTTTTTCAAGCCCTCTGGGCCCAACCGGCACGCCTTTGGAGATAAGGCTCGGCCAACTGTACATCGAAGGCACCGAGCTCTTTTGGTTATACGGCGCCTGCGACCGCCATGGATGGCGGAAGGTACGACTGCATGGATGCAGGAGGTACGAGTCCATGGATGGACGAGGTAGAGCGGCGTCTGGAACAGCCGCCGAGAGCAACGCATGGAGCAGTTGCCGAGGAGCGGCCTCGACATAATCGTCATACGACATACCGTCGTGACCGGAGCGCAGCGCAGGAAATACTTGATGAACCCCAAAGGGGTTCTGAAGTGCGCGTAGGACGTTGCAGTAGTTCCAGAGTTTTTGGACGATAGTTGTAGTGTTCATTCAATACTTCTCTTTGCTAGATTTGAACGTTCTTAGGTTCAGCTATGGTCCTTGCCACAGTTCACGCGCGAACTCAAATAGTTCTCGACTCCTTTGGTCAATAGAGCCCTCGTTCCATTCATGGGCGCGCATGAGTTTGCGATTAAGGTGGAGATTTGATTCTGCAAACAGAGCCTCTCGCTTACGATCAATCCCGTGATGTTGGAGACCTCTATTAACCCCATAGTGCAACAACGTGAGATTACCGATATTTACTTTTGCGTTTTCGCGTCGTTGGATTGCCGCGCTCCGGTCATTAGGTGCTGTTTCGAGAAACACATCCATCGCGGACTTCTCTAGCTCTTCTCTCGTTACGAAACTACCGTCTGTTAGCGGCCAATGCTCCAGCCAACTACTGGGCAGAATATGATCCACATCGAGCGCATCAAGAGCGAGAATAAGTGGCTCTTCTGTCCTCGCAGACCGCATCTTTCGTTCGAGCGATGCCAGTATTGATTTTGTGCGTGCTGCGTCAAGTCGTCCTGGGTACATTGCCGCCTCGAGCCATGACTTGCGAAACTCATCTTCGCGTGGCCATCTGGACGCCGCTCCCTGCAATCCAGCCCGCGCTTTTCTCAACACCGCAGGCATCAGCTCTTCACCCGCGATATTCTTAAGCTGTTGGATAAATACCTTGTTGTAGTTCTTTGTCGTCAACCCACAGACTGCCCTGCGAACCAAGTAAGACTCAATGTCCGCGTACATAGCCGCCTGTTCAGTTTCGGTACATCCAGACATGGCCACTGCAAGCGCAAGAGGGTGCATTGTCGAGGCGTCCCAAGCTGCCACCTGCCGACCGAATCGTGCGATTGGCGTATCGCCCGTACCACTCACCAGTTGCCGATAGTGCTCCGAGTACTCATTCAGGATGCGCAATTGATCGCTTGCAGAAACTGTTGTCTTACGACCAACGGCAAATCGACGGTATCCGACGTAAAGTCGGCCGACGTCAACCTCTTCTCCCAACGCTGCCTGTAGCGCAGTTTGTATAAACCATTCAAGACGTGGCCGCTTGAGCCGACCACGACGCTGCTCTTCCGACCAGAATGTGCTTTCGAACGGGCTCCAGAGGGCATCATAGAGCTGGCCAGCGTCTGTGCCCTCTCGATCCGCGCGCATGAAAACGAAGTTACGTATCAGATCGGTTGCATGTAGTTGCGCGCCGTGCCCATTGAGCGTTTCAAAGATAACTTGCGCATCATCGTCCTCACCCAGGGAGATCGTCACCATATTAAGGTCCTTTAATACGGCTTCGGTAATCGCAGTTGTACGCGCGATTCGCTCTGGGCCGTTCTCTTGGCCGATCCATTGCGTCATCTGTTCGTTGAAGTACCAAATGGCCTCCAGCGCTGGCGGATGGTCGATACCAATTTTCCTGAGCCCACCGCCTTGGGTGAAGCTTTCCGGAAAGGTCTCGCGCAGTGAGGCCTTCTCGCGGGCCAGCATTGCTGCCTTATATGTAGATCGATCCCGAAATGTCGGCCACACCTTGAATACCTCTGTGTCCGGCTGTTCCATGGTTTCCGTATTTGGATTGGTAAGGCAGCCCTCAACTAGAAACAGCAGCGCCGCAGGGCCAGCGTCACGCAGAACGATCGCCAATGCCGCCAGCACATATTGAAGAGTCGTGAGGCGTTGTTGGCCATCGATTATGTGCAATGCCTCTACGCCCAATAGACCTCGACGTGGTTGGGGTTCTAGGACAGCGGCGCCTAAAAAGTGAGGGGCAGGCTGCGCGCCAGTTATTCTTCCCTCGGCTTTATCCTGAATATCTGCCCACAGCCGCTCCCACTGATCCTCCTTATTCCATACGTACGCACGCTGGTAAAATGGTACACGGTATTGCCGCCTATCTTGAAACAGCTGAAGCACTGCTATCGTTTCTGATTTCATGTACATCCCCTCATATAGGCGACAGACAACGGCTGTGCTTCAGGCAGAATGAATCTCTAGTAGCTCGACCAGCACGACTCTTACGAAATCGCGTACACGTAACACCTCGACCTTGTCCGTTGGCGTATGTGTTGAAACGCTTGAGCGCGTGTAAACACTTCTGACGAATGTCCCGAGTGACTCTTCGACTCCTTCGATAGCTGACTCAGCGGGTGCCGACACTGCCTTTGACGCGCCGCGACTTTTCAAGACGAAGCGAACCTTTTGTTTCATGGTAGGTCCGGTCGTATTTGGATCTTGTTTGTATCCCGGCATCTCAATTACATCTTCATCTGGGGCCAGGTAATCCAGTGTTTCCCTCAGCGCCTCTCGCAGATCAGTTGCTGGCCCACGCCATGACATCCTAGATGCGCTTTGGAGATCGGAGACCGCTTGCTGATACGAAAGAGCGGCTGATGGCACTATAGATTGGAGGGTCGCTACGATCTGCAAGTCTACCGACTCCAGCTTCTGTTTGTTGGCAGCAAGCGCAGAGGAGGACACAACTTGGGCATCCATGGAAATAAGGCCTGACTTCGCGCCTGCAAGTAACTTTTGATAACTATTGGCACTACCACGCTTGTGACATAGACTCAACAACTCCTGCATATCCGAATCAACACGGCTAATGGCATCGCTCTGCTCTTGTTCACTTACGACGGACGGACGTACATCGTTAAAGTACCGTTCGACAAGCAGGCGCAATCTATCTCGCTGTTTCTGAGAGTGGAGTTGTTGACCTTTTGCTTTGTTCAGCCCTCTTCGGGCATCCTCTACTTCCTGAATAAATGCTTGAAGATTTGTTGCCATGGGCTTCAGGAGGATTTCTTAGCGGGCAGGCCATGGGCAACCAAGTTGTAACCGACTGCATTGAGTTTGTACTCTCCTCTTGCAGCCGTCTCGAAATACCCCGACTTCTTGGCATCCACCAATACTTGCGCCACTATCTTTGGGAGTTTGAAGTTTGCCTGCTTGAAATACTTTTCTATGTCCTGCGCAGAGACAGTCTTCTTTCGCTCGCTTTCTGGAGCCAACTCCTGCAAGTAGTAGGCAACGATACACGCCATCTGCTTTGCTGAATCCGGATTCTTTTCCTCTTTGAGCGACCGTATATCGACTTTTTTTCCGTGGTGCTGCTGGGGCTGGTGATGTACTCCTGCCTCTGCCTGAACTGCCGGATACGCAGCACTACCCTGACCTTGCATCTGCGGAGACAACTTCACGTTGAGATGCGCACAAGCAGCTGCAACAGCGGTGTTCCTGGCTTCCTGATCAAGTCCTTCTAGTGCAGAAATGATCGTGTCAATTGCTTGACCAAGCGTGGGTTTCGTATCCGACATGCGTTTCTCCTTTTTCCCGTTCAATATGCGGTTCTAGTCACTGGTTGCCCGGCTACTTGTCGCTGATCAATCAAAAGTCCACCGGAAAACGCCTCACAAAGGATCGATTGGCGCATACGTTCAGCGCGCCTGTAGTTGGTGTCGACTTGCACCTCGACTTCAGTGACAAGTGAAAGGCGGCGTTCAACTTCCGCAACGAGCCGATTCTGCTCAGCGACGGGCGGCAGAGGAACCGGGAATGCACTTAGCTTTGTGAGGTTGATAGATGCAAGATTCGTTGTCTGCTTACCCTCCCGCAAGAAATAGTCCTTGCCAAAGGAATTCCCCCACCATGACACGAGCTTCGGCGAAACCTCGCTCAAGAAAAGTCGCGCGCGGAAAACGTGGTTTTGATGGATGCAATCGGTCAACTGCCCTTCCCAAATCCAACCGCGACCAAGCTTGTCGCGGTCTCCACCTTCGTTGAAGAGAATGTCGCCACGCTGCAAGCGTAGCTCTTTTATGTCGGATTCTGGTGCATCAATGAATTTCACTTCGGAAAGATCGAGATAGCCGCGCTGGACATTAGCAACACGAAGATACGCTACTGACCGAGCAGTCGAGTCTTTGCGCTTGCTATCGACGGTAATCCCGCCTTTGAGTGCAGCGATTACATCGAGTCGCGCCCACACCCACCCCTCTGGCAATTCAGGCAGATCGGTGGTGTCTGGCGCTGTAGGTTCTTTGTATTTGCCCTTGCCTTTCCACTGGCTGCGGCGGGTTTCGAGGATGCGTTGCAGGAGTTGCTCGCCGGTCTCAAAGCTGCGTACCTCTCGACGTGCAATCTCGGCTTCGGTTTCGACGAGGCGGCCTTCGACGGCGGCTTTGAGGACGGCGGCTTTGTAGCGCTTGAGGTTGACCTTGACGCGCTTGAGGTCGGCGACGGCTTCGTCGAGGCGGGAGAATTGTTTTTCGATTTCCGCGACGATGCGTTTTTGTTGGTCGAGGGGGGGCGACGGGAATCGTGGCTTCTTTTAGATAGGTAGTTGAAACACGCTTCTGACCTACAGCACCCGTCATGTACCGTTCTGCCTCGCCACGGAATGACTGACTTGAAACGTAGTAGTAAAGATACTTGGCGTCGATTCCAGCCTTTGGTCTGAGCACATGGAACTCGGTTGAGCCAAAACCGTAGCCGTTAACAAGTTTCGGAACAACGGCCATCTTTCCGTTTTCCATACAGGGTGTAATCTTGGCAAAAAGAACGTCGCCCTCAAGAAATGCTGTAAATCCTTTTTTTACTTCACGCGCTGGTCGCGATTCATCAACGTGAATTGAGCCATCACCTGCACCAACCGCAGGCATCGGAACAAACGACACGGGCAAGTCATCGGCAATCACCGATTTGTCGAGGCGTGGATTGACGTCGGCGATCTGCTCAATGGGCAGCGCTGGCCATACGTCTTGGCCCGTCGCTTTGTCTTGGTGGGTTACGGCCTCCGGCCTAATCCACCCTACATTTTTATGATTCGTCATGCCGCCAACGTATCGTTCAATTCTTCAATGATAGTGTTCAGCTTGTCGCCGAATAGTTGACGTACTTTGCCGAGTCCGCCCTCACCCCTGCCATCGGCAACTGCTCCCTGCGTTGCTCTACCTCCCGCATCCCTGCGGTCGTCTTCCAGAGGGGGAGGGAGAAAAAATGTTGTGGAGCCTCGCGTCATTTCTTCTTCGCCGGTTTGTCACTCGGCAACCGCTTGATGGCCTGATCGAAGTCGAGCTCGACGCGGCTCGGTACCGCGAGTTGTTGTTTGCGGAATTTATCGTATTCCTGTTCGGCCTTATCCAGCGCTTCCTGGTGCGACACGTTCCCCGCGTGGGTGAGGATGTCGCGTTCGCCAAGGCGCAGGAAGTCGTCGAGTTTGGCGATCCAGTTTTTCATGTACATGGGTTTGCGGCTGCGCGCTTGTAGCTCGGCGAATTCGAGATAGCCGTTGACGATGCGGTTGAGCGTATCGAGTTCTTCGGCATTGAGATAATTCTTGGCGATAGCGGCGTCTTCCTTACGCGGTTGGCTTCCTGCCCATGAGGTGAGGCCCATGTTTGCCTTCCCGGCATCAGCGCGCTCAACTATGACTTCGGCGGCGGTTTGGCCGTGCGCGGCCCAGTGCATTTTGTTTTGTACGGTGGCAAAGAAAAGTTGCGAGGCTTCTTCCGCCGGGCCGTAGTCGATACTGGTGGCGTAGATGTCCAGCACTTTGCGCCAGAAAACTTTCTCCGAAGAGCGGATGTCGCGAATGCGCGCGAGCAGCTCGTCGAAGTAGTTGCCGCCACCGCCGCGCTTGAGGCGTTCGTCATCGAGAGCGAAGCCTTTGATGATGTATTCGCGCAATTGCTGCGTAGCCCAGATGCGGAATTGCGTGCCGCGATGGGATTTGACGCGATAGCCGACAGAGATGATGACGTCGAGGTTGTAGTGAGCGACATCGCGCTCCACCTGCCGTTTGCCCTCGCTTTGAACTATCCGGAAATTCCGGATAGTTGGTTCCGGGGTTAGTTCACCCTCTTCATAGACATTGCGTATATGTTCGCTGATGGTGCGGACGTCCTTCTGAAACAGCTCGGCCATCTGCTTTTGAGTCAACCAGACGGTTTCGCCCTGAAAGGTTACCTCCAACCGAGTTCTTCCGTCCTCGGTCTGGTAGAGGATGAATTGGCCGGTGGATTCGTTGTTTTCTTTTTTCATGGCTTATGCCGCTAATGTCTCGTTCAGTTCCTCGATGATTGTATTCAGGTTGTCGCCGAATATCTGATGCACTTTGCCGAGGCCGCCTTCTTGGGTGAACGGCGGCAACTCGAAGTCATCCGCCTCGATGCTGAGATTCGCTGCGATGTGGTCGCGGATCATTTCGAGCCAACGAATTTGTTCTGCGGTGAAAGGCTCTGTAATTCCTGGACCCCGGCTTTCGCCGGGGTGACGGCCTTTTTGTTGGGTCGCGAGCCAGGCTTTGAAGTTGGCGTTGACGCGCTCGGGGAACGGGATGAGTTCGTTGTCCTGATGGATGGCGAAGCGCACGAGCGACACGAGGTCAGTGAGGATACGTTTGCCGCTGGCGCCTTTGACCCTGGATTTTTCCAGCGCGGCGTAGGCGTTCCAGAGCTGGGATTCGTTCCACAGGTAGGGCGGTTTTTCGATGGCGTCGGCGAGTTCTTTCACGGCCTCGAAGGTGAGGCGGTGTTTCCAGGGTTTGCTGTAGAGCACTTGCAGGGCGGTGATTTCGTCTTTGTGTTCTGCAATGAATTGCTCGAAGGATTGGACCATGCCTTTGGCGCGGGCCAGGGCTTCGGGGGAGAAGGTGGCTTCGAGGACTTCGTCGGCGCTGACGTGGTCGATGGTGATTTCGGTTTTGGCTTTTAGGTCAATCAACAATTGGCGCAGGGTTGGGTCGTGCAATGGTTTGACGGCGGCTTGCACGATTTGGCTGCGTTGCGCTTCGCGGTTGGGCGCCTGCGGCGCGGCTTGTACCCCCTCACCCCCGCCCTCTCCCGGAGGGAGAGGGGGTTGAGTTATGGCCTCGTCGATGGCATCGGGGTTCAGCGCTTGGACGATGCGATGCGCTAAATCTTTGAGGCCGTAGCCGCCGCTGGCGGCGCGAATCTTTTTGTCGTCGTCGGCGCTGATGCGGTGTTCCATTCTGGCCAGGCGGCCGGCGAGTGAGGTGAGTACGTCATCCTCGGTGTTGCCGAAGGCGACGGCTTGCATGAGTTTCTCGAAGCTGACGGTGGGCTTTTGCTCCATCGGTCTCGAATCGGTCTTGTCCTGCTCGCACACGCCAACGGCGTCGACGATGACGAAGTGGTCCTTGGCTTTGGCGTCGGGGGTGACGCTTTGCAGGTCGTCGGCCTTCATGATGCGCACGCCGCGGCCTTTCATCTGTTCGAAGAAGGCGCGGGATTTGACAGCGCGCATGAAGAAAACGACCTCCACCGCCTTGATGTCGGTGCCGGTGGCGATCATGTCTACCGTGACGGCGATGCGCGGCATGGGGCTGGTGCGGAATTCGTTGATGAGGTCTCTCGGTCTCGCGCCTGTTGTTTTGTACGTAATTTTCTGCGCGAAGTCGTTTCCCTTGCCGAATTCCTCGCGCACGATCTCGACGATGTTTTCGGCGTGGGCGTCGTCCTTGGCGAAGATGAGGGTCTTGGGCACCCAGGTGCGGCCGGGGAAGATTTCGGTGAACAGTTTGTCGCGGAAGGTGCGGACAATGGTGCGGATCTGGTCCGGGGCGACCACGTCGCGGTCGAGCTGGTTGGGGTCGTAGTTGAAGTCGTCGTCGAGCTGTTCCCAGCGCTTCTTGCGGGTGTCGCGCTCCATGATCTGCACGGCATAGCCGGATTCGACTTTTGAACCGGCCTCGGTGATCCGGGTGCGGATGCGGTAGACGTCGTAGTTGACGTTGACGCCGTCGGCCACGGCCATTTCGTGGTTGTATTCCATCACCAGGTTCTGCTTGAAGAACCCGAAAGTCTGCTTGCCGGGCGTGGCGGTAAGGCCGATGAGGTAGGCATCGAAGTATTCCAGCACCTGTGCCCAGAGGTTGTAGATGGAGCGGTGGCATTCGTCGGTGACGATGATGTCGAAGGTTTCGATGGGGATGGCCGGGTTGTATTCGATGGGCTCAGGCTGTTTGAACAGGCTGCCGAGTTTATCCACTGATTCTTCTTCGAGGTCTTCGGGCAGGTCCCTGCCCTTGAGTATGGAGTACAGGCGCTGGATGGTGCAAATGCAGACCCGCGCGGTTTTATCGAGCGTGCTGCTCGACAGGCGCTGGACGATGTATTCCTCGGTGAACTTGAAGTTGTTGTAGGGCGAGGCGTATTGCTGGAATTCCTTGAGCGTCTGGTCGCCGAGGTTGCCGCGGTCCACCAGGAACAGCACGCGCCGCGCGCCGGCGAATTTGATGAGCCGGTAGATGAACGATATGGCAGTGAAGGTTTTGCCGGAGCCGGTCGCCATCTGGATCAGCGCGCGCGGGCGGTTTTGCTTGAGCGATTGTTCGAGGTTGTGGATGGCGGTGATCTGCGCGGGCCAGAGGCCTTCTACGATCAGCGGCGGCATGTGTCGCAGGCGGGCGAGGAAGGTAGCCCCCTCTCCCCAACCCTCTCCCGGAGGGAGAGGGAGAGCAGAAATTGGTGTCGCTTCTGCGACGTTTCCCCGGGATGCGCTTTGCTTATCCCAGGCTACATCCAGTAATTTCGCCAGAGCGGCCGGTGTGTGAAACGCAAACACAGGACGTGAACGCGGTTCCGGGTCCAGGCCGTTGGTGAACTGGGTTTCGATGCCGGTGGATTCGTACGCGAACGGTAACGGCCGCGACCACGCGGGTAATCCGCCCGGCAAACCTTTGGTGTATTTGTCCGATTGAATTTCCACGCCCTTGAGCGTTGTGCCGGCTTTCTTCGCTTCAATGACACCTGCGGCTTTGCCATCTATATAAAGAAGGTAATCCGCCGCGCCGTGTCCGGGCAGCGGGAATTCCTCAATCGCGACGCCGCGCGCAGCGTGAATATTGGCCTGATCGGCGGCGCAGACTTCCCAGCCGGCCAGTGTGAGCAACCGGTCGATTTTCGAACGCGCTTCCTGTTCTGGTGTGGCGCCTGGCGTCACTGTGGCTATTCCCTCCCCCGAGAGGTGGAATCGTAGCACGCGGGGGGTGATGGGGAAATTTCGGGGCGACGCCGGTTACTCGTTCTCCCCGGTCCGTGCAAACCGGGCCAGTACTGCCTTGCCGTTCGCGGTCAGGCGGTACTTTGGCTTGTCGGGAACTGACATCTCCACGCGTCCGGCATCGAGACCATCATCCTCTTTCGCCGTCCTCCTGAAGCAGATTCAGAATCAACCGAACCAGCAGTTGCTTGTGCGCCGGGTCGCTCGCGGCGACGAGCAAGGCGACGGCGACCAGCGCGTTATCGGCAAAACGTGGTGTTCCATCGGGTTTGGTCAACACACCGTTGCGATCGAGGTAAAGCAGAAACAGGAGACTGCCGACGCGTTTGTTGCCATCGGAAAACGGGTGATCCTTGATCACGAAATATAACAAGTGTGCAGCGCGTGATTCGACACTCGGGTAGAGCATTTCACCACCGAATATTTGCTCGATGGCGCCCAGAATACCGTCCAGCGCGTTGCTCCGCTCCTGCCCGAATAACGCGGTGGCTTCGTTCTTCGCAATAAGCGACTGTTTCAGTCTCACGATGGCATCGCGGCACGCTTTGGGTGATAAACCCGCAACGGGCGGCGTCGGGCGCGCGGGTACTTCGGGCAGACGGTTTTCGTCGTATTGCAACAGCAAGCGCCACGAGCGGGCATAGTGCGTCACTACATCCAGCAGCGCCCTGCCTTGATCGTTAACCATCTCTTGCGCGGACAACGTTTTTGCCAGCAGACGCACGGCCGTCTCCATTTCGGTGAGGCCCTTTTCCCGCAGGCGGCGCTCGTTGAGCGTGTAGCCCCGGACCAGATGATCGCGGAGCGTGCGGGTGGCCCAGATGCGGAATTGGGTGCCGCGTTGGGATTTGACCCGGTAGCCCACGGAAATGATGACATCCAGATTAAAGAACCTGACGGGCTTGTCCGAACCTGCAATGTGCAAATTTTGCACATTGCTTTCTTCGTCCAGCTCGTCCTCCTTGAATACGTTATTGATGTGCTTGGTGATAACTGAGCGTTCCCGGCCAAACAGCTCAGCCATCTGCGCCTGGGTCAGCCAAACGGTGTCACGCTCCAGACGCACGTCCAGTCGGATTTGGCCGTCCGGGGCTTCAAACAGCGCGACTTCTCCACCGGGCCGGGGGTCGTTTTTTCTCATGCGAGTCGATGCCTGTTGTTCTGGTGTGATGGTACTACTGGTCGCCCTTCCTGACGTATTGAATCGTAGCACGCGGGGAGTGATGGGGAATATTTTGGGCGGGCGGACCAACGGTGGTTTGCTATCAGTAATTGTACTGCCCGACCGGTTTCAGGCTCTCGGCTTCCAATATCCCGGCGATCGCCTCAGGTTCATCACGGCGACGATTTCAATGGTGTCGGATCGTACCCGGTAGACTTACCCCATAGGGGAACCGCGCCATCCGGTACCTGCGTATTCCGCTTTCTACCTCGCGGTAGGACCGGGGTGACGCTGTATGCGGTGCAGCGCTTCTTCGAGTTCGTCGACGAAACGTTGCGCCAGGCCCTGCTGTTGATCGTGGTAGAAGGCGGCGGCCGCATCTGCTTCTGCTTTGGCGTCCTCGTGCCAGCGCAGTTTCATCGCGCGTATTTTGCCCGCAGTTCGTTGATCACGCTGGCGCTGTCGATCAACGTGGTTTTTTTGCTATCGATATCCGCGCAGCGGCGGCGAATCCCTTCCAGCCATTCCTGCGAGACGGCGAAGTCCTGATCAAGATCGAGGCTTTCAATGAGCGTCTCCGCGACGAAGGCGCGTTCGGTGGGTTCGAGCTGCATGGCATCGTCGAGGATTTTTTTGGGATCGGGTTTGGCGGCCATGATGTACCCCCTTCAGGTGACCAACGCTGCGTTCAGGCTGTCAATTATGTGCGCGATGTATCCGTCAAACAACTTGCAAGCCGCTGTTATCGCTCCGGGGAAACTCAGGTCCCTCCACCATCACCGCTGGATTCCGGCTCGCGCTCGCGTCCGCTCGCCTGGCCGGAATGACGCGGTAAGAAATCAACATGCGCCGGTGCGATCAGCAACCGGTGCGACGGGCAGCGCCCGAAGATCGCCCGGGTCAAACAAACTCGAACAGATATTCCTGCACGCCGTTGCGCAACAAGTACGAGCGCTCGACGCGGAAGCTGCGCAGAAATTCGAGCAGCCCGCCCTGGCGGTAGCGGGGGCAAACGCGTTCTTCGGTGGAGGTGGACTGGTAGATCAGCTTGTCCTTCTCGACGATCTTGAAGTGGGTCGGCGACGCCGGGATCTTCGGCCGCGTTGACACCAGCGCGTAGAGCAGTGTGCCGCGATGACAAAACCGCCGCAGGTGTCGTATCAGGCGGCGAATATTGTGGCCATCGAGGTAATCGAGCAGGTCCCACATCAGGATGACATCGAAACGCGTGTCCTCGCGGTACGGCAGCAGCGCTTCGTAGACGGGGCAGAACGTGCTCTGATCGCCGTTGAACGACGGGTCCAGCGAGGCGAGTGTCTGGTAAAGATCCTCGATGCAGATCTTGGATGAGAACCGCGACAGGAATTCCACATTGGCGCCAAAGGCCGGTCCGAGTTCCAGCACGCGGCACGGGGGTCTGCTCGCGATCTTGTCGACGAGCATACCCAGTGCCAGCGAGTTGAACGATGTCTCGATGTGCTGTACCGGTGTGCCGCGCCACGCGGCGCCAACGGAATTCCGCATGCCTATCCGGATCGCGCGGCGGCGGCCTCGGCCTTCATGTCGACGCCGCTGATCACAGCCGTAACATTACGCGTCGGCTCGGCAACGACCTTTTTTCCGGACAACTTGGTTTCCATGTCGATGCTGCCCTTGAAGGTACAGCCATCCTCCATCGTCACACGCGGGGCGATGATGTTGCCACGCACGATGCCGCTTTGCTTCACCAGCACCTGCTCCTCGGCGTACAGATTACCCTCGACGTGACCATCGACACGAATAACCTTGGCGTAGGCATCGGCGTTCAGGCGGCCACTCTTGCCGACCACCAGACTATGCTGCTTGAGCGTCACGGTTCCCTCGACGGTACCATCGACCGTCAAGTTCTCGTCGCCGGACACATCGCCCTTGATGCGTATCGTGGAGCCTATCGTTGCCTGGGCTCTGGGCGCCTGCGGCTCACGCGAGGCGGCACTGGTCTGCGGTTCTGGCTGCTGGACTTCTGGTTCTGATCTTTTAAACATGGAATTCTCCTTCCAGTGTCGTCGTTTCCACGCCGTATTCCAGTGGAACCGGTAGTTTAAACACAAGTGTGATGCGACGCGACTACCTTTTATCCCGATTTGCGCCGTTGACCGGAAAGTGCAAGCAATGTGCCATGACGTTTTTATGGCTGACGGGTGTAGCGCAATGACGCTGCTCTGTGCGTCATTGCGGGCGGAGCGTAGTGTAGACCCGGAATCCAGCCCGTAGCGGGACCGCGGTGCTCCCGATTGCACGGACCCTTCGTAACCGGATGGCCTGGATTCCTCGGCGGCTGTTCCTGACGCCGCTCTCGGTCCTTGCTCCCGGCAGGACTCTACCTCGCGCATCCGTGCGCTCGTACCTCGTCCATCCATAGACTCGCGCTTGCGCGGGAATGACCTAAGAATACTGGCGCGATTCATTCCGCGCCGAGAAATTCCTTCCAGATGTGCCGCACTTCTTCGCGATAGTCGCTGAACTCGCCAGCGGCGATGACGGCCTTGTGCTCCTGTAATGCCAGTCGATGCACCTCGGCGCGATAGGCGCGGTAGGCATCGGCCAGCATAGCGGCGTTAGTTGCCGGCATGATGCCGGTGCTGCTCAGCGTGTCGAGCAGGCGGATGTTGTCGGTCCAGCGCAGCAACTCCGGATACTGGTGCGCATAGCGCAGCACGCCGTACTGCACGATGAATTCAATATCGGCAATACCGCCTTCGTCCTGTTTGAGATCGAACTGCCCCGGATCACGGCTGCCGTGCTCGGCGGACATGCGCGCGCGCATGTCGATGACTTCGCCACGCAGCTTGTCGACATCGCGCGGCGCCGACAACACCTCGTCGCGTATCGCGTCAAACCGCCTGGCCAGTCCCTCGTCGCCGGCGACGACGCGCGCACGCACCAGCGCCTGATGCTCCCAGGTCCACGCCTGCCGGCGCTGATAGTTCGCGAATCCGTTGATGCCGGTCGCCAGCAGACCCGACGCGCCTGATGGCCGCAGTCGCATGTCGAGCTCGTACAGCACACCGGCCGACGTGGCGGTGTGCATCATATGAATGATGCGCTGGCCGAGGCGCACGAAGAACGTCGCGTTGTCGATCACCACCGGTCCACTGGTCTGCGGGATGTCACCGGTGTCGTCATGGATGAACACCAGATCGAGATCCGAACCATACCCGAGCTCGATGCCGCCCAGCTTGCCGTAGGCGACGACGATAAAGCCGGCCGCTCGCTCCGCGCCATCGACCCGGAGCCGGGGATTGCCGAACTTCGCGGCGACATGGCGCCACGCAAGCCCGAGTACCTGCTGTAGCGATACGGTGGCAATTTCCGTCAGATGATCGCTGACGACCATCAGCGGGTAAACCCCGGCGACATCAGCAGCGGCGACGCGCAACACGTTGGTTTGCCTGAACAGGCGCAGCGCCTCCATCTGCGCCTCAAGATCATTCCCGGGCACGCGCTCCAGCATCTGGACGATCTCGGCCACAAGCGACTGCCGATCGAGCGGAGCATACAGTGTGCGCGGGTCCAGCAACTCATCGAGCAGTATCGGACTGCGCAACAATAATTGACTGATCCACGGGCTTGCCGCGGCCAGTTTGACGAGCTGCGACAACGCCAGCGGATGCTCCACCAGCAAGCTCAGATACGTGGTGCGCCTGGCAATCGTCTCGATCAGGCGGAGCAGTCGCTGCAACGTAACGGCCGGATGCCGCGCTTTCGCGACGGCTGCCAGCAACAGCGGCATCAGCTGGTCAAGACGTGCGTGACCTTGCGGAGTCAACGCACGAAACGCACTGCCATTGCGCAACTGCGTCAGCAGACGCGTGACCTCGCCAACGTCGTCGTAGCCCGCCTGTGCCAGCGCGGCCTGCGATTTCTCAACGTCGAACCGGCCATGCCATACCGCTGCCAGTCCCGAGTCCTCGCCAACACCCTGGTCCGCCTGCGGCATGGCAATCAGTTGTTCAAAATGCCCGTGGACGTGCCGCATATGACGCGTCAGTTCGTTTTCAAAATCGGCGGCACTGGCATGGCCCATCGACAATGCCAGCCGCTCCCGGTCGGCGGACTGCACAGGAAGCGTGTGCGTCTGCTCATCGTCGTACTCCTGCAGCCGGTTCTCGACGCGACGCAGGAACCGGTAAGCGGCGATCAACTCATCGACGACATGCCGCGGCAGATAGCCGCTGTCCGCGAGCCGCTTCAGCACCTGCTGGATCGGCCGCTCCTGCAACTCGATCTCCCGTCCACCGCGAATCAGCTGGAATGCCTGACCGATGAACTCGACCGCGCGGATACCGCCGGCGCCCAGCTTGATATTGTGTTCCATGCCCTTGCGCCGGACCTCGCTTTCGATACGCTGCTTCATCGCGCGCAGCTCATCGAAACTGCTGAAATCCAGATAGCGGCGATAGACAAACGGCCGCAGGATCTTCATCAGACCATCGCCGGCGCCGGTATCACCGGCGACGACACGGGCCTTGATCATCGCGTAGCGCTCCCACTGCCGGCCGTGCGCCTGATAGTAGGCTTCCAGCCCCTCGAAACTCATGGCCAAAGGACCGGTACTGCCGAACGGTCGCAGCCGCATGTCGACACGATAGACACGGCCGTGCTCGTTCGATTGCTCAAGGATGTTGACCAGCGCGCGGCCGAGGCGCACAAAGAACTCCTCGTTGCTCAGCACCACACGACCGCCAGCGATTTCACCGTCCTCCGGGAAGGCGAATATCAGATCGATATCCGACGAGAAATTCAGTTCGCCGGCGCCGAGCTTGCCCATGCCGAGCACGACCATATGTTGCGCGTGACCGGTATGCCGGCCGAGCGGCCGGCCGATCTCCTCGCATTGCCACTGATGCAGTCTGCCCAATGTCTGATCAACGATCGCACAGGCCAGGCGCGACAGATCCGCCAGGGTCTCGTCCAGCGCCGCCCAACCGGCGAGGTCGCGCCAGGCGATGCGCACCATCTCCCACCGGCGCAGCGACCGCAGGCGGTCGCCCAGTTCATCAAGCGTAGTCGCAGGGGCAATCGCGACGCGCACCATTTCAATATAGTCCGCTTCGGCACGAACGTGCTGCAGATCGCCGGAACGGAGCAACGCGTCAAACTGTCCCGGATAACGAATGCACGACTGCGCGATGAAGCGGCTGTAACCCCACACGCGCGGCAACGCGTCGGCGACACCCGCCGTAAGTTGCGGCGCAACGCCGTCCTCCTGAGCGGCCTTGCGGAAGGATTCAAGGTCGGCCGCGACACGCCCGAGCATCTCGCGGGGGAAGGTTTCAGGCAGTGCGGCAACGTCCGCGAGCGTCGGCATGGTCATCAACGCGAGCTTAACGGGCGTGAACAGGGCATGACAATAGGATACTCCGTGGCACACCTCTCTTTCCGGGGAGTGCCGTGAGAGTCCAGGTTTATCGCGGTTGGATGGACTGGATTCCTCGGTTGCTGTTCCAGACAAAACCCCCGGTCCTCGCTCCCGGCAGGACTCTACCTCGCGCATCCATGCAGTCGTGCTTTCGTGAGAGTGTCACCCCCACTTCCGTCATCCCGGGCGGAGCGAAGCGAAGACCCGGGATCCAGCCCTTATCAGAGCCGCTGCATTCAGTACACGTGGGCCTGTCGTAACCGGACGGGCTGGATTCCTGCTTTCGCAGGAATGACGCTGCTCTGTCCGTCATTCCGGGCGGAGCGTAGCGTAGACCCGGAATCCAGCCCTTAGCGAAGCCGCTGCATTTCCACTTTCATAGGACAGTCGTAATCTGAGGGACTGGATTCCCGCGTACGCGGAAATGACGGCAAGGCGATTAATCAGCTTCCACAGGTAATGCTCAATTAAGGTAACGCGAAAAAAAGCTTTGACCGCGAGAAATGCAATCGTGACGGGAATGGAGAAAAGAAAAACCGCATGCCGCGCGTTGGCGGCATGCGGTTTGGATCGGGGCGGGTTTACCGGCCGACGATCAGGGCGCCTTTGCCGGCTTTCGGGTCGGCGTCGGGCTTGTTCATCAGCACGGTGATCGCGCCACGCATCGCTGCGCCCATGGTGTGGTCGACGATCGCGTTGTTAGTCGGACGATCCGCCGGCGAGACGATATCCAGCGTGGCCGCTTCCGAAACGCCGAGCTGGTACGTGGCCATGCCATAAACCACGTTCTTCGGGTTGCCGTTCGGATAGACGCGATCCCAGATGCCAGCGATCGGGTGAATCGCCGCCGGCAGGTTCACGTTCGCGTTGACGTAAAAGATACGCACGCGCTCACCCGGCTTGGCTTCGAGCACCTGACTGGCGTTCGGATCATGCACCGGATCGTAGTGGAACATCTTGCCGTTGATCAGCGTGCCGCTCCAGCCCTGGTTTTCCATGATCGCGTGATCGTCGTCGGCCTTCGGGAAGAACTGCCCCTGCACCAGGACGTACTCGCGATCGGGCTTCGGATAGCGCTCGCTGTAGCCTTCCTTCGGATCGACGATGACGATGCCGTACATGCCGCGCGCGATGTGCTGATGCATCGGCATCGAGCCGCAGTGGTACATGAACACGCCGGGATACTTGGCGTCGAACTTGAACTTCTTGCTCTCGCCCGGCTTGATGGGGGCGAATTCGCCGAGCACATCGACGATCGCGGCATGGAAGTCCATCGAGTGGCTTTCCTTGTTGGTCGCATCGTTGATCAGTTCGAAATCCACGACGTCGCCTTCCTGGACCCGCACGACCGGACCGGGGATGCCGCCGTCATACGTCCAGGCCGGATACTCCGTGCCCTTGTTGTCGATCGCCACGGAATTCTCCTTGGCGTGCATCGTGACCTTGACCGTCTTGGCCAGCGCCGCGCCGGTGTAACTACCGGTCAGGATCGCCGCGACGGCCATTGCCAGTACGCTTTTCTTGAGTGTCATGACATGCTCCTTTGTTGACTGATGATGATTTCGATTGCCCCCATACCGCGAGCCGCTCTCCTGCGCCCCGCTGTGTAACTTGCGTCTACCTTGCTCTCACTTGCTGCCATACGTGCATTGACACAGTTTGCGCAGGTGCGCGACGAGGCCCCTGATCTCCTCGTCGTTCAGAACGTCGCCCCACGCCGGCATCAGCACCGATTTGTTGATCGCTACACCGCCTTCCTTGATTACCTTGAACAGGTCGTCATCGGAGCGCGCCGCCATCGCCTCCGCATCGGTGTGGTCGCGCGGCTGCACCGACATGTCGCGGACGTTGATGCCCTTGCCATTACCCTGCAGGCCGTGGCACTGCACGCAATAGGTACGGTAGTTGTCCTCGGGTTTTTCCGCGGCCTGAACCGCCATGGCCCACAGCAGCGCCGCGCCGCAAACGAAGGCGCCGGGAAATCGATACGCGCTCATCGTTCGCTCTCCTCGCTCAGCAACCGCAGGTAGTGCACGAGCTTCTGCAGATCGGTGTCGCTGAGATGCTTGTTGGGCATGAAGGTCTTCGGGTCCCACGCCTGCGGATTGCGCAGGTAACTGATGAGGTAATCCTCCTGCAGGCGCGCGCCGGCGGTGTAGACCTCGGGACCGGACAGCCCGCCGAAGCCCGGCTCGATTTCGTGACAGGCGAGACAGCCGCGGAACTTGTCGAACATCATCTCGCCGGTGCTGCTGGAGATGGTGCCGGGCGTGTACGCGCCCGCCGTCACAAAATCGCTGCCGGATTTGCGCTGCATCAACACGGCGGTTACTGCTTTCGCATCCTCCGGCGATAGCGCGGGATGCTTGTCCAGCGTTGCGTCGTCGATCTCATCACTCTTCGGTCCCGGCTTGATGTGCGCGGCGTAGAACATGCCGGCCGGGCGAATGCGCGTCGGCTTCTGCAACCATTGCTGCATCCACAGCGCCTTGTATTTATTGCCCGCGTAGAAAAGATCGGGGCCCTTGCGGTCCCACAGCGCCTGCAGCGTCGCGGGCGCCGGACCGGTCAGGTTGTGGCAACCCGCACACCGTGATGCCAGCAGTTGCTCGCCGTCGGCCGCGGCGCACGTCAATACAACGCTGAACAACGCTGTGCCGGCGACGAACCTAATCGTCAGATTCGGTCGTCGTTTCATGTCCACCTCTCCTGCGCTCCGCACGACCCTTCGCTTCCAGCGGCACGCCCGCGAAGTGCGCGTTGCTGTGCAGCCCGTACGGCTTTTTCATCGACTCACTGTAGTAAAAGTCCGGATCGTTGTCCGGCAGCGCACCGTGCGGATCGCCTTCGACCGCCGGTTCGATGCCGTCATAGACGAACATCGTCATGACGCCGCCGCCGTGTTTGCCGTTGTTGGTCACCTGCGGATCGACGTGATCGTGCACCATGAACAGTCCGGGGTTGTCCATTTCCATGATGGCGTCATAGCGCTCGCCGGGACCGATCAGCAGCGTGTCGACGTAATAAGGCGCCGTCAGCGGACGTCCGTCCTTGTGCGTGACGAGCATGTCGTGGCCGTGGGTGTGTATCGAGTGGATCTCCGCGCCTGCGCCGAACAGCCGCAGCCGCACCACGTCACCCTCTTTCACGTGGATGGGTTGCGTCATCGGGAATGCGCGGCCGTTGATCGAAAAGTAGTTCGGTACATCGCGCGGCCCACCGCCGTTTCCGAGCTTCTCGGCGTAGTCCGAATCCCATGAACTGAGCATCATGATCACGTCCTTCGTGACCTTCTTTTCAAGCTTCGTCGGCTTCGCCGGATCGACGATCAGCGGGCCCCACATACCGCGGATGCCGACGTGCTCGCTGACGTTGACGTGGCAGTGATACCAGAGGCTGCCGGTCTTTTCGGCCTTCCAGTGATAGGTGAACGTGTCACCGGGCTCGATCGCCTTCTGCGTTACGCCGGGAACGCCGTCGTTCTTCCAGTTGTTGCGCTGGTAGAGGCCGTGCCAGTGGATAGTGTGCGGCAGCGTGGTATTGTTGACGACATTGACCGTAACATCGTCGCCTTCACGCACATGGATCAGCGGACCTGGCACCTGGCCGTTGAACGCGAACACCTGATAGCTCAGGCCGGGCGCGACGTCGATCACGCGCTCTTCGATGGTCAGATTGAATTCCCGGTCCTGGGCCTGCGCGGCGCCAGAGGCCAGCAGGACAACAACGGCGAGCAGGCATAATGTGGCGCTGAACCGATGCGGCGAAACAAAATCAACGGCCTGTCGATGTGCGGTATCCATAGTCCACCCCTGCGATCAGCGTGGTTCTCCGCCCGAAGCGCGACGCTTACGCGTTAGTAAAAACATAGCTCACAATAACTACTGATGATCACCCGGATGTTTCCGGATCGCGTGCGACAAACACGCATCCTCTGGCCCATTAACGTGTATTTATAATACATGTTAATGGGTATACTGTTCAAGCACGGTGCTAATGTCAAGACCTCGCCTGCGGATTCTGGCAAAATCCACGTAACCACCGGCGTATTAACGAGTGGCACTCACTGACGATGCAACTGACGCTCTATACCGACTATTCGCTACGTGTCTTGATCTATCTGGGCGCCAATCCGGAGCGCTTGGTCACGATCGGCGAAATCGCGACCAGTTACGGCATTTCCCGTAACCACCTGGTGAAGGTGGTACACAATCTGGCAACACGGGAATTTATTCGGACAACGCGCGGCAAGGGCGGCGGCATGCAGTTGCGCAAGGCCCCCGGCGACATCAATCTCGGCGACCTGGTACGCCGGACCGAGGGCGGTTTTGAACTGGTGGAGTGCCTGAACCAAATCACCAATACCTGCCCGATTGCCGCGGTATGCGGGCTAAAAGGGTTCGTGAGCGAGGCGCTCGACGCATTCATCGGCGTGCTCGACAAATATACGCTCGCCGACGTGCTGCACAACCGCCGCCAGCTCAGCGATATCCTGCGTCTTCACCCTGCAAAGCCCGCGCGCGCTGCCCGGCGGCCGTAATCGCAGCCACAAGATCGGATCGCGCGCTTTTACTTATAGAGAAAGCAGTGCGTAGAGTGGCTGTCGCTGAACGCGGTCCTGGCGGGATAATCCTGACGGCATACGGCCATCGCCTGCGGGCAACGCGGATGGAAATGGCAACCGCGCGGCGGATCGGACGACGACGGCAGATCGCCTTCCAGCCGGATGACAGTACGGCCGGTATCGTTATCGATCTGCGGTATCGCCGATAACAGGGCCTGCGTGTACGGGTGCTGCGGACGCTTCATCACATCCTCGACGGTCCCCCGCTCGACGATACGACCAAGGTACATCACGGCAACCTCATCGGCGAGATACTCGACGACGGACAGGTTGTGCGTGATAAACAAATAGGACAGCCCCAACTCCGCCTGAAGCTTTTTCAGCAGATTCAGTATTTGGGCCTGCACCGAGACATCCAGCGCACTGGTCGGTTCATCGCAGATGATCACCTTCGGATTCACCGCCAATGCGCGCGCAATGCAGATACGCTGACGCTGCCCGCCGGAAAACTCGTGCGGATAGCGCCGTTTGATTTCCGGCGACAGGCCGACCTGCGCCAATAACTCATCGATGCGCGCATGGCGCTCGCCGGCGGTGCGCCCGATACGTTGCGCAAGCATGCCTTCCTCTATGATATCCGCGACCATCATGCGCGGGTTCATCGACGAGTACGGGTCCTGAAAGATGATCTGCAGATCGGCGCGGTAAGGGCGCATCTGCCGCGCGCTGATTCGCGTCAAATCGTTACCGTTATAACGTACACTGCCGGCCGTCGGTCTGATCAATTGCAGAATGCCCTTGCCAGCCGTCGTCTTGCCGCAACCGGATTCCCCGACCAATGCGAGCGTCTGACCGACACGTAACTGTATCGACACGCCGTCGACCGCACGGACGTGGCCGGCCGTGCGCTTGAACAATCCCGTGTGTATCGGGAAAAATACCTGCAGACCATCAACCTCGACCAGTGTTCCGCCGGCGTTGGCCACCGCGGATTCCGTGCCGGCCATAGCGGCAGCCGCCGCTGGCGCAGCGGGTTTGCCGACATCGGGATCGTTCAGATGACAACGCGCATGGTGATCCGGCCGAATCGCCAGCCACCGCGGCGCCTTGTCGCGACAGAGCTGCCAGGCAAAATCACAGCGATCCTCGAACCGGCAGGCGGGAAATTCGCGCGCCAGCGACGGCACCGACCCCTTGATCACCGCCAGCTGACGGTCGCGCTTTCCCATCGTCGGCAACGACTCGAACAACTTGCGTGAATACGGGTGCCCGGGATCGGCAAAGAAGTCCGCCCGGCTGGCCTGCTCGACGATATGGCCTGCATACATCACGGCGACGCGGTCGGCCATGCCGGCGACGACGCCGAGATCATGGGTGATCAGCAACACGGCCATGTTGCGCTCCTGCTGCAGACGCCGCAGCAGATCGAGAATCTGCGCCTGGATCGTCACATCGAGCGCTGTGGTTGGCTCATCGGCGATCAGCAACTGCGGCTCACCGGCGAGCGCGATGGCGATCATGACGCGCTGTTTCATGCCGCCGGAGAGCTGATGCGGATATTCGTGATAGCGTTGTGCTGGCGCGGGGATGCCGACGGCATCGAGTAATTCAATGACGCGGGTGCGCAGTGCCTTGCCGCGCAGGCCGAGGTGCTGCTCGACCGTTTCGCCGATCTGCAACCCGACGGTCAGCACGGGGTTCAGACTGGTCATCGGCTCCTGGAAGATCATCGCGATACGTTTGCCGCGCACGTCGCGCATCGCGTGCTCCGGCAGCGCGAGCAGATCCTGCCCGTCGAGCAGTATCCTGCCGGCGGTAATCCGGCCGGCCGGTTGCGGCACCAGTCGCATGATCGACAGGGCGGTCATCGACTTGCCGCAGCCGGACTCGCCAAGCAGCGCGAAGGTCTCGCCGCGGTGGATATCGAAATCCACGCCGTCGACCGCGCGCACGGTGCTGCCGCCGCTCTGAAAACAGGTGTGCAGCCCCTGTATCGATAACAATTTGTCACTCATCATGTTTGCTCATCAATTCGCCCGCAGGCGTGGATCAAACGCGTCACGCACCGCATCGGAGAAAACATTCGCCGCCAGCACCAGAATAAACATGAACGCGAACGCCGCCGTCAGCGACCACCAGACGACCGGCTCGCGCGCCATTTCCAGACGCGCGCCGTTGATCATATTGCCCCAACTGATCATCGACGGGTCGACCCCGACGCCGACATAGGAAAGTACCGCTTCCGCGAGCACCAGTCCACTGAAATCCAGCACGACGATGATCAACACAATGTGCATAACGTTCGGCAGAATGTGGCGACTCAGTATTCGTACATGGGCCACACCAAAGGCCGTTGCCGCCTGCAGATAATCGAGTTCGCGCAGCTTGAGACTTTCGCCGCGCAACAGCCGGCATAACCCGGTCCAGCTGGTAATACCAAGAATAATGCAGAGAAACAGCAGCCGCGCGTCGGCGCGATCGGCCACCGTTTCGAACGCCTCCGGGTGATTCGCCATATAGACCTGCAGCGCCAGTATCGACGCGGCGATCAGCAGCACGCCCGGTATTGAATTCAGCGTGGTATAGATATATTGAATGATGTCATCGATCCAGCCCCGAAAATAACCGGCCATCACCCCGAGACTGATTGCGAACGGCAGCATGATCAACGTCGTCAACGTGCCGATCACCAGGCCGGTGCGTATACTTTTCAGGGTCTGATACAACACGTCCTGCCCGACCTTGTCGGTACCGAACACGTGATATTTCCCGCTAAGTTCAATCAACACCATGGCGCCGACCAGCATGATTGCCAGCGTCAGCAGTACCACGTGCCACGCCATGGCGGTTTGGACACGCACGATCCGGGCAAGCGTCGCCGCTGACGTCGCGCGGTAGTGTCGGGCCAGCAGCATCACGATGGCCAGCGACACCAGCACGGCGATGCCGATGCCCTTCATCAAGCCAGCCGATACCGTAACAACGATGTCGGCACTTTGCTCCGTCTCCGGATCGCGCAAATGGGCGCCGCCATACTGCAGGCGCGGGTAGACGCGCTGTTGCGTGCCGTCCGGAAGCTCCTGCATCTCCCTGGCGTACAGATGCGCTGCCAATGGCGCCGAGTAGGTCTTCTCCACGCGCAACCGCAACGGCTCCACCAGTTTGTCGAAAACGCTTAGCACCTCAACCGAATGTCCGCCCGATTCACTAGCGTCGACCGACAGCAGCGGCTCACGGAAATGCATCGAGTCCAGCAGGCCGACCAGCACGTAAGCGCCCAGCACCACCAATGCGGCCATGCCGGCGCGGCTGCGCCATACGCGGCGCCATGGCGCGCGCAGATGTTCATGCTGGCGCGAATAGATCACCACGCCGGCGATCACCAGCACCAGCAGATAAATCAGCACGTCGGTCCACAGAAAAACGGGTTTGAGGCCGAACATCGCAATCACCCCCGTAACAGCCATGCCCGCCACGACCAGCATTACCAGCATTAGCAGCACGGGTCGATTTTTGTATCGAGGCATCGTGTTCATGTCAGACCAGCCGTATACGGGGATCGACCAGCGTGTAGGAAATGTCCGTCAGTATCAGCCCCACGATGTACAGCGCGGAACCTAGAAACACCATGGCGCGGACGATGGCAAAGTCCTGCGAGCCGATCGCATCGATCGTATAGCTACCGAGCCCCGGAATGCCGAAGAACGACTCGAGTATCAGGCTGCCCATGAATAGCAACGGCAGTATCGCGACCGCCCCGGTCATTATCGGTATCAAGGCGTTCCGTAGCACGTGGCCAAACATCACCTGTGGTTCCGACAAACCTTTCGCGCGCGCGGTGCGCACATAGTCCCGGCCGATCTCTTCGAGAAAGATAGTGCGGTACCAGCGCGTTCCAGCGCCGATACCGCCTATGATGCCGACGATCACCGGCAGGATCACGAAACTGACAGCATCGAAACCGTCGTCGTAACCCGAGATTGGCACCAGATGCAGCAGTTTTCCGACCAGATACTGGCCACCGATGATATAGAACAGACTGGATATCGACATCAGCACGACGCACAGGAACACACCCCAGTAATCGATATACGTCGCGCGAAAGAACGCGATCAACAAGGCGAAGGTGACGTTCGCGAGAATACCGACAATAAATACCGGGATCGCAATCGCCAGGCTCGGCCACATACGTTGACTGATGTCGTAACCGATGTCGCGCCCGGCATCGGAACTGCCAAACCGGAAGGCGAACAGGCTGACCGATTTCTCGAAGAAAATCGTATTGGTGACAGACCTGGCGCCGTCTTCCGCGCGGTTTAGCAGCAGCGGTTTGTCATAGCCCCGCTCCTGTTTCCACTTGTCTACCGCTTCCGGGGTCACACGCTTCATGCCGAGATGCATGCGCGCCATATCGTCCGGCGAGTTGACGACGAAAAACAGGAAAAAGGTGATCAGATTGACGCCAATCAGGATCGGCACCGCATAGAAAACGCGCCGGAGTATATAGGCTAGCATCGGCTGGCGCCCCGTTTCATGCGGTGGCCGCCGCCTGCTGGCGACGCCGGTAGACACGGATCGCCGGCAGCGTTCCGACGACCAGTAGCGCCACGACCAGGATCACGGGCCACACCACCGGCCTGTTCCACTCGGTTCGTTTTGCGGCCCGCAGCACCGGATCGATCCGCGTGAATTTCAGCGCGTTGTTGGCCATCAGATTCGGCTTCGTGTTGTAGTACCACGCATGATACAGACCGAACTGCTTCGGGTGAAAACCCCATATCCATGGCGCGTCGCGCCGCGCAATGGCCATCATGTCATCGATGATACGTTGGCGTTCCAGTCCGTTCTCCATGTTTTTCATCCGCTCGAACAGCCGGTCGAACTCCGCGCTGGCGTAATTGGCGGCATTTTCACCGTTGTGCCTGACCTTGCCGTTCGGCCCGCAGAGCAGAAACAGAAAGTTCTCCGGATCAGGGTAATCGGCATTCCAGCCCCATTGAAAGAGCTGCGCCGCGCCCGTGCGCATCTTGTCCTGGAAGCGGTTGTAATCGGTGTTGCGGATATCCAGTTCGATGTTGAGCTTGCGGAACTGCTTGCGCATCCAGTCCAAACGCGCCTTGTCGTCCGGTCCGGACGACGCGGGAACATCGTAATGCAGCACCAGCGCATTGCCGGTCGCGGCATCGCGACCGTCGGGGTAACCGGCCTCCGCAAGCAGGCGCCGGGCAATTTCCAGAGCCTTGCGCCGCGGTGCGTTGCCAACCCAGTCATAGACAAACGGATTGATGCCAGTCGCACCGTCAACATAGCCGAAGATGCCTGGCGGGATCGGGCCCTGCGCCGGAATACCGCGGCCGTTCAGGAAAATCGAAATGTATTCCTCGTAATCGAGCGCGATCGATACCGCCTGACGCAGCTTGCGCGCGCGCTCGCTGTCGCCGCCCACCACCGGGTCCAGCATGTTGAAACCAAAGTAATACGTCGAGGCGCCCACGGCGGTCTGCAAACGTATCCCCTTGCTCTGCATCTCATCGGTCAAGGTGGCCTCGCCCCCGGCGCCGAAGCGTATCGCCTGATCGAAACTGTCCGAACTGATGCCGGACGAGTCGTAATAGCCCTGCTGAAACTTGTTCCAGTACGGAATGGACTCTTTCTCGAGACTGAACACCACGCGTTCAATAAACGGGATCGGTTCGCCGGCATCCGCCAGCAATCCCGCTGCCGCATCGCCAGCCTCGCCGGCCGCCGGATAGACCTCACCGTGAAAATTCGGGTTGCGATCCATGACCATTTGCCGATTCGGATTGTTCTCGACCAGCATGTAGGGCCCGGTGCCAACCGGCCACCAGTCCAGCGACAGATTTTTCTCGGCAAATCCGGGCTGCGCGTAGAACCGGTCGGCCTCAGGCGGCACCGGCGCGAAGAACGGCATCGCCAGCCAGTACAACATCTGCGGATACTTGCCGCGCACCTTGAGGCGATACGTGTACCGGTCAACCACCTGCGCCCCTTCCAGCGGGTACTCCGCCAGATCGAGGAATTCTCGATCGCCCTGCGCTTTCGCCGCCGCCACCAGTGTTTCGCCGTACTCCTTCAGGCCGACGATATATTCCGTCATCAACCCGAATATCGGCGATTGCAGTTTCGGATGCGCGAGCCGCTTGATCTGATAGACATAGTCGGCGGCCACCAGCTCGCGACTGCCGGTTTGGTTGAAATCGGCCAGCGTCCGGACGCTGGCGACCGCCTCCGCGGACAAGGCATGGTAAAGAAAGCCACCACGCGAGTCGGTGGCAAACGCGGGGTGCGGCTGATAGCGGACGCCCGCCCGGATGCGGATATTATAAATACTGAATAAGATCTGATCCGGCGCGGCATCGTCCGGCAAGGTCTGTCCGTTCTGGTCGACGAATACCGGCTGAGGAAGCTCGACTGCGGTCAATGGAACCAGCTCGTACGGGCGTTTCAGGTAATCATATTGCAGCGGTGGCTCGTAGATCTGACCGGTGAATACCACTTCATTCGAACTGTAGGATTGGGCGGGATCCAGATGTTTCGGTTTTTCCGAAAACGACGAATAAAGAATATTCCTGTGGTCGTCGGAGGCGGGATAGGGATTATTCCATGGCCGGTCGCCGCAGGCGGATAACGCCGTCACGACCATGAATACCAGCGTTGTCCGGCATCCCATGTTTTTTTTCACGCTGTCTCCGGGTAACCCGTCTCGTATGCGCGTCATTATCGAGCATTCCCCGTTTGCCGGACAACACAAAGCAGCCGCCATTCCGGCCAAGCGAGCGGATGCGAGCGCGAGCCGGAATCCAGTCCGCAACGAAGCCGCTGCCTTACCGCTGCGGCACGGCCGTTCGTAATCCGAGGGACTGGATTCCCGCTTTCGCGGGAATGACGAGCTTTAGCCTTCGTTTGCTTGTCGAAAACTGTCAACCGTCCGCCCCGTTCGACTTCGCACGGGCACTGCCCAACCTCTGTCGGCATCGACTCCCATGGTATCATTGCGCGATCCGGCGATGTGTGTCGCAACAATAACTGGCTAACCGAAGACGGGGTAGGTATATGGGATTTCTCAGCGGCAAACGGGCGTTGATCGTCGGCCTGGCAAGCAACCGGTCCATCGCATGGGGAATCGCGGACGCCATGCGGCGCGAGGGCGCGGAACTCGCGTTCACGTTCCAGAACGAGAAGCTGCAGTCGCGTGTCGAGAAAATGGCCGCGGAATGCGGCTCGACTCTGACGTTTCCGTGCGACGTCGCCAGCGACGAACAGATCGCCGCCGTGTTCAGCGAGCTGGCGAAGACCTGGGACGGCCTGGATATTATCGTACACTCGGTCGCGTTCGCGCCGCGCGAGGAACTGGAAGGCTCGTATCTGGAAAAGGTGACGCGCCAGGGTTTCCAGATGGCGCACGACATCAGCTCCTACAGCTTCGTGGCGCTCGCCAAGGCGGGACACAGCATGATGAAAGGCCGTAACGGTGCGCTGGTGACGCTGAGTTACCTCGGCGCGGAGCGCGTTATTCCGAACTACAACGTGATGGGTCTGGCCAAGGCCAGCCTCGAGGCGAACGTGCGTTATATGGCACAGTCGCTGGGCCCGGAAGGCATACGCGTCAACGCGATTTCGGCTGGCCCGATCCGGACGCTGGCGGCATCCGGTATCGCCAATTTCAGGAAACTGCTCGATTCGTTCGCCAAGGTGGCGCCACTGCGGCGTAACGTGACGATCGAGGAAGTCGGCAATACCGCGGCTTTTCTGTGTTCCGATCTTGCGTCCGGCATCACCGGCGAGATTACCTATGTCGATTGCGGCTACAACATCACCGGCATGGGGCCGCTGGAAGTTCAGGCAGACTGACGGTCAGTCAGCACGTCTTTTTCACCCTCAAGCCGCGCAATGATCACAGCGCCGCAGGCGTCGCTGAACACGTTGACGGCAGTGCGGCACATGTCCAGCACCCGGTCGACGGCCAGGATCAGCCCGATACCCTCGGCCGGCAGGCCGATCGCCGTCAGGATGATCGCAATCGCCACCAGGCTTGCGGCCGGAATACCAGCGACACCGATCGACGTCAGCAGCGCGAGGAGCACAATCACAAACTGCTGTGCCACCGTCAGCTCCAGCCCGTAGGCCTGGGCAATGAACATCGCGGCGACGCACTCATACAGCGCGGTGCCGTCCATGTTCACCGTCGCCCCCAGCGGAATCACAAAACTCGCGGTACGATTCGATACACCGGCATTCCTTTCCACGCATTCCATGGTCACCGGCACGGTTGCGGAGGATGATGCCGTCGAAAACGCGGTCAGCAGCGCCGGTGCCATCGCGCGGTACTGGCGCAACGGACTGACGCTGCCGATGAATCGCAACAATAGCGGAAAGGTCACCAGCATATGAATCAGCAACCCGCCCAGCACGGTGAAGAAAAACACCGCCAGCGGCTTGAACGCAGCAAAGCCGGTACTCGCGACGACCTTGGCCACCAGGCCAAACACGCCGAGCGGCGCGAATTTCATGACCAGTTCGGTGATCAGCATCATGACGTCGTAGACGCCCTGCCAGAACCGTTGCAGCGCGCCGCCGGATGATTCCGGAATTCTCGTCATGAAATAGCCGAACAGCAGACTGAAAAAGATCAGGCCGAGCATCTCCCCGTCGGCGGCAGCCTGGACAACGTTGGTCGGGATCATGCGCAGAAAGATGTCGACAACGTCGCCGGCATCCTTGCCCGCCACCTTCTCGGTCACCGCTGCAGCATCCTCGCTGAGACCGATGATCTCGCGCGCCGGTGCGCCATCGACGATGCCCGGCTGCGTCAGATTGACCAGGAAAAGGCCGGTCAGGATCGCAAACAGGGTCGTCGACAGATAGTACAACACAGTCCTGCCGCCAAGACGCCCGAACGCCCCGCTGTTTCCGGCCCCCGCGATACCGACAATGATTGACGAGACGATCAGCGGAACGATGATCATTTTCAGCGCATTGAGAAACAATGTGCCGATGAAGTCGTAGACTTCGAAACAGGTGACACCAAACATGCCGGCTGTGGTGCCGGACAGGCTGCCCGCCGCCAGCGCGAGCAACAGCGCGATCAATATCTGCCAGTGGAGTTTACGCGGCCACATGACGGCCGATTATAACAGCGGTATTGCCTGACGCGATCAAATCGGCACAGAAACCGGATGCAACGGGTAGCGAGCCGTTGGTCGGCACACCGCTTTCACCACGCGAGATGACGCCAATGGATACCCCGCCACATGCCGCAAAACGACAACATCGCCCGAATTCCGGGCTGGACCCGTTATATCTGCGACTCGTATCGGGTGATATCGGCGCGCTTCACGAGGCCGCTGACCACCGACCGCTGCTCCGCAGTACCCCGCGTGCGCGCGTCTGTCTCACGCAGACTGGTGCGCGCCGCGTCGTCGAGCGCTGCAAGGTCGCCGTCCTTCACCACGGTAAGCCTCACTATCGCGTAGTCGCCGTCGGCCAGAGCAATGCCACGATACAGGGCCTGGTTTGCGGCGGGCCTGCCAACGCTGAACGCGGCAGTGACAATCGCCGCATCCATCGCCGGATCGTTACGCTTGATGAATTTGGCCTCGTTCCAGACCGCTTTGTGTGCGTGCGCGACCGCCACATGATCGCTGTCGTCCTGCAATTTCGCCAACAGGTCGGCACCAAACGTTCTGGTTTTTTCCCGCGCCTGTTCGTTATGCAGCTGACTGATGATCTCGTCCCTGACCTCTGCCAATGGCCGCGTTGCGGACGCCTTGCGCTCGTTTACCCGGATGACAACCACGTGATCCGGTCCTATCTCGATCGGAACGCTGTTGTTACCTTCTCGGTAGACCTCGTCACTGAAAGCCGCTTCGCGTACCGCCGCATTCGCGGCAATACCACCGCCGGTCGCACGATCGAAGAAATTACTGGTGTTTACTTCAAGTGCGAGCGCCTGTGCCGCAACGGTCAGCGTGTCCGGATGTTCAAAGGCGGTGTTCGCGAGTATTTCTGCGCGATCAAAAAACAGCTCTTCGGCAGTGCGTCGCCGTAAATCGTTTTCAATCTGGTCACGTACCTCGTCGAAACTTCTACCACCACCGGTTTGTATGCCCGTCAGCTTGATGATGTGAAAACCGAACGCGCTCTTAACAACGTCGCTGATATCACCGGTTTTTTCGAGTGCAAAGGTCGCTTCCTCAAACGCCTTGTCCATAATACCGGCGCCGAAGAATCCGAGATCGCCACCGTTGCCGCTCGAGCCTTTGTCCTCGGAATATTCCTTGGCCAGCTTTCCAAATGACTCGCCCGCGATCGCCCGCTGACGCAGTTTCTCGGCTTTTTGACGGGCGGCCTCGACGTCATCGCCGAATTCGATCAGCACGTGGCTGGCGCGCCGTTGATCTTCCGCCGCGAACTCGCTGCGCCTGGCCTCATAGGACTCGCGAACGCGATCTTCATCCACCTGAACGGATTTCATCAAGTCGTCAACCGAAAGGTCTATGTAATCGACACGCGCCTGCTCGGGGAGTGCATACCTCTCGTGATTGCTTGCGTAGTAACTGTTGACGGCCTCCTCATCAACGACCACGTCACCGGAAAAACGGCTTAACGGCACGGTCAGATAACTGACTTCGCGCTGCTGATCACGCAATTGCACGACGCGGCTCAGATCTGCCCCCGTAATAAACGTGGTGTCCGCGATACCACTCATAAATTGATCGAGCAGCATCATGCGTCCGACGCGCCCTTCGAACGATGCCGGTGTTTCTCCCTGGCTGCGCAACAGGCGCTCGTACCGGGCGGGGTCGAAATTACCGTCGGTCTGCAGGTCGGGAAGACCGCGAACCTCGGCAGCGATCTGCTGGTCATTGATCCGGTAGCCGGCTTTCGTCGCCGCCTGGACCGTCACTTCCTCTTCGATCATGTTATCGAGCACGCGACGCTTCAGCCCGAGGCTTTCAAGCATGGCGGGATCGAAGCCCGAACCCAGCGACTGTTGCAGTCTGGCGCGGGTAAGTTGAAAGGCCTGCTGATATTGCCGCACCGGTATCTGTACATCATTGACCTTGGCGACATACTGTGCGGCATTCGGTTTGATGTATTCGTTGATGCCCCACAAGGCGAACGGAATCACCAGCAAAATAACTATTGTCCACGCTACCCAGCCTTGTGCTTTTGTTCGAATCAGCTCAAGCATCGTCTCTTTTCCGTATTGTCGGTTTACAACGAGTGATTACTACTGTAGCCAGCGATGAACCTGCGCTTAGCCCGAAAATTAAAAAAGGCGCACCTGCTAGTGGTGCGCCTTTTGTCGTAGATTGGCGGAGTGGACGGGACTCGAACCCGCGACCACCGGCGTGACAGGCCGGCATTCTAACCAGCTGAACTACCACTCCTGCATTGACTGGTGGGTGCTGAGGGGATCGAACCCCCGACATTCGCCTTGTAAGGGCGACGCTCTCCCAGCTGAGCTAAGCACCCCTAAGGAGGCCGCTATTTTATGGCATCCTTGAAGGCCTTACCAGCCCTAAATGCAGGCGTTTTCGATGCCCTGATCCTGATTTCTTCCCCCGTCTGCGGATTCCGACCCTTGCGCGCGGCGCGCTTGCGCACGGTAAACGTGCCAAATCCAACCAGCGTTACCTGATCCCCTTTCTTGAGGGCCTTGGTCACTGAAGTCGTCATCGCGTCTATGGCACGCCCGGCGGCCGCCTTCGACATATCAGTCGAGTTCGCAATCGCATCCACTAAGTCTGATTTATTCACGGTTGTTTACTCCTTACGTTGAACAACGGAGAAAGAGCAACATTTTACGGGCAGCCTTAAGGCTGAAATTGTTATACCAACTGCCCGAAAGCCGTGTCAAGCAATACTTTCCGGCGATAATCGCCGGAAAGTATTGCGCAAAAAAAGCGGCGGGGGTGATGCGTGTCAATGCGCGCGGATATGCGTGCGCTTCTTACGCTTGGTGGATTTTTCCTGTCCGACAACCGGCGCCGATCCTGCCTCAATCCAGGGCTCCGGCAGGCGTTGCAACGCTACCTCAAGGACTTCATCGATCCATTTAACCGGCCGAAGATCGAGGTGTTGCTTGATGTTCTTCGGAATCTCCGCGAGGTCACGCCGGTTTTCTTCGGGTATCAATACCGTACGAATACCGCCGCGATGCGCAGCAAGCAGCTTCTCCTTGAGGCCACCGATAGGCAAGACCTCCCCACGCAAGGTAATTTCGCCGGTCATCGCTACATCCGCACGCACCGGAATACCGGTCAACACCGACACCAGCGTCGTGCACATGCCGATGCCCGCACTCGGACCATCCTTGGGTATTGCACCTTCCGGAACGTGTATGTGCACGTCACGTTTCTGGTAGAAGTCCGGCTCGATACCGAGCGACGCGGCCCGGCTGCGCACGACGGTCATCGCCGCCTGCGCGGACTCCTGCATGACATCGCCCACCTGGCCGGTAATCATCAGCTTGCCCTTGCCGGGCAACACCGCACTTTCAATCGTCAGCAGATCGCCGCCCACTTCGGTCCAGGCGAGACCGGTCACCTGGCCGATCTGGTCACGCTCTTCGGCACGACCGAAGCGGAAACGTTTTACGCCAAGATACTTCTCCAGATTCCGGCAGGTCACGGTGACCATCTTCGTCGTCGGCACGAGCAACACACGCTTCACAACCTTGCGACAGATCTTGGAAATCTCGCGTTCAAGATTCCGCACGCCGGCTTCGCGCGTATAGTAACGAATGATGCCGCGCAGGGCACCCTCGGTCACACTGATCTCCGATTCCTTCAACCCGTTGGTGGTTATCTGCTTCGGCACCAGGTAGCGCGCGGCGATATTCATCTTTTCGTCCTCGGTGTAACCGGGGATACGGATCACTTCCATACGATCGAGCAACGGCGCCGGAATACCGCTCAGCGTGTTCGCCGTACAGACGAACATGACATCGGAAAGATCATAATCGACCTCAAGATAGTGGTCAGCGAAAGTATTGTTCTGCTCAGGATCGAGCACCTCGAGCAGAGCGGACGACGGATCGCCGCGAAAATCCATCGACATCTTGTCGACTTCATCGAGCAGGAACAGCGGGTTCCTCACCTTTATCTTGGCCAGGTTCTGCACGATCTTGCCGGGCATCGAACCGATATAGGTGCGGCGGTGACCGCGGATCTCGGCCTCGTCACGCACACCACCCAGCGACATGCGCACGAATTTCCGGTTGGTCGAGCGCGCAATCGAGCGGCCCAGCGAGGTCTTGCCGACACCGGGAGGTCCGACCAGGCAAAGCACCGGGCCCTTCAACTTGCTGACACGCTGTTGCACGGCAAGAAACTCAAGTATCCGCTCCTTAACCTTCTCCAGGCCGTAGTGATCAGCCTCGAGTATCTTTTCCGCTTCGCCCAGATCGCGGAAAATCTTGGTGCGCGCCTTCCACGGCACAGTAACCATCCAGTCAATGTAGTTGCGCACGACCGTCGCTTCGGCTGACATCGGCGACATCATCTTCAGCTTGTTGAGCTCAGCCGTCGCTTTTTCCTTGGCCTCCTTGGGCATACCAGCCTTTTCGATCTTGCGCGCCAGCTCTTCGGTTTCATTGGGCACTTCGTCCATTTCACCGAGTTCTTTCTGGATGGCCTTCATCTGCTCATTCAGGAAGTATTCGCGCTGGCTCTTCTCCATCTGGCGCTTGACGCGGCCGCGAATGCGCTTTTCAACCTGCAACAGGTCTATTTCGGATTCGATGATCGCCATCAGCCGTTCGAGACGTGCCCGCGCGTCTTCCATCTCAAGCAACGCCTGCTTTTCATCGATCTTCAGCGACATATGCGCCGCCACAGTATCGGCCAGGCGGCCTGGATCATCGATACTGGCGAGCGAAGACAGAATTTCTGGCGGGACCTTGTTGTTGAGTTTTACATATTGATCGAACTGGTTGAGTATCGAACGTGCAAGTACCTCGGCCTCGCGCTCGGACAATTCGCTGGACTTCAGAGGCTCCACTTCCGCCGAGAAATATCCGGAGTCCTCGGTAACGAAAGTCTTGATGCGACCGCGCTCGGTCCCCTCCACCAGCACCTTGACGGTACCATCGGGAAGTTTCAGAAGCTGCAGGATGCTGGACACGGTGCCCACATGGTAGAGATCGCTTTCGCCCGGATCGTCGATCGCCGCATCCTTCTGCGCGATCAGAAAGATCTGCTTCTTGGCTTCCATCGCCGCTTCGAGCGCACGAATCGACTTTTCACGCCCGACAAAAAGCGGTATCACCATATGGGGATAGACGACGACGTCGCGCAGCGGCAGGACCGGTATATTCGCGAGCCGTTCTTCCGGCGTTTGGGCTGTGTCCTTCGCTTTGGCCATATGCAGTTTACCTCTGGTTAAATGCCCGTGCGGCTCACTTTCGTGCCTCACCGACGCCAATGCTCGTTGGGTCATGACGACTGCCGCGCAGTGGCAGGCGTCAAGATACCTACATGGAGTCACCTTTCCGGTATTTCAAGCAGGTTTTGTGCCAGCCCCCTGCCACCGAGCCTGGCTGTCGCCGCGGCAGTGACCCGCCGCGGGACATGGGCTCTCGCTTAGTCAGTATGTGCGACCAGCAGTTGATTTTCGCTGCTTTCAAAAATCAGCAGCGGCTTGGAATCCTCTGCGATAACCGACTCGTCGATGACAACCTTGGAAACGTCGTCCATCGATGGCAGATCGTACATGGTGTCGAGCAAAACGTGCTCGAGTATGGAGCGCAAACCACGCGCACCTGTTTTGCGCTCCATCGCTTTGAGGGCGACCGCACGCAAGGCGTCGTCGCGAAATTCGAGCTCGCACCCTTCCATCTCGAACAGTCGCGTGTACTGTTTCGTGATGGCGTTCTTCGGCTCGGTGAGAATCTGCATCAATGCATCTTCATCAAGCTCCTCCAGCGTCGCCACTACCGGGAGCCGCCCGACAAACTCCGGAATAAGACCGTATTTGATCAAATCCTCGGGCTCGACCGAGTGGATAACTTCGCTCAGGCTGCGTTTGTCATCCTTGCTGCGCACCTCGGCCGCGAAACCGATGCCGCCCTTTTCGGTACGCGCGCTGATAATTTTTTCCAGGCCCGCGAACGCGCCGCCGCAAATAAACAGAATGTTCGAGGTATTGACCTGTAGAAATTCCTGCTGCGGATGCTTGCGACCTCCCTGTGGCGGAACCGACGCGATAGTGCCTTCGATCAGCTTGAGCAGCGCCTGCTGCACGCCCTCGCCCGAGACATCGCGCGTAATCGACGGATTGTCCGATTTACGCGAAATCTTGTCGATTTCGTCGATGTAAACAATACCCGTCTGTGCCTTCTCGACATCGTAGTCACATTTCTGCAACAGCTTCTGGATGATGTTTTCGACATCCTCACCGACATAGCCGGCCTCGGTCAACGTCGTAGCGTCGGCAATCGTGAACGGCACGTTCAACAAACGCGCTAGCGTCTCGGCTAATAAAGTCTTACCGCAACCGGTAGGACCGATCAGCAGAATGTTGCTTTTCGCAAGCTCGACATCATCTTTCTTGTTGCTGGCGTCAAGACGCTTATAGTGGTTGTACACCGCCACCGACAGCACCTTTTTGGCATGCGACTGTCCGACTACGTATTCATTAAGAATGTTATAGATCTCGTGCGGAGTTGGCAGCTTGCCTTTTCCGGTAACGCCTTTCTCCTGCACTTCTTCACGGATGATGTCATTACAGAGTTCCACGCACTCATCGCAAACGAACACCGACGGCCCGGCAATGAGTTTACGAACCTCATGCTGGCTTTTGCCGCAAAACGAGCAATACAACAGCTTGTCGCTGTCATCGCCTTTGTTGTGTTTGTCGTCGCTCATAACGGGTTCCGCTCTGCTAATGTAGACACTGATACTTTAAACGAGTTCGCCAGCCTGTAAACACGTCAATCGCGTTGTCGGATTCAATCTTTCTCGACCCCGGCCTCGACACTGGCCACTTTACGCCGTTCCAGCACCGAATCGACAAGCCCATACTCCACTCCTTCCTCGGCGCTCATGAAGCGGTCGCGATCGGTATCCACCCTTACCTTCTTTAGCGGCTGACCCGTGTGTTTCGTGAGAACCTCATTGAGGCGGTCGCGCACACGCAGAATTTCCTTCGCATGGATATCGATATCCGTCGCCTGGCCCTGGAATCCGCCCAGCGGCTGGTGAATCATGAGGCGGGAATGCGGCAGGCAATAGCGCTTTCCGGCAGCGCCACCAGCCAGCAACAAAGCCCCCATGCTCGCGGCCTGACCGATACACATCGTGCTAACGTCTGGCTGAATAAACTGCATCGTATCGTATATCGCCATACCGGCTGTCACGGCGCCTCCCGGTGAGTTGATATACAAATGAACGTCCTTGTCTGGATTCTCGGACTCCAGAAACAGCAGCTGTGCGACAACCAGATTTGCCATATGGTCTTCGACAGGTCCAACCAGAAAAATGACCCGCTCTTTAAGCAGACGGGAATATATGTCATATGCCCGTTCGCCCCGGGCGGACTGCTCGACGACCATCGGCACCAGATTAAGGCCGATAGGCTGGGGTACCGAACCACTCAATATCGTTTTAGTCACGCGTATACCTTCCGTAGTTGTATCCAGCAAATTTTAAGCCATCGGCGGCCATCGTGTAAGACATGCGGATTTTCAACTAACCGTAAACCATATTCACCCGCCGCCGCCTACTGGCCGCGGGACCACCGTCAAGCGCCCGAATGCGCCCACGCTGGTATTTCCGCGCCACCATACCATAACACCCTGAAATTTGTCAGAAGTTCCGGAAATCTACACGCATGGAGACCACCCTGCGGCAAAAAGCGACGGGGCGACGGCGAGATGCTCCGCCGTCACATTGTTGACGATGCCGGCCGCGCAACCGGCGCGCGACGAACTTAAGACGATTGTTCGTTGAGAATCGATTGACGTTGGTTGATCAACTCGGCAAAGGTCGTGGGCCGATCGTTGACCGTCACACGCGCCAGAATCCAGTCCACAAGCTGCTGTTCCAGTGTGACGCCCTCCATATCGGCCAGACGCTTGCGATCGGCGTAGTACCATTTAACAACTTCTTCCGGATTATCGTAACTTTGCGCAAACGACTCGACGGCGGCTCGCAGCGCCTCCGGCGTCACCTTGATGTTGTTCTGGCGCATGGTTTCCGCGAGGATCAGGCGCAATACCACGGTACGCCTGGCACGGACCTCGACTGTCTCGCGCGGAATATTGAGTTTGGCCGCCCTGGCCGGATCGATGCCCATACGCTCGAAGAAACGCGCCAGTATCTCGTTAGTCTCCTGATCGACGAGCGCCTGCGGGACTTCCACCGCGTTCGCCTTCGCCAGGGCATCCATAACTTGCGCGCGCACGGCGGTCTTGATCGCGTCCCGCTGCTCATGCGCCATACTCTTTTTCATCTCCTCGCGCATCGTGTCCACATTGCCATCGACGACGCCAAACGTTTTCGCGAACTCCTCGTCGATCTCGGGCAAGCGCGCGGCTTCTACCATCTTGACTATCACCTTGAACTGCACCGGCTGACCGGCCAGTGCGACGACGTGATAATCCGCCGGAAACGTCAGATCAAGCGTTAACGCATCGCCCGCCGCGGCTCCGATCAACCGATCCTCAAACCCGGGGATCATGGCGCCGGATCCCAGCATCAACTGAAAATTCTCGGCACTGTTACCGGCAAACGGCTCGCCCGACATATTGCCGACGAAATCGATGGTGCCACGGTCGCCATCGGCTGCGGTACGATCCACCGCAGCCCAGGTCGCGCGCTGGCGGCGCATCTTCTCCAGCATCTCGTCAACATCCTGCTCGGTGATATCCGCCGTCGGGCGGGAAATCGTTATCCCTTCCAGTGACACGCTGTTGATCGTCGGGTAGACCTCGAACGTCGCCGTATACGCCAACGGCTTGCCCGGCTCGATCTTCACCTCACCGATCTTCGGCGCGCCGGCGGGACGCAGGCTTTTCTGGACCACGGCCTCGGAGAAACTGGATTGCACCACATCGCTGACGACTTCGTCGCGCACCTGGGGGCCATATTTACGTTCAATCACTTTCAGCGGCGTCTTGCCGGGCCGGAAGCCCGCCACGCGCGCGGTACGCACCATGGATTTCAATCGGGCGTGGATCTCACTTTCAATACGCTCCGCCGGAATCTCCACCGTCATGCGGCGCTCGAGGCCTTGCGTGGTAGTCACAGACACTTGCATTTCAGTTCCCCTGAGGCATGTCATGCACGCCACGATATTGTTAAGCAATAACTATCTGGCTCACGTCGACGTTCCTGCCAAGCTGGTGCGAAAGGAGAGACTCGAACTCTCACGGGTTTCCCCACTGGCACCTAAAGCCAGCGCGTCTACCAATTTCGCCACTTTCGCTGCTATCAACCGCCAATTATACCGGACCCGGCCGGACGCACCCGTCCTTTACGCCGACATCCGGAAGTGGCGCACGCACTGGGGCTATTCACACGATCCGTCATGCGTCGCTGAGAAATCCATGGCAGGATTTTTCAACGTTTCCCAAACAAAAAAAGGGCCAATGCGCGCGCAGGCCCTGATAATTGTGGTGGGCCGTGTTGGGATCGAACCAACGACCCGCTGATTAAGAGTCAGCTGCTCTACCAACTGAGCTAACGGCCCGTTATTAACTTATAAGTGAGCCATATCCTCACGGACGGGCTCACACGATTGCAAAATGGGGTGGACGACGGGGCTTGAACCCGCGACAACCGGAATCACAATCCGGGACTCTACCGACTGAGCTACGTCCACCGTTGACAAATCGTTGTTGTAACTCCCCTACCCGGGTGGCAGATTGGCGCGCCCGGCAGGACTCGAACCTGCTACCCTCGGCTTAGAAGGCCGATGCTCTATCCAGATGAGCTACGGGCGCACGGCAAACGAGCCTCAAAGTATAACGATTTCCCGCCGGGCCAGGGACACTCCCCGCTGCCCTCGACCTCGCCTCCGGTGCGTTGGTCGGGGTAGAGGGATTCGAACCCCCGACATCCAGCTCCCAAAGCTGGCGCGCTACCAGACTGCGCTATACCCCGACGATGCAAAATCACCGGCACCACAGGCACTTGTCTCGCACGCTGCTGTCCCGCGCGTCGCGGCTGAGCCCCGAGGAACGAGGCTGGCGATGATACGCGGCGCCTCATCCTCGCGTCAAATCCGGACGGCACCAATAGCAGTGAGGCCACGCTTCAGCCCCGCACCCGAAACCAGGCGATCAGAAAAGCCGCGGCGCTGATGCACGCCGCGACCATGAACGTCAACGTCGCGCCCCCGGACTCCCACAAATAGCCGCCGTAAAGTGCGCCGACCGCACCGCCGGCGCCGAAGCTCAGGCTGCTATACAACGCCTGGCCGCGCCCCTGATGGCACCCGACGAAATTGCGGTGAATCAGCTGGATGGCCGTCGCGTGAAAAAGACCGAAACTGGCTGCGTGCAGCAGCTGCGCTGCGATAAGCAGCGGCATCGCGTCGACATACCAGCCGATCAGCACCCAGCGCAGTGAGGCGAGCACCAGACCGCTCAGCAACAGCCCGCGCAAGCCAAACCAGGGCAGCAGCCGGGGCATGACCAGAAACACACCGACCTCGGCGATCACGCCGAGCGCCCAGAGCTGGCCGATGACGCTGCGGGAGTAACCGTGCTCCTGCAGATAGATCGAATAGAACGTGTAGTAGGGACCGTGACTGGCCTGCATCAGAAAGCAGACCACCAGCAGGGCGATCACATCGGGCCGTTTCAGCACGTTGAGGATAGGCTCGTGGCGGCCATCGAACGGCGGTGCGTCACGCTCCGGTACCGCCAGGCTGGCCAGCCAGATCCCGGCGAACAGCACCAGCAGTACCGGCGGCAGCAGCGTCACACCATGCCGGTCGAGCAGCGGCCCCAGGCCGGCGACCGCGCAGATAAAGCCGATCGAGCCCCACAGGCGTATGCGGCTGTAGCGATGCGCATGCGCGCCGAGATAATTCAGCGTGGTCGCTTCGAATTGCGGCAACGACGCGTTCCAGAAAAAGCTGAAACCCATCATGATGAGCGCCAGCCACCAGTAACTGCTGCCAAAGAATACGCCGGCGAAAGCTACCGCGGCGCAGAACGAAGCAATACGAACAATCGCGATGCGCCTGCCGGTATGATCGGCGATCCAGCCCCATACGTTGGGTGCGATGATCTTGGTAGCCATAATCAGCGCCATCAACTCGCCGATATCAGCGGCACTGAAGCCGAGTGCATCCAGGTACAGCGCCCAGTATGGCAACAGCGCACCGAGCGACGCGAAAAAGAACAGATAGAATGTCGACAGCCGCCAGTAAGGCATGGTGATACAGTTTGCGTAAGCTACACGGGCGAGAAGTGGCGCCGGGCCGGCGTCAAGTATCGCGGCGTATGAATCGACCGGCGGGAATAATCGGCGTCACGGAAACCACGTCCCTGTTCTGCGCGCGATGGCGCAGCACATGGTCCATCAGCACCAGCGCGAGCATCGCCTCGGCGATCGGCGTCGCGCGTATGCCAACGCACGGGTCATGCCGGCCGGTCGTTACAACCTCCGCCGCTGCACCGGTGATGTCGACGGTCTGCCCCGGAATGCGGATGCTCGAGGTCGGTTTCAGCGCCATGCTCGCGACGATATCCTGCCCCGAAGAAATGCCGCCGAGTACGCCGCCGGCGTTGTTGCTCAAGAATCCGTCCGGGGTGATCTCGTCGCGATGTTCGGTGCCGCGCTGCTCGACGCAGGCAAAGCCCGCACCCAGTTCCACCGCCTTGACGGCGTTGATGCTCATCAGCGCATGGGCAATATCCGCATCGAGGCGATCAAAAATCGGCTCGCCGAGTCCCGGCAGCACACCGGTCGCCACCACGGTAAGACGCGCGCCGATGGAATTGCCTTCCTTGCGCAGCGCATCCATGAACGCCTCCATCTCCGGCACCTTCGTGGCGTCCGGGCAAAAGAACGGGTTGCGCTCGACCTCGGCCCAGTCGAAACGCTCGGCCCGTATCGGGCCGAGTTGCGCGAGAAAGCCGCGGATGCGGATGCCGTAACGGCTCGCCAGATATTTTTTTGCAATTGCGCCGGCCGCGACACGCATCGCGGTCTCGCGCGCCGACGAACGCCCGCCGCCGCGGTAGTCGCGCACGCCGTATTTCTGCTGATAGGTGTAATCGGCGTGGCCCGGACGAAAACGGTCCATGATTTTGGCGTAATCCCGGGACCGCTGGTCGGTGTTCTCGATCAGCAGACCGATCGGCGTGCCCGTGGTCTTGCCTTCAAACACACCCGAGAGAATCCGGACCTCGTCGTCCTCGCGACGCTGCGTGGTATGACGCGACTGGCCGGGCTTACGCCGGTCCAGATCGCGCTGCAGATCGGCCTCGTTAAGCTCAAGCCCCGGTGGGCAACCATCGACGATGCAGCCGAGCGCCGGCCCATGACTCTCGCCGAAGCTCGTAACGGCAAACAGTTTTCCGAAGGTATTGCCTGACATGGCCGGTATTGTAACGGGTTATATGTTTTTCGTCCTGTTTCCAGTCAGTTAGAAAATCTTGTCGGACACTCGTTGCGCTATCCACGACACGTTAATGCGCCGGTCAGCGTCATTCAATCAGCAATATGCCCGATTACTACGTAGGCTACGGCACCGCGCTGTCTTGTCCTTGTGAACATGGGGGTTTTGCTTTACATTCGACAGGCATATACGGCCATTGGCATTCGTCAACGTTATGTCGCTGCCAACGTACGCGGTGTCCGCTACCCGCCGCCCGGCTCTATCAACGATAGTGTCAGGGAAGAGGACCGCATCATTGGCTGAATCGGCCCATCATACCCACGGTCCTGACCGCACCTCGCCGGAGTCGCGTTCCCCGCTGCCCGGAACCGATGCCGGTGAAACCAGGTTCCGCAAACTGCTGGAGTCCGCGCCGGATGCGATTGTCATCGTCGACAGCGCCGGCAGCATCGAGATCGTCAACCAGAAAACCGAAGAGCTATTCGGTTACCCGCGCGACGAACTGATCGGCAGGTCCGTCGACGACCTGTTGCCCGAGCGCTTCCGCGGCCGTCACACTCAAGCCCGCGCCGGTTATACCGCCGACCCTTACCGCCGCCCGATGGGCGCCGGTCTTGACCTGTTCGGGTTGCGCAAGGACGGTAGCGAATTTCCGGTGGAGATCAGCCTCAGTCCGATGGAATCGGAGGGCAAACGCCTCGTGACGGCGATCATCCGCGACATCTCCGACCGCACGGCCGCTGAAGTGGCGCTGAAAAAGCATGTCGCTGCGCTGGCGTGCTCGAACAAGGAGCTGGAGCAATTCGCTTACATCGCCTCCCACGACCTGCAGGAACCGTTGCGCATGGTCACGAGTTACCTGCAACTGCTGTCGCAACGTTACAAGGGACGGCTCGACGCCGACGCCGATGAATTCATCGGCTATGCCGTCGACGGCGCGACACGGATGCGCAACCTGATCGATGATCTGCTGACATACTCGCGCGTCACGCGCAAGGGCAAGGAGTTTGTCCCGACCGATTGTTCGGCCGTGCTGAAACAGGCTGCCACGAATCTTGAGCTGGCGATCGAGGAGTCCGGCGCGGTCATCACGCACGACGAATTGCCGACCGTCATGGCGGATGACATCCAGCTGGTGCAGCTGTTCCAGAACCTGATCTCGAACGCGATCAAGTACCGCAGCGCGGCATCGCCGGAGATTCACATCAGCGCCGCGCGGCAGGACAACGACTGGCTGTTCCGCTTCCTCGACAACGGCATCGGGATCGATCCGCGGTTCCATGAACGGATCTTCGAAATCTTCAAAACCTTGCATCCCAAACACCCGTTCGTCGGCACAGGGATCGGGCTTGCGATCTGCCAGCGCATTGTTGAACGCCACGGCGGACGTATCTGGGTGGACTCCAGTTCTGGCCAGGGATCGACCTTCTGTTTCACGCTGCCGCGCGGCGATGCAAGGAATTTTTCCGAGCAACACCATTCGTATCCAGAGGCAACCGATGGCGCACGGGCTGGACATATTGCTTGTTGAGGACAATCCCGGCGACGTCCGCCTGACCCGGGAGGCGTTTCGCGACGCCAAGGTACGAAACCGCCTGCAGGTCGTCTCTGACGGCCTCGAGGCGCTCGATTACCTGTACCGCAGGCGCAAGTTCGCCGATGCCCGCCGGCCGGATCTGATCCTGCTGGATCTGAATCTCCCCGGCAAGGACGGGCGGGAAGTGCTCGCGGACATCAAACAGGATCCCGATCTGAGGACAATTCCGGTGGTGGTGCTGACCACATCGCAGGCCGAGGAAGACATCCTGCGTTCCTACAATCTGCATGCCAATTGCTACATCACAAAACCGCTCGATTTCGCACAATTCATGAAAGTGGTCCGTGCCATTGAGAATTTCTGGCTCACGGTGGTGAAGTTGCCGCCCGACGATGGCGCAGCCGACACCGAATAGCTGCCGCTGATTCTTCCGGAGACACACGGGCTTACTGATGACGCTGCCGAAGATGTTCAGAATACTGTTGGTGGAAGACAATCCAGGGGACGTCCGGCTGGTCCGTGAGATGCTCGCGGAAGCAAACCCGGGCAGTTTCGACATTACGCACGTCAGTTGCCTGTCCAACGTGTCGCGGACCATGGGCAACCAGGAGTTCGACGTGGCGCTGGTGGACCTGTCATTGCCGGACGCCAGCGGTCTGTGCACGGTCACGCACCTGCATAACGTCAACGCGAGTCTGCCGATCGTGGTACTCAGCAGCCTGACCGACGAAGATACCGCGCTGCTCGCGCTGCAGAACGGTGCGCAGGATTATCTCGTCAAGGGCCGTGGCGACGCGCATACCCTGGTACGCGCGTTGCGGTACGCCGTCGAACGCAAACAGTCCGAGGACAAGCTGACGTACCTCGCCCAATACGACCACCTGACCGGTCTGCCGAACCGGGCCCTGTTCCGCGACCGGCTCAACCACGCCATGACACTGGTGACACGCTACCAGGGCACGACAGGACTGATGTTCCTGGATCTGGATCATTTCAAGGAGATCAACGATACGCTCGGCCACGATGTCGGCGACCTGTTGTTGAAGGCAATGGCGGTGCGATTGAAGAATTGCGTCCGGGAAGGCGATACGCTGGCACGGCTCGGGGGCGATGAGTTCACTATCATTCTCGACAACCTCGGCGGTGCCGACGATGCCACAGCGGTTGCCGAAAAAATCATCGCGGCGATGCAACCGCCATTCGAACTCGGGGAACACGAGATCTTTGTCACTACAAGCGTCGGCATTGCGTTGTATCCGAACGGCGGGAAGACGGCCGAGGATCTGATCAAGCACGCCGACGCGGCGATGTATCACGCAAAAAGCCTCGGCCGCAACAACTACCAGTTTTACACCGCGACACTCGATTCACAGGGATTGCAGCGCATGACGCTCGAAAACCGGCTGCGCCATGCGCTGGAACGCGAGGAATTCCTGATCTATTACCAGCCGCTGATCGATCCTCATTCGAAGCGGATTACCGGCGCCGAAGCGTTGCTGCGCTGGCAACCGGCCGGCGAAGAACTGATCCTGCCGGGCGAATTCATCTATCTACTGGAACAAACTGGCTTGATAATCGCCGTCGGGAAGTGGGTTCTGCATACCGCCTGCGCCCGGAACCGGGCCTGGCAAAACGACGGCCTGGCACCGATCCCGGTCGCCGTCAACCTGTCGGCGCGGCAGTTCCGCCAGAAGGAGCTGGCGGCCACCGTGGAACGCGCGCTCCTCGCCACCGGCCTGGAGTCGCAGTACCTGCAGATGGAGCTTACCGAGGGTCTGCTGATGGAGAACACAGGGTTGACGGACAGGACGCTGACCACACTCAAGGACATGGGCGTGAGGTTATCGGTCGATGATTTCGGTACCGGCTATTCTTCGCTCAGCTACCTGAAACGATTCCCGCTCGATACGCTCAAGATCGACCAGTCGTTCGTCCACGACCTGGCCACCGGCCCCACTGATCCGGCACTGGTAAATGCGATCATCGCACTGGGTCACAGCCTGCGTCTGACAGTCGTCGCCGAAGGCGTGGAAACGGCCGAACAACTGGCCTTTCTGAGCAAACGCGGCTGCGATGAAGTGCAGGGCTACTATTTCAGCCACCCGTTACCGGCGGCGGAATTCACCGCGATGCTTGCCGGCGGACGACCGTCGGCGCCGTAGACCGACGCTCTTCAGGAACCCTCGCGCGGCGGCGGCGTTTTCGCCAGCCACATCTGGTACATCGATACCAGCCACTGCACGGCAAACGATATACCCATCAGACCGCCGCCGACGACTACCACATAGGCGAACGGCGTCGACACCTTGGTCAACCACCACGACGCAATGTCCAGGATGATCGCGACAAACGGCATCGCGATAATGACGTTCTTCAGCACGCGGGAGCGCATATGAGCGTGGCAAAACACCAGCCCCATGAAGCCGAAAATAAACGTGATGCCGAACAGATGAATATGTGAAACCCGCACCAGCGTACCGACACTGACACCGGTATCGAGCACCACCATCTTGCTCAGTTCGTTGTAACTGATGAGCGACGGGATATGCGGGTTGGCGCCGTTATGGCAGGCCTTGCAGCGTGTCTCGACGATCGGCTTGATGTCCGCCTGATAGGCGGATTCGGACGCCTTGTCCTTGCGCACCCAGTCAAAAATGCGCTGGCGCTCGACGCCGGGCAACATGCCGGCCATCGGGCCTTTCAGCGCGATCTCCAAACGCGTATCCGCCTTGCTGCCGCTATAGGCAATGCGGATATCCTCGACCGACAGGCCAGGCCGGCCGTCCCTGCCGGCCTGCACTTCGTAGATCTGGATCAAGGCAAAAACATAGCCTATGCCGAGCACGATCAGAATCATCGTGTACAGAGTCTTCAAACTCGTCGGCACCTGGTTGAACAGCGGGTAACTCATTGCAGCGGACTTCCATTTGGTTAATGGGCCAAGGGTAGTCGACTAATGCCTGCGCCGTCGCTCCTGTGCAAGCAGCAATCGGAAAAGCGTTGCAGCTTGCATGGATTCCGGCGCGCCGACCGGAGTGAACAGATTAATCAGCGACTCCCTCGGCGCCAGGGGGATTCATTCAAGGGCGCGCAGTCTACGTCAACGGCATGCCCGGTTCAACCGCCAGGACAGCGATTAAACCAACCGGCGCAAAAGCGGCTACCTGGCCGGCTGGGCGGCGTAATACGCGGCGAGATCGGCAATATCATCATCACCGAGTTTCGCCGCCATCATGTTCATCATGCTGTTACTGCGCGCGCCGGACCGGAAATCCTGCAACTGCTCCGCCAGATAGGCGGCATCCTTGCCCGCAAGCGGCGTCGCGCCGTTGCCGTCAACACCGTGGCAGGATACGCAGGCACTGGATTTCTGCTTGCCTGCCGTTGCATCGCCCGCCGCCAGGACACCGCCCGAAACGCCCGACATCATCACGGCAACCAATAGCGCTATCGTCTTTCTCATTACCCACTCCTTGCTGTGCATCATGGTGATTCAAGCGACCGGTGTTGTTAGATCACCTTGGAAAATCGTTGTTCCGTTTTGTCACGCAGATACCGGTCGAACACCATGCAGATATTGCGGATGAGCAGCCGCCCGGCCGGCAACACGCGAATATTGTGTTCATCCAGCGCGATCAATCCATCCTGCCGCATCGCAGCGAGCCCGGCCAGTTCGACTGCAAAATAATCGGCAAAGTCGATCCCATACCGGCGCGCAATTGACGTAATGTCGAGCCCAAACTGGCAGATCAGCTGCGTAATGACCTCGCGCCGCAGCCGGTCATCGGTGTCGAGTTGAATACCACGCCAGACCGGCAAGCGGTCCGCGTCGATCGCCGCGTAATACTCATCCAGCGTTTTGAGGTTCTGGCTGTAGGTATCACCGACCTTACCGATGGACGTCACGCCCATCGCAACCAGATCGCAACCCGAATGCGTCGAGTAGCCCTGAAAATTGCGATACAACGTACCGCTGCGCTGCGCAACCGCCAGCTCGTCATCCGGTTTGGCGAAATGGTCCATACCAATATAGACATAACCCGCCTGCGTCAGGCGTTCGATGACGACCTGCAATATCGCCAGTTTTTCCGCGGGGCTCGGCAGATCGGCGGCGATGATGCGGCGTTGCGGCTTGAACAGTTCCGGCATGTGCGCATAGTTGAACACCGACAGCCTGTCGGGCCCCGCGGCGATCACCTTGTCCAGCGTGCGCGTGAAACTCGCTACACTCTGAAACGGCAGGCCATAGATAAGATCGACGCTCACCGACCGGAAACCGCTGGCCCGCGCACTGTTCATGACGGCCCAGGTCTCTGCCTCGGTCTGAATCCGGTTGACGGCCTGTTGCACCGCCGGATCGAAATCCTGCACGCCCATGCTGAGCCGGTTGAAACCCAGCCCACGCAGTAAATCAATCGTCTCCACGGAAACCTCGCGCGGATCGATCTCGATCGAATACTCACCGCTGTCATCGTCGCGCAACGTGAAATGCCGCGCCGTTTTCTGCATCAGCGCGCGCATCTCGTCATGGCTGATGAATGTCGGCGTGCCGCCACCCCAGTGCAACTGATCCACCGGGCGCGAGCGGTCGAACAATGCCGCCTGCATTTCGATCTCGCGAAACAGATGGGCGAGATACGGCGCAGCGCGCGAGCGGTTCTTGGTGACGACCTTGTTGCAGGCGCAATAGAAACAGACCGTATCGCAGAACGGCAGATGGAAATACAGCGACAACGGCCGTGCCGGCGTTTCGCTATTGGTGGCCATGGCACAGGCGCGATAGTCCGCGTCCGTGAATCGCTGGCGAAACTCGACGGCGGTCGGATACGACGTATAGCGCGGCCCGGCCGTGTCGTAGCGGCGTATCAGATCGGGATCGAATTGTATGGACTGGTCCACAACTGCTCCAACAGTGATGACATATTGCGATACGCGGAGCGGAGCTATTGAGAGCGACTGGATTACCTGACAAACACTGCGACCGTCATTCCGGGCGGAGCGCAGCGGAGACCCGGAATCCGGTGGTCATTCAGTGTGACTGGATTCCTCGGCGGCCGTTCCCGACGCCGCTCTACCTCCTGCGTCCGTGCAGTCGCGCTTCCGCGGGAATGACGCACTTCAGGTCTGTCAGGTATGCCAGCGATTCTCAACAATCACGCCTGTTGACGATCTCGCGACGCGCGCCCTTATTATACGCATGCAGCTGTGCGGCGGTCAGCAAAAACACGCCGCCACCGCCGCGTTCGAACTCCAGCCAGACAAACGGCAAAGCCGGCAATCGCGTCTCCAACGCGGTCTCGCTATTCCCGACTTCGACGATCAGAATTCCGTCCGGTGCAAGATAATCCGCTGCCTGATCGAGCATGCGCAACACAATGTCCAGCCCGTGTTCGCCCGCCGCCAGGCCCAGTGACGGCTCGTGACGAAACTCATCGGTCAGCGCGGCCATCTCGGCGGCATCGACATACGGTGGATTACTGACGATCAGGTCGTAACGTTGCGCTTCAATACCATCGAACACATCGGCTTCAATCAGGCGCACGCGCTCTTCCAGGCCGTAACGCTCGACGTTGATGCGCGCGACAGCGAGCGCGTCGGGCGAAATATCCGCGGCATCGACCAGCACGTCCGGAAACACGTGCGCGCAGGCGATCGCGATGCAACCGCTGCCGGTGCAAAGATCCAGTATCCTGTTGACGCGATGATGCGCCAGCCACGGCTCGAAGCCCTGCTCGATCAGCTCGGCGAGCGGCGAGCGCGGCACCAGCACGCGTTCGTCGACATAGAACGGCAGACCGGCAAACCAGGCCTCGCGCGTCAGATAGGCAGCCGGAATGCGTTCGGTAATGCGCCGGATCAGCAGTGCGATGACCCTGTCCTCGTCACTCGCATTGAGGCGCGCGTCAAACAGCTCGACCGGCAGCGGCTGCGGCAGATGCAATGCGTGCAGGACCAGGCCGGTCGCTTCATCAATCGCATTGTCGGTGCCATGACCGAACATCAGCCCGGCCTCGCTGAAGCGGCTGGCGCCCCAGCGGATAAAATCCCGCACCGTGTCGAGCGACTCACGGGCTTCGGCGGCTTGTTTGTTTAACTTATCGGTGGACATAGGCGGGTCATTCTAAACCATTCCGGGTCCGGTGATAAAAACGCACGGTTTCGTATAAACTAGGTCGCGATTTCACTCTTCCCATGGTGCGTGGTGAGCAGCGAGGCTTCGGCAAGACTTGAGAATACGGCAGACCGGGCGACGCTTGTCGCCCTGTGCCGCACCCTGCTGCCCGCTACCGCGATACTCCATGAAGACGACGAGCTGCAGCCCTACGAGTGCGACGGCCTGTCGGCCTATCGCGAAAGGCCGCTGATCGTCTGCCTGCCGGAGAATCTCGAGCAACTGCGCTCGCTGGTCAAGCTGTGCTACGACCGCCAGGTACCGGTGGTCGCACGTGGCGCCGGCACCGGTCTGTCCGGCGGCGCGTTGCCACTGCGCGACGGCGTGCTGATCAGCCTGGCACGCTTCAACAACATACTCGGTATCGATGTAGCCAATCGCGTCGCACGGGTTGAACCAGGCGTACGTAATCTGGCGATCTCCGAGGCCGTTGCACCACATGGACTTTACTACGCGCCGGACCCGTCGTCACAGATCGCCTGTTCGATCGGCGGCAACGTCGCCGAGAACGCCGGCGGCGTGCATTGCCTGAAGTACGGGTTAACGGTGCACAACGTGCTCGGGCTGAAATTGCTGACGATGGAAGGCGAACTGCTGACGATCGGCGGCGCGCGACTCGACAATCCAGGCTACGACCTGCTCGCGCTGCTGAATGGCTCCGAAGGACTGCTCAGTATCATTGTCGAGGTCACCGTCAAACTGCTGCCGATACCGGAGCGCGCCCAGGTGGTGCTGGCCGCCTTCGACGATGTCGAAAAGGCCGGCGCCGCGGTCAGCCGGATCATTGCGGCAGGTATTATCCCCGCCGGGCTGGAGATGATGGACACGCTGGCGATCCGTGCCGCTGACGACTACGTGCACGCCGGCTATCCGACGGATGCGGCGGCGATACTGCTGTGCGAACTCGATGGTGATAACGCCGAGGTGTCCGAATATATCCTGCGTGTGCACGCCTTGCTCAAGGAGTGCGGCGCGACCGAGATTCGCACCGCGGTCGACGAGACCGAGCGTAAACGCTTCTGGGCGGGCCGCAAGGCGGCGTTCGCCGCGATCGGCCGGCTGGCGCCGGATTATTACTGCATGGACGGCACGATCCCGCGGCACCGCCTGCCGGAGGTGCTGAAACAGATATCGCAGTGGTCACGGGAGTACGGCCTGCCAGTCGCGAATGTATTTCATGCCGGTGACGGCAATCTCCATCCGCTGATTCTTTACGACGCCAACCGGCCCGGCGAACTGGAGCGCACCGAGGAATTTGGCGGCCGTGTCCTGGAACTCTGCATCGCGGTGGGCGGCACTATCACCGGCGAGCACGGCGTCGGCATGGAGAAGATCAATCAGATGTGCGTGCAGTTCACCACCGCCGAGCTGGAACAGTTTCATGCGATCAAATACGCGTTCGATCCGCACGGCCTGCTAAATCCCGGCAAGGCGGTACCGACGCTCGCGCGCTGCGCGGAGTTCGGCGCGATGCACGTACACCGCGGTCAACTTCCGTTTCCTGATATCGAGCGTTTCTGATTCCGGGAAGTTCTGATACATTTCTTGCCCGTCATTCCCGCGCGTGCCCGGGTGAAAACAGGGGAATGACGACACATCAGACGCGCACTAACGCAACAGCGTAAAAATTCCGTCGGCTGCTTTGCGGGAATCGATCAGCTGGATGAGATCATCACGTCGCAGGCGTTGCGCTACGCGGCGCGCATATTCATCCTTGACGTTCTTGACGTCCGGATTCGCACCGGCCGCCAGCAACTGTTCGGCAACCTCATAGTGACCACCGCTGACGGCTATCAACAGCGCGGTATCACCATGGCGGTTTTGCCGGTCGAGTTCCGCGCCGGTAACGATCAACTGCTGCGCGACATCCGCGCTGCCGCGGTTGGCAGCGAGCATCAGCGGCGTGTTACCGTCACCGCTCGGCGCATTGACCGCCGCGCCGGCGCGCAACAAAGCCCCGACGGTGTCATCCGCCCCGGCTTGTACCGCGCGCAGCAGAGGCGTACGCCCTTCGTTGTCGGCGACATCCGGCAGCGCCCCGGCATTCAATAGCGCGGCAACGACATCCCCGCGCCTGCCGTCAACGGCAAACCACAACGCACTGCGGCCATGATTATCGGTGGCATTCACGGCGGCACCGCCGGCGATTAGCCGGGCGACCATGTCTGCCGTCGTATACCGGGCGGCCAACATCAGCGTTGTCGAACCGTCGCGGTCCACAGTATTGATATTCGCTCCGGAGCGCACCAAAGCGTCCGCCGCCGCGTCATGCCCGTTTGCGATGGCCAACGCCAACGCGGTCGCACCATCGCTCGCCACGGCACCGGTGGCAGCACCGCCACTGACGAGTCGCTCGACGCCTTTTGCATGCCCGTGCTCCGCGGCCAGCATCAGCGCGGTCTTGCCATCCGCCAGCGCAGCGTCCGCCTGCGCGCCGGCCCGCAACAGCATATCGACGATGATGTCATGACCACGCATCGCCGTGCGAGCCAGCGCCGTGTAGCCCTCGTTATCGCGAACATCCACCGCGACATTTCTTTCTTTCAGAAGGCCGGCCACGATTTCCCGCTGTCCCAGCCATGCCGCAACCATCAACGGCGTCCAGCCGGCGTACGGGTTACGCGCGTCATCCGGCTCAGGACCCGCGTTTCCGGTCATCGCGGCCCGTGGTCGTTGCGCCGCCTCCGACCGCTGCGCACCGGCTGCCAGCAGCAATCGCGTTACCGTTTCGTGATTCCGGATGCTCGCAATTTCCAGCGCCGTCCAGCCCTTGTTGTTCGTGGAATCAATGGTCGCTTTACGGTCAAGCAGTATTTGGGTCAGCGCGGCGTCGCCGCGTGCGGCCACGAGCAGCAGCGGCGTATTGCCATTCTCGTCACGCTCGTTGACGTCGGTCCCCGCAGCGAGTAACGCCTGAACGATCTCGACATGTGCGTCCTTGACCGCCAGTAACAGCGCCGTATCGCCGATGCCATCGCGCAGACCGGTTCGCGCGCTGTGTTCCAGAAGCAACCGTGCAATCGGCAGGTAACCGGCCGCCACCGCATCCATCAGTGCTGTCCGGCCATACTTGTCCTGCGCGTCGACATTGACGCTGCCACGAAGCAACTCGCTGACGCCTGCGGCATCGTTGTCACGCACGGCCCAGCGCAGCTTTTCTTCTGCCGGCGCGTCACCGGCCACCGCCCAACGGCTCGGTGGCGCCTGCGCAGTTCCAGCTGCTTCGTCCGAGGCTGTTTTCGCGAGCGCCAGCGCATGCCCCTGTATCGCAGCCAGGCGATACCAGCGCAACGCCTGCACGGCGTCGACTGGCGTCCCCCAGCCATTCTCATACATCGTCCCCAGGTTGTACTGCGCCTTGGCATGTCCTTGCGCCGCTGCCTTCGTCAGCAGTGCGAAAGCGGCGTCATGATTCTTGGCAACGCCCTGTCCGGCACGATAAAGCGCGGCCAGCTGATATTGCGCCTCGGCATCGCCCCGCTCCGCCAGCGGCTGCAACAACCGCGCGACGTTGCCGTAGTCGCGGACGCGCGCGGACGCGCGTACGTCATTCATCACATCGTCAATCGAATCAGCGCCGATCGCGGATGAAGCCATAGCGATCGCAAGCACCACGATCGCCAACGTACTGTTACGCTTACGCGGTGCCATATTTCGTCTCGACCTGAATGCCGAGCTTCTGCAAAAAAGGTGTCGGCAGAATACCGCCAGCGCAAATAATAACGGCGTCGTTGGATAGTGCGAACGCGCGCCCGTCGTGCTCGATATGCACGTCTGCGGGGTTGATCCGCTGTATTGTTGACTGCAGCAAAACAGTTAGGCGCCTTTCCTGCGCTGCCAGCGCGATACCTTGCCGGTTCTTCTCTTTTGCACGGGAAAACGCCGCCGATCGATACGACAGCGTGACCGTTGTCCCCGGCTGGTCGGCAAGACTCAGTGCGGCTTCCAGCGCGCTGTCCCCGCCACCGACGACGAGCACGTGCAGACCGCGGTACTGTTCGGGATCAATCAGGCGGTACACCACCTTCGGCAGGTGCTCACCAGCCACCTCCAGCGGGCGCGGCGTGCCTCGCCTGCCGATCGCCAGCAATACCGCCCGGGTGCGATAAGAATCCTTCGTGGTCCTGACGACAAACCCGTCACCGGACCGTTCGACACCATCGACGCGCTCGTGATAACGAATCTTCAGCCCGGTCTGCCGCTCGATGCCCTGCCAAAACGCGAGCAACGCCTCTTTGCTGGTCTCGATCAGTTTCACCTTGCCGATTATCGGTAGCTCGACCGGCGCGGTCATGACGATCTTGCCGCGCGGATAATGCGCCACGGTACCGCCCAGCGAGCCCTGCTCGAGGTTCGCATAACGCAGACCCAATTGCATCGCCGCGAGCGACGCCGCAATGCCCGCCGGTCCGGCGCCGACGATGACGACGTCCAGCCGGTCGCCTTTACCGATACCAGCGAGTTTTGCTATCGACGTTATCGCCTGATGCCCCTGCTCGATCGCGTTGCGAATCAACCCCATGCCGCCCAGCTCACCGGCGATAAAGATCCCCGGCACATTGGTCTCGAAATTATGTTTGACCAAGGGAATATCGACACCGCGTGCCTCGCTACCGAATACCAGCGTGATGGCCCCCTCGGGACAGGCCTCGCGGCAGGCGCCGTGCCCGATGCACGATGCCGGATTGATCAACTCGGCCTTGCGGCCAATAACTCCTAGCACGCGGTCCTCCGGACAGGCACTCACGCAGGACCCGCAACCGATGCACAGCAACGGATCGACCACCGGATGTAGCGATGCGGGTTCCATGAGCCCGGCAATGCGCGCATTGTCACGCGCAGCAATATTCTTTCGCTGCCGGCGGGTCCGCACGTAAAAATACGCTACCCATATAAATAGCAACGGGACGAAGTAGACGAGATATTCAATATCCTGTAACGCCAACATACAATGTTGTGTATATCAATTCTCTTTGTAAACGGTTGCGACTTCGGTCACAATACGCGGCCTTTTGCGTTTAGCTCTCGGGCAAATATCAAACCGTGAACAAAATCACACGGCCGGTGTCGAATCAGTTCGCTACCTTAGGACAAGAAACCTTGGGCGCTGGTTCAATCCGGTCATCTAGCTGACCAGAAGAGTATCAGAGCGATCAACCCGGGTTTTGAGATGTCGATTTATCACCTGAAGTGAGTAGTTCGCATCGTCGTGTTGCAAAAAATAACGAACCATCTGTCGGAATGCCAACGTCGTCCGGGACCGTAGTCGGGGAAGAGGCTGGCCATGCCTCGTCGACCAGACCCCCGCTCGCATCGCGCCTTGGTGTGTTGCTGTTCTCTATCGGCGTAATGCTGGCGATCTACACCGGCTGGCAGAACCGGACCACCAGCCTGATGACCGCCGAGTCCGGCGCCGGATATGCGCTGGGTATCCTGGGCTCGGTATTGATGCTGGTATTACTGCTGTATCCGCTGCGCAAGCGCGCACGGTTCATGCGCAACCTCGGGCCGATCAAGTACTGGTTCCGCACCCATATGATCCTCGGTGTCGTCGGGCCCGTGTGCGTGCTGTTTCATGCCAGCTTCCAGTGGGGATCGTTGAACAGTAATGTTGCCCTGGTCTGCATGCTGCTCGTTGCCGGTAGCGGACTTATCGGACGTTATATCTACACGCGTATTCATTTTGGGCTGTACGGCAGCAAGGCATCACTGCCCGTGCTGACGCAGCATGCCATGGAGACATGGGAACAGTTGGCTGCCAGCACAGATCTGCCGCCAGAACTCACGCAGCGGCTGCAACGTCTTGAACAGGCTGCGCTGATCCCGCTGCGCGGCCTGCTACACGGCGCTGCCCGCGCAGCCGGATTCGGCATCGCCGTACCGTGGCATGAACTTCGCGCGCGTCTTGCCCTGCGACGGCATCTGCAACATGGCGCCGCCGCCGTACTCGACCGGCAACGAAAAAAACAACTGTACCGGCACACCAGACGCTATGTATCGGACTATATCGCCACTATTCGCAAGATAGCGGTCCTGGGTTTCTATGAACGCCTGTTTGCGCTGTGGCACGTGCTGCATATGCCACTGTTCCTGATGATGCTGATCACCGGTATCGTTCACGTTGTCTTTGTCCACATGTACTGACCGGTGCCAGAGACGGCATGATCAGAACTCTGGCCAGATTACTTGTTTGCGTGTACGCGATGCTGCCGGGTACCGGCAGTCCTGTGCTGGCCGCCAACATCGAAACACTGATGATGCCGGGCCCGCTGATCACGGGGCATGCGAAATACGAAAACGAGTGTCAGAAATGCCACAAGCCGTTCAGCAAGGCACGTCAGAATGATCTCTGCCTGGATTGTCATGACAAGGTCGCGGCCGACATCAAGAAGCTCGCCGGCCACCACGGCCGAATCAAGGACATCGGCGAACTTGAGTGCAAGCAGTGCCATACGGACCACAAGGGCCGGGGCCACGACATCGTCCAGTTCAACCGCGAGACGTTCGACCATGACATGACGGACCTCGCGCTGACCGGCGGTCATCGTACCGTCCGCTGCGCGGCCTGTCATAAGAGCGGCACACGGTATCGCGACGCGCCGACGGATTGTTACAGCTGCCATAAAGACAACGACCCGCATCGGGGAAAACTTGGCAAGGATTGCAAATCCTGTCATGACACCACCCGCTGGGCAAAGGTCGCATTCGATCACGACAAGACCGATTTTCCGTTGAAGGGCGAGCACAAACGAACGGCGTGCCAGGGCTGTCACCTGAACGAGCGCTACAAGGATGTGGCAACGGCCTGCGTCGCCTGTCATCGCCTGGCGGACATCCACGGCGGACGATACGGCGAGAAATGCGGCGACTGCCACACAGCGGCGGACTGGAAAAAATTCGCCTTCGACCACGACACAACCGACTTTGTGCTGCGCGGCCGGCACGGAAAGATTGCCTGCAGCGTCTGTCATATCAAAACACTCTACAAAGACAAGCTCGGCAAGACCTGCATTGACTGTCACAAAAACGATGACGACCACAAGGGTACCTACGGCAAGAAATGCCAGAGCTGCCACCGCGAAGACACATGGACCCGCATAGCGTTCGATCACGACAAGGACACCGACTTCCGCCTGACCGGAAAACATCGCAAGGTCGCCTGCCGCGACTGCCACATGGGCGATATCTACGACGAGAAAACCGCGACGCAGTGCATCGCCTGCCACAAAAAGAATGATGTGCACAACGGCCAGCAGGGCAAGCAGTGCGGCCGCTGCCATAACGACGAAGGCTGGGGCAGGAAAATCGTGTTCGATCACGACCTGACCGGAATGCCGCTGATCGGCCTGCACGCGCTGGCACCCTGCGAAGAATGCCACCTGACCGCCGGTTTCAAGGACACCAAATCCGACTGCATCGCCTGTCATCTCGCCGACGACAAACACAAACTGCGACTCGGACCCGGCTGCGGCCTGTGCCATAACCCGAATGGCTGGGCGCTGTGGCGTTTTGATCACAATACCCAGACCGACTACAAGCTCGACGGCGCGCACAAGGGCCTCGACTGCCATGCATGCCACACCACTCCCGCCGTCAAGGACGTGCACGTAACGCAGGCATGCGGCGTCTGCCACCGGCCCGACGACATCCATGACGGGCGTTTCGGTCAGTACTGCGAGCGCTGTCACGTCACGGAATCGTTTAAAAAAATAAAATCATTGCGTTGATGACCAAACGGAATCGCTGCCCTATGAGCCCTACAAACCCGCCATCACACCCTGTCCTCTACAGGATCGCCGCATGCGTCATGGTCGTACTCGCAATGACGCTGGCGATGCCCACGCAGGCGGCACCGGACTCCGGCAGCGAATTCGATCACTTTGCGACCGGTTTTCCGCTCAGCGGCGGCCACGCCCGCGTCGACTGCGAAAGCTGCCATGTGCGCGGCGTATTCAAGGGCACGCCACTGCGCTGTAGCGCCTGCCACGTGCAGTCCGGTTACGTCAACGCATCCATCAAGCCCCGCAACCATATTCCCAGCACCGATGACTGCGAGGACTGCCACCGCGAAGCGAACTGGCGCTTCGTCAGCCGGGTTGATCACCTCGCCGTACGCGGCAGCTGCGCCAGCTGTCACAATGGCTCGGTCGCCTCAGGCAAACCCCCGCTGCATATCGCCAGCGGCAACAACTGTGACGATTGCCATACGACGGGCTCATGGGCGTCGGCGGTGTTCGATCATGCGACAGTGACCGCCGCGTGCGTCAGCTGTCATAACGGCGGCACCGCAACAGGCAAGTCGCCAACCCATATACAGACCACCAATATCTGCGAGGACTGTCACTCAACCCGCGGCTGGGCGCCAGTCTTGCGCGTCGACCACCTCGCTGTCATCGGTGCCTGCTTCAGCTGTCATAACGGCGTTACCGCTACCGGCAAACATAGCCGACATATCACGAGCAGTAATAACTGCGGCGATTGCCACACGACCCGCAACTGGGACGCAGCCGTATATGACCACAGCAACATCACCGGCAACTGTGCGAGCTGCCATAACGGCTCTACCGCGACCGGTAAATCATCCGGCCATATCCAGAGCACGAATGTCTGCGAAGACTGCCACTCAACAGGCCAGTGGACGCCGGCGCTGCGTGTCGATCACCTTGCCGTCATCGGCACCTGTATCAGCTGCCACAACGGTGTTATTGCCACCGGCAAACATGCCGGGCATATCGCCAGCGGCAACACCTGCGGCGACTGCCACTCGACCAGCGCGTGGACCCCGGCCGTATTCGATCACAGTGGCGTCACCGGAAATTGCGCCAGCTGCCATAACGGCTCCACCGCGACCGGCAAGTCGCCGACCCATATACAGACCACCAATGTCTGCGAGGACTGTCATGCCACGCGCGGCTGGGCACCGGTCTTGCGTGTAGACCATCTTGCCGTCATCGGCGCCTGCTACAGCTGCCACAACGGCGTTATTGCCACCGGCAAACACCCCGGACATCTGACCAGCGGCAACAGTTGTGGCGACTGCCACTCGACCAACGCGTGGACGCCGGCGGTGTTCGACCACATCGGCGTCACCGGCAACTGTGCCAGCTGCCATAACGGCAGCACGGCCACCGGAAAATCTGCCAGCCATATTGCGACCTCGGGCGGCTGCGAGCTCTGCCATACCGCGGTGGCATGGACACCGACGCATTTCGATCACAACGCGGTCAGCGGATCATGCTCCAGCTGTCACAACGGCAGCGCCGCAACCGGCAAGGGTGCCGGCCACTTCGTCACGAGTCTGCAGTGCGATACCTGTCACTCGACCACCAACTGGACGACACTGAGATTCACGCACAGCTCACCGGACTATCCGGGCGATCACCGCGGCAACCTGGCGTGCACCGCATGCCATACCGCTAATTCCCAGGTCGTTAACTGGACCAGCGCCGCGTACAAGCCGAATTGCGCCGGATGCCATGCGAACCGCTACAAGAGCGGACCTCACAAGAAGCACCAGAATCCCGATGTTTTTTATACGGTCTCCGAACTGCGCGACTGTTCGGGAAGTTGTCATATCTATTCAGACAGTTCCCTGACTACGATCACGACGAGACGTAGCGGCGAACACAAGGTCAACGATGGAGGCTTCTAACAACGTGATCGCATACATACGACGTTCTTCGATGGCGGCGCTGGCGTTGGTCGCTGCGACGGCCGGACCGTGGTCCGTAGCGCACGCCGCGCCGATGGCAACCCGCATAATCGACGGCATCGCCTTGACTACTGAAGGCCACTGCAGCGTGATTACACTGACCTTTCTGTTGCCGCTGCAATATATCCGGCATTTCCCCGACAGTTACGGCGACGAAGTACTGGTACGTGTCGAGCCACTCGAGACGGGCCGCGTGGACAACGACGCACTATCCGCCCGCGAAGCGGTCCGTCCGCAACCGCCAGTCGATACGCCGCTGGTAATGGCGATCTACGAAGGCGATATCGCCGACGGTCCCTACGTACGTTTTCAGTTCGAGCACCCGGTGAATTTCAGCGTATCCCAGGGCACTGACTTTCGCAGCCTGATCGTGACCGTCGCCGACACCGGTCAGGACGGCGGTGCACCGGCCTGCGGCAGCGAGCCGCCTCCGTTACCACAACCGCTATCCGTATTATATGAGGAGCAATAATGCGGCTCTCCCGACCCGTTTACCGACCACGCCGGCCAACTCACCCGGCAGCCGCAACAAGATGATTTCTCCGGGCACTTACCGTTTGACTACCCGCTGGCTGCTGGCCGTGCTGGTATTGTGCATGCTGCACGCAACGCCCGTTCAGGCAGCGGACGAGGCGCAACCGCTGCCGGCGCTTACCGCGGAGCGCCAGGCCGAACTGATGGAGCAGGCACGCCAGGCGATGGCGGCCCAAAAGTATGATGATGCGATTCGCATCTATACCCGGCTGACCGAGGAACCCGCGCCGGAAATTCACCAGCAGGCGCTGGAGTATCTCGGCGTCGCCCGCGAACGTAACGGCCAGGTCGCGCACGCCAAGGCACTGTACGAGGACTATCTGCAACGTTACCCGAAAGACGACGGTGCAAAACGCGTCAGCCAGCGCCTCGCCGGTCTCACGACCGCGCGCGAAGAACCGCCGGACGAATTGCGGCGCGGCAAATCCCGGAATGCGCTCGCCCATTGGGACTCCCACGCGGGTATCTCGCAGTACTACCGGCGCGATGTCAGCTCCACCGACGCCGGCGGCGATACCGTTGACCGCTCGTCACTCGATACCGGCATCGATGTCACCTCGCGCCTGCGCGGCGCGGACTTCGACCTCGGCGCACGCTTCTCGGGCAACAACGAATACGATTTTCTCGCTGCCGGCGACCATCAGACACGCATCAGTTCGCTGTACATCGACGGCGCGACGTCGCAACGCCTGCTGTCCGGCCGGCTGGGACGCCAGACCAGCACCCGCGGCGGCGTACTCGGTCGCTTCGACGGTCTGTTCGCGGGCTATCAACTGACTCCGACCAGCCGGCTCAACATCGTGACGGGATATCCGGTCGAAACCACGACGGCGACGGCGATCGATACCGCGCGGCCGTTTTACGGCCTGAATGTCGATCTGGGCGCGCCGGGCAGTGCATGGGAGCTCAATGTATACACAATCGAACAACGCGTCGGCGCGATCACCGACCGTCAGGCCGTCGGCGGGGAAATGCGTTACTTTCAGGCCAGCCGCTCAATGTTCGCCATGCTCGACTACGACACGTTGTTCAACGACGTCGACCTCGCGCTGCTGACCGGCAACTGGCTGTTGCCGGGCAACAGCAATCTTAGCATCGTTGCCGACCATCGTCGGAGCCCGCTGCTGATGACCAGCAACGCGTTGATCGGCCAGACGGCAACGTCCATCGATGAACTGCGGCTGAGCAACAGCGACGACGCGATTCAGCAACTGGCACAGGACCGGACCGCCACCAGCGACTCGCTGATGCTCGGCCTGTCGCGCCCCGTCAGTGCACGCCTGCAGCTCAGCGGCGATGTCACCGTGTCCAGCCTGTCGGGTACGCCGGCCTCCGGCGGCGTCGCGGCCAACGATGATACCGGCAACGACTACTACTATTCCGTGCAGCTGGTCGGCAACGATCTGCTGAAACAGGGCGACACCGCAATCGTCGGCCTGCGTTTTGCCGACACCAGCAGCGCCGCGACAACATCGTTGATGCTGAACACGCGCTACCCGCTCGGCGATGCCTGGCGCGTCAATCCCCGTTTGCGCGTCGACCACCGCGAATTTTCCCTGGCCGCTGGCGACCAGTGGACGGCAGCGCCGTCGATCCGCGTCAACTACCGCTGGCGCAAACGTTATTTCTTCGAGATCGAATCCGGCGGCGAGTGGTCGTCCCGGCGCCTGAGCAACACCACCGACAGAACCACGAGCTCCTATCTCAGCCTCGGCTACCGGGCCGACTTCTAGCCGCATCCACAGACCTGCATACCTCCCGCGACGCGTTGTCTTCGCCGCCACGAATCTCTATAGTGGCGGCAGTCCGGATACTGGCTGTGACGACCACCGACCGCAGATGAATGCCGATATAAGTAACGAACTCCGCGATACTGTCCTGAAAGCCGCAAACGCCAAAACGCCGTTGCGCATTCAGGGCAGCGGCAGCAAGGATTTCATCGGTCAGGCGCCGTCCGGCGAACGCCTGTCGCTGCGCGAACATCACGGCATCGTCAATTACCAGCCCAGCGAACTGGTGCTGACAGCGCGCGCCGGCACGCGGCTGTCGGACATCGAATCACAACTCGCGCAACACCGGCAGATGCTGCCGTTCGAGCCGCCGCACTTCGGTCCCGATGCGACTCTCGGCGGCACCATCGCCTGCGGCCTGTCGGGGCCACGCCGCCCGTACGCGGGCAGTGCCCGCGACTTCGTGCTCGGCGTACGGCTGATCAACGGCAAGGGCGAGATACTGCGCTTCGGCGGCGAGGTCATGAAAAACGTCGCCGGTTTCGACGCATCGCGATTGATGGTCGGTGCGATGGGCACGCTCGGCGTACTGCTGGATATCTCGATGAAGGTCCTGCCCCGGCCCGAGACCGAGGCAACACTGGTATTCGAACTGGGCACAGCGGCGGCGATCGACCGGATGACGCAGTGGTCGGGTCAACCGCTGCCGGTCAGCGCCGCATGCCACGACGGCCAGCGGCTGCATCTGCGGCTGTCGGGCGCGGCGTCCGGCGTTAATGCCGCGCGGCAACGCCTTGGCGGCGAAACGCTGAATGGCGCTGACGCGTTCTGGCGCAGCGTGCGCGAGCTGAGCCATCCGTTCTTCGACGATGACGCACCGTTGTGGCGTTACTCGCTGCCGCCGGCCACGGCGGCGCTGACGTTCAGCAAGCACTGGTTTATCGACTGGGGTGGTGCGCAGCGCTGGGTGAAAACCGTATTACCCGCCAGCATCGTGCGCGAAACCGCCGCTCGCGCCGGCGGTCACGCCACGCTGTTTTACAGCGTCAGGCGCGAAAGCACGTTCTTCCACCCGCTGACGCCGGCGGCATTGACACTGCACAAGCGCCTCAAGGCGGCGTTCGATCCGCACGGCATACTTAATCCCGGCAGACTTTACCGTGATATCGGATAACGATACCGGCATCGATATCAGACGACCCAATGACCTTGAGAAAGAGCTTCGATTACAGCGCCCGCGCCGACGCGCAGGTGTTGATACTCGGCTCGATGCCCGGCGAGGAATCGCTGCGCCGGCAGCAGTACTATGCCCATCCACGCAACCGCTTCTGGGACATCATGTCGGTATTGTTCGACATCAACCGCGAGCTGCCTTACCCGCAACGTCTGGCGAAACTGCAGCAACAGCGGATCGCGTTATGGGACGTCGCCCGCTCGTGCCGACGCCGCGGCAGCCTGGATACGAGCATCGCCATGCCGTCCGTGCGGGCGAACGACTTCGCGGCGCTGTTCGATCACTGTCCCGATATCACGCACGTGTTCTTCAACGGGCGCAAGGCCGCCGAGCTGTTCAACAAACTGGTGACCCATTCTGTTGCGGACCTGGCGCGCACCATGGAATTAACTACGTTACCCTCGACCAGTCCGGCCAATGCATCGATATCGAACGCCGAAAAACTTGCGCAATGGCGGGCCATAACAAAGGCGCTGACAGGATGACCAGGCACGGTCGTATGTCACGCGCGCTGACCGCCGCGTTGTTCGCGCCTGGATTGATCGTTCCGGTGCAAGTCCGAGCTGAGGTCACGCCATTCTATACGCGCAACCTGAATCCGTTTATCCAGATCTTCGGCCTGCCGGCAATGGAAAGCGGTACGCTGGTACCGGCCGGCGGCATCGATACGAAACTGGTGCTGGATATCGCCAACAATGCCGTGCAAGGCGGCAACGCCTTTGAACAGGTGGTGATCGACGGTGAAACGTATCGCGCGGCGCTGACCTTGCGCTACCGCCTGAGCCCGGCGATCGAGCTCGGCCTCGATCTGCCGCTGGTGCATCACAGCGGCGGGAAATTCGATAGTTTCATCGAGGGCTGGCACGATACCTTCGGCCTGTCCAACAATGCCAGACGCCAGTTCGAAAACAGCACGCTGAACTACCGTTACACGCGCGACGGTATACAGCGCGTCGCAATTACCCAGGCCGACGACGGCGTCGGTGACCTGCGGCTGTCGGCCGGCTACCGCCTGTTCCAGGACGATGGCCCGCTGCCGCGCGCGATCGCGCTGCGTGCCGGACTGAAACTGCCGACCGGCGATCCGGATCTGCTGCTCGGCAGCGGCGGTACCGATCTGTCGCTCGGCATCAACTTCAGCGACAGCCAGCTGTTCGGCTCTGCCGACTGGACCTTGTTCGGCGCGGCCGGGGTTGTCGCGCTCGGCAACGGCGACGTACTGCCGGAACTGCATCATGATACCGCCGGTTTCGGCGTGCTCGGTGTCGGCTGGCACGCCTGGCGCATCGTCAATCTGAAGACGCAGCTCAATACCCATACCGCGATGTATCGCAGCGATCTCGCCGAACTCGGTTCGGGTGCCATCGAATTGATTGTCGGCGGCGATATCGCGCTGCCGCACCGCATGACCCTCGACATCGGCGTGACCGAAAACCTGTTCTCGGGCCCGACCCCGGACGTGGCGCTGCATTTGCTGCTGAGGCGCGCGTACTAGCCGTGCAGACGCGCGTCGCCCGACCTGTCCGAACAGGTAAATCCGCATCAATCTGTGTAAACTACGCGCCCATGTTGCGCTTGATGATCATCCTGTCCCTGGCGATACTCCCGGCGATCGTGTCAGCGGCGATACCCGATCCCGGCGCCACAGGTACGACGGCCATGGCAACGACGCTCGCGAGCGCGGCTGACGATGCGCCGTCCACTGCCGGACAGTCACCCATGGATGCGGACTACCGCCCCGCCAGCGCAGTACTCGGCCTGACCGGACAGCAACTGCCCGACCGCCGCGACTGGGCCGGCATGCGCAAGGACACCGCTTATTTCGCGGCCTACCAGTTCGTCGTCATCGGCGTACTGTACATCGTACCGGAAAGCGTCTCCGGCTGGACCCCGGAACAAAAACAAAACTTCAGCGGCGGCAAATGGAAGGATCATATCCGCCACGTGGTCTGGGATCACGACGAGTGGTACATCAATTACATCCTGCATCCGTACTGGGGCGCCGCCTATTACGTGCGCGCACAGCAGCGCGGCTTCGGCCCGGCCGGCTCGTTCTGGTATGCGGCCATGCTGTCGACGATCTATGAATTTGGCGCCGAAGCGATATTCGAGAAACCATCGATACAGGACATGATCTTCACACCGGTCGGCGGCGCCTTTGTCGGCGATTATTTCATGACACTGCGCGGCGAGATCCAGGCACGCAGGCAAGCGAGCGGCAAGACCAGCGGCATGGACAGTTTCCTGCTGGTCGCCACCGACCCGCTCGGCGCATTGAACAACAATGTCGACCGCCTGTTCGGCAAGAACGCGAGTGTCACCGTGCTGCCGGTGTTCGGGCCGACGATTGTGCCAACGACGATGCACAACCCGGCGTTCGGTGATAGCGCGCAGTCGTTTTCACTCAGCGCGCCGATGCTCGGCGTAAGAACCACGATCCGCTGGTGAGCCCTGCCCCGCCGTCACGTTGATGCGGTAGTCCGGCGTCGGATTCAGCCGACAGGAAAACAGATAGTCCCCTTCCTTCAGTTCGATTGCGTAGTCCTGCGTCACGCCGGGGGCTGGCCCGCCACCGGAGACACCGGGCAGCGACACTCGATCCGGCAGACTCGCCGACCTGAGATAAAATCCTGGCCGGCTCGTAGCGTTCTCCATATAGAGAAAGGCATTCGCGTACCCGCCAGGTACATACTCCGCGAGAATGCCTTACCTGACACAAGTTCCCAGGGTTGAGTGACGGACCGGGGCCGGAACACCCGGCCCGGGTCTGATCAACGGTCGCCGCAACAGGTGATTACGTCACCCGCCGCCGGTTATGCTATCGTTGCGTTTGCCAGTTCCGGAACACCGATCATTACATCGAACCATGCAAACCACGCTCGCTGAACCGTACAAATCCACCCCGGCAGGACAGGAAGCAGACGCAATACTACGCAGTTGCGTGCATTGCGGCTTCTGCAATGCCACCTGTCCGACCTACCAGTTGCTCGGCGATGAACTCGATGGCCCGCGCGGCCGTATCTACCAGATCAAACAACTGGTCGAGGGTGCGCCGGCGACCGAGCGTATACGCCTGCATCTGGACCGCTGCCTGACCTGCCGCAATTGCGAAACCACTTGCCCGTCGGGCGTGCAATACGGTCACTTGCTCGACATCGGACGCGACATCGTCGAGGCCCAGGTGCCGCGTCCATGGCGCGAGCGCACCTTCCGGCGGCTGTTACGCATGGTACTGCCCTACCCGCGGCGGCTGCGCCCGGTATTATGGTTCGCCGGAATGTTCCGCGCGCTCCTGCCCGCGACACTGCGCGAACACCTGCCGCGGCGGCGCAAGACGTTGGCGTGGCCCGCATCGGCGCAGCAACGCAAGGTCGTCATGCTGGACGGCTGCGTGCAGTCGGTATCCGAACCGGGCATCAACGCCGCCGCCGCCCGCGTGCTCGACCGCCTCGGTTACGCCACGCAGCGCGCCACCGGCGCAAATTGCTGCGGCGCGGTCAGCTTTCACCTGTCGGCCGCCGCCGAAGCGCGCGGTTTCATGCGCGCCAACATCGACGCGTGGTGGCCGCTGATTGCACAAGGCGCGGAGGCTATTATCGTTACGTCGAGCGCCTGCAGCCTGATGGTCAAGGATTACGGCCAGCTGCTTAAGGATGACGCCGCCTATGCGGGGAAGGCCACGCGCGTATCCGAACTGTGCTGCGATATCGCCGAGTTCGTTGCCCGCGCCGACCTCTCCCGGCTAAAAGCGGTCCAGCCACAACAGATCGCGTTTCACGCGCCGTGCACCTTGCAGCACGGCAGCAAATTGCCGGGCATCGTCGAACAGATACTCGGCTCGCTGGGTTTTACACTGACACCGGTCAAGGACGCCCATCTGTGCTGCGGCGCTGCCGGCACCTACAGCATCCTGCAACCGGCGCTGTCAAAGCAGTTGCTCGCGAACAAGGTCGCCGCGCTCGAAAACGGCGCGCCCGCGCTTATTGCGACCGCGAATATCGGTTGCCTGCTGCATCTGCAAAGCGGCAGCCACCGGCCGGTGAAACACTGGATAGAATTGCTGGATTACCCCGCCCGTTGAGGCTATCCCCCACGCGCCGCGGGGTGACAGCGAGGCGAATATTTTTTATGCTTGGCGACCGTTTGTGCGGGTGAGCCAAGCACGGAACCTTCGCCATCATGGTCATTCCGGCCTTGAGCCGGAATCCAGTCATATGAAAATAATTTCTGGATTCCCGCCTGCGCGGGAATGACAATAGTGAACCGAATCTATAAGACCGTTGTACCGTCACCGATCAATCGCAACCGAGGTTTACCATGCCGATACACTCGTTTCATCCGCCGCAGCGCACGCTGATGGGGCCCGGCCCTTCCGATGTCAGTCCGCGCGTGCTTGAGGCGATGTCACGGCCGACCATCGGCCACCTTGATCCGCGCTTCATCGAGATGATGGATGAGATCAAACAGCTGTTGCAGTACGCGTTCCAGACCAAAAACGAACTGACGATGCCGGTCTCCGGCCCCGGTTCGGCCGGCATGGAAACCTGCTTCGTCAATCTGGTGCAGCCCGGCGACACGGTCGTTGTCTGCCAGAACGGCGTGTTCGGCGGCCGCATGAAAGAAAACGTCGAGCGCTGCGGCGCAACCGCGATCATGGTCGAAAACGCCTGGGGCGAGGCCGTCGATCCGGGCAAACTCGAAGACGCGCTGAAGAAGAATGGCGCGGCGAAGCTGGTGGCGTTCGTTCATGCCGAGACGTCGACCGGTGCGCAGTCGGATGCGAAAACGCTGGTCGACATCGCGCACCGGCATGATTGTCTGACGATAGTGGACGCGGTCACATCGCTCGGCGGCACGCCTTTGAAGGTCGACGACTGGGGCATAGACGCGATCTATTCCGGCAGCCAGAAGTGCTTGTCGTGCACGCCCGGCCTGTCGCCGGTCAGCTTCAGCGCCCGCGCGCTGGAGGTGATAAAAAACCGCAAGCACAAGGTGCAAAGCTGGTTCATGGACCTGAATCTGGTGATGGCCTACTGGGGCAGCGGCGCCAAGCGCGCTTACCATCACACCGCGCCGATCAACGCGCTGTATGGTTTGCACGAGGCGCTGGTGATCTTGCAGGATGAAGGCATGGAAAACGCATGGCGTCGTCATCAGCACAACCACGAGGCGTTGCGCGCCGGTATCGAGGCGATGGGCCTGTCGTTCGTCGTCAAGCCCGAGGCACGTCTGCCACAATTGAACAGCATCAATATACCGGCCGGTGTCGACGACGCCGCGGTACGCAAGGAACTGCTAAACAGCTACCAGCTGGAAATCGGCGCCGGCCTCGGCGCGATGGCCGGCAAGGTGTGGCGCATCGGCCTGATGGGCCACGCCAGCAACCCGCGCAACGTTTTGCTATGCTTGGGCGCGCTGGACGATGTGTTGAGCCGCGCCGGTGCGCGCATCAACAAGGGTATAGCAGTCGCCGCGGCAGACAGGGTGTTGTCATGAATGCCGGGAACTTTAGGTAATTCGTCATTCCGGGCGAAGCGCAGCGGAGACCCGGAATCCAGTCCCCACCGGAGCCGTTGCAATCCGGGTTACCTGGGCCACTCGTAACCGGAAGGACTGGATTCCTGCTTTCGCAGGAATGACGAATTCTGGTCCCGTCATGTTTTTAGGTAATGTTTAACAAAACTTAATCACAGGCAGATAAGCAATGGCGCAGTACATCTACACCATGAATCGCGTAGGCAAGGTCGTTCCGCCCAAGCGCCAAATCCTCAAAGACATCTCGCTGTCGTTCTTTCCCGGCGCGAAGATCGGCGTGCTCGGCCTGAACGGCTCCGGCAAGTCGACCGTGCTGCGCATCATGGCCGGTGTCGACACCGACATCATCGGCGAGGCGCGCCCGCAGGCGGGCATCAAGATCGGCTACCTGCCGCAGGAACCGCAGCTCGACGACACCAAGGACGTGCGCGGCAATGTCGAAGAGGCGATCAGCGAGACCAAGGCGCTGGTCGACCGCTTCAACGAGATCAGCATGAAGTTCGCCGAGCCGATGAGCGACGACGAGATGAACGCGCTGCTGGAAGAGCAGGCGAAGATGCAGGATGCGATCGATGCCGCCGGCGCGTGGGATCTGGATCGCAAGCTCGAGGTCGCCGCCGAGGCGCTGCGCCTGCCACCGTGGGACGCCGATGTCGCCACGTTGTCCGGCGGCGAGCGCCGCCGTGTCGCGCTGTGCAAGCTGCTTCTGTCGAACCCTGACATGCTGTTGCTCGACGAGCCAACCAACCATCTCGATGCCGAATCCGTTGCGTGGCTCGAACGCTTCCTGCACGACTTCAAGGGCACCGTTGTCGCCGTCACACACGACCGCTATTTTCTTGATAACGTCGCTGGCTGGATACTCGAACTCGACCGCGGTCGCGGCATTCCGTGGGAAGGCAATTATTCGTCATGGCTGGAACAGAAGGACAAGCGTCTGGGCCAGGAAGAAAAATCCGAGGCCGCGCGCCAGCGCGCGATCAAGGCCGAGCTCGAATGGGTGCGCGCCAATCCGAAGGGCCGTCACGCCAAGAGCAAGGCGCGCCTGGCACGCTTCGATGAACTGATCTCGCAGGAAAGCCAGAAGCGCGCCGAGACCAAGGAGCTGTATATTCCGCCGGGCCCGCGTCTGGGCGATCGGGTGGTCGAGGCGAAGAATCTGCGTAAAGGATTCGGCGATCGCCTGCTGGTCGACGGCCTGAGTTTCAATCTGCCGCCCGGCGGCATCGTCGGCATCATCGGTCCGAACGGCGCCGGCAAGACCACGCTGTTTCGCATGCTCACCGGCCAGGAAAAACCGGACGGCGGCGAACTGCGCATCGGCGAGACCGTGCAACTGGCCTACGTCGACCAGAGCCGCGATTCGCTCGACGGCAACAAGACCGTCTGGCAGGAGATCTCCGACGGCGCCGACATCATCACGGTCGGCAAACACGAGATGCCGTCGCGCGGCTACGTCAGCCGCTTCAACTTCCGGGGCTCCGACCAGCAGAAGTTTGTCAAGGACCTGTCGGGCGGCGAACGCAACCGCGTGCATCTGGCGAAGCTGCTAAAGAGCGGCGGCAACGTATTGCTGCTCGACGAACCGACCAACGACCTCGACATCGAAACACTGCGCGCGCTCGAAGAAGCGCTGCTCGACTTCCCCGGCTGCGCCGTCGTCATCTCGCACGACCGCTGGTTCCTGGATCGCATCGCGACCCACATGCTCGCCTTCGAAGGCGACAGCCAGGTCGTCTGGTTCGAAGGCAACTACGCCGACTACGAGGCCGACAAACATCGCCGTTTAGGCACGGACGCGGATCAGCCGCACAGGATCAAGTACCGGAAGCTTGCCTGATGTAGGATGCGGTGAACACTGTGAACCGCATCATTCGCGATCGATGCGGTTCGTACCTCACCGCATCCTACGGCCTGCCATACCACCGAACCCATCATTCAATGTAGGGTGGGTGAGCGATGCGCCCGCATCGCGTAACCCGCCAGCCGTGCCCAAAGCGCTTCGCGGGGCAGGCCCTTGCGCAGCAACACAGACTAAATGCAGATCGACGCAGCGACTCCGGACCCCGTTCGGCGCAATGCGCTACGCCTATTGCGCCCTACGGGTTCTTGAAATAATTCATCACATGGTCGTGAGATACCGGGTCATTTCCAAATGTTTCGGACAATCCTCGCCGCGAAGCACCAATCAATCCTTGTCTAAACGCATCATCTAATGCATTGGGAACATAAACAGCACCACCAAAAGACGGGTTGGCACGCATGGCAACTTCGCTGCCCGATGGATCAATGACAAAGAGCTTAAGGTTGCTATTACTTATCGCCTCAATAATTACTTCATTCACATGGGAATCACGGAATCCATATCCTATTACACACAGTCTTGCGTCCGGCACAGACAAATATTCACGAAATTTTTCAAAGTACCATCCCAAGACAGCGTGAGATTGGATAGCACTGCCCTTATTTCCACCAATCACCAACAACGGGCCGCCCTCGGAATCTATCCAGTTCGACGAGCCATGAAGTTTGAAACATGGCTGGAAGCCTGCCTCGACTAGAAAGCGCTCCTTCTCTAGTGGCACCCAAGTATCTTTCTCCCAAGACTGGTCGATAATTTCTGTAGCATTAGGGATTCGTTTTAAACCCGGCATTTGAGCGCCGATCCACCTTCGTGGCCCCGCTAACTCAACGTGACGGAAATAGTGGTGCTCCAACAGGACATCTTGGTTCAGCGTGAATATCGCATCAAACCGCACAAGGAAAGTTCGAAGCAATCGATCGATATCCTGCTGGAACTCAATCCCCGGAATGTTAAATAACGCGGCATTCATTCGACCGAAAACATTCGAAACCGCAGTTTGGAACTTGTCGAGACTGGGGCCGTATCTTACGGGGTCAGAAGAATATCTAACCTGAACTTCGGCGAGAGCATTTTCGAAGCCGCCATTAGCCTTGTGGTTCCACAGCAACTCTCGTAAATACCCATCGTGCGCGATTGTTTCTTGGCTAATTAGTAATTCGAAAATCTCAGTAGCAAGCAGTCCGCCCCAGTTTCGACTGAAACCTGCACCAAGTAAGAGTATGTGTGTCATATGAATGCCTTGCGGAAAATTGAGAATCCGTAGGGCGCAATAAGCAAAGCGCATTGCGCCGAATGTCAGTCCGAATACTCCAACCTCTCCTCATTACCACCAGCCCAATCGGCCGAGTGAACGCCCCGCTCCACCAGCCGATGAAACGTCGAATGCGGCCATTGTGCCACAGCCTTTACCAACCCGTGTTTCACCGGGTTGATGTGCACGTAATCCATGTGCGCCTGAAAGTCGGCGTCGTTCGGTGATAATTCGATTGTGAAGACAGAACGCTGCATGATAGCCGTCATTCCGGGCGTAGCGAAGACCCGAAATCCAGGGGTCATTAGCAGGACTGGATTCCTCGGCGGCCGCTCCCGGCGCCACTCTACCTCGCCCATCCCTGGGCTCGCGCTTTCGTGGGAATGACGTTCTTTAGATATGTCAGACGTTTTCCTGACAGGTTATCAATAAAGATGCCGGACCACCGGCACCAGGTGCGGCGGTAGTCGGGCATCGTGGAATCTTCGCGCCGTTTTGCATGCGGCGCAATGCGAATCTCCGCCACGTTCCAGGTGGTAAATTCCCGGTCACACCAGGAATATTTGTCAGTCGCTTGGCGAGAGCCTATGGTGAATGACCATCGGATCCCGCCACGGATGATCGGCGAACGGCGGAAGCCATAACGTTATGGAGGCGCACCCCGCATGAAATCGGTTGCCGCTATTGGCCTGGTGATATTTCTGTTCATCGGCGTCGGCTTTGTTCACTACTTGATGAAGTTGAATCGTCGGGCCAAGAAAGAACAAAGTGAAATCGATCCCGCCAAACTCCGCCAGTGGCGCGACGACTGATCCGATCACGCCCTGTCGGGGTTGAGGCACCGGCCCCAGCTCCGCCATCGGCATTGTGCCTATGAACCGGATGTTTACAGCGCTCTGACATATCAACCCTGTCGTAACATCGGCGACGCTGCTGCGCACCTGGACGAACACGCCGGAATTCTATCAACGGATTTTTCTGACCGCCTGCCGGTTCGGTTTCACAAAATTATTTCTGTTCTTCGACTGCAAAAGCAACAGGCTCGTCATCGAGCACCTCGCGCACCTGCATCGGCCGCGTTTCGATCCGCGCGCGATCATGCGGGGATGCTATGTTGCAATCGGCCAGCACTGGTTGACCTTATTCATGTGTCGGGCGCCACCTCCAGTTGCGGATCTCCGGCATGTCCTGGCCGTGCCTGTTGATGTATTGCCTGTGCTCGATCAATTTTTCCTTGAGCTGCTGCTTGAGGTAAATGCCCTTGTCGCCGGTCTGCGGCAGGCGGTCGATGGCGTCCATCACCAGATGGAAGCGATCCAGATCGTTCAGCACCGTCATGTCGAAGGGCGTGGTGATGGTGCCCTCTTCCTTGTAGCCGCGCACGTGGATGTTGTCGTGATTGGTGCGGCGGTAGGTCAGCCGGTGGATCAGCCACGGGTAGGCATGGTAGGCGAAGATCACCGGCTTGTCCCGGGTGAAGAGCTCGTCGAAATCCGTGTCGCTCAGGCCGTGCGGATGTTCACTGGGCGGTTGCAGCTTCATCAGGTCGACAATATTGACCACGCGGATCTTCAGCTCGGGCAAGTGCTCGCGCAGGATGGAAACGGCGGCGAGCGTTTCCAGCGTGGGCACGTCGCCACAGCAGGCCATGACCACGTCGGGCGCAACCGCCTGGTCGTTGCTCGCCCACTGCCAGATACCAATGCCGACGGTGCAGTGCTTGACAGCCGCGTCCATCGTCAGCCACTGCGGCGCCGGATGTTTGCCGGCGACCACGACGTTAACGTAATGACGGCTTTTCAGACAGTGGTCCATCACCGACAGCAGGCAGTTCGCATCCGGTGGCAGGTATACCCGCACGATCCCGGCCTTCTTGTTCACGACGTGATCGATAAATCCGGGGTCCTGGTGAGTGAAGCCGTTGTGATCCTGGCGCCAGACATGCGACGCCAGCAGGTAGTTCAGCGAGGCGATCTTGCGCCGCCACGGCAGCTGCGCCGTGACCTTGAGCCACTTGGCGTGCTGGTTGAACATCGAATCGACGATGTGGATGAACGCCTCGTAGCAGTTGAAGAGTCCATGCCGCCCGGTAAGCAAATAGCCCTCGAGCCAGCCCTCGCACTGGTGCTCGCTGAGCATTTCCATCACGCGTCCGGTGGGCGCGAGAAACTCATCGTTCGGCACGGTCGCCGCGTCCCACTGGCGCTGCGTCACTTCGAAGAGTGCTCCCAGACCGTTGGAGATCGTTTCGTCCGGGCCGAAGACGCGGAAATTCCGTTGCTCGCTGTTCAGCTTTGCGACATCGCGCAGAAAAGGCCCGAGCACACGGGTGTCGCCGCTGCCGTGTATGCCCGGCGCAGTCACGTCGACCGCGTAGTCGCGAAAATCCGGCATGCGCAGGTCGCGCAGCAGCATGCCGCCGTTAGCATGCGGGTTCGCGCCCATGCGTCGTTCGCCCTTGGGCGCAAGTTCCGCCAGCTCCGGTTTCAAGCGGCCCTGCGCATCGAAGAGTTCCTCCGGCCGGTAGCCCCTGAACCAGTCTTCCAGCAACTGTAGATGTTCGGGATGCGTGGCCGGGTGGAGCGGCACCTGGTGTGAACGGAAGGTGCCTTCCACCTGCCGACTGTCAACCATTGTCGGCCCCGTCCAACCCTTGGGTGACGCCAGGACGATCATCGGCCAGTGCGGACGTGTGAGATCGCCATGGGCACGAGCGCGCTTTTGAATATGCTTGATCTGCTCCACTGCCGCATCGAGCGTCGCGGCCATCGCCTCGTGCATCAGCGCCGGTTCGTGACCCTCGACGAAGACGGGCGTCCACCCGTAGCCGCGCAGTAACTGTTCCAGTTCTTCACGGCCGATACGCGCGAGCACGGCGGGATTGGCGATCTTGTGGCCATTGAGATGCAGGATCGGCAACACGGCGCCGTCGGTGGCCGGATCGAGAAACTTATTGGAATGCCACGCCGTGGCCAGCGGTCCGGTCTCCGCCTCGCCATCGCCGACGACGCAGGCGACGATGAGATCGGGATTGTCGAACACCGCGCCGAACGCATGGCTGAGCGAATAGCCCAGCTCACCGCCTTCGTGGATCGAGCCCGGGCATTCCGGCGAGGCATGGCTGGGAATGCCGCCGGGAAACGAAAACTGCTTGAAGAGTTTCTGCAGACCGGCCGCATCCTGGCTGATGTCGGGATAGACCTCGCTGTAAGTGCCTTCAAGGTAGGTGTTGCCTACGACGGCCGGGCCGCCGTGCCCGGGGCCGGAGACATAGATCATGTCGAGGTCGTATTTTTTGATGACCCGGTTCAGGTGCACATAAATAAAATTCTGCCCGGGCGTCGTGCCCCAGTGCCCCAACAGCACGGGCTTTATATCCGCTAGCGTCAGCGGCCGCTTCAGCAGCGGATTATCGTAAAGATAAATCTGGCCAACCGACAGATAGTTCGCGGCGCGCCAGTAGGCGTGCATTTTGTCGAGCAGTTCCGGAACAAGGGTTTTTTTCTTCATCGTTCAATGCTCCATGTTTCAGCCCATGCCGAGCACGCGGCAAACCGACCTGGCTATCATGCGCTCTTCGTCCGTGCGAATGACGCGGACCGCAACCCGGGCGGTCGTTGCAGAAATCACGCCCGCATTCGCCGCGTTGTGCCTTGCGTCGAGTTCGATGCCAAGAAAATCCAGCCCCGCACAGATCCGCGCGCGGACGGTGGGCGCGTTCTCGCCGATCCCGCCCGCAAACACCAGCGTATCCAGCCCGCCCAGCGCCGCCGCGTATGCGCCTATCCATTTCTTGACCTGGTAACAAAACAGCGCGATTGCTTCGGCCGCCCGCACGTCCCGCGTTTCGCACTCCAGCAAGTCGCGCATGTCGGCACTGGTCCCGGACACACCGAGCAGCCCGGATGCATGGTTGACCATTGCCTGAAATTGCATCGCGCTCATTTTCTCGGTGCGCGCCAGGTAGGCGACGAGTCCCGGATCCAGATCCCCCGAGCGAGTGCTCATCACCAATCCCGCTGTGGGTGTGAAGCCCATGCTGGTGTCGATACTCTTACCGTCGCGCACGGCGGCCAGGCTCGCGCCGTTGCCGAGATGGGCAAGGATCACGCGACCCTGCGTTGCCGCCGGGTCGCCGACGCGGACGAGTTCCTCCATGAGGAATTCATAAGACAAACCGTGGAAGCCGTAGCGCCGCACGCCCGCCGCCTCGTAGCGTCGGGGAATCGGCAACAGACTGGCGACCCGCGGCATGGTGCGGTGAAACGCCGTGTCAAAGCACGCCACCTGCGGCAATGCCGGATGGCGCTGGCGAAGTGTCTCCAGCAACTCGATCTCCAGCGGCAGATGCTCGGGATCGAACGGACTGAGCCGGAGCAGCTCCTCCACCAATGCAGCAGTGATACGCCGCGGCTCGCTGTACGTCGGCCCGCCGTGCACCACGCGATGCCCCACTGCGGTCAAGGCATCACGCCAGTTGTGTTCCTCAATCCAGTCCATCAGTGCGCCGACCGCCGCTGTACGATCCGGCGCCATCACTGACCGTGAACAATTGTCCGCGGGGTTCAGGCCTTTTACCCGCAGGGTGGTCTCGGGCAGTCCAATCCGCTCAATCACGCCTGCCAGCATCCGATGGTACGAGTCACCAACCTCGAACAGCGCAAACTTGATACTCGACGATCCGCCGTTGAGCGTTAGCACGCGTTCTTTAGTCTGGCTCACATTTCATTCCTTTGTTTTTTTTGCACGCACTGGATTTCGTTCTTAACTCCGATGCCTTGCCAAACTGAATTACTGTTGCCACAGGATATGGGCGTCTTCCAGCGGAACCGCCACGCCGTCGCGGTGTGGTATGAGTCGCGCCGTATAGTCCGTCGCCGGGCGGGCTGCCGGCACGCCTGCACGATAGGCGAAACCGTTTATAGCGCCCACCAGTTGCCTCACAGGTTTCATCTCCACTCGCTCGGGTGCGGTACCGTTAACGCCATTGGCATAAAGTTCGACCCGCACGGCCTCGGGGTCGAGATCATCGAGATAAACCTGAACTTCAAATACGTGCTGTTCGCCATCGGTTTCAAGCTTCACCTCACCGAAGCGCAGCGCAGCCCATTTTTGTTCCAGCGCGTGCCGCCAATCAACCAGATTCACGCCAATTTTGCCTTTGTCGGCAGCCCGCGCCCGGTAGGCCGAGGCCGCCGGGAGATAGTATTGCCCGGTGTATTCGCGCACCGCGCGGTTGGTGGAAAAGCGCGGTGTCAAATGCGCCATGCTTTCCCGCATCCGCGCCACCCATGCAGTGGGCACACCTTGCTCGTCGCGGGTGTAGAATTCGGGTATCACTTGGTGTTCAAGCAAGTCGTAAAGGGCGTCGGCATCACGCGCATCCCAGGCCGGATCGTCGCCGTGTTCCTGGCCATCGCCCAATGCCCACCCCACTTCCGGCGTGTAGGCCTCCGCCCACCAGCCGTCCAGCACCGATAGATTGATACCGCCATTGACCAGCACCTTCATGCCGCTGGTGCCACTCGCTTCCCACGGCCGTCGCGGCGTGTTGAGCCAGACATCCGTGCCCTGCACCAATTGCTCGGTCAGATGCATATCGTAGTCACTGAGGAAAATCACATGCGAGCGCACCTCGGGACGCTGGATGAAACGCGTCCATTGTCGAATCAGGGCCTGTCCGGTCTGGTCCGCCGGATGCGCCTTGCCGGCGATGACGAGCTGTACCGGGCGTTGCGGATTCGTCAGCAGGCGCAGCAGTCGTTCCGGATCGTGGAGCAGCAGGTTCGGTCTTTTGTAGCTGGCAAAACGGCGCGCAAAACCCAGCGTCAACGTATTGCAGTCAAACAGATGCCTCGCTCCGTCAACCGTCTCGGGCGACGCGCCCGTGGCTGCCAGTTGCCTGGACAATCGTTCACGGACGTAGTCAACGAACGACCGGCTGGCGGCGGTGCGGAATTGCCAGAGCCTGGTATCGGAGACGCAGCAAATGTCCCGCTCGAGGGCTTCTGTTGTGCCCAGCCATCGATCCTTGCCACAGGTTTCCGTCCAAACAGTGTCGGCCTCCGCCGAATCCCAGGTCGGCACATGCACGCCGTTGGTGACGTGTCCGATAGGCACCTCGTCCGCCGGCCATTGCAAAAAGAGATGCTCAAAGAGATGCCGGCTGACCTTTCCGTGCAAGCGGCTCACGCCATTGACCGCACCGCTGCCACGGATTGCCAGATAGGCCATATTGAAAGGTTCCGACGCGTCATTCGGATCCCGGCGGCCCAGGGCCAGCAAGTCGTGTAGTGTTATGCCGAGCCTTTGCTCGGCATAACCACCGAGATATTGTTCAATGAGCGCCGGCGCAAAACGGTCAAATCCGGCAGCGACTGCCGTGTGGGTAGTGAAGAGATTACCCGCGCGCGTGACGGCCAGCGCGACGTCGAACGGCTGCGCGTTGTCGTGCATGAAACTGCGCGCGCGCTCCAGCACGGCAAACGCCGCATGCCCTTCATTCAGGTGACAGACTTCCGGTTGGATGCCAAGTGCGGCGAGCAATCGCCAGCCGCCGATCCCAAGCAGAAGTTCCTGCTTGAGGCGCAGCTCCGGTCCGCCGCCGTAAAGCTCGCTGGTAATGCCGCGATGGGCCGGATAATTCGCGGCGTCGTTGCTGTCCAGCAGGTATAGCTGCGCGCGCCCGACCTGCACTTGCCAGGCGCGCAACCAGACGGAGTAACCGGGTAACGCGACCTCCAAACGCAGCCATTCCCCGTTCGGCTTACGCAACGGCGTGATCGGCAACTGTCCTGGGTCGTTATACGGGAAGAGCGCCTGTTGCGCACCATCCTTGTCGATTACCTGGCGAAAATAGCCTTGCTGGTAGAGCAGCCCCACGCCGATCACCGGCACGCCCAGATCGTTAGCGGCCTTGAGTTGATCACCGGCCACGTTGCCCAGCCCGCCAGAGTAAATGGGCAAGGCCTCGCTCAACATGAATTCCATACTGAAGTACGCAACACAGCTCAACGGCGACTGCGGCCAGGTTTGCTGAAACCAGGCCGGTGCGTCCGCCGCCTCCCGCCTGGCTTGCACCAGATCATCAACGTTTTTTCGAAAAGCGGGATCGGCCAGGACATGCTTGAGTTTCTCCCGCGAGACCGTCTGCAGGACGACCCACGGGTTGTGCGTGAGCTCCCACAGCACAGGATCCAGCTGCCGCCACACCTGGTCAGTGGCATGATTCCATGACGAACGCATGTCCAGCGCAAGCTCGGCCAGGGAATCGAATCCGTCGATATCGGCGGAAAAAAAATGCTGCTTGGGGTGACTGATCTGTGTTTGTTCGTTCATGGTTTCTCCTGCAAGGCCCCCGACAGGCCCTCATTCGTTTTCGGTCGGGCCGCTCTCACTGGCATAGCCGCTGATTCCCGTCATCAATCGCAGCACACCGTAACTAAGCCAACTTATAAACCGTAAACCAGCGCGTTTCTGTTTCCAGTTGTCCGCCAGGATCCGCTGACCATCCGTTGCCACGGTCTTTTTCAGGCTTTGCGCCAGGATCGCGCCAAACGCTTCGTCATCAACGACCACATTCGCTTCGCGTGAAAGAAGCAGGCTGAACGGATCGATATTCGACGACCCCACCGTCGCCCAATGCCCGTCGATCACCGCCACTTTGGCGTGGAGGAAGCCCTTGCGGTATTCGTAAATTTCAATTCCGGCATCGAGCAGACTGCCGTAGAGCGCGCGCGATGCGTAATGTTCGAGAAGATATTCCACTTTCCCCTGCAGAAGCAAAACCACCCGGACGCCGCGCCCGGCTGCATTGATAAGCGCATGACGAAAATCCACACCCGGCAAAAAGTAGGCATGGGCAAGAATAATTTCGGATTCCGCCTGCTCGATCGCCAGCATATACGCCGCCTCAATGTCCCGGCGATGGCGGAAATTGTCTCTCATCAAGAAGGCCGCGCTCATCGATCCCCCGTTGGCGGTCGAAACCGGTAGCGCCTTGTTCCGGACCGTCCCTTTGCGAAACGTGCTCCATGCCACCATGGACCACAAGCGCCGGGCGGAAAGGTGGACTACATCCACCAGCGGTCCTTCCACGGCGACGGCGTAATCATAGCGAGACGCCATGTCGCCCACCGGTTCCCTGTCGTCAATAATATTGATCCCTCCGACAAAGGCGATCTCGCGGTCTACCACGACAATTTTCCGGTGCATGCGGCGCAGGCGCTTGCGCCGCAATGTCCAGGGGGATATTTTTGGCCGGAAGATGAGCGTCTTCACACCGTCCGTCCGCAGCCGGTCCAGCATGCCCCGTGGCAGGTCGCTGGAGCCGTAGCCGTCGATCAATACATACACCTTTACGCCGCGCCGGACCGCCCGTGTCAGCGCGTCGGCAATCCGCAGTCCGGTAGCGTCATTTTTGTAAATATACGTCTCAAGATAAATTTCATGCCTGGCCCGATCGAACGCCGCTTCGATGGCGGGAAAATAGGCTGCTCCGTTCTGTAACAGGGTGACCTGATTGCCCGGGACAAAACCGGACCAACTCGCGGACAAAACCGCCTGATAAAAACTTCGGTGTCGTCGTTTTCCGTGGAGCATAACAATAGACTAGTCCCTTATGCCCTCAGTAAATATCCCCGCAAGGTTGTCGGACTCTCCATGAGACGGCTGCGAAATCGTTTGCATGAGTCATATCCGCTCCCGGTTGCGGCCGATCGCCATGGCTGCGGGTGTGCAAACGATATCGAACACCCCGTATTTCGCCGCGGCCTGCATAGTCCGACAGCACTCCACTGCCCGTGTTGCCGCAAGGGGTTTTACTATTGCGAATGACCAAATGACGTGACAACACATCGCGACCGTCATTCCGGGCCCCTGCCTTCGCAGGGGCAGGTTGCGCGTAGCGGACGAATCCATGGATATGGACGAGGTAGAGTCCTGCATCCATGCAGTCGCGCTTTCGCGGGAATGACGGCCATTGGACGTGTCATGCTTATAGGTAATTCTCGATAATCACCCGGGGTGGCGTGCAACAGACGGTGTGTGCGGAAATAGATCCACGCCAATCTATTCGGGCTGGTTGAGCGGGGGTTCAGCATGCGCTTGCGGTCTCTTGATCAAGTACCGGCGACGCTCGACCTTTGCCCGGTTCCGGCGTCGCCCCTGCCGGAAGGGTATCGTTGACGATTGCCTGCGCTTCCTGCTGGATACGGCGCAGATGATCAACCCCGAGAAAGCTCTCCGCGTGGATATTATAAACGTCCTCGGTGCCGGATGGCCGTGCGGCAAACCAGCCACTCTCCGCCACTACTTTCAAGGCGTCGATCGGTGCGTCGTTACCTGGCGCGGGTGAGGATGGCCCGGATTTTTTCGCCAGCCAGCGCTGCAGACAGTATTGGCTCTTCTACCCCTGCAACTTCGGTAAGTTCTCACATTTCCGCCGGCACTATTTCGCCGTCTTATTTCGCGTCGTGTCCGATAATGATGCCTGTGTAGTGATGATGACGGCAACGGCAATGACATAGCCGCACCGTTCAGCGGTGCAACCCTTACTGTATTCGGCCTGCACTGCCGATCTCGCGCAGTCATCACATCGATCCGGGCGGCACGCGACGCGTGTACCCCGGCCCTGTTTTCATCCAACCGTAACGGAGCACTGATATGGACGACGATCTGAAAAAGGCCGTGCAAAAGACCGAAGCTGCCTTGCAAGAGGCACATCCGCAGGCGCGGCAGAATTTCAAACTACTGCAACTATCCAATCCCAACTACTTCGGTAATCTCATCGAGAGCCCGTTCAAGCCGGTGCTGCCGATCTGTTGCAACACGCATTACGAATCACTGGGCTGCGTTGGCTATCAACCGCAGCAGAAGCAGCTGGAGGCGGTGGTTTACGTCTATCAGCCCAGCGGCTATGGCACCGACATCTGCGGTCCCGGTACCAGCGAGCACGTGCGCTTTTATCTTTCTTACGATCACGGCGTGAGCTGGCAGGATCAGGGGGCGACCAGTTTTCAGGCCCACAACATCCCCGCCGGCACCGACGGCAGCAAGCGTCTGGAGTATGCGGTATCGCTGCCGGTCAACCCCAACAGGAAACTCTGCTTCGCCGATCCGCTGATCCAGGTGCGCGCGATCCTGTCGTGGAATATCCAGCCGCCCGCCAACCAGCCGAACTGGAAACCGGTATGGGGCAACGTGCGCGATGCGACTATCCAGGTGGAACCGCGCCGCTTCTGGTTTCCGCCGGACCTGTTCGAGGCGGCCAAGATCAAGATGCCGCCGTTCCTCGCCGAGACGCTCGATCTCGAAACACCAATACAAACCCAGCAGAAGGCCCTGAACGCCGCCGAACTGTCCGTGCTTTACAAGGATAAAGGCGTGCCGGTCCATCGTTACGCGCTCAAGGAGATCGCGCACTTCGCCTCGACCCAGAGCGCGCTCAGCGCCGAGACGGTCGCGGCACTGCTGCCAGGCATCGCCTTCGATCCCAAGCTGATCGACGTGATCTTTCCGAAGACCGACGGCAACATCAGCTATGAGGAACTGAAGTGCATCGGCCTGGACCCGAACTCGCCTGACACACTGGTGGGCGTGATCCAGGTGAAGAAACCGTCGGGCTTTTCCGGCGGCCCGTGCACCGACGGCAGTCGCGAGTACGTCACGTTCTGGGCGGACTTCGACGGTAACGGCAGCTTCGAGACCTGTCTCGGCACGGCGAGCGTGCGCGTCTATGATCTCAACAACGTTCCCGCGCAGGGCGTGTATTATGCGGTGCGGCTGCCGGTGGATCTCAGCGCGTATCGTCAAGCCTGCACCAAGGGAGCGAAGGTGATACGCATCCGCGCGACACTGTCGTGGAATGTCGCGGTGCCGTGCGCCAACCCCAACCATGTACCGACCTGGGGTAACCGCGAGGAGACATTGATCAACATCGCTCCGGTAGCGGGCGCGCCGGCGGGCAAGATCGCGATACTCGGTGGCATCCCGGTGTCCATGATCCATCCTGTCACAGGCGTGACCACGCCGAGTGCGGTGTTCGCCACCAACAATCTGCCGCCCGATGCACTGGGCCGGCCGTGTCCGTTCGCCGCGCGCGTCACCGCCCAGGGTGCGCCGTTGCTCGGTCATAGCTACAAGGTGGAAGTCATCCCCGACGGCGGCGGCGCGCCGACCGCGGTGGTAACCAAGCTGGTGTTGACGCGCTTCGACGGCACCACGCATATCCACCAGGCCAATCCGGTGACCGGTCGCTTCACCTATCTGCCGTTTACCGAAAACATCAACAGTGTGCTGGCGCAGTGGGACAGCACCGGCGATGCGAAATGGACGGTGCAGCTGTCGACCTTTGACGGCGGCGGCAATCCGGTCGGTGTCGACACGCATGTCGTGCAACTCGACAACACCGGGCCGGACGCGTCGATCGTCATCACCAGCGGCAGCGGTGACTGCGGCAAGTTCGGGCCCGGCACGGTGTTAAGCGGGAATTTCGTTGCGCGGGACGACTACCTCGGCAGCTACAGCCTCGGCGTCGAACCGGCGACCAATCCGCCCGGCGTCGGTGTGCCCAGCCCCAGCTCGGGACTGGTCAATACCGCCGTCGCGCCGGGCAATGGCTGGACGCTGGATACCACCGGCATGAAGCCTTGCGGCTATGTGATCCGCGTGGTGGCGGTCGATCGCGCCATCGTCAACAGCCAGTCGGTGGGACATCACACACCGTTCAGTGTCGGCTTCTGCCTGGAGGCGCCAACGGAAGGCTGAGTGGTAACAGGGAAGGTCGTGGGGTGCGGTAGCGATACCGCGCCCCTTTTTTATGTGCGGCCGAAATGTGTCTGACGGCGGTCAGCCCGAACCTTTCCGCCGCTTTTCACACGGCGCAATGCGTTGCGAGACTGTGAAAGTATTCACCGAAACTTGAGAGGAACCCGGCGTCCGTTCTACCCTCCGGGCATAAATCCCTGTGGGAGCGGGAGCAAAAGCCGAAAATACTTTCACGGTCTCTGCGCTTATTGCGCCCTACGATTGCACTACCATCGCGCCAGACGCGCGCTGTCTGAAATCGCCAGCTGTTAGAACTATTTCGCCGCATCCACCATATAAACGACAGCCGCCTTGACGTCTGCGTCGCTCAGACTGGCCTTGCCACCCCTGGGCGGCATGACGCCTTTGTCCTTATAGCCATTGATCGCATGTTCTTCCAGTATTGCGACGCCTTTTGCGATACGGGGCTGCCAAGCCGCTTTGTCACCGATCCTGGGTGCGCCACCCATGCCGCTGCCATGGCACATGTTGCAGACAGCATTAAACACGGCGGCTCCATCGGCCGCCGCCAACGGTGCCGACACCAGCATGGCGCAGACACCGGCTGCAGCAAGCAACGAAGTTGTTTTTTTAACGCGGCAATTGCTTAACGTGACAGCCATTGGTTATCTCCCGTAGTTGAGGTTATTTGTTCCGAGTTTACGCCGAACCTTAGCGGCCGCCTGCGGCAGAGAAGAATATATTAAGAAACCTCTGATTAATCGCTTTGCCGTCATTCCCGCGCAAGCGCGACTGCGTGGATGCAGGAGGTACGAGCCCAGGGACAGGCGAGGTAGCGTCCTGCCGGGAGCAAGGACCGCGAGACTTTCCTCCCGGCGTTTAATGAGGGTGATCATGCGAATGCACGGCTTCATGTGCGCTCACTGCTGTTATGCGTCATTGTTTCAATGGTTGCATCAGGTGTGCGATGGCGCCGGTGGGGTCCGCCACTACACAAATGCGGCCAACATCCGGCACCACATGCGGGGGTACTACGACGCTTCCGCCAAGTAACGGGACTTGCCTGGCGCATTCCTCGATATCGTCCACTGCGATATAGAAATGCCAGAACGATCCCTTGGTCGGCGTATCCGGTGTCGGGTTCATCATTCCTGCCACGTCCCGGCCACTCTTTTGAAACAGGGTGTAGATACCGAATGACCCTGCATCAACTTCCTTGCGTGTCCAGCCGAATAGCTGGCTGAAGAATGCGCCGCTGCTTGTCTGATCGGGAGTGACCAACTCGTGCCAAATGAACGGACCCGGCTCTGACATGTGACATCCTCCTTCGTCGCTCATGATGCATCACGCGTCCGTTGAGCGGCCGGTGCACTCGATCGGGTTGGGCGTCACACGTGCACGAGCAAAGCCATTGAGCCAAGCGTTTAACGTTGCCTTGGCAAACGCGAGCCGGCCGTGCGTACTGCAGAAAACGAAGACCTGCGGAGCAAAAATCAGACAACAGTCTTCTCATCGGCAGGCGGCTGAGGCGCGCCCTCGGGAGGCTGTTCGCTCGGTGTACCGGCTTTACGCAGCCGCTTTTCTTCCTTCTTCTTTTTCTTGGCGATATCTCTCTGACGCTTCTCGAACTGGTAATTGGGTTTGGCCATAGCCGATCCTCTTCGATGGGAACGCTAGTTTAACAAAATATCCGGGTAAGTCTTCTCTCTGTGTGTTGTTCCCGGCAAGTCACCAGAACCGGAACGCGATCAACAGACACGCTAACGCCTGACTGACGCCGCCATTACAGCATGGCAAACACGTCGCGCGGGTAGCCAACACCGCTCGCACCCCCGGCATGCCCTGGCCAACCAATTACTCGGAAACCCGGCCGCGCAGCGCCTTGGTCTTGCCGTGCCGGGTCTTGCTGTCCAGCCGCCGCGTTTTCGAGGCCCCGGTGGGTTTGGTCGGGCGCCGTTTCTTTTGCACCACGGCGACAGCCTTGATCAGTTCTTGCAATCGCTCCAGCGCGTCTTCGCGATTTTTTTCCCGGGTGCGAAAGCGCTGGCACTTGATAACGATCACCCCTTCGTTGCTGATACGCCGGTCGCGCAGACCTAATAAACGCTCCTTGAAGACATCGGGCAGCGACGAGGCGTAGATGTCGAAGCGCAGATGAATCGCCGACGATACCTTGTTGACGTTCTGTCCGCCGGCCCCCTGGGCGCGGATCGCCGACAGATCGATCTCGTCATCCGGGATGGAGACATGCTGGGAAATTTTCAGCATGGGATGCGTGTTCGTTGTTTAATATCAATCCGGGCGGCGCGCAGCGCCGACCCGGAATGCGGGGCCTGACATAACCGGGATGCGGTGAGGTACGATCCGCATCGGTCGCGAGCGATCCGGTTCACTACGTTCACCGCATCCTGCAGCACTGGATGCGGGATAACGGCCACGCCATTTCAGGCATGACGTGACGATGTTGATGGCATGGCTGTGACTCATCCCGCCTGTTCCATGCCGGCAATCTTCATCAGCAAGCGGCTGAACGCCCGGTTGGAATGCAACGACGACGATTCTTCCATCGTGTGGTAGCCGGTCGTCGGTAATTGCAGCGTCGTCCCCTGCACAAATCCATTGGACGCGGCGGTGATCCGCCCCATCTCGGTACTGCCCAGCGACTGCGGTTCCTTGCCTTGCGCTACGGCCTGCCGGTTTTGCGCCTCTATATATTCGTCCTTGAAGGTGTAGCTGACGTTCAGGGTCTTGCACAAATCTTCGAGCCGGGTCGACATCTCGCGGTTAAACACGGCATTGGCATCCCGCCGTCGCAAGACGACATTCTGCTGATCCGCACTGCCGCTGTCCGGGAAGGGACTGGTATCGACCACCACCAGTTTGTCGGTGGCACCGTTGAAGCGGCGAAACCATTCGAGCAGAAAGCGCCAGCTGCTGCCGGATTCCTCTTGCGCGGTAAAAAATGCCGTGCCCTGGAACCCGAGACCGAACATATGCACCAGATGCGCCGCCGTCAGCACATTGTCGAGTTGCCCGCACAAGCGGTCTTCGGTGATAGTCAAGCGGTCGGTGAATGCGACCGGCGTGCCCGCCACCAGATGTTCCAGACCTTCGACCTCGAATATCAGGTTGTTGCGGTACTCGCAGACATAGGACCGGGTAATCGTCCCGGAACCGCGATAGGCCCCGGACCACGGCTCATAGGCCATGACAGGAATGGCCTGAAAGCGGTCGACGATCTTCCTCATTAACTTTTCCGATACCGAATTGCCGAGCAGGTCCGAGCGATGGCCGGTGACGAACGCGGCGTACTGAAATTCGTTGGGCCCGGTGCAGATCAGACCGTGCCGATCGATATGCGCGGAGAACATCGCGGATTCGGGCTTGCTCCCTTGCGCCACCAGCAGGCCTTCATACCAGGTGACTTTCGCGCCGCGCTCTTCCAGCTCGCGCTGCAATACGCGAAAGAACGAGTGCTCCGCACCGACAACACTGGGTTGCCGGATAAGGGCCTTCAACAGATCGATAAAGTGTTCGGCTTGTTGCACGGTGTGCGGCACTCTCGGAAGATAGGCGGTAGATTTCTAATTGTAGCGGCTTTCGAGGGAAGTGCGCTGGAGATACTGTCCGGCGCGATGACGGGTGAATGGAGAAAATAATCGGGGTATAGTCACCGCTGCCCTATAAATACCGCGGCTTTTCGGACAATCCCCTCGCCCAAAGGGAGAAGGGACGCTTGAGCCATCTTCATGCTCGAGACCGATGTGAACCCTTACGGCATGGCGGGAAGAACCGAGACCTATCCTCGGAACGCGACCGGCTACGCATCACCGTCTTTAGGCCCAATCCAGAAAAACGGGTTGCGCGCGACCTCCCACAGATGGCCATCCGGGTCCTTGAAGTAGCCGCTGTAGCCGCCCCAAAACACCTTCTGCGGTTGCTTCACCAGCGTCGCTCCGGCGGCAACAGCCTGGCGTATAACGTCGTCCACTTCCGCCTCTGACTGGACGTTGTGCGCAAGCGCGAACGATTCGAATCCGTGACCTGCCGCAGAAATCGTCGCGTCCTCCGCCAACGCGTCACGTCCATACAGACCCAGCCAGGTACCGTTGAGCGTGAAAAAGGCGACTTCCGGGGGCGATTCCATGCGGGGAAAGCCCAGGCCTTGTTCGTAGAACTTCACAGATGCCGCGAGGTCGCGCACACCCAGCGTAATCATGCTGATGCGGGGTTTCACCGGTAATAACTCCTGCTCTGCTGCATGACGAACCACGTGGCAGGTCACGCCACGTCAAACAAAAAACGTTAAATCACGCCCCAGCACCAGCGCGTCCTCGCGACCGCTTTCGGCCGGATAGTAGTCCGGGCGCACGTGGATTTCGTTAAAGCCGATGCTGTTATACAGATTGATCGCGGCGATGTTGGATGGCCGCACTTCCAGATACATGGATTCGGCGCCGGCGACGCGCGCCTGTTGTATCAACAGGCCCAGCAGCTTGCGAGCATGGCCTTCGCGGCGGTAACCGGGATCGACGCACAGGTTCAGCATATGCGATTCGCCGGCACCGACGGACATGATGCCATAGCCGCGCACGATGCCTTCACGTTCCAGCACACGACAGAAATACCCGGCGCGCATGCAGTCGCGAAAGATGGTCTCGCTCCAGGGGAAATGATACGAACGCCGCTCGATCGACAGTACCGCCGACACATCGCCGGGCTGCATCGGCCGTATCTGCTCGGTGAGTCCGTCGCGGGGCGGGGATTCGGGCTCTCTGAACTTGCGCACCATGGCAGGTAATTCCTACGTCGCGCCGCGACTGATTTTTACCGCGAATTGCAGATCCAGCCACGCCTTGCGCTTTTCGCCCGGCGAGCGCAGCAGATAGGCCGGATGATAGGTAACCACCAGCGGCACGCCTGTCGCATCACCAGCGCCGGTCGAGTAACGGTGCACCTTGCCGCGCAGCGCACCGACGCGGGTGTCGGTCTTCAACAGATTCTGCGCGGCAATACGGCCGAGCGCCAGGATGATCTTCGGCCGGATCAGTTCCACCTGCCGTTGCAGATACGGCTCGCAATGCGCGACCTCGCCGGGCTGCGGATCGCGGTTGCCCGGCGGACGGCATTTCAGCACATTCGCGATATAGACCTGCTCGCGTTTCATGCCGATCGCCTCGATCATTGCGTTCAGCAACTGGCCGGCGCGCCCGACAAATGGCTCGCCCTGGCGGTCTTCCTCGGCCCCCGGTGCCTCGCCGACGATCAGCCAGTCGGCATTGCGGTCACCGACGCCGAACACCGTCTGCGTGCGTGTCTGGTGCAGACCGCACAATGTGCACGCGGCGACGCGTGCCTGCAAGGTATCCCAATCCAGTAGTGCTACCGATCCATCAGCAGCATCGGCAACAAAATCCTGACCGGGCTTTGTTACCGCGACGCCTGCTTCCGGCACGGCAGACGAACGCGCGACCCAGCGCTGGATACCCATGGCGTCCAGATATTGCGCATGGAGAGCGGTTTTACGGTCAAGGTTTGCCATTACCGTGGATTACTTTTCATAAAGCAACGTACATTTGGTCGTGTTCTACGAAAAATACTGCTAATTCGTCATTCCGGGCGGAGCGTAGCGAAGACCCGGAATCCAGTAGTTATTAGTTGGACTGGATTCCAGCTTTCGCAGGAATGACGACAAAGCAACCCGTCCGGAATCTCTCTTTTGCGCTGCATTTATCGTCACACCTGCGGATGCGCGCGCTCGGTGCGCATCATGATCTTGTTCAGCGCGTTGATGTAGGCCTTCGCCGACGCGATAACGATATCGGTATCGGCGCCCTGGCCGTTGACGATCATGCCGCCTTTCATCAGCCGCACCGTTACCTCGCCCTGCGAATCGGTGCCGGTGGTGATGTTGTTGACCGAATAGAGTTGCAGCTCCGCCTCGCTCTTGATGATCATTTCAATCGCCTTGAACACGGCGTCGACGGGACCGGCGCCTTTCTCTTTCGCCTTGAATTCCTCGTTATCCAGGCGCAACGTCACCCTGGCCTCGGCACGTTCGCCGGTCTCCGATGAGGCCTTCAACGCTACCAGCTTGAGCCGCTCGTTTTCGGCATCGATATTGGCGTCTGTCACCAGCGCCTGCAAGTCGTCGTCGAATATCTCGTGCTTCTTGTCGGCGAGTTCCTTGAAGCGCGCAAATGTGTTGTTCAATTCCACCTCGGACGCGAACTCGACGCCGAGTTCTTTCAGCCGCGTGCGAAACGCGTTACGCCCGGAATGTTTGCCGAGCACCATGCGGTTCGCGCTCCAGCCTACATCCTCGGCGCGCATGATTTCATAGGTCTCGCGCCGTTTGAGCACACCGTCCTGGTGGATACCGGATTCATGCGCGAATGCATTGGCGCCGACGATGGCCTTGTTCGGTTGCACCGCGAAACCGGTGATGCCGGACACCAGCCGGCTGGTTGGCACGATCTGCGTCGCATCGACCGTGGTATCGCACGGAAACAGGTCCTGACGCGTGCGCACCGCCATGACGATTTCCTCGAGCGACGCGTTGCCGGCGCGCTCGCCAAGACCGTTGATCGTGCACTCGACCTGGCGCGCGCCGTTCAGCACCGCCGACAACGAATTCGCCACCGCCAGACCGAGATCATTGTGGCAATGCACCGAGAACACGGCCTGGTCGGCGTTCGGTACGCGTTCGATCAACTGCCTGAGCAACGCGCCGAACTGATGCGGCAGGTTGTATCCGACGGTGTCGGGAATATTGACCGTGCCCGCGCCGGCGGCAATCACCGCTTCGAGTATACGGCAAAGAAAATCCGGGTCCGAGCGGCCGGCATCCTCGGGCGAGAACTCGACGTTGTCGGTGTATTGCCGGGCGCGCTTGACCGCCCTGACCGCCTGTTCGACGACCTGATCAGGCTCCATGCGCAGCTTCTCCTTCATGTGGATAGGCGATGTCGCGATGAAGGTATGAATGCGCGCCGCATTGGCGCCCTTCAACGCCTCGCCGGCGCGGTCGATATCGATATCCTTGGCACGCGCGAGAGCGCAGACGATGCTGTCCTTGATGGTTTCGGCGACGGCCCTGACCGACTCGAAATCGCCGGGGCTCGCGACCGGGAAGCCGGCCTCTATGACGTCGACGCGCATCTTTTCCAATGCCTTGGCGATACGCACCTTTTCATCGCGTGTCATCGATGCGCCGGGGCTTTGCTCGCCGTCGCGTAAGGTCGTATCGAATATAATCAACTTGTCTTTCATGGTCTGGCTCCAGTCCGCGAACGCCAGTGTAACCGACGTCCGCATGGGTGCAAAAGCACGCCGCGATGCGGGCGCGCATTCATTTACAGGGTATTTTCCGGCCGTGGCCGGGGGAGTGCGTAGGTGGCTGCCTTACGGCAGCAGTCGCAGCGCGCGCAGCAGGCGCACTTCGCCGAGGAGTAATGGCAACAACGGACGCACGGACGCTCCGACCAGCGGGAGCGTCGCACGTGCAAGGATATGGATGAAGTAGTTCATGGGCCGACTATATACCGAATAATTTGACTTGCCAAGCCGGGACAGCGGCCGGCGGCGCCCCGGCTTTAACGGTCAGGTAGCTTTCCCGCCGCCACGCGCCGATTTTGTTTTTCGCAGTTGATGCAGCGTTAGTATCGGCCCCGACAGTACATAAACGACAAATCCGGTGAACAGTACGGTCGGCGGATGAATCGAGATGAACACGTAGATCAGCACTATCAGGAACACGGCTACAAACGGCACGCGGTCCTTCAGATCGAGATCCTTGAAACTGCGGTATCTGACGTTGCTGACCATCAGCACGCCGGCGAACATCGTCACGAGAAACGCGAGCCATGCGATCTCCGCACCGATCACGCCGTAGTCGACGCCGATCCAGATCGATCCGGCCACGATGCCCGCCGCGGAAGGGCTCGGCAGTCCCTGGAAATAGCGCTTGTCGCCATCGCCGACCTGCGTATTGAAGCGCGCCAGCCGCAGCGCGGCGCCGGCGGTATAGATAAACGCGCCCAGCCAGCCGATCTTGCCGAGCGATGACAGTGCCCACGAGTACATCACCAATGCCGGCGCGAGGCCGAACGACACCATGTCGACCAGGCTGTCATACTCGGCGCCGAAATCGCTCTGGGTATTCGTCAGACGCGCGACCCGCCCGTCGATGCCGTCCAGGATCATCGCGATAAATATCGCCACCGCCGCCGCCTCGAAACGCCCCTGCATGCCGGCGACGACGGCATAGAATCCGGCGAACAGGTTCGCCGTCGTGAACAGGTTGGGCAGCAGATAAATGCCGCGACGCGGCTTGCGTTCGCCGGTCTCCTGGGGCTTGCCGGGCTGCTCGTCTACTGGTTTATCAGGCTGCATAGGCATCTTGTACTCCTTTTACCGCCGCCGGTTCGGCCACCACCGGAGCGTCGTGGACAACATTCGCTATCACGTCGCTGCCGGCAATCAGCGTATCGCCGGCACTGACCAGCAGCCGGGCGCTATCCGGCAGCAGCACTTCCAGCCGGGCGCCAAACGGGATAAAACCGCAGCGCTGGCCCTGCCCGATACGCTGGCCGACGTGGATATAACAGCGCGGCGCGAAGCCAAACCGGCGCGGCACGACTGTCATCACAATATCATCCGACTCGTCGGTCTGTAGCCATAACGCGATCCGGTCGTTCGGCAACGATGTCGGGCCCGGAGTATTGATCGCCGCGTGCAGTTGGTTCGGGGCAGCATGGCTACCAGTGGACTTGCCGCCGCCGACCCAGCCCTGCACAAGCTTTGCTTCGATCGGGCTGCGTGTCGTGAACGGCCCTGACAGCGGCATCTGGATGGTGATCCGCCGGCATTTTCGCTGCAGGTAAGGATCATCGACCAGCGCCACCGCGACCACGGTACCATCGACCGGACTGACAACTGCCAGCGGCGCAGCGGGAATCTCCCGGTCTGGATCCCGGTAGAGATAGACCAGCAGCGCGCCAAGAATCAACAAGGGCAGGCTGGCAAGCGGTCGCGACGCCAGCAACGCAATAACCGCAGCGCCGAACGCGGCCAGAACGATCGGGCGCCCTTCACGCGAAATATACGAACCGCCTGTTCCAGCCATGTTCCGGCCTCGCTGTTGCCGCGCGCCTGTTTAACGGGTAGCGGTAACCGGGTGGAGGCCCAGATCGCCGTAATCCTGGTTCTTGCTACGCCCACCCGGATTGCGCTGCGCTACATCCAGGCTACGGGTTTACTATCGAGAATTACCTATAAGCGTGGCACGCCCAATGGCCGTCATTCCCGCGAAAGCGCGACTGCATGGATGCAGGACTCGTCCGCTGCGCTCCGCCCGGAATGACAGTCGCGATGTGTTGTCACGCAATTTGGTCATTCTCGATAATACAAAACGCTATTCTAGTTCCTGCTCTTGTCGACGATCTTGTTCGCCTTGATCCACGGCATCATGTCACGCAGCTTTTCGCCGACTACCTCGATCTGGTGCTCGCGGCTCAACCGTCTTCCTGCCTTCAGTGTCGGCGCGCCGGCCTGATTCTCAAGGATGAATTCACGTGCGAACTTGCCGGTCTGGATTTCGTTCAGGATACGCTTCATTTCCGCACGCGTCTCGTCGGTGACGATGCGCGGGCCACGCGTCAGATCGCCGTACTCGGCCGTGTTCGAGATCGAGTAGCGCATGTCGGTAATACCGCCCTCGTACATCAGGTCGACAATCAGCTTCAGCTCGTGCAGACATTCGAAATAGGCCATCTCCGGCGCGTACCCGGCTTCGACCAGCGTCTCGAAGCCGGCCTGCACCAGCGCGGTCGCGCCGCCGCACAGCACGGCCTGCTCGCCGAACAGATCGGTCTCGGTTTCTTCGCGGAAATTCGTTTCAATGACGCCGGCGCGGCCGCCACCGTTGGCGCTGGCATACGACAACGCGATGTCCCGGGCCTTGCCCGAGGCATCCTGGAAGACCGCGATCAGGCTGGGCACACCGCCACCCGCCTTGTAGGTGGTACGCACCAGGTGCCCGGGACCTTTCGGCGCGATCATGATCACGTCCAGATCGGCGCGCGGCACGATCTGCTCGAAATGGATGTTGAAGCCGTGCGCGAACGCCAGTGCCGCGCCCTTCCTGATATTCGGCGCAACGCTGTCACGGTACAGTGCGGCCTGGTGCTCGTCCGGCGCCAGGATCATCACGACATCGGCGCCCTTCACGGCCTCGTCGATGGTCTTGATCGTCAGACCGGCGTTCTTCACCTTGGCCTCCGACGGCGAACCGGGCCGCAGCCCGACCACGACGCTGACGCCGGAATCCTTGAGGTTGTTGGCGTGGGCATGACCCTGCGACCCGTATCCGAGTATCGCCACCTTCTTGCCCTTGATGATCGAGAGATCGGCGTCTTTGTCGTAGTAAATGTTCATGGTAACTGCGTGCTCCTGTAGGACGGGTTTCTTCGGGGACTATTTGAATGAGCCGTCATTCCGGGCATAGCGCAGCGAAGACCCGGAATCCAGTGGCCATTAGAGCAACTGGATTGCCGCTTTCGCGGGAATGACGATCTTTAGACATGTCATGCATATAGGTATGCTCTCGTTAGATATGCAGGCTCTTCTCGCCGCGCGCGATGCCGGACACGCCGGAGCGTACCGTTTCGAGTATCTGCGCCCGGCCGACCGCCTCAATGAAGGCATCGAGCTTGTCGCCGGTGCCGGTCAGCTCGACCGTATAGGTGCTGCCGGTCACGTCGATGACGCGACCGCGGAAGATATCGCTGAGCCGCTTGATGTCCTCGCGATTGCCGTCGGTGGTGCCGATCTTGATGAGCATCATCTCACGCTCGATATGACCGCCCTCGGTCAGATCCATCAGCTTGACGACATCGATCAGCTTGTTGAGCTGTTTGGTGATCTGCTCGATGATCTCCTCCGAACCACGCGTCACTATCGTCATGCGCGACAGCGACGGGTCTTCGGTCGGCGCCACCGTCAGCGATTCGATGTTGTAGCCACGCGCCGAGAAAAGTCCAGCGACACGCGACAGCGCGCCGGCCTCGTTCTCGAGCAACAATGAAATAATGCGGCGCATCGTCACAGCAGGATCATCTCATTAAGGCCGGCGCCGGCCGGTATCATCGGGAACACGTTTTCATTCTGGTCGGTGATGAAGTCCATGAACACCAGCCGGCCCTTCAGCTTGATCGCCTCTTTCAGCGCCGGCTCGACATCGGCCGGTTTCTCTATCTTCATGCCGACATGGCCATAGCTCTCGGCGAGCTTGACGAAGTCCGGCAGCGACTCCATATAAGACATTGAGTAACGCTTTTCGTAAAAGAACTCCTGCCACTGGCGCACCATGCCCAGATAGCGGTTGTTCAGATTGATGATCTTGATCGGCAACTGGTATTGCAGGCACGTCGACAGCTCCTGGATACACATCTGGATGCTGCCCTCGCCGGTCACACAGGCGACGATGTCCTGCGGATGCGCAAGCTGCACACCCATCGCCGCCGGCAGGCCGAAGCCCATGGTGCCGAGACCACCCGAGTTGATCCAGCGCCGCGGCTTGTCGAAGCCATAATACTGTGCGGCCCACATCTGGTGCTGGCCAACGTCGGACGTGACAAACGCGTCGCCCCTGGTCACTTCATAGAGCTTCTGTAACACATACTGCGGCTTGATCAGTCCGCTGGTCGTGTCGAATTTCAGGCAATCCTTGCTACGCCAGTCGTTGATCTGGTGCCACCAGGCCTGCAGCGCATCGTGATCCGGCTTCTGCTTGCTGTCCTTTAACAGCGCAAGCATCTCCCTGAGTACGGTGTCGACACAGCCGACGATCGGAATGTCGACCTTGACGTTCTTCGAGATCGATGACGGATCGATGTCGATATGAATGATCTTCGCCGTCGGACAGAATTTCTCAATATTGCCGGTCACGCGGTCATCGAAGCGCGCGCCGACCGCGAACAGCACGTCGCAGCCGTGCATCGCCATGTTCGCTTCGTAGGTGCCGTGCATGCCGAGCATGCCGAGGAACTGCTTGTCCGACGCCGGATAACCACCTAGGCCCATCAGTGTGTTGGTGATCGGATAGCCAAGCGCGCGCGTCAGTTCAGTCAGCGGCTCCGCGGCGTTACCGAGAATCACGCCGCCACCGGTGTAAATCATCGGGCGCCTGGCGGACAGCAGCAGCTTCACGGCCTTCTTGATCTGGCCGGTATGCCCTTTCACGGTCGGATTGTACGAGCGTATCGTCACCTGTTTCGGATACGAATACTCGGTCTTCTGCGCGGTCACATCCTTGGGCAGATCGACCAGCACCGGGCCTTGCCGGCCGGTCATCGCGATATAAAAGGCCTTCTTGATCGTCGTCGCGAGGTCCTTGACGTCCTTGACCAGGAAATTATGCTTCACGCACGGGCGCGTGATGCCGACGTTGTCCACTTCCTGGAACGCGTCGTTGCCGATCAGATGCGTCGGCACCTGGCCGGAGAAGATCACCATCGGGATCGAATCCATGTAAGCGGTCGCGATACCGGTCACTGCGTTGGTCAGGCCGGGACCAGAGGTCACCAGCACCACGCCGGGCCTGCCGGTCGCGCGCGCGTAGCCGTCGGCCGCGTGCGTCGCGCCCTGCTCGTGCCGCACCAGAATGTGCTTCAGCGTGTCCTGCTGACCCAGTGCATCATAGATATGCAGCACCGCACCGCCCGGGTAGCCGAACACATACTCGACGCCCTCGTCGCGCAGGCAGCGAACGAAAATGTCGGCACCGGTCAGTTCCACGGTCAATCCCCCCGAAAAACTTCTGAAAAGCCTGAACAATACGGCGGATCGCCACACCGATCCCGGCGCGGGTCCGCTGATAAAACGGGCTAGTATAATGACAGGAATCGTCCAGCGATAGAATATGTTCGATAAAATAACCACTTGTTTGCCATGATATTGAATCGAACCGGCGCAACAGCGCCGCCGACAAAGAGGAGTGGCCGCATGCCGTATCTGAAGATCCAGACCAATATCGAGCGCGAACCCGGCGACAGCCAGCCGGTGCTGGCACGGGCCTCAAAACTGGTCGCCGAACTGCTCGGCAAGCCCGAAAAATACGTGATGGTCGCGCTCGAAACCGCGCTGCCGATGGTCCTGGGTGGCAGCGAAGCGCCCGCCGCCTATCTGGAGCTGAAAAGCATAGGATTGCCGCACGACAGGACCACGGAATTATCGCAGGCCCTGTGCGAACTGATCCACGCCGAATTCGGCGTCACGCCGGAGCGCGTCTACATCGAATTCGCCGACGCACCACGCACGATGTGGGGCTGGAACGGCGGGACGTTTTGATGACGCCAACCCGCGTTTTTCGCCGTTGGATGCGGTGCTACAGGCGATGTATCGCTTGCGATTGATGCCGTTTGCGGTGCTCAACGCGTACGACTCGCGTTTCTGCCGCGCCGGCCTGTAACGGAAGCGCTGCTAAAAAACATCTACCGGATCGACTTGATCGGTCCCGTCCTGACACGATCGATATCCGCCTGCACCTGTTCACGACTGCGCTGGTAGACGAGTTCCCGCCCCATGACACTCCCGGCGTACGCCTGCCCGGTCCGTGTCGGCTTCAGTTCGCAGCGCACACTGTGTGTACCCGCGCCAATGACGACCTCGATCCGGTCGGGCCGTTTGCTGAATACGACGACCTCCATGGACTGGCCGGTCTCGGTAGCGATAACGGTGATCTTTTCATCGTTCATAGAATTCCTGGCGGTCGGCGATCGAGAGAAAGGCATCTACCCTGCATATAACAACTGCCACCTGTCTTTTAACAATAACGCTGATCGCCTTGATTAACAATCCTGCTGCGCGGGATCCATCATGAGGGGCGCATTCGCTCCGCGTTCTGAGAAACGCAAGCGGACTCGCACTACGCGCTGAGGTTAATACGGGACAGACCGTGGTTTTCCGCTAAAATCACCCGTTGGATGTTGAAAAACGCCGTCCATGGCGTCTTTCAACGCGCAAAGCAAAACGCATGATTTTTTTCTTGTGTCGCTTTTCAAACGGATAAAGCCTGCTTGAAAAATTACAGGCTATCCCTGCGCCGCGCAGGCTGTGATTCAGCAGCCTGCTGGCCAGATGACAAGGAGCGAAACGCAGTGCAGCAAGAGTGGCAATGTCGAACAATGTCGTATTTTCCTGCCCTGCGGGGTCATGCCCGCCGGGTCGGGCTGCTGACCTTCTGCCTGTGGATGGGCTGTGCTACGGCCGATGATTCGCCGGCCCTGTCGGAGAAGATCACCGGGGGCGAGTTCGAGTATGTGATCCAGCCCGGGGATTTCCTGATCAAGATCAGTGCGCGTTATGGCGTGGATCCGGTTGTGTTGGCGCGTGAAAACGGCATTGACTACAACGGCTACGTCTATCCGGGCCAGCGGCTGCGCATCACGAACCGGCACATCGTGCCCGAACGGCTTTCTGACGGCATCCTGATCAATCTGCCCCAGCGCATGTTGTTCTTTTTTCGCGACGGCGAGTTGCGGGCGAGCTATCCGGTCGGTCTTGGCCGGCCAACGTGGCGCACGCCCGTCGGCGATTTCACGGTGCGCACGCTGGAGTTGAACAAGGAATGGATCGTGCCGAAGTCGATCCAGGAAGAGATGCGCCGCGAGGGGAAGATTGTGAATACCAGTGTGCCGCCGGGGCCGGACAATCCGCTCGGTAAATACTGGATAGGCCTGAGCCGCCTCGGCTACGGTATTCACAGCACGATTGCACCGGTGAGCATCTATCAGTTTCAGAGTCACGGTTGCATTCGCCTGCATCCTGACGATATCGGCGCGATGTTTGCCGCGGTCAGTATCGGCATGCCGGTGCGAATTATCTATCAAAACACGCTGCTGGCGCGTCTGCCCGACGGGCGAATTTTCCTCGAAGTGCATCCGGATGCGTATAATAGGCGCCTCGACCCGCTGGCCGGCGTGCGGACGCACGTGCAGGCGCATGGGCTCGATGAGCGCATTGACGAGCAACAAGTACGCGCGATGATCGCGGCGCGCGACGGCCTGGCACAAGAAATCACGCGGCCTGCCGACAAATAACAAAGAGCTCCATGGTTAACGAAAAAGACGCGACATGTTTTTAAGCCGGCGTAGATTCCTGAAGCTGGGTTTGGTAGTCACCGGCGCGGGCCTGTTGCCCGCGTCAGTGCTTGCCAGCGCGCGCGTCGTACCGGCCGAGCGGGCACTGGCTCTTTACAATACGCACACAGGCGAGGCGCTGCGCACCGTGTACTGGGCGCAGGGGCAATATCTCGCCGAGGCGTTGCATGATGTCAATCATATCCTGCGCGACCATCGCACCAACGAGGTCAGGCCCATTGAGCCGCAGCTGCTCGATCTGCTGCACACCCTCCATTACAACCTGGACAGCCAGCAGCCGTTCGAGATCATCTCCGGTTACCGCTCCGCCGCGAGTAACGCCATGCTGGCCGCGTCCAGCGACGGCGTCGCCAGGAAAAGCCTGCACTTGCATGGTAAAGCGGTGGACATCCGCCTGCCTGGACGTGCGTTACACGACCTGCACCAGGCCGCTGTGGCGCTAGGTACCGGCGGCGTCGGTTACTATTCGAGATCGAATTTTGTGCACGTGGATACCGGACGGGTGCGTTACTGGTAAAAAATGGGGTCCCCCGTCAGCCGGTAGCAGTAACCGGAGGTGCGAAATAACTCGCAGGCTCCAGGTGAGCGATCATCACTTTCAATCATACTGATGCAAACATCATGGCCAGCGGGTTGCTTTGCCTTCCGCACCTAAACCTTCTGCACCTCCAGGTACAACATGCCGTGATCGGAATACTGCCTGATCCACGTGTCCTGCTCCGTAGTGGCCGTCAGTGCCGGCCAGCCGCGCACATCGACCTCGGCCCCGGCGAATGATTTGAAGGACAGATGATCCGAGGCGACAACGTGATCGAGGTCCGCCGGGTGATAGCGCGACTTCGAGCCGTTCGACCAGGTAGCCGGCGCGTTCTTCGTCAGCCGGCGCATCGCGACCTTCTTCGCATCCACGTCGAGCTTTTTCAGCTCCCATTTCACCTCGACCGTCTGATTGAACGGATAGTCCATGCCCATCGTGTTCAGGTCGCCGAGGAAAATGAAATTCGCCTTGGCCTTGCCGCTCACCGCCTTGTCCAGCACCTTGCGCTTGAACTTGAACGCGCGTGCAAACTGGTCGTCGCGGATACCGAGCCCGATCGGATCGGCGCTGCTCTTGGTATGCAGGAACAGAATACTGTAGTTCTCGCCGTCCACGTGCAGCGTCAGCAGCGCACCGGGCCGCAGATACTGGTTGCCGGACTTGAACTCGATTTTCTGCGTGAAGAATGCGGTCAGCCCTTTCCGGACGCCGACCAGCGCCTCCTGCGTCTGCGGTCCCTCGGTGATATGAAACTGATAACCCGGCATGCGCGTGACGAGCTCGGTAAATACGTCCTTGCCCTCGACCTCCAGCAGCGTGAACACATCCGGCTTCTGCTGGTTAACAAACGTGACGACGCGCTCCACGCGGTCGGGCTTGTTCTTGAAATGTTCGACGTTCCATGATGCCAGTGAAAATGCCTTTGCCACAAAAGCCTCCGTGCCCCAGTAGATGATTAATGAGTAACTGCGTAATACCTGCGCCGGTTACAGCGCGCGCAGCGTCTGCAACGGCGGCTGGTTCAGCACAAAGCGCGTGCCGAAATAGCCGACGACGCCGATGCCCGTCATGCCGCCGAGCAGGCCGGCCGGCCACAACCAGAGATTCAACGAATACCCCAGCTCGAAAACGCGCGTTGCGAGCAGGTAACTTATGGCGGTAGCCGCCAGTGACGCAACCGCGCCGGCCAGCAGGCCGAGCACGACGAATTCCGCCCGCAGGCTCTTCAGCAACTGACTACGGCTGGCACCCAGCGTGCGCAATATCGCGTTTTCGCGGATGCGTTCATCGAGCGTCGACTGGATCGCCGCGAACAACACCAGCAGCCCGGCCATGATGGTGAAGAAAAACACATAACTGACCGCCTGCGTGACGCGATCGATGATCTGCCGCACCTGCGCCATGATCTCGGCGACGTCGATTACAGTCGCGTTCGGAAAAGTCCGCACCAGATCATTGAGCAGCTGCTGATTTTCCGGCGGCAGATAAAAGGCGGTGATGTACGTCGCCGGATAGCGCTCCATCACCCCGGGCGGCGTGACGACAAAGAAATTGACGCGGAACGAATCCCACTCCACCGAACGCAGACTGACGACGGTCGCCGTCAACTCGCTGCCGGCGATGCGCCAGGTCAGCGTGTCACCGTTGTGTATGCCCAGCGTTTTGGCAATGCCTTCTTCCACCGACAACCAATGCTCGCCGTTGCCACTGTCGCCCCACCACTGGCCGGTGACGATCTTGTTGTCGTCTTGCAGCGCGTCGGTCCACGACAGATTGAATTCGCGGGCGACGAGACGCTGCGCGCGGTCGTCGTCGTAATCCCCGGCAATGACGGCGCGCTCGTTGATGCGCTCCAGTCTGCCACGCACCATCGGCAACAACTGCGGCGCGGGCTGTCCGGATTTCGCGAAAAATTGCCGGATCGCCGCCACCTGATCGGGCTGGATGTTGATGATGAATCGATTCGGCGCATCCGCGGGCAAACGCGCCTGCCAGTCGGCGAGCAGGTCATCGCGCACCACGGTCAGCAGCAACAACACCAGAATACCGAGTCCGCATGCGACGATTTGCAGCGTGCTTGCCTGCCCGCGGCGCGCAATGCCGCCGATGCCGAAACGCCACGTGATAGTACTGCGCGGTTGCACGCGCCGCAGCAGCTTCACCAGCAGCATGGCCAGCACTGCCAGCACGGCGAACGCGGCCAGCAGGCCGAGCGTGACATAGATGCCGAGCCGGATATCGCCGATCTGCCACAGGATCAGCATCGCCAGCGCCGTCGCGCCGAGCGCATAGGCCAGCATATTACCGGCCTCGCGGTCACCGGCATCGCGCCGCAGCACGCGCAGCGCCGGCACATGCTTCAGACGCAGCAGCGGTGGCAGCGCGAAGCCGAGCAGTGTGACGATCCCGGTCGCAATACCGAATACCGCCGGCCACAACGATGGCGGCGGCAGCTCGATAGTGGCGAGACCGCCGAGCACATCGGTCAACACCATCTGCGCGCCGTAGCCGATCGCGCAACCGGCGCTGCTGGCCACGAGGCCGAGCACCAGGATTTGCGACGCATAGATCTGCACGATCGTACCGTGGCGCGCGCCGACACAGCGCATGATCGCGCAGTTGTCCAGATGCCGCGCGACGTAACGCCGCGCCGACGTCGCCACCGCGATACCGGCCAGCACGACGCTGACCAGCGCCGCCAGCCCAAGAAAACGCCGCGCGCGGTCCAGCGCCGTGCGCACTTCCGGCCGCGCCTCCTCGACGCCTTCGAGGCGCTCATCCTGAGTGAGTTGTCTGTTCGCGAATTCTTTATAACGCGCGACGGCCTGCCGGTCGCCGGCCACCAGCAGACGATAACGCACGCGGCTCGCCGGCTGGATCAGACCGGTGCGGTCGAGATCGGCAATGTTCATCAATATCCGCGGGCCGATGGTGAACACATCGCCGGCGCGGCCCGGTTCACGGGTCAGCACGCCGGCGATTGTCAGGTGAATATTGCCGAGCGCGATCTCGTCGCCAACAGCGACCTTCAATTCATTCAGCAAACGCGCCTCCGCCCAGACGGAACCCGGCGGCGGCACGCCGTCAGCCGGCTGGCCGAATTCAAACAGACGCGGCGCGATGAACAGCTTGCCGCGCAACGGGTAGGCGTCGCTGACGGCCTTGATCTCGCCGAGCTGGCTGTTGCCATTCGCCAGCGCCATGCTCGGAAAGCTGACGGCATCGGCAATGGCGAGACCGAGTGCAGTGGCCTGATCGCGATACACCGCCGGCAGCGCCTGACCCGACGCGATCACCAGATCGCCACCCAGCAGTTCATTGGCCTGGTACTCCAGCGCCAGCCGCACACGATCGGTGAACGCATCAACCGCAACGATGCTCGCGACGGCGATCATCACCGCGATCATCAACACGCGCAGCTCGCCGGCACGCCAGTCGCGCCGCAGCATGCGCAGGGAGATGGTGAGGGCGTTCACGAATCAGGCATCGCCGGATATTGGCCGTTCATAACAGGATTGACGCACGATGCCAGCATGCAGTCATTCCCGCGCAAGCGCGAGCCCACGGATGGGCGAGGTAGAGCAGCGTCGGGAGCGGCCGCCGGGGAATCCAGAAATGCTTGCGGCAGAGCGGTGTCGGTAATGGCCACCGGTAAATCCTGGTAACTGCCAAAAAACTCTGGATGCCCGCCTGCGCGGGCATAACGATAGGGAGCAGCCGATATAAGATGAATCCATACGAAAATATCCGACGGTATCTTTCCCTTCTCCCTCCGGGAGAAGGGTTGGGATGAGGGAATCCAATTCAACGATATACCCCCTCACCCCCGCCCCTCTCCCTCCGGGAGAGGGGATTAAATTGCTTTCGCGTACTTCACTCACGCCGACCCCATCCGCCCGTCCACCAGCTCGAACTGCCGCGTACACCGCGCGGCCAGCCGCTCGTCATGTGTCACCAGCAACAGTGTCGTGCCGTGTTCGGCATTCAGATCGAACAACAGATCCATGATCCGCGCACCGGTCGCGCGGTCGAGATTGCCGGTCGGCTCGTCGGCGCACAGCAGCGCCGGGCCGGGCGCGAACGCGCGCGCGATCGCGACGCGCTGCTGCTCGCCGCCGGACAACTGTTTCGGATAATGCCCCGCGCGCAGACCCAGCCCCACCCGTTCCATGACGTCACGCGCGACCGCGGTGGCGTCGCCACGTCCCGCCAGTTCCAGCGGCAACATGACATTTTCCAGTGCGGTCAGACTGGGCAACAAATGAAACGCCTGAAACACAAAACCGATCATCGCGCCGCGCAACTGCGCGCGGCCGTCCTCGTCGAGCGTCGACAGGTCGGTGCCGTTCAGCCAGACCGTGCCACTGGTCGCGGAATCCAGCCCGGCGAGCAGCCCGAGCAGTGTCGACTTGCCCGCGCCGGACGCGCCGACGATCGCGACCGACTCGCCCTTCGCTATCGTGAACGTAATACCGGACAATATGTCCAGCGTCCCCGCCGGACCGGTCACCTGTTTACCCAACCCTTCCGCGCGGATGATCGAAGACGTTACACTGGAGCTCATGCTGAAACGAATCCTTATGATTGGCCTGTCGGTGCTCGCGCCTTTTTCCATCGCCGCCGCGAATGGCAGCGCGCCGGTCATCCTGGTGCTCGGTGACAGTTTAAGCGCAGGCTATGGCATTGATCAAAACCAGGGCTGGGTCGCACTGCTGCAACGCCGGCTGGCCAGGCACGGCGATCCGCATGATGTCGTCAACGCCAGCATCAGCGGCGACACCACCGCCGGCGGTCTGTTTCGGCTGGATTCCGCGCTGGCCGACCATCATCCCGCCATCGTCATTGTCGAACTCGGCGCCAACGACGGCCTGCGCGGCCTGTCACTGGCCGATATGGAAACGAATCTGACAAAGATCATCAAAAAATGCCGGGCCGGCAACGCACAGGTACTGCTCGTCGGCATGCGCATACCACCAAACTACGGCGCCGAATACACCACCGGCTTTGCGAGTGTCTATACGCGGCTGGCAAAGAAATACAAGCTGCCGCTGGTACCGTTCCTGCTCGCCGGCGTCGCCGACAACAACGCATTGCTGCAATCCGACCGCCTCCATCCGAATGGCGATGCACAGGGGATAATTCTGGATACCGTCTGGCCGGAACTGGAACGGATGGTAGAGCAATAGCTCGCGCCATACGAATATATGCAGGGTGCAATAAGCACAGCGCATTGCACCGATCGAGCAACGAAACCAGAAGATACGCCAGTCCCGCCCCCACGCCGCCCAGCGCCCCGGCAGTTCAATATAACGTGTCGCCTGCGGCGATAACCTTGGTGGGTTACGAACCCACCCTACAAAGATTTATTTTCGCGCCAGAACACTAACCGGCGCCACGAGTTACAACGCGATCCCACTATATGTAGGGTGCAATAAGCGCAGCGCATTGCACCGCTCGCGCCATCCTCGCGTCACGCGACAATAGTTGGACCGGCGCCAAGAGTCTCAACCACCATGCCACGACACCGACACCAGCACGCTGCGGTCTATCCCTTCATGCACGTACCGCTGATAGGCCGGAAACCCCAGGGCCGCGCCAACATCGATCGCCAATCCCGAAGTGCGATCCCGCAGCCCCATGCCCAGCGCGAGAAACGCATCACCGATATTGCCGGGTCTGCCGCCCGTCGCTGCGGTGCTGATGTCGAATCCCGGCCCCGTCATGCGCGTCGTGAATTCACCGGGCGCGAGCGGCGCGCCGATAATCACATGCGGCGTCAGCGCGAGGCGCGGCGTAATGTGCTGTATACCCTGCACGCCGAACAGCACCGTCACCAGCGTGTTCGAGCCGCTGTGATCGACCTCGCCCCCGGCACCGGCGTCGGCGCCACCGAGCAGGCGGTAGTGGACCCGGTAATCCGACAGGTCCAGCCGTTCCAGCAACAGACCGCCGATGTAACCCCACCTCGCCGTATCGTGAGCGCCGACGTGATCCCGCGTCACCACAACACCAACACCATGATGACGGAACGCGCCGGATGGCGCGGTAAATTCCGCGCTCTCCGGAATGTCGAGCGGCACGCCGTCGAGATTGCCCGGCGTCAACGCGCTTTGATAGCCTCCGCCATCGACATCAAAACGGTCGTAAAACGCGAACAGCCCAAGGCCCCAATGATTTCCCCACGCCCGGCTCGCCCCGGCCGCGAACAACTCACCGGAGGCCTCGGCAAATTCACCATCGGCACGTGCAATACCGGCCTGCACCACCGGCGTCCAGCGCGCAGATCGCACACCGACTTCCGGCAGCGGCAACACCGAATAGCGCGCTTCCTGGGCCGCTTCGGCGAGGTGCTCCGCGCGGAAATGGATATCCTCGACTGGTGGATTGGATAGCGCCGCAAACGATAGCGCGGGCCACAGCAACAACAGGAGGCATGTGGCGGCGACGATCTTTAGACCGGATGAAAAAAGCATGGGCGAACTATAGACAAGAGCGATTAATTGACTCTGGCCACATGATTTCAATAACCGGCATATATCATTCAGCTTAACAGGCGCATTTGTAGCGAGCACAGCGAGCGAAAAATGCGTCCTTGTTGAAGCTATCGTTAGGCATTTTTACCCAGATTTTACCGCTTGATTCTTGACAATCCGGTAAGAGCGAAACGCTAACCGGCCTTGTGTAAGGCGAACGTTATTATCCTGGGATGAAATGACCTTCCTAACATCTTTAGGCGATAGATCGCGCCTTGCCCCAATAATTACTTCCCTAAGATAAAGAGCATTGCAGAATGGAAGAAAGTACATCCCTTTTTCATGCACCGAGTCATTAAGATTCAGAACCATACGAACCTCGTCTTCATAGCGCCAGTGCTCATACTTTGTGATTAGGAGCTTATGGCCGAGTGTTTCATGATCTCGTTCAAGCAACTCGCTTTCTATTTCTTCTTTCAATCGCTCACCCTCATAGCTGACATCAAAGATCCAATCGTCTAAGAGGTCGAAGCCAAGGCACAATCCTCGGTGCCTATCGCCATAGTGACTCCAAAGAACAGGATTATTCCAACTTCTGCTGAAACAGAGCACGCCAATAGTCTGATTCATTTCTTCTTTGAGTTGATGGAACTCATCCCGATCCTTCTTTGTCCTTAACTCCATACCGAGCAGTTCAAAAGGATCGTTCATTTCGTTGAAGAGCGAAAGCTTAACGCGCCGCAACTTGATCGCTTCGAGCGCCCAGTGTTTATTCGTTAGATAGTAGCCACGCATCAATAATGCCTAACGAGGCTGTAGAAAAACCCGCTCATACCAGCGGAATTCTACAGCTCTCTTTTTTAAAATTGACGATTCACGCACCTTGCCCGGATGAGCCTCATTTTTCAAGCATTCATCGGTCA
>JAHFRU010000021.1 GCA_023266115.1 Gammaproteobacteria bacterium
GTCGCCGAAGAGTTCTCGTCCGGTGTCGATGGTGCCGTTGCCGTTTCTGTCGAGGACGAGGAGGCCGTCGTCAGGGCTTATCCAGCCGGTGGCGGTTTTGATGCCGTCGCCGTCGTGGTCGAACAGTATCGGGTTGGTGGTGTTGAGGGCGATGGTTTCTAATCCGTCGCCGTCGAGGTCGAGGACGAGCGGGTCGCGGCGCGGGACGGAGGTTTGGGATTGGAAGAAGAGGTCACTCACCGCATTATAGATAGAAAAGCCTATCGCTTGGAAAACCGGATTCCATACTAACGAATCGAGAAACGGGACCAATTCCGGCGTGATATCGGGCGATATGATCTCCGGCAGAAATCCGATGTCTTGCAGCGTATCGACGGCCCACATGCTGCACTGGGTGCCGCCGGGGAGCGCGATAAGTGAATAGTTCGGAGGCGCGGCATCCATGGCAGTGATGTTGCTCACCAGCGCCTGATATTGTGTCTCGGTCATGGACATTGGGCCGCTGGTGGCAGTGTAGTCTGCTCGGGGGTCTTCCGGCCTGACATCGCCGGGTCCGTAAAGCAAGTTACCCGCGCTGTCCGTGGCCGGATAAAACCCCCACGCCACTAAAGTGCTGTCGGGCTTGGTGACGTGCAGCCAAGTATGGATAGTGTGATCACCGCTCAGAATCCCCGTGCGTATCTCGACTGTATAGCCGCTCATTATTTTTTCTCCCCGATGGTGAGCTCAAAGAAAGGTTCCATATTTGTTAGCGCCCCAATACCGAGAAATAATGATTCGCGCCATTCCTCGTGGGATTCTCGGTACATCACGATGCGAAAGCGTTCCTTGCGGCCGCGCTGCTCGTAGAAATCCAGACACAACTTCACGATGTCGAGCACCGCCTGCTGGGGGATTTCGTCGGCGCGATGAAACTTCAGGATGTAGCTGCCGGGGACGCCCGATATTTTAAACCAGGAATCTTCCCGATCGTGCGTCATAGGCATACCATGTTTTTTCAGTATTTCCACCGTTTCATATGAAAGCGCGGGAATGAATTCTGCATAAGGATACTTGCCTGCCATGGCGGGCGCGGCGGCGACAAGGAACAGCAAAACGAGCACTATGCTTCTTAATGACATAACGTGTGTCCGTCTCATCATCATAATCATGCCGCCTTATATATTTGGTCTGCTTTAGAAATGTGTTTTAACGCTGCGCTACCACGCGCGTTGTGTAATGACGCTCGCCCAGGGCTCGGCGCGACGCTATCGGTGAAACGCGAGTAGAAAGCGTTTTCTGTGAGTTCGACATCGCCGAGCGTGGCCGCGGTGCCGTCGCTCTTTATATAGGTGCCGAGGTCCGCAACGACGTTGCCGCTGGGGAGCAGGGTGTTGTTTTCGGTCTTGGCGACGTTGAGGGCGGTGATGGGCCGCTCTCGGCATCCTGCCTTCTGCGGCATTCGCACATCCCTGTGCATCATGTTTTGGGCCAGCGTGGTGAGTTCGTTGCTCTGGCTGAGGCCGTCCTGGTTGAGGTCGCGCCAGATGCGTAAGCTGGTGAAGGTGGTGTCGGCTCCGTTGACGACGCCGTCATGGTTGGTGTCCTGGGCGCTGAGGGCGTCGAAGCCGTCGACGGCATTGCGTTGGCCGCCTTGTCCGGTGGGGATGAGGGTGGCGTCGCCGAAGAGTTCTCGTCCGGTGTCGATGGTGCCGTTGCCGTTTCTGTCGAGGACGAGGAGGCCGTCGTCAGGGCTTATCCAGCCGGTGGCGGTTTTGATGCCGTCGCCGTCGTGGTCAAACAGTATTGGGTTGGTGGTGTTGAGCGTGATGGTTTCGAGTCCGTCACCGTCGAGGTCGAGGACGAGCGGGTCGCGGCGCGGGACGGAGGTTTGGGAGGAGAAATACGTGGTCGACACGACAGGATCGACGATCGGGCAGATTTGATCCTGGTAATTGAGCTCCTCCGTAGAGGGGGCGGCCGGTGGCGCGCCGGAGAATGCCTCGACGAAATTTGAGATACCGTGCTGGTCGTCCCAGTAATAGCCCAAACCCGGGATACCCGACGCGTAAGCCATCAATCGCTCGATGGAGTCTGGAATGACGCCGAAGGACGATGCCTGGATCGTCTGCGCACTACCAAGCTGTCGATCCCATAAGTGAACAATGTCGCCGGCGGTGTTGATGTTGGTGATGTTGCTGTAGCTGGTGCCGGCGGCGCCGCCCGGTTGATTAACCCAGACATCGGCCACGCCGGGGGCGTTATAGGTGGTTGTCGGCAGCCCTGTTTCTGCACCGAGTAGTTGTGCAATTCCGCCACCGAGGGAGTGGCCGGTGAGGGAGACTGAATAATTACCGCCTTCCATCGAAGGATCAGCATCCGCTTGGGCAAGGACGTTGTCATAAAAAAACGTCCGGGCAGACGCATATTGATCCGGAATCCGAGCTAAACCAATCTGCAGATCGGCAATTCGGTCGCCGCTCTCACCTATCTCGGTGCCCCGGAAGGCGACGACAATCTCGTTGGTCAGAAGGTTGCGGTAGGCGACACCCTGGAAACCAGTAGGATCGTTTTGCGACGGTGGCACAAAGATTTCCCAGCCATCCGGCGGTGTACCGCCGTCGATCTCATATGCCTGTTGACTCATCAATGCGGTTTCATAGTTGGTTGCCATATGCTGTGCCTCCCCGGAGATTTATCTGCCTATAAGGTTAATGTTTTGCCTGGTCGCTTTTCGGCTGCTGAAGTTTTTCACGGCGCGCCTTGTTTTCGGCGTCGATGCGTGCGTGGTTCGCCTCTTGGGCATTTTTTGCATGCGGATAGAAGCGATGTACAAACGCTCTGGGAATGTCGAACTGGTAAAACTCGTTCGGATCCAGTTTTGTCCATTGACGATAATCGCGGCCGCCTTCTTTCTCGACCCAGAACGAGTAGTTATATTCGCGCGGATCACCAACCCCACATCCAACACTAAAAGCCAGATAAGCCAAATCGGACAGGAAGTATTTACGATAATGCAGATAAGTAACACCGCCCCCAAGAGATGGCTTATCGTTTGTGTAACTCGAAAAAACCGCCTTCGTTGTATATTTTCCGCTTTGATCAGCATGAAAGAGCCGATCGTGAGAATCAGGCATTTTCGCTGGATGCACAGGAGATCCCATTCTCAGAGTCTCAATCGACCCGACATCCCCTTCCGGATACTGAATCTTCAACGAATTATTGGCATACACATGAAGCTGGCACTCATAAGATGAACCGCCGTCCAATATGCGCTTCACCAGCCGCAACTCCATCGCCTGAATGTCCGGCGGCAATCCCTCTTCCTCCATCTCCGGCAGGTTGAAACGTTTGGCGAAGGCCTTGTTGTAGGTCCAGACGCTGACCTTTCCCTCTTCACCCAACACCGGGTCAATCGGTGTCGTGGGCAATCCAGCAGCAGGCGCCGCTAGCAACGCGCCGGACAGAAGGATGAGACAGAGGGACGTCAGCAGTGATTGGACAGTTCGCTTCATATAGCTCTCCAGATCAGAATATGGGTACGTATCGTTGAATACGGTTATTACACCGGCTTCGGGCTATTCCGACATCCGCACCCTACATCACATCAACACCCCGAGGGCGTGACGTTGCGCAGGATTTGGTTTCGTGACAGCAACCCGGAACAGTGCCCCGGCGGCCTGGTTATTCTTTTTCTTGCCGGTAGCACGCGGGATTGTCAGCCGCCACCATCGGGGTTGTCAATCACGAGTGATTGTCTTTGACTGACTTTGTTTGACTGCTTGTATGTGTGACCAATATCAGCCTGACCGCCACGGCGACCGGCTTTACACTTTAATAACGACCTCCCAAGGCCGGAACAACGCCAGTCACTACCCGCAGAACTTTTTCATGACCAAACAGAGCGAGATAAATGCTCACAGCTGCGCGCAGAAGTGCATGTCACTTATGCCGCTGCTCTCAACTCCCGCACTTGTCCGCTGCCGCGCATGGCGGGGAGTGTCTGGGCTTCGGGGGTGAGGGGGATGGTGTCGGTGAAGCTTGAATAAAAGGTGTTCTCTCTGAGGTCGACGTCGCCCAGTTGGGCGGTGTCGCCCAGCGTGGCGGTGGTGCCGTCGCTCTTTATATAGGTGCCAAGGTCCGGCAGCCGCTCTTGCGCATCCTGCGCTCGCGACATTCGCACTTCCCTGTGCATCATGACGTTGCCGTTGGGGAGGACGGTGTTGTTTTGGGTTTTGGCGACGTTGAGGGCGAGACGGTGCTCGTTACGTAATTCGACGCCGCGCGCCATAGATCACAATGCCAAGCGCTGTCACTGAGGCGAATACCGCGCCGGCGATAAAGGTCGCCGCCGGACCTATTGCGCCCCACAGCGCACCCGCGATGACACTCGCCAGCAACAACGCCACGCCGCTGGCAACATTGAATATGCCGAACGCCGTACCGCGCAGTTCGGCTGGCGCAGTGTCGGCGACGAGTTTGGCGAACAATCCCTGCGTCAGTCCCATGTGCAAGCCCCACAGTGCTGCACCCGTAAATACGTGCCACGGTGTTGTGGCCGATGCCAATACGAGATCCGCCAGTACCAGCAGCGCGAGCCCGGCGAGCAGCAATGCGCGGCGGCTGATGCGGTCGGAGGCAATTCCCGCCGGATAGGCAGCGGCGGCGTAAACAACATTCATAATGACCATCACGACCGGCACGTAGGCGATGCCAAGACCGACACTTTGCGCGCGCAGCACCAGGAACGCCTCGCTGAACCGCGCCAGCGTGAAGACCGCGCCAAGCAACACAATCTGCCAGTAACGTGACCGCAGTCGTTTTGCCGCGGCGAGCGTGATCGGCGATCCTTGTCCCGGCCGGCGCGGAACCGAATCCGGTTCGCGCACAGCAACGATCAACAACGTCACAGCGATGAACGCGGGCACAACGGCGACCCAGAACGCGGCCCGAATATCGTCCACCAGCCACACCATGAGGACCACGGCGAGCAATGGACCGGTGAACGCGCCAACCGAATCGAGCGACTGGCGCAGTCCATAGGCCGCGCCGCGTAATTCGGGTGGTGTAATGTCGGCCACCAGCGCATCGCGTGGCGCGCCGCGGATGCCCTTGCCGACGCGATCGACGAAACGCGCGGCGAATACCCACCACAGGGACGTTGCTAACGGGAACACCGGCTTGGTCAGCGCACCGAGTCCGTAACCGAGTACGACAAGAAATTTGCGCTTGCCGAGATAATCGCTAAGAGCGCCGGAAAACACTTTTGTGATGGCAGCCGTGCCCTCGGCGATGCCCTCGATGAAACCGATGGTGACCATGCTTGCACCAAACACTGTGGTCAAATAAATCGGTAACAGGCTGTGAATCAGCTCGGAGGAAATATCCATGAACATGGAGCAGAAGCCGAGCGCCCAGACACCGGCCGGTATACCGCGAATGAATCGCTGCTTCATCGTGTTATGAAACGAACGAATACAACAGGCCGGCGACGGCGCTGGCTGCGATCACCGGAACAATGCCGACCTTAAAACGAAACAGCGCGACGAAAGCGGCGATGGCGATCAGCAGCGACAGCCCGTCGAACGGCCCGCTAAACCCTGCCGGCCAGAACACGTGGTGCGCGAAGAACACCGCCAGATTGACGATGACGCCGACCACAGCGGCGGTGATGCCGGTCAGGGGTCCGGCGAACTTGATATCGTCGCGTGTCGCTTCGACCGACGGGCCGCCGAGAAGTATGAACATGAACGACGGCAGAAACGTAAACAGCGTCGCCACGCAGGCACCGGCGATACCGGCCAGGGCCAGCGCTTCCGGCCCGAACAGCTCCTTCGTCCAGCCGCCGACGAATCCGACGAAGGCGACTACCATGATTAATGGCCCAGGCGTCGTTTCGCCCAACGCGAGGCCGTCGATCATTTGCGTCGCGGTCAGCCAGCCGTAGTGCTCGACGCCGCCCTGATAGACATACGGCAATACCGCATAGGCACCGCCGAACGTAACCAGTGCGGCCTTGGTAAAGAACCAGCCCATTTGGGTCAGAGTGCCCTGCCAGCCGTACTCAATCACCAGCCAGGCGAGGGCACCGCTCCAGATGGCGAAACCGATAGCCAGTACCCCGATAACACGGGACCAGCGAAAACGCGCATGCTCCGGTACGGGCGTATCGTCGTCAATCAACGCCGGGCCATAGGCCTTAACGGAAGCCGCGTGGTGCCCGCCTGCCTTGAACTTGTCCGGTGCAATCCGTGAGCCGATCATTCCGAGCACACCGACCGCCAGCACGATATACGGAAACGGTATCTTGAACATGAATATCGCCGCGAACGCGAGCACAGCGATGAGCCGCAGCACATTGTTCTTCAGTGCGCGCGAGCCGATACGCCACGCCGCGAACACGACGATCGCCACCACCGCCGGCTTGATGCCATACAAAATGGCGGCAACCGCTGGTGCATCGGCGTAGGCGAGATAGACCCATGTCAGCGCGATCAGGATAAACAACGATGGTAGGACGAACAGCGCACCGGCGACGATACCACCACGCACACCGTGCATCAGCCAGCCGATATAGGTGGCGAGCTGTTGCGCCTCGGGGCCGGGCAGCACCATCGCGTAGTTCAATGCGTGCAGAAAGCGCTGCTCGGAGATCCAGCGCCGCCGCTCGACGAGCTCCTGATGCATCATGCTGATCTGTCCGGCCGGGCCGCCGAAGCTGATGAACCCGAGCTTAAGCCAGTAAAGCACAGCCTGCCCGAATGATACTGGCGCGGGGAGAGATTCCATAGTAAGTTCCTTGTTCAAGGAAAAATTCTGTTATTGAGCATTGCCAGATGATCTGACAACAACATGTTGGGGGTCAGGTCATTTGGTAATGCTCAATAATAACTGTTTTCAGGGCACTTTTCCGCCCCGCGACCGAAACTGCGCCGTTAAAGAATTCGCCTCGCCGGTCCGATACCCTGAGTTGAACCGCAACCGCGGAACAAATCAATTCAGGGACGACATAGTACAGACCGGGTACTGGGGCGCGGATTTGGCCGAAACCGCACCCGGGGATCGACCGTTTATATCTGCTCCACGGGGATGAACAAGAAAAGCTATGAGCCCGACCGTCATACAGAAGCTTTCCTATAAAAGATATGCAGCCTTGCTGCGCGAAACACTGGAACAGGTGCATGCCATTGTGTTTTGTAATACGGATGGCGCGCCTCTTTATATTAGTCACTGCGACGGCAAGAACTCCACCGTCGACATCGCACCGTATCTACAACTATTAAACACAACACGTGACGCAAGCCCATCGCCTTTCGAAAACTATTCTATCGGCAATAACCTGGTGGCCTGCGATATGCTGATATCGGCGCCACAGAACATTCCGCTCGGACGACTGATCGTCACGTTGCACGAATCTGCCAGGGGCCTGAAGAACCGGGCTACCACTCAAGCCGCCATGTCCGCGATTGTTGAGTGCCTGGTCGATGAATACCGCATCCTGACGGATCTCGGCACGCTGTCGGATGACCTCGATGCGCGCCACGAAGAACTTCACCTGATCTACGAAACCAGCAATCTGCTCGAGACCATACAGGATGCCCACAGCGGTCTCACCAAGCTGGTCAGCAAGTGTGTCGAGTATATGAACGTCGATATGGTCGTGCTGTATCTGCCGGAAAAAAAGATGACCATCCCGCGATACAACACCAGAACACCACTCGACAATCCCGACAAGGTAACCGCTCAACTGACGTCGACGCTCTACGCATGGACAGAGAAAGCCGGAAAGTCCCTGCTAAGCAACGAGCCAAATGAGTCAGTCCGCGTCGAGACGGGGATACGCATGGACTACAAACTGCTGTCCTGCCCCGTCGTCGATATTCGCGGAAAACTTGAGGGCCTGATTGTCTGCGTAAACACCCAGGACCGCCGTGACTTTTCGAGGAATGACCAGCATATCATCGAGGTGATCTCGCGGACCGCCGCGGCGATCATCCACGCCAATTACGATTCTCTCACCGGACTGATGAATCGTGAAAGCTTCACCTGGCAGGCCGAGCGGTTACTCGACTATGCCCGCCAAACCGGCTGGAATCACTGCGTGCTGTATGTCGATATCAACCAGCTGCAGGTGGTTAACGATACGCTGGGGCACCTGGCCGGCGACGCGCTGATCGTGCATGTCGGCCGTATGCTATGCGGGCAGGTGAAGCAGTCCGATTTTGTGGGCCGCCTTGGCGGCGGCATTTTCGGCGTTCTGTTGCAGAACTGCCCGGGGAATGTCGGCGAGCAGGTTGCCGAGCGCATACGCGCCAACATCAGCGTAGACCGGTTCACGTGGCAAGACCGCGATTTCAGCATCAGCGCCAATATTGGCATGAGCGGCATGTTTGCAGAAAACGACAGCGGCGCCGCCAGCATTTATGCCGCGGAACTCGCCTGCGATGCCGCCAAGGAAACCGGTCGGAATCGCCTCAAGATTTTCAACGATGGCAATATCGAGATGCTCCGGCGCAAGGACCAGATGCACTGGGTAAATCGTATCCAGCGCGCCCTCAAGGACAATCTGTTCATCGTCTACTGCCAGCCGATCATTCCGTTTACGCCAATTTCCGGCATGTATCATTATGAGATTCTGCTGCGTTTGCAGAACGAGGGGGAAGGCGTTCTCTCCCCCGGCAGCTTCATGACGGCCGCGGAGCGTTACGAGCTGATGCCGGCGATTGACCGCTGGGTGATCAAGGAAACGCTCAGGCAGGTACGCAATCACCGCTCGCTGTTTACCCGCACCGATATCGAACTGTCGATCAATCTGTCGGGGCAATCGCTCTGTGACGACGACTTGCTCAGCTACATAGACAACCTCGTGAAAGATTCCGGCATTCCGCCGCAAACGATAGGGTTTGAGGTCACCGAATCCGCCGCGGTCAAGCACATTGCAACGGCCACCGCGCTGATTGGCGCACTGCGAAAACGCGGCCACAAGATTTCGCTTGATGACTTCGGTACCGGACTGAGTTCGTTTTCCTACCTTAAAACCCTGCCGGTGGACGTGTTGAAAATCGACGGCAGTTTCGTCAAAGAGATGGCTCATGATCCGTTGTCCTATGAAATGGTTGGGGCTATCCATCGTATCGGACGCGTCATGGGTCTGAAGACGGTTGCCGAGTTTGTCGAGAACGATGCGATCGCGACATGCCTGAAAAAACTTGAGGTCGACTACGGCCAGGGATTCGGGCTGGGCAAGCCGCGTCCATTGAGCGACCAGCTGGTCGACCTGGAACAGGCGACACAATCGCAAGCAAGAAAATCGAATTTCCTAAAGTAGCTGGCATTCGCCAGCGCGCCGCACCCGCCGCCTGCGGGAACCGGCCTCGCCTCGGGACGCATATAACCATCTCACCGCGTATTATCAATATTGAGTATTTGTCGCCGGATCGGTTTTGCCGTAGCATCCCGCGCCGTTAGCCTCCCTTAAACGGAAAGAAACATGTCTATTGAAGCGTGGATTAGTATTGCCGTTACCGGTGCTGCTCTGGCTCTTCTGATGGTTACCCGACTGGGTACCGATATGGTGTTGATGGGCGCGCTGGTCATTCTGAGTGTCACCGGCGTTCTTACCCCCGCCGAGGCGCTCGGGGGGTTCAGCAACAGCGGCCTGATCACGGTTGCCCTGATGTACGTGATCGCCGCCGGCATAAGCCACACCGGCGGCGTGGACCTGGTCATCGACCATGTGCTGAAACAACCCCGCACAACCACGCGCGCACTGACACGGCTGATGCTGCCAACCGCCGCGGTCAGCGGATTCATCAACAATACGCCCGTGGTCGCCGCGCTGATTCCCGCCGTGGTGCGCTGGGCACGACGCATCGATATGCCCGCGTCGCATTTTTTGATGCCGCTGTCCTATGCCGCGATACTTGGCGGAACGTTGACCATGATCGGCACCAGCACCAATCTGGTCACGAACGGCCAATACCAGAAGCTGACCGGCTCCGAGGGCTTCTCGATGTTTGATATCACGCCGGTCGGGATCGCCGTCGCACTGGCCGGTATCCTCTACGTTATTCTTCTCGGTCCGCGCTTGCTGCCGTCCCGGGATCGGGTGGCAGAGAGTTTCGCCAATCCGCGTGAATACACGGTCGAGATGGCGGTCGCGGAAGACGGACCACTGGTCGGCAAGACGATACAGGAAGCCGGACTGCGACACCTCGGCACGCTGTACGTTGTCGAGATCGTCCGTGGCGATCATGTCGTGACAGCCGTGGCTTCGGAGGAGCGGCTGCAGGGCAGTGATCGACTGGTATTCGCCGGCGACATCCGCGCGGTACTGGAGCTGCAGCGCATCAAGGGACTGTTGCCATCGACCGAGGAAACGCCGCTGCTGTCCCGCCGCGCTCCGGAACGCCGTATTGTCGAGGCGGTCATATCGCCGCACAGCAGCGCCATCGGCAAAACCATTCGCGAGTGCCGTTTCCGCGATCAGTATGGCGCAGTGGTCATCGCCGTTGCGCGTAACGGCGAGCGTATCGAGGGGAATCTTGCGTCGATACGACTGAGCCCGGCGGACACACTGCTGCTCGAAGCGCGCCCCGCGTTCGTCCACCGCCAGCAATACAACCGCGACTTTCTGTTGATCAGCGATACCGAAGAAGAAAGCCCCGAGCACCCGAAGTCCTGGCTCGCGTGGACCATACTGCTCGCCGTTGTGCTGATTGCCGCGACCGGCCTTGTCGACATGCTGCAAGCCGCAATGATAGGCGCCGCAGCGATGATCATCACGCGCTGCTGTGACGCGCACACCGCGCGGCGCAGCCTCGATATGCCGGTCATTCTGTCGATCGCCGCCTCGTTTGCGCTTGGAACCGCACTGGAGAAAACCGGCGTTGCCGCATTGCTCGCCAGTCAGTTGCTGGAATTCGGCAACGGTAATCCGTGGGTAATACTCGCGCTCACGTACTTGATGGTAACGTTACTGACGGAGATCATCACCAACAATTCGGCGGCGCTTCTTACGTTGCCAATCGTGCTGGCCATGACAACTGGCGGCGGCCTGAATCCGGAACCTTATGTGATCACGGTTATGATGGCCGCGTCGGCGAGCTTTGCCACGCCAATCGGCTACCAGACCAACCTGATGGTCTACGGCCCCGGCGGCTACCGCTTCAGCGACTTCGTGAAAATGGGTGTGCCGCTGAACCTGCTGTGCGGTGTGGTGACGGTGCTGGTCGTTCCGTTGATCTGGCCGCTGACGGTCTGACACGGCGCCGGGCCGGTTGCACGGCCCGGGATCACGCCCAACCGCTATCGCTTCTGCTTGTAACCAGTGATCATCGCCCTGATCAGATTCTCGCGGTGAACCAGGCTGGTGACGATCACCCCTGAAAAGTGTATCAGCACGAAGAATAGTGTAACGTTGGAAAACGCCTCGTGTATCTCCTCCCAGAATTTCTCGGCCGGTGAATCCTTGCCGGAACCTTCATGATCGTCATCCGCCACCGCGGTCGAAATCATCGTCATGCTGTTTCCCGCAAGCGGTCCATGACCCTGCGCACCGTATACCTCCAGCCCGCTCCAACTGATTCCGACGAGCAACACGAGCAGCAGAATGACCATCAAGCCACCGACGGGATTGTGCCCGGCGTAGTGTATCGGGCGCCTGCGTATCAATGAACTGGCATAACCCAGCACGGCGGCACGCCCGTAGATGAAATCGCTGAACCGCGCGTGCCTGGTTCCGATAAAGCCCCAGACGATGCGAAATGCCAACAGACCGATAATGGCGTACCCGGCGTAAATATGTACCAGGCTGTCATCCTCGCCCGTGAAATAGGCAATGAAAAACAACACCACCAGTGACCAGTGAAACACCCTGACACCGATATCCCATACCTTGATCAGTTCTTCATGCTCCATGCCGGTACTCCATAGTGGTAACCCGGGCCGCAAGCCGGCCCCACCCTGTTCCGAGAAACATCCGTATCCGGATAATAAGCACCAACACGGAAATATTCATCCGCGTAGCCGCCACTATCTCGGTCCGGACAGTGTCTCCCGCGATCACAAACTCCAAGCGCATTATAATTGAGTGGCCGGGTTGGCGGCGATAGCCGCCATACACCTCGCCTTCCGGAACCAACCCGCGGCATGTTCCGGCCGGGGCATGCCCGTCAGATCAACATTACGTTGCCGATACCGGTGCTTCCGGACTTTCAGAAACAACGGAGCGACGTGGTCGGGAATCGGGAAACCCCTGCCGCAAGAAACTCCGTCGGCAATATCCGTTGATGAAAGAAGCGATGTAAAAAGCGCGGGATCTCTTCTGCATCCCTTGCCTGGGCACACGGGCAGTACTGACGTCAAACATCGGACGGCCACCATCGGACACGGATTTGCGCCGCGCATAAAAATCCACTGATGCCCGGCCGCCACGCGTGGCGCGCATTGCGCCGATACCACACGGGCTTGCCTGACGCCATCCGGGTCGGCCGTCTCCGACAGTAAACCCCGCCGGTCACGCCGCCCGAATACCAGAAGTCCGCAACCCAGCGGATATTGATACTGAGCCCTATCCAATAGCGGGTGGACTAAGGTATACATCGCGACACCTGAAACACGTAAGGAGCACGATTGAGCACGTCTTTACCACCCCCCGCGAACCGGAAACTGTACGAGGACATGGCGGCTGGCCTCGCGACACAGGGTTACGCGATAGTGGCGGACGCGTTGCCGGCGGGCTTGCCGGACACGTTGCTCAGTCATGTTAAATCGCTGAACCCGGCCGCGTTCAGACCGGCCGGAATCGGCCGCGCGCGCAACCATCAACTCGACCGGTCGGTGCGCGGCGACAGCATTCACTGGCTGGACAACAATGACGATGCAGTACGACGCTATCTCGCATGGACCGAAAATCTGCGCCTCGAACTCAATCGGCGGCTGTTTCTCGGTCTGTTCGATTACGAATGCCACTATGCATATTATCCGCCCGGCGCGTTTTACAAACGGCACGTCGATGCCTTCAAGGGCGATGCGAACCGCGTGGTCACCACCGCACTGTACCTCAATCCGCAGTGGACGCCGCAGGACGGCGGAGAGCTGCTGCTCTACCCTGCGGATGGCGACGCACCGATCGCACGCATCCCGCCCGAATACGGCACGATGGTGCTGTTCCTCAGCGAGGACTTTCCTCACGAGGTCGCGACCGCCCACCAGCCGCGCTACAGTATTTCCGGCTGGTTCCGTATCAACAATACCGTGGGCAACACGATCGATCCGCCGCGCTAGGGAAAAACGGCGCGTTCCCACAAAATCCGATGCACTTGTCATTCCGGCCCCCCGCCTGCGCGGGGGCAGGCTGCGCGCAGCGGAGAGCCGGAATCCGGCGCTGACAATTCAAGCGTTCACTGGATTCCGACGGCGTTTATGCCCGGAGGGTGCGGGAATAACGGACTGAGGATCGTCCTGTTTCGAATGCTCTTCTGCATTTCCGCTTGCGCAGGAATGGCGAACGAGCTCTGCTCCACATCACCGCGCGTTAGTGAATACCGCACAAAACTCCGGTGACATACGCCACAGCCGTTGCCAGTCCTGCCCGTCTACTCTCCGCATGTGCCCCTGTTTTTTTGGTGCACATCCATGGGACGAGTGTATCTACATAAAGGAGAGAAACATGTTGAAGAAACCAAACATTGCGGCGTTGTTGCTGGCGACCGTGGCCCTCATCGGCGGCCAGGCGTACGCCGGTGAAGCGAGTTATCCCGGCGCGGCATGCGTCAAATGGAGCGCCGGCGATCCACAGCCGCTGCTCAGCTACAGCGAGATACTCAACCCCTCCAGCACCGCCTGGCTACGGGTCGACTGCCCGATAACACGGACGGACTTCGACAGCTTCCTGCATGATGCCGGCGTCGAGAGCAGCTGGGTGCGCATGGTCGACCGCCACTACACCAGCAACGGCTCCTGCCGTCTGGTGAGCTACTCGCATAACACCGACGGCACCGCGTCTTACTGGACAACCGGCACTCAGTACACGTCCGGCACCGGCAATCAGGCGCAGCAGTTGAATATCGGCAGTCTGGACGGTGAAAACGGCGCATCGCATCTGTATTTCAGCTGTCAGATACCACCGACCTACGCCGGCAATTACAGCACGCTTGTCACCTACTACGTCAATCAGTAACCACCTGTGCCTCATGGGCCGACTTGGCCCGTGAGGCACTCTCATTAAAAGCGGGAGCATCAACATGAACACAAGCCATGCACGAATTGCAGTCACCGGGCTGTTGACCGTCGTCGGCGTATCCGGACTCGTCTATGCGCTGTCCGGCAATAGCGATAACGCGGTACTCGCCGAACTGAAATCGATGAACCAGAAGATCGACACCAGCGCCGCAGCCCTCGCCGGCCGCGTCGACAACCTTGAGCTGCGATTGGCCGCGCGCACCGAAACGCTCGACGAGCAACTGGCACAACTGCGCTCCACCAATCCGGTCACCGCGACCATGGATGTCAGCGACAACATTGCCCGCGCACAGCAGGACATGGTCCGTCTGCAACAGGAGATCGCCCGTCTGCACGACACGCGCAATCTGCCGGTCGCTGCGAACCCCGCTGCCACTGCTGCGCCAACGTTGACGCCCGAACAGATCGAGGCGCTGGCCGCACAGCAACGCCGGGTGCAGACGCAACTGCTCGAAACCACACTGGTCGCCGAAGCGCGCGACCCCGACTGGAGCGTCGCCGCCGAAGACCAGGTACGCACCGGGCTCGGCAAGGTCAGCGCCGAATTGACCGTTAACGACCTGATCTGCGCATCGACGCTGTGCAAACTCGAAGCCAGCTCCACCGCCAGCGATCCCGCCGAGGTGTTCCGCACGATGAACGAGCACCTCGCCTGGGACGGCGAGATGTTCATGACCATCAACCTCGACGAAGGCCGCACCACCGCCTGGCTGGGCCGCCCCGGCGCGACACTGCCGCGCGCGAACAATCCTTCGCAGTAACGCTACCCGGGACAAGGCGCCGCCCCTTGTCCCGGGCTCCGGCGGCGCGCGACACAGGTTGCGTCGTATCGACTAAAACTCCGCGTCCGTTATCCCGCAATCGTTTGAAATACCCCTGTTCCGATTTTCCGCACCAGCGCGACTGCATGAATACAGGAGTTACAACCCATGAACGGGCGACGTAGCGTCGCGCCGCGAGTGACGACCATGGCTGGCGTGTGAAAAACGAGCGGAGAAATCGCGGCCTGCAGGATGTGATGAACGCCGTGAACCGCCTCGCTCAATGCCGGCAGGAAAACCGCTGTAGCGCCCCGGTAGCCCGGAGGTAGCGCAAGCGCAGTCCGGGGACTTATGACACACGGTAATCCAGCGGCAATTCCCGATTACGTAGTGTTTTTCCGCCGCTTGCCTGCTTCAGGTATACTCCGTTTCTCCCTGGCGTCGCCAGGCGCCACCAGGTACCTCCTAGATGAAAGATCTGCTCCGCTTGGCCGGATACACGATCGCAACGCTCGCCATGATCTTCCTGTTGATCCGGGAGTCCGGTTCCGGCGCGATGATCTATCTCGCGATCTTCATGGTGATTGTGCTACCGATCGCCATCGTCGTTTTCGTCGCCCGCCGCGCAAGACCGGGCGCACGTAGCCCGTAGCATGCGGTGAACGCCGTGAACCGCATCGTGCGTGCCATGCCGCCCGATCAACGAATTTAATTTCCCGGACGTCCGGGAACGATACGGTTCGTACCTCACCGAATCCTGCGCGCTTTAATCAATGGCCCCTTGTTGCCGCCCTCTGCCGAACGACAAGAATACAGACCACGACAAACACAACCAGCGCCGCGGATGCCGAGTAGCGACTTAGTGCCAGCCCGCCCTTGTCCAAAGGCTTATCAAGGAAATCGCCGACCACGGCGCCTAGTGGTCGAGTGAGAACGAACGCGGTCCAGAACAGTAAGGTATGGGATATTGTTGTCCGATAATATGCCGCAGCAACGACTGCCAGCAGAACACTAAACACCATCGCGCTTCCGGCATAGCCAAGGCCGGCCGTATCGGCGGTCCAGTCGCCGAGCGCGGTGCCCAGTGTCTGGGAAAACATAATCGTCACCCAATAGAACATTTCGGACTTTGGAGAACATACCGTATCGATCGATATCGACCCGAGCGATTGATACCAGATCAGCAGCGACGCCAGCAGAAGTGTAAACAGAAGTGACGAGCCACCCGCATAGCCGATACCCAGAGACCGGTCAGCGAAGTCGGCCAATGTCGTACCCACCGTCGTCGTGGCGATAATGGTTATCCAGTATATGACCGGGTGAAATCGCTTTGCAGAAATCTGGAAGACAACAGCGACGGCAAAGATCACAGCGAAAATTCCAGTGCTGACCAGATAGCCAAGATCCATCGACATCGACACCGCATCGCCGCCGGTTTCTCCAAGCGTGGTGGCGGCCACTTTAATGATCCAGAAGATCAGCGTAACCTCCGGGACCTTGCTCAGAGCCTGTTCAGTTGTGCTGTTCAATCAGTGCTCCCGATCAGTCTATTGGCACAGTCGCGGAGTTCGCATGTTGGCCGGGTTGCAAGTATTGCAGACAGAAGTAGCCACGCGCCTTACGCAGCACGGAATCGCGCCCGCGCGATCCGCCGCGCACGGGCTACATAATAAATCCGCTTCCGCAGTTAATCCGTCGTAGACGTAATACGGAAGCGGATCGATATCGACAAAACCCTAAAGCGGGGTTAAGCAGATTACATCCCGTAACGCGCGGCCGTATTGAAAAAACCGCGCCAACGGGTGATCTTGCCTTGTTTTACGGTGAACACATGCACCCATTCGGATGTAAATTGTTTTTTGGTATCCAGTGCATCGGATTTTTCCCAACCGAGTACCGTGACGTGTTCGCCAGCTTCAATGAATTCACGGGGTTCAAACGCATGAATGTTGTCGGCACGCGCGACGTCCGCAAAAAACGCACCCACTTCCTCCCGATTTTTCCGCCGTCCGGCATAAGGCAAACCCTTCGAGCCGACGAATTCCCAATCGACCTTATCGGAAACCAGATTCAAAATCGCCGGCACATCGCCGCGATTAAAAGCCTCGTACGCCTGTTTAACGACGGTGCTAGTTGTGCTCATATCCGTTCCTCCAGTCTTTTGTTGTGAAGAACTGCCTTCTATATATGCAACGCGAGTCAATTCGGATGCCGTTAGGCCGGCGCATGAACTTTTCCGCGCGTCACGAATAATGCAACCTTGATGTAGCGAACCACCTTACGTTCGTGATGTCCAGGCGCGACAACCTCGTCAACGCCCTTTCCGCGTGCGCTGCCGACATGATCTTCGGGACAGAGCACCGCGCGGAACACTGCCCGTGCAAGGCATACACTCCGCGTATACTGCCGCACGATTTAAATCCACCCGGCCCCTCCGCGTCAATATCACCACCGATTCAATTTTCGGCGAATATACACTCTGGCGAAACAATGACACTGGGATGATTATTGAGAATTACCAAATGACGTGACAACACATGGCGACCGTCATTCCGGGCCCCTGCCTTCGCAAGGGCAAGCTGCGCGCAGCGAAGACCCGGAATCCAGCGGTTGTGAATGGCAGTGGATTCCCCGGCGGCTGTTCCCGACGCCACCCTGCCTCCTGCATCCATGCAGTCGCGCTTTCGCGGGAATGACAGTATTGCAATAATCTGGGGGCTAGAAAGGTGAAGCCGAGAAAGTCTGTCGCGCCTACGCCGTCGCGGTGCGGCGCTTTAGCTCCACGCCCTGGCTGCGCAGGTAGTCGTCGTAGCTGCCGTTGAAGTTGACGATGCCTTGCGGTGTCAGTTCGATGATGCGGGTGGCGAGCGATGACACAAATTCGCGGTCGTGGCTGACAAAGATCAGTGTGCCGGGATAATTTTCCAGTGCGAGATTGAGCGACTCGATGGATTCCATGTCGAGGTGATTGGTCGGTTCGTCCATCAACAGCACGTTCGGCTTCTGCAACATCAGCTTGCCGAACAGCATACGGCCTTGTTCGCCACCCGAGATCACCTTGACGGACTTCTTGATCTCGTCCTGCGAAAACAGCAGCCGCCCGAGCGTGGCGCGTATCGCCTGCTCGTCGTCGCCTTGCTGTTGCCACTGGCTCATCCAGTCGAACAGCGGCATGGCGGTAGCGAAGTCGGCCGCGTGATCCTGTGCGAAGTAACCGATGTTGACGTTCTCGGACCACTTGACCGTGCCGCTGTCCGGCGTCAGATCACCGGCCAGACAGCGCAACAGCGTGGTCTTGCCGATGCCGTTCGGACCGATCACGGCGACGCGTTCGCCGACCTCGACGGCGAGGTCGAAACCCTTGAACAAGGGTTTACCGTCATAGCCCTTGCCGACGCCGTCGAGTTCCAGCGCCAACCGATAGAGTTTCTTCTGTTGGTCGAAACGCAGGAACGGGCTGACGCGGCTCGACGGTTTGATATCTTCGAGTTTGATTTTTTCGATCTGCCGCGCCCGCGACGTCGCCTGCTTGGCCTTCGACGCATTGGCGGAGAAGCGGCTGACGAAGGCCTGCAACTCGGCGATCTGCGCCTTCTTCTTCGCGTTCTCGGCGTACTGGCGTTCGCGCACCTGCGTCGCAGCGGTCATGTAGTCGTCGTAGTTACCCGGATAGATGCGCAACTCGCCGAAGTCGAGATCGGCCATGTGCGTGCAGACGCTGTTCAGGAAGTGACGGTCGTGGGAGATGATGATCATCGTGCTGTTGCGCGCGTTGAGCATGTCTTCCAGCCAGCGGATGGTGTTGATGTCGAGGTTGTTGGTCGGCTCGTCGAGCAACAGGATTTCAGGATCGGCGAACAGTGCCTGCGCAAGCAGCACGCGCACCTTCCAGCCCGGCGCCACAACGCTCATCGGGCCGGCGTGTTGCACCAACGGGATGTCGAGACCGAGCAACAGATCGCCGGCGCGGGACTCGGCCGTGTAGCCGTCGAGTTCGGCGAATTCGACTTCAAGCGTAGCGACCTTCATGCCGTCCGCTTCACTCATTTCCGGCAGCGCGTAGATGCGGTCGCGCTCCTGCTTGACCCGCCATAGCTCGGCATGGCCCATGATGACGGTATCCAGCACCGAGTATTTCTCGAAGGCGAACTGGTCCTGACGCAGCTTGCCGACACGTTCGTTGGCATCGATGCTGAACGTCCCGGCGCTGGCCTCGAGATCGCCGCCGAGTATCTTCATCAGCGTCGACTTGCCGCAGCCGTTGGCGCCGATCAGGCCGTAGCGGTTGCCACCCCCGAACTTGACCGAAATGTTTTCAAACAGGGGCTTCGCCCCGAACTGCATGGTGATATTGGCTGTAGAGATCAAAACAGGTTTCCAGTGCCGGGGTTAGCGTATGACCGTGGCGGGATGGCCGCCGGCGGGATAAAAGGCGGGCATTATGCCATAGATCGCCGGTCAGGTCGGGGATATTACCGGAGTGGCACGTGAGGCCCGGAGCGCCGGGTCGCGGAACACAGGGACTGGATTCCCGCGTACGCGGGAATAAGCGCCTGGCGAAGTCAGGCCTGGCCGGTATGCCGGACCAAAAACCGGTCGAGTTGATTGCCGAAAGACTGCCGGTCGGCCTGGCTAATTACCGCCGGGCCGCCGGTAGTCACACCGCTCGCGCGCAACGTATCCAGGAAGCCCCGCATGTTCAAACGCTCCTGAATCGTATCCACGCTGTACAACTCGCCTCTCGGACTGAGCGCGTGACCGCCCTTCTTTATGATCTCGGCGGCCAGCGGGATATCGCCGGTAATGACCAGATCGCCCACGGCGAGCCGTTTGACGATCTCGTTATCAGCGACGTCGATACCTGACGGAACCTGCAAAAAACGCACGTAGCCTGATGGGGGTGTCGCCAGGGAATGGTTGGCAACCAGCGTCAACGACACCTTTACACGTTCCGCCGCTCTAAACAAAATTTCCTTGATCACCCGGGGGCAGGCATCGGCGTCCACCCATATCTGCACCCGGTATGCGCCGCGCTGACCGATGCGTCAGGCGGGTCTGACGTTTTCGGCCTGCAGTCCCTTCGGGCCATTGGTGACTTCCATCGTAACCTTCTGGCCTTCCTTCAGCGATTTGAATCCGTCAGCCTGAATGGCGCTGTGATGCACGAATACATCCTGCCCGCCTTCCTGCTCGATGAAACCGAAACCCTTGCTGTCGTTGAACCACTTGACTGTACCCGTAACCGTTTTACCTGCCATTTCCTAACTCTCCTGTATGAATAATCCGCCACCTTACGCTGGCACTTTTTTGGTAGCCGCGCCGTTAACGCGCGGGCTACACCGGCTAATGGTATCTCATTTTATGGGTCGTCAGCACCCCCCCGCCGTCGCCAGCCTTCCGGCCGGACGGACCGGCGCATGCCACAAACGATGTATTGCGAATCCAGATTTGAAGGCAACGCCCCGTATCGGGCCGGACATTATGGTCCCCAACGCCTAGTGTTCGTCCGGCCGGTCGAGCCGGCGCTGCAATGCATCGATGTCATCACGCAGCGCCGCCACCAGCGCCTCCAGCCGGTCCAGCCGGTCACTCTCGGTGGCGCCGCGCGCACCCGCCACCTTGACGGGTCCCGACACAGGCACTATCGGTACGGCCCCGCTGAAAAGATGCATATAACGTGACTCGCGCCTTCCGGGCTCGCGCGCCAGCATCATGACAAACGGACCGTCTGGCCGCGTCGCCAGTTGCGCCAAAGATTCCTCAACCTGCTGAATATCCGCGAACTTCGCCAAACGCGCGGCATGACTGCGCAGCTCGCCCGGCGTTTGCGGCCCGCGCAAGAACAGCTCACAGACGATACCGAGTTCCTGCTCGGTAAACTTCAATAGCCCGAACTCGGTGTTACAGAACCGGTGCTGGTATTTCGACACACGGCTGCCAAACCCGGTTTTTTCGCTGACCAGCCGCTTCTTCGTCAACGCATCGACGGTCTGCTGCACGGTGGCCTGATCCAACGTCAGCACCGGATCGCGGTTGCTTTTTTGATTGCAGGCGTTGGTAAGCGCATTGAGCGACAACGGATATTGCTCCGGCGTCGTGAGTTCCTTCTCGATCAGACTGGCGATCACCCGCGTTTCATTGAGCGATAATTCGATATCCACACACCCTTCCTTTCGGCTACCGGCGAGCCAGCTTAGCAGAAAGCCCGGTTACAGACGCGTGCGACGACGATACCGACCGGCGCGCAGCACCGCGGGGCACGGGCGAACTATTTCTGCCCGGCATGCGGCGGCATCCCTGACAGCGTCGCGACCGCGCCGTATTTTACCAACCGGTTAATTATTGAGAATTACCAAATGACGTGACAACACATGGCGACCGTCATTCCGTGCCCCTGCCTTCGCAGGGGCAGGCTGCGCGTAGCGGACGAGTCCATGGACGGGCGAGGTAGACCATGTCGGGAACCCATGGTTGAGACCCGGAATCCAGCGGTCGTTAGTGTGACTGGATTCCTCGGCGGCTGTTCCCGACGCCGCCCTGCTTTCTGTATCCATGCAGTCGCGCTTTCGCGGGAATGACAGCCGTTGGACGTGTCACGCTTATAGGTAATTCTCGATAATACGACGGTGCCCACATGTCATCCGACCGGCTTAAGCCACCTTCGCGGCCCTCGCCGACCCGACCCGCCGCGCCAGGATGGCGCGACTCGCCACGGGAGAGGCATCGGTCACCGAGCTGGCCGCACCCTTCCGATCAGCCTTCCCGCCGTCACCCAACATCTCAAGGTACTGGACCGCGCGGTCCAGTGCCGGTCATTCAGCACGTTGCTGAATTCCGGCTTGCGCCGGAAGGACGCCAACAGAATGAATCAGACCCAGCCGCCAATCAGTGCGCGTTCATTCCGGCGACGCCAGCCGCCACGCCGCATAACCGCCGTCCAGGCTGTAGGCCTCGGCAAATCCCTTGCTCGCAAAGTACTCCGCCGCGCCTTTGCTGGTGTTGCCGTGGTAACAACAGACGATCAGCGGGCGCGCGGTGTCCGCGTGCTGGATAAAGCCCTCGATGTTGCTGTTGTCGATACGCTCGGCGTTGGCGATATGGCCCGCTTCATAGGAACGCATATCGCGGATGTCGATCACCTGCGCGTTGTCGCGCTCGATCAATTCGCGCGCCGCGTCGACGCTTATACATTTAAAGCTCATAACGACACCCCGTACGGGTGACCGTTGGGAAAATATTTATTCTAGAAATTTTCATACTTAAGCGCAAAAGCAAAGATCCCGGCCTATGCCTCGAACCGCACGCAAGATATCGGTGGCAGATGCTTGCTCACGTTCTGCCACGAGTCGCCCTGATCCTCGCTGACCCACAGCGAGCCGGTAGTGCTGCCGAAGGCCAGCCGCTCGCCGTCGGCGGCGATGGCCAGGCCGTGACGATAGATCAGGTCATAGGCCGGTTCGTCGGGCAGGCCCTTGCTCAAAACATCAAAGTGCTTGCCGCCGTCGCGGGTGCGCGTCACCACCAGGCGAGCATTGACCGGGAAACGTCTCTCGTCTTTTGTTGCCGGCACGAACCAGGCAGTGTCCGCTTCCGTCGGATGCACGGCGACGGCAAAACCGAAGCTGGATGGCGGCACATCGTGCAGCTCCTGCCAGTGCTCGCCGCCGTCGTCGCTGCGGAATATGCCGTTGTGATGCTGCATCCACAGCCGGTCAGGCTTTGCCGGGCAATGCACGACACGATGTGCGTCCTGAGGCAACGGGTCACCCGCCATGTCCGGCGGCATATAGACATTGCGCAGGCCCTTGCCTATCAATGCCCAGCTTCCACCTTTATCTTTGGTCGTCCAGACGCCGCCGGTGGACACGGCGATCGTCACGTGCCGGGCGTCGCGCGGGTCAACCATAATCGAATGGATGCCGGCGAAGTCGTAGCCGCCGCCCATCCACTTTTTGCGTAACGGGTGATCCCACAACGAGCGCACCAGCGTCCAGCTGTCGCCACCATCGACGGAATGAAACAACCCGCCCGGAATCACACCGCACCACAGTTCGCCGGAATCCTCGCCGGCACCGCCCGGCTCCAGCGCCCAGATCAGTTTGCTGCTCCACGGAATGTCGATGCCACGCATCGGGTCCTTGTCTTCCAGTCCGTCGGGCCTGGGCGGAAACGCCGGCGCCGGCGTCTCGCGCCAGCGCTTGCCGCCGTCGTCGGAGCGCTGCATCTTGACGCCGAAATGGCCGAGATCCAGTGCGGCATGAATGCGCCGACCGCCGCGCTGCGGTAACAGCATCGACACCGGATCGCCGGCAAACCACGTGCCCGCTATCCGCCAGCGGCCGCGGTTATCGCGTGCGACGCCAAACAGCCCCTTGCGCGTCCCCACCCACAAACAATCGCTCATATCAGCCTCCGGACAGTGCCTGCGCGACGAAGATGTCGTCGTTCTCCCCGACCGGATCGGAAAGCCCAATACGATCGCGGATCAGTTCCCGATTCACAAAAACCGCCACATGCTTGCGCACTGCGCCCTGGTCGTCAAGCACGTAACCACGCACACGCGGATTGGCCAGAAAGTAACACGCCAGCACCTGCGCCACTGTCGCGCCTGCAACCCGTGCCGACGGCGTGTCTACCAGGCGGTGAAGATTCGGCGTGAAGCGCAACATCGTCATGACCGGATGCGCGCGTGTATCAGCAGGTACGTTGCCGCTGGACCTCGTCCGCGATCCAACCGGACACGGCGTCGCCAATACGAAAAAGCAGTCGCTGATTCCGGCCGATGCTTCATGCCCGCCTCTTCACTTTCCTCGCCGGCGCCCGCAGGGCGGCGCCATACGCCTTGTTTGCCCAGACGTTCATCTCATCCGGGCTCTCCAGTATTTCCTCAGGCGCCTGATAGTAGGACAGCGAATACTCCCGGCCTTTTTTTTCGTAGGTAAACATCGCCAGCCCCAGTCTTTCGAAATCCCCCGCCGTTTGCATATCCGCCTTTAGATACAACGTGCCATCCGCCATCAACGCAAACATCAACCCTTCCAGAAAAAACCCGTGCCCGCCGAACATGCGCCGCGCGCTCACCGGCCCGATCGACTGCATCAGCTCGACCACATGGCGGGCGAATTCCCGGTCGTCGTGTCGCACGGTGCTCAATGTTCTTTCCCCGCTTAAGTCAGTGACGCGCGGATCGGCCGAGCCGGACTCCGCGCGCAGACGTACGCCACGACGCGGGGAACAGTGACGGAAAACCCCAACGCCACGATCGACGTCATGCCTGCACAAACGGCAATCCGGCGCGTCTTATCCGCCGACCACGGCACCACGATATATTGCCGATCGCTTCCTGACGATTGCCCTGCTTAAGCTCGGGCATCGGACCCTGACCGAGCGTAATCAGCCCGCGCTTCGCGGCGGTCCAAGTGGATAATAATAAACATGATCAGCACGAGCAAGAACGACATCAACACCGCCTCCGGCACGTGCATTTGCAACCGTGCGCGTCGTTTCCCTGGTTCAGGCGGGCGGCGCCATTTTTTTTCGTCGCACGAAATAATAGCGACCGGATATCACCGCGAGAATTCCGCCCAGTATCATTACCCCGGCGACCGCCAGCCGCACGGTTATCGCCTCGGATACCAACACGACGCCGCCGATCGCCGCGATCACCGGCACCGACAGCTGGACGACCGCCGCTTCCGTCGCCGTAAGACCGCCGAGAGCCATATACCAGACCGTATAGCCGATGCCCGACGCCACCGCTCCCGACAAGACCGCCAGAATAATTCCCTCGGACGATAGCTCTACGGCAGGTATGGCAATCAACGCCAGCACGACGACAAGCGGTGCGGTGCGTGCAAAATTAAATGCCGTATCGCTCAGTGGATACGCAGAGCCTCTGCCTCTGAGCGTATAAACACCCCACGCTATGCCAGCCACCGTCATCAGCACGAACCCGGGGAATGAAGGCGTAGTAGCCCCGGGGAGCATCAAATAGACAAACCCCGCGAACGCGATTAACAATCCGAACCACTCCGACACATGCAACCGGGTACCTGTCATGACACTGACCAATACCATGGTGATCTGCACGGAGCCGAATAACACCAGCGCGCCGGTCGCCGTATCCAGGGATATATAGGCATAGGAAAATGCAACCGCGTAGAGAAACAGCATGAGCGAGGACAACCAGCTGCCTTTCGTCGACGCGCCGCCTTGACGCCCGACGATTTTTAGAATAATCACCAGCATCGCCATGCCCGACAACAGCCGCACCACCGTAAAGCTGACCGCGTCGATGGTGTCATCGCCCAATGCCATCCGACACAGCACCGAATTCGCTGCAAAGGCCACCAGCGCGAACAGCGTGTATGAGACGGTTTTTACCAGAGCGACCGGATGATAGGTCAAGCCTGCCTCCGTTGATCCTGAACGTGACGGAACGGTAGCCCGGCGGCCCCCGCGTGTGCACAGAATACGCAAAGTGTAGCGGAAGAACCGGATCCGGGCAGCCGCAACACGGTGACGATTATCGCGCTGCGGGCGTCCGGTACAATCTGATCTCAGTCGCGCCCGCCCCCCCCGTGAAGAGTCGCAAGCATCGACAGGGTTGCAGCGCCCGCGCGGTCGCTCTTCTGCATACCGCCACGCTTTCGTTTGGCACCGGCTGCGGATGCTGCATTTCTTTTCGCGGCTTCGGTGAGCGCGTCAACCAACTCGCCGATGGCCTTCCGGCCGGTGAGTTCGAGCTGGAATTCCCGTTTATTCTGATCCTCTTCCGGGAGCGCCTTGATCGCCTTCTTGTCGGCACTCACAAAAATGGTATCGTTCCAGATCAACCGGCCATCCGACGTGCTGATTAGCCGGGCCTCAAGTGTGACCGGCGCGTAATACGTATTGAACAGATAGGAGCCACCGCCCCAGACCAGAAATTCCTGGGCAATTTCCTCCAGCGCAACGGCTACTCCTACCCAGGTATTATCAATCACGCGCGCGGCGACGACCCCTTGCACGATTCCTTCTACTATTCCGGTCCCGATGAGAAAGGTAAGCCATTCCTTTTTCATTTTTCCGTATCCGGCCAGATCGACCAGCAACACGGCCTGCACGTCGCGGCCTATCCCCGCGTTGTCGAAATCTTCCTGGCTCCACGGCTGTGCCGCTGGCGGCAGCGACTCAGCCGTCGCCGCGATTTTCTCAAGCGGCGCAATCTCGAAATACGGTATCTCGCCAAGCGTCGTGTGCAGTGTGGCGCCCAATCGCCGCGCCACACCTGCCACCTGTTCACCGATCAGCGCATTTTCGTCGCTCACTTCGCCGGGCGGCGTCATGATGCCTGATAATTGGTCGATCACCGCGGTTACCTGTATCGGCAAGACGGCTATGCGAAATATCTGATCGTCAGCGGCCCTGACGCCGTGCTGCGACCACGTGGCGCAACCGGAGGACAGGCACGCCAGCACCATGCCGAACAAGCGATAACAAACCTTCTTTCGCATCACGGGTTAACCAACGATCAGACGACTTCCGGAGCGCGCCACGAACGCCGCAACCGCGTACAGGATGCGAGCGCAACAGCTGTTCTCCGGCAAGACCGCCGGATTCTGCCCGGGGATCGCTGCCACGCTCAGGCTCGGAGAAACTCGCCTGTCGCAGAGTCAGGCGGGCTTACTGAATCGTCATCAGGATTTTAACGTTGCCGTTCACCTTGCTCTTGTCGACGTAGGCGAGCCCCTGCGGGTTGTGGGCAACCCAGGCGACGGCCTCACTATCCGTGGCCACAGTATTCGGTGGCAGGCCTTTGCCGGAGAACAGCCGTTGCGCCCGGTAGGCATTCAGCTGCGCACTGGTTTTATTCAAAACGGCCGCGTAAAACTGCGTGCGCAACGGTGTCCCATCGCCTAGGTCGATGATCTCTGCCTGATCGCCATTCGGGTAAGTCCGCACCTTGCCAAGATACAGGTTACGCAGATCATCGACCGAGATCGATGTCAGCGGATTATCCGGATGCACAATGACCGCGACGTCCGCGCTGGCATAACCACAGACCAGCAGCAACCCGGCGAAGATTATTGATGTTGTTTTTTCGATGTTCATATATCCGCCTAGAAAATAGAATCGAGCGCAAGGCTATAGATATTGACGTCTTCGCCCGGCGCGGTCAGGAACAATCCGCGTTTCGGCATGCCGGCGACTGCCGCATCGGGCGACACGCGCTTCACTTCGAGCTTCAGGGTCGCATTCCCGGCGAAGTCGTGACGCACGCCGACGGCTGTGGAGTGCTGTTTTATCGGAACACCGCAACCCAGCGCTGAACATCCGGCGACGGGATTGTCGTTGTCACCGACCTCGGCATAGGTCACGTGCGGCAGCCAGTTACCGAACCGGTAGCCCAATGTCGTATACCAGCCTTTCTGGTTTGGAAACGCCATATTCGCGCCGCCCTGGATATCTCTTTCGAAGTACTCGCTGTAAACCACCGTATTGCGCCAGTCGATAGTCGTGCCGACGCTGCCAAAGCTCGCTTTATCGTCCACCACGCCAAAGGCCGCCGCGGTGACGTCGGTTTCCAGATAACCCGCGCGCGCGGTGAAGTACTGATTGCCGATGCTGGCATTAATTCCGATGAAATTCTCGGCGGAGAAATCCACCCGCTGCACCGTACCCACCGTGCCCTGTAACGGATGCGAAGGAATCAGCGCATTGGTGACGGCCTGATCGATACCCATCAGGGTTTCCTGTGGCACGATCCCGCTCTCACCCTTGCTGGACCCGATATAGGGTTGCACGAGCAGATCCATGTCACCGGCGCGCGTTCGGAACAGGACGTCGACGCCGGAGATCGTCGTCAGCGGATTACTGAAATAGACCTCTTCCGGTGGACGTATCCACGGGTACGAATAACCGACATCGACATAATCCGAAATCAGGTAGGTCGGAAACTTGAGTTTACCGGCACGGACATTAAAGGAGTCACTTAATGCGTAATCGATATAGGCCCACTCGAAGTCCGCCGCGTAGCCGTTGTCGCTGCCGCGGCCAACCATCTGCGCGGTCATCGTCATCTGCGGATTGATATGCGTCAACAGTTGCAGGCCGATGCGGGTATCGTTCTCGAAACCGACATCGTCGGTAATACCGCCATCGTCCGTCGTCGCCGACGAGCCAGCCCTGGTCGCGCCCACGGTAAAAAAGCCGCTGACGACCAGATCGTCGATGGCCATCGCCGTGCTTGTCACGGGACACGACATGGCGATGAGACACACCCCTATCCACTCGAACCTCATGAGACGACCTCCACGCCTGAACCAGAAAAACAGTAATGCTACAAAACCTTACCCCAGCCAGAACCGGATACGCGGATACTGAACCACGCGCCAACAACATACAACCACGCCAACAACGCGGCTTTTCTTACCGATCACTAACCGCCATGGGCGCGCGGTGGAACCATGTTTCACCGCCATCGTCGCCCCCCCCCCGGATTCCGTTTCATTGCATACGCGCTACGCTTGCCGAGAGCACGCGCCGCCGATACGACACCATCAATATTAACAACAGGCATGCCGCTGCTATGGCAGCAGGAAACAACACCGTTGTTAGCGAATAGTTCTCCAGCGCCATAATGACAACGGAATTGCGCGCCATGAACAGCGCAAAAAAAGTCAATTGCTCGTCAAACGGGGAAATATAGGCCTTCCTGACCGTCGGTCCAAACCCCAGAACGTCCACTGTCGTCAGTATGACCACTGCCCATAATGGGTCAGAAGTAAAGTACCAGAACGGCAACGATGACATTGCTGTAATAAAAAACACCCAGTCGGTTCGGGTGATCGAGATATCCGACCTATTAATAAATGCAGTAATCGCAACGTATATAGTAATAACGCCGGAAACGCCGATTGGCCAGGCGCCGGCACCGCCGTTGTCGTCAAGCTGCGCCAGAAAAACAATGAATGTCGTTGCACCCCAGATCACCCAGGAGAAAACATGCGGCTTGATTTTTCCCTGCATGATCGAGCGTATGTAGGGGAAGAATGCCAAAAATGTAAGTGCAATCGCGACGCCACTCAGCAGCTCTTTATAAATCATGGTTCGATTGCTTCGTCTTCATGCCGGCAGGGGATGTTACATGCGCCTGTTGCCTGCCTCACGCGTCGAGCAGCACGTCGATCACCGGGCATGCGGGTATTGCCCCGCCCTGGCATTGCGCCGCCATATCCTCCAGCACCTGTTCCATGCGCTTGAGATCGATGATCTTTTCCCGGATCTCCGCCAGATGCTCAAGCGTCAGCGCCTGCACCTCGCCGCAGGTGTAGGCGCCGCCGTCGACGAGAGTCAACAGCACGCGTATCTGATCGAGCGAAAACCCGAGGCCGCGGCAGCGCCGCACGAAATGCAACCGCCGCAGGTCCTCGCGGCCGTAGACCCGGTGACCGCCGTCGGTGCGTTGCGCGTTCGGCAGTATGCCGATCTGCTCGTAGAAACGAATCGTCTGGACCTTGCAGTCCGCTTCACCGGCCAGCTCGCCTATCGTGAATTCGACAACGGAATTTTTCATGACGCCCTCTTGCACCTCCAGTCACTGGAGGTCGTAGCATAGGCCTTCTGCCCATTCAGGAGAAGGTGATGACGTTTACAACAGCAACTACCGACACACTGGCAGCGGTCCAGGTCTGCGCCGCGAATTATCGAGAATTACCTATAAGCGTGACACGTCCAACGGCTGTCATTCCCGCGAAAGCGCGACTGCATGGATACAGAAAGCAGGGCGGCGTCGGGAACAGCCGCCGAGGAATCCAGTCACACTAACGACCGCTGGATTCCGGGTCTCAACCATGGGTTCCCGACATGGTCTACCTCGCCCGTCCATGGACTCGTCCGCTACGCGCAGCCTGCCCCTGCGAAGGCAGGGGCACGGAATGACGGTCGCCATGTGTTGTCACGTCATTTGGTAATTCTCAATAGTTAGCCCGGCAGATTGGATGACAAATAAAACCCTCATCGGCATCGGCATCAGCGGTACTGCGCTTGCTTCCGTCTGCTGCTTCACGCCGGCACTTGTAATACTGGCGGGTACGCTCGGCATATCCGCCTGGCTGTGGGCGGCGGACTTCGTGCTGCTGCCGGCACTGATATTCTTTGCCGGACTCACCGCGTACGGATTTACCCGGAAGGAAACGCCATGCTGATACTGGAATCGACGCTGACCTGCCCGCGTTGCGGCCACCCGGCCACTGAGACCATGCCAACCGACGCGTGCCAGGTCTACTATGAATGCAAGCGCTGCGGCGAATTGCTGCGTCCGAAGACTGGCGACTGCTGCGTGTTTTGTTCCTGGGGTAACGTGCCGTGTCCACCGGCGCAGACACAGCGAGAAACAGAGGCACCAATTCTAAATGTTGCCCATGACCTTCACGGCAACACCAATGCATCGGCCCCCGGGTACCAAGGCCGCATAACAGCGTGGAAGAAGAACGAGTAGATGCGTAGCAAAGCGAAAGCGGTAATTAAGGGCGTATCAACGATCGCCCCAATCGTGCGCGCCGTGGCGCGCACGATATGAGTCCTATTGATGTGTGTGAATAACCGGCCCGTCCGGATCAGACGTGGCTAATTACAGTCAACATTACCTCCCAGACTTCTCTCGAACAACACAATTTTCCAGAGATCTTCATCGCTGGCGACGGCAGGGGTTGTTCTCAGGCCGAGTTCGGAGGTATGGCCTTTAAGATACGAAACCATTCCCGATCCGTCGGGATGACTGGGCGCGCCCGCCTTGGAAAAATCTCCATGGGTTCCGTTAGCCGCCACCCAGAACATCTCGCCACAGGTGCGCGCATTGTGAAATTCCTTGCTCGTAAAATTTCGCGGGCCAACCGCCGTTCCAAGACCTGCAGGGCCATCGCCCTTCCCTTCCTTGCCATGACAGGTCCAGCACGTCGCGCTCGTGGTGAACATCGTTTTCCCTGCCGCAATATTCTCCGGTGTTCCCGGAACCGGGGATTTTAGCGCCTTGGCAGCGGCTATCTTGTCGGGCGGCACTCGCGGCGCAAGCGGATTGTGCTCCGGCTTGGCTGCGGCATTGACATTAAAGGCAACAAAACATGTTGCAAAAATCCATCCTTTCTTCATTTCATGTACCTCCGAATCATGTTTATAACACTATCTGGAAAGCACGAAAGTTCTGTGGAGTGAACTCATCTGGGACGTGGCATTCCTTCTTTGTATAACTGCGTGCCACGGCTATCAACATAAACATGTTTAGCCTCTGCCGCAATAGCGGGCAAGCGGATTAATGACCACAATATATTATCGCTTTGAGTCTGTGACAAAACGGTGACAAACGGTGACAAAACGGGGCCAGCGTGACATGGTGTTATATGATGTCATGGACTTGACCCGCTTTAGTGGACGGGTCATTACCTAAGCCTGGACTTGCTTCGCTTCCGTAGACACTCAGCCTAGTTTTGCCATCTGCTGCTCGTACTCTACGGCGGTTTTCAAGATAGTTGTCACCCATGTCCCCAGACGAAACTGTTACCGATGTGTCCGACCGTTCACATGGTACGGTCCAGACACATAGGTAACAGTTTCGTCCGGGGACATGGGTAACAGTGTGGATCACACTCACGGGCACCGCAAGGAGGTGCCCCATGCCCTGGAGTCAAACGTCACCCATGGATCAACGAACCCAATTCATTGCCGATTTTCTACGTGAATCACTCACGGTCACCGAGCTCTGTGATCTCTATGGGGGTAAGGTATGAATTAGTTCCCCCGGAATTGATAGCTGTGTCACACTTTCTCGCGGAACTGTGACGCGATTCACAAAAATATCCGCCGCAGCGGCAGATAAGTATGCACAATTGGTAGGGCTTGTCAGAGCACGGTGGCTCGCAGTCGGTCGAACGGACGCATAGGGATCCCGTTGGGGATCGGTCGTCAGAACTACAAAAACCGACGAATATGCGACGCACAAAAACCTCACAAATACGCCCACTGTCAGGAATCCCCTGGTCCGGCGTTTTACTGTTGCTGGTTTTGTTCGTTATGCCCGGTTCGCTTTACGCATCGATTGGCACCAACTGGCTGGTGTCCCAGATCAATGCCGATGGCAGCATCGCAACGGCCGCCGACATCGGCACGCCGGTACAATCGACATCCGAGACCCTGCGCGCGCTCCAGGTATCGGGCGTCGTCGTTTCACCAACTCCGCTGACGTTTCTCAACGCCGAGCCGTTTGAAAACACTGAATACCTGGCGCGCCGAATCATCGCTAACGTAAATGCTGGCAATACCGTCGCGGCGCTGGTCACACAGATACTGCCACATCAGAATGCCGACGGCGGCTTCGGCGACCTTCCCGGTTACAGCAGCACGACACTCGATACGGCATTTGCGTTGCAGGCGCTCGCCGCTGCCGGGCAACTGACTCATCCCAAAGTCGCTGCCGGTGTTTCGTATCTGGTTAACCGGCAAAGCGCCGGCGGGGGCTGGAAGGACGGCGAGAATGCCGACTCTGTTTATCTGACCGCGTTGGCGCTGTCCGCGCTGACGCCGTACGCCTCGGTCTATGCCATTTCGCCCACGCTGAATGCGGGCCGCGACTGGCTCTACCAGCAACAGCTTGCCGGCGGTGGCTGGGCGAGTCCGTGGGAAACATCACTCGCGTTGAAGGCAGTTGTGCCGGTCACGTCCGACATCAGCCTTTATGCCAATGCGGTAAATGGATTGCGCGCCGCGCAATCGAGTAACGGGGCGTGGAGCAATGATGTCTTCATCACGGCTCTGGCGCTGCAGGCGCTGATTCTGGCTGACAATCCGCCGCCGAATCCGACGCTATCCACCCTCCGCGGGCAGCTCGTGGACGCTGACACCGGGCTTGCGCTGTCCGGTGTCAGCGTCGTGCTGTCCGGCGGATGGAGGCAGACGCTGATAACTGGCAATGACGGTAGCTTTATCTTCCGCAATCTGGCGCCGGCAAACTACAGTATGGCCAGCACGCTGGCGAACTACACCGGCCTGACCATTTCGACGACGACGCGCAAGGGGCAGATCACGGATCTCGGCGCGATTGCGTTGTCGCGCAGTCCTAATGCCACCACCGGTACGGTGCGCGGCACGATCACCGATGGCGACACCGGCGCGCCACTGCCGGATGTCAGCGTTTCGGTCACCGGCATTGGCTCGGCCACAGTGACGGACAGCGCCGGCGGTTATCAACTCACCAACGTATCTGCGGGCAGTATCACGATTCAGGCGGCCAAAGCCGGTTACTCAACCAGTACCGCAAGCGCCATTGTCGTCGCGGGCGGGATCGTGGTGTTTTCGACTTCTCTCACACCGGTGCAGGTGCCGATCACTGGTATCAAAGGCACGGTAACGGATGGCGCGCTCGGGATACGCTTTACCGGTGTTGCTGTCAGCGTGACAGGTGCCACGTCAGCATCCACGATGACTGACCGGGCAGGCAGCTATGAGCTCTTTGGCCTTACGCCCGGGCCGGTGATGATCACGCTGACATACGCCGGTTATGATCCGGTGTCCGCGCCAGCAACGATTTTCGAAAACAATATTCTGGAATTCTCACCGACGCTATATCCGGAGAATACCTCGCCTGAGAACGCCAATTCCGCCAGCGTCACGGGCATTGTTCTCGATGCAGCCGACAGCCAGCCGTTAGCCGGCGTGAACATCAACGCTGAATTTGGCGGTTCGACTCACGCGGCGCTCTCCGGGAGTGACGGTAGATTCGCGATGACCGGAATCAATCAGCCTTCTGTCGGCATGACATTCAGCCTGATCAACTATCAGGGCAGTGCGCTGACAATCAGCCTCGCACCGGCAACGCTTCAGGACATCGGCCAGATACGCCTGCGCCGCGAAAGTACGCTGCAACTGCTGCCGGACCTGATGGTCGAGGGGGTGAATACCAGCGCCGTCGTGACGGATTTGCAGACTCTTGCTATTGCCGGCGTCGTATCGGCAACGGTGGTCAATCAAGGCGTGTTTGCCACAACAGGCAGCGTTGATGTGCTGGTATTCCATGACACCGACATGAACGGCGCTTTCGATGGCCAGATCGATACCGTGCTCGGTCACGCGTCGCTATCCGGCGTTGCCGGAGGTGGCCAGGTGCCGGCGACTATCCCGGTGACCGGGAATCTGCCGTTCCAGGATGCGCCGATCAGTGTCTGGGTCGATAGCGGTCAGACTGAAAATGAGATCAATGAGACAAACAACGTCACGTCCACATCAAGCGCCTGCGCTGGAACACAACCCGACATTGCACAGTTCAGCCCGGTCCTGAAGTGGCACTGGAATATGCAAAACGAACCAGGAACCGCGCACCCGTGATGCACACGCCACTGACGACCTCAATCCGTACCACCCCCGGCTTCCTGCGCAGCGTCGCCGCGCTGGTCATCGTCACCTTCACCGGCCTCATCCTGCAACCGACCGCGCTCGCCCTGCAAACACTGCCTGCCAAGGCCAATAAATCCCAGACCGCCGCCGACACCAACAGCGCCAAACTCGCCAGGGCCAACCAGAAACTGCTAGAGAAACTCGAACGCACCGAAGCCAAACTCGCCCGCAACGAAACCGCCACCGCCGAACTCGCTGAGCTCAAGGCCCTGCAAAAAGAACTCACCACCCTCGACACCACCGCCATGCAGGAATTCGCCGACATCGAAAAACACCTGAAGGCCAGGAAACTCCCGCCAGTCATCCTTAAACGCCATCGTGATGCCGTCGCGACCTACCGCCAGGAGATGGACACCGTCCTGACCAACCTGACTGCGACCGACAAGGAAAAGGACGCCACCTTAAGAACACAAAAACTGAAACAGACCAAAGACCACCTCAAGGCCACGAAACACCAGCGGTCCCACCAGCCGTTTGATCCGAATCACCTGCCGAACAAGACCCTGCGGCCCAAGCCGAACAACAAACCCAAGACCAACAAAGCAGCCTTCACCGCCGCCGGCCTCGTTGACACGCCGTACGCACAACTCGCCGCCCTCGGCGACTACACCTTCGACCGACTCCCCGGCGCCAGCGACCCGGCCTACCTCGCCGCCACCGATGAAATCACACTATCGGATGCCATCGCCACCAAGGCCGCCGAACTCAACCACGACCCCGTCGCGATCTACCACTGGGTGCTGAACAACACCCAGTGGCAACCCGCCTGGGGCGCCATGCAAGACGCCGACCTGACGCTCGCCGCCCAGCGCGGCAACAGCATGGACATCGCCAGCCTGCTGATCGCCCTGCTGAGAGCCTCCGGCATCCCGGCCCGCTACGTCCACGGCACCCTCGACATTCCGGCCGATCAATTCAACAACTGGGCCGGCGGCTTCAGTGATATTAATGCCGCCATCGACTACGCCGCCTCCGGCGGCATCCCCGTCACGCCCATCACCCGTGGCGGCCAGATCACCAAGGTCCGCATCGAACATCTCTGGGTCGAAGCCGCGATCGACTACCAGCCCTCGCGCGGCGCGAAGAACAAAGCCGCCGACAGCTGGGTCCCAATGGACCCGAGCTACAAACAATATGAAATCCTCCCGGGCCTCGACGTCATCCAGATCGCCGGCATCGACCCTGAGCAGCTTGCCCAGGACGTCGTCGACAGCGGCACGATCAATGAAACCGAAGGCTGGGTCACCGGCTTCAATCCCGCGATCCTCCAATCCGCCCAGACCCAGGCGCAGACCGCGCTCGAAGACTACATCACCAACAACCTCACCGACCCCACCGTCGGCGATGTCATCGGCGGCAAACGCACCATCGTCCAGCAATTCCCGGTGCTGCCGTCGGCATTGCCGAACAAGATTGTTACCGACGGGGTGCGGTATGGGGCGCTGCCGGAAGCCCTGCAACAAAAGATTAGTTTTGACATTGGTGCGGGCACCGTCACTTACCCTTATGCAAGACTGAACAACCAGAAGATCACGCTCTCGTTTGATCCCGCGACCCCCGACGATGAGGCCGCGCTTCTGGCGCTGCTACCGGAAGGCGACATCACCGACATCAGCCAGCTACCGTCCAGCATCCCGGCCTATTTGATCAACGTCATCCCCGAGCTCAAACGCAACGACACCGTCATCAAGACCGGCAGCCCGATGACACTCGGCCAGGAAATCGACTTCCGCTTCGATACCCAACTGGTCAGTCACGGCACCGTCCCGAACCGATACGCCGTCATCGCCGGCTCGTATCTCAGCATCGCCGTCATCGGCCAGAACGTCTCATCCACCCGGCTCACCAATTTGCAAAGCCAGCTCGAACAGACCAAGACCATCCTCGAATCCAATAACGCCACCCAGATCGCCGCATTGACACGAGAACACCTGCTCGGCGACATGTTTCATGCCGGCGTATTAGGCTACTACGCACAGCTCCTCGCCCTGTCCCGCATCGCCGGACTCCAGCAAGGCGGTCACCATCTGCTGATGGCCGGACTCGGCAGCGTCGGCTACGAACCCAACGTCGACACCTTCTTCGGCATTCCCCGGGCGATCACCGCCGGCGGTATCGCGCTCAACATCCCCTACATCAACGTCACCAGCGTCGACGGTGCCACGGCGGAAGACAAAAAGAACTTCACCCTCCAGATCGGACTCTTGTCCTCAGCTCTCGAACACGCCGTGCCCGAACAGATGTTTGCCGCCGATGCCAACAATCCGCCGGATGCTGTCTCCACCGTCAAGGCCTTAAGTAAAGCATCACAACAAGGACAGCGGATTTACCACATCACGTCGGCCAACAAGACCACCACGCTGCCGAATATTCACCACGACGCCAGCACCATGGCCGAGATCAACGCCGCCCTGCAAGTTGGCAAGGAAGTCATCACCCACACCGATGCGATCAGCGTGCCCGGCTGGAGCGGAGCGGGTTACGTCATCTTTGATCCGGTGACGGGCGAGGGGGCGTATAAGATTGGGGGCGGGCAGAATGGGGGTTGGTTGATAATAGCGGCGTTTGTGATTATTGCAGCGCTGATCGTTTTTTCGCTGTTTACAGGAAATTTTATTGCTGCGGCTTTTTTAGTTTGGCAATTCTGGAAATTCACTCAAAATGTTAAGCATATTGCGGCAACTGCAGATACCGAAGAAGATGCAGTTAATGAGTTAAACCGATTATTGTTTTTGACGACAGTGTCGGTAGCACTAACTCTAGTAGGACCATTTGGAAAGCTATTAAAAGAAGGAAAATTAGAGTATTCGCCTTTCGCATTTTTAGCAGGATTTACTAGCATATTTTCCACGGCCTGGTATTCCTAGGAGGGTGCGGTGAGAGAGATTTATTTTATTTGTATACTTGTCACAGCCTTTCTACTCTATATTTCCTTCGGAACTATTGGGGCCGATTTTGCTGGAGAAGCAGGTATTAGGTCGCTTCTGTTTTTTATTACTTATGCCATCCTGACGGTATATAGGCATCATTATGTTGCCATGAAGAGAGCCGTTAGTTCGCTGTTTGAGTTTTTTTTAAGAATTGTAGTATCCACTTTATCGATTGGTATTCCTTTCCTGGTGATTCGCTCGTCAGGAGGTTATGACGAGCAGGTGAGTATTTTCGTGAGTATCATTCTGGTGGTCTTGCTGTATCTAATGACGCTTGATTTTAATAATAGAATTAGGGGCAATATTATTGAATTCTTTGATAAGCGAGCAAGGGGTGGTGGTGATATGTTTATTGCATACCCACCAAAGAGCGTTTTTGATATTTTAATACCAGTGGGCCTTTACCTTTTTATTGCGTTAATTCTTTATGTTATCAACTAGGGGTAGCTGCAGTGAATCGCTAAGAGTTCAGCCGACACCAACAGCGCCAAACTCGCCAGGGCCAACCAGAAACTGCTAGAGAAACTCGAACGCACCGAAGCCAAACTCGCCCGCAACGAAACCGCCACCGCCGAACTCGCTGAGCTCAAGGCCCTGCAAAAAGAACTCACCACCCTCGACACCACCGCCATGCAGGAATTCGCCGACATCGAAAAACACCTGAAGGCCAGGAAACTCCCGCCAGTCATCCTTAAACGCCATCGTGATGCCGTCGCGACCTACCGCCAGGAGATGGACACCGTCCTGACCAACCTGACTGCGACCGACAAGGAAAAGGACGCCACCTTAAGAAAACAGAAACTGAAACAGACCAAAGACCATCTAAAATCCAAGAAACACCGCCGCGCCCAGCAGCCGTTTGATCCGAACCATCTGCCATTCCGCGTCCCCGAAGGCAAGGTCCGGCCGCCGAAGGAAACCAAGGCCGAATTGCAGGCGCTGTTTAACGCACCCGAGCCGACCCAGCTTGCATCCACGCACCTGTCGCCGGGTATGCTGATACCGGTCGCGAGCAACACCCCGCAACCGGCTGACCTCGCACCGACCGAGGACGTGCAGCTCACCCCGGATATCCAGGCACTGGCCGCCCAGCTCAACCACCGCCCGGTCGATATCTACAACTGGGTCCACAACACCATCGAATTCATCCCGACCTACGGCTCCATTCAGGGCTCACAAATGACGTTGGAGACCAAGAAGGGCAATGCCTTCGACACCGCGAGCCTGTTGATCGCCTTGCTCCGCGCCTCCGATATCCCGGCCCGCTATGTTTACGGCACCGTGCAGATCCCGATCGAAAAAGTCATGAACTGGGTCGGCGGCGTCGAAGTCCCCGAGGCCGCGCTGCAACTGCTCGCCCAGGGCGGCATCCCGAGCACGGGGCTCGCGACCGGCGGAAAGATCGTCGCCGTCAAACTCGAACATGTCTGGGTCGAGGCGTGGGTGGACTTTCAGCCGAGCCGTGGCGCGAAGCACATCGAAGGCGATACCTGGGTGCCGATGGATGGGAGTTTTAAGCAGTATGTCTACACAGCTGGCATAGCCCCAACGCAAAATATTCCATTCGACCAACAGGCGTTGCTGGCCCAGGCCAATCTGGCCGCCGAATCGAACGCCCAGGAAGGCTGGGTCCGTAATGTTGATGAAAGCCTCGTGCAGACCGCACTAACTTCCTATCAGTCTGAACTCCAGGCCTATGTGAACAGCCAGCAAGCCAATGCCACGGTTGCCGACGTCTTCGGAGACAAGCAAATCGTCGCATCACAACGACCGATACTATCCGCCGGGTTACCTTACCAACTGATAGTCAGGGCCAATGCCTACGCCGAAATCCCGGCCGCGCTACGGCATACTGTGCAATTTGCTTTCTATGCCACAGAGCGCGACAGCACCTTCGATGCGCCAGCGTTTTCGCTCACCAGAAGCCTGCCGGGCATCGCCGGTCAACGCATCGAATTTAGTTATAACGCCGCAACACCGGCAGATCAGGCGGTGATCGATGCCGCCCTGGCGGACGGTGACACCTCGCTACCCGCCTATCTGATCAACGTGACACCGGCATTGAAGATCGCCGGTAGCGTCATACAGGCCGGACCTGCGGCCCGTATGGGGGAAAGCCAGGTGTTTTCAGTCACCATTAACACACCCATGTACGAACAACGGCGCGATTACTTTGTAAGCGCCGGGGACTTTTCCGTACTCGGGATCGATCCGGCCGGTATTCCGGCACATGCCTGGGAGAAACGCACGCAGCAGTTTGATCTGAACAATCCTTTACTGCCGGACTTTACCGCCGAGATGTACCATCAGATCATACTGGGGTACTTCGCCGAGTACGGAGCCTTCCGGCAAATCACCAGTGATATGGCGCGAGTGATCTACTACCAACTGCCGTCGCACGGCATCGCCGGCACGCCGCTGTCGATCAACTATCTGTTTGGCATACCACGCACCGCCACCTACCAGACACGGTTACTGGACATCAAAGACAACCGGATCACGGCGCAGCACGTGACAAACGATCAAGCCGCCACAAGTGCTTTTGTCCAAAAGGCCGGTTACATCGGCTCGTATCTGGAATCCGGCATCTATGACCAGGCCTTCCTGATTCCCGAAGGGCACTCCATGTCGGCCGTCACGGCCCTGCGCAAGGCCAACCAGGAGGGCCAGCGCATCTATCGGATCAATCAAAGCAATCTCAATGCTGTGCTGCCCATCCTGACCGTCGACGCGGACGTCAAGGCCGACATCACCCGCGCCGTGCAGGCCGGCCTCGAAGCGACCGTGCCGCAGCACAATGTCACCGTCGATAACTTCGACGGCGTCGGCTACACCCTCATTGATCCCGTCACCGGCTCCGGCAGTTATCGCATCAGCGGGGGTCGGGAGGGGAATAATTCGCCGTCACACGCCTCGATCATTCCTTTACCCGAAGTGCCCCTCACACCCATTGTCGGGCTAATGTTGGGATCGCTGGTACGACAAGCAGGAGCGACGTTGGCTGTTAATGCTGCCGGAGCACTGGAAATAGTCATCGCGGAAGGAGCCGCTGGTGCGGCCGCAGGCCCAATCGGGCTGCTGGTTGCCGCGATCATCGTGGCGCTGTGGATCGCGTTTTCGATTTCGCAGACTGCAGATACAGAATATCCGCCGACATCTGTTATGTTAAGAAAATACGTCTCTAGAGATAGACTTTTACAAATAGCCAAGAATGGTGTTATCGGTGCCTCAGGGCCGACGGAATTATTTCAAGGGAATGGAGTATATTTTACCGATCCTTTCCAAGTTATCGCTGGTTTCGAACCGGTCAATGCTGGTGTTGGTTGTCCAGTAACACCCGAGAATGCACTGTTAGTTGCAACGGCTTATCAGATTCCAGGGCCAAATGATCCCCCAAATCCTGAGAGGGCTGAGAGTTTTATAGAAATTGAAATATTACGTGAAAACTACTTTGATATTCGTCGCATTCCAAATGCGAATGGAGCTACCGAAATCGTTATAGCATCTCCGTTAATACCTTATCCTAATATGGAAACTGACCCAGGACCGCAGAGTGGTTTAGGGTTACTTGTAGGGGCAATTCTTGCACCCAACCCTATAGTACGGGTTGAGTGGCTTTGCCCATAAAACAAGTGATTTTATATTTAACTCGAGATTGTGGAGGCGAGTCTAATGGTAGATAACGCTTATCCGGATTGTTGGGCATGCAAATATTTTATTCATGATAACTCTCGTTGTATTAATCATGACGTGAGAATACCGTATCCTATCGACAAAAATGGCCAAAAGCGCTATATGGAGCCAATTTGTAGTAATTATTGTCCTACAAGTGAGCGAGCATATACAGACGAATTAAGTCGATGGTTAAAAATATCTGCACCAGATCCGCAGCATCTCTATGCGTTCGTAAAAGGATTTGGTTGTACCAAGCGATGCAAGATAAGTATTGAAGGGCTTAAGCTTGGCGACTACAAAGAAGAGCCAGCATAATTTACACAATGGAACGAGAGATTCTGGCGTCAGGGCTCGATTGATACGCAAAGGATCAATGGAAGGATCGATAGGGTCAGACTGAGCTGATGTTCTCCAGTTTAACGGACCACTAACTAGCGACTAACGCCGCGCTCTCGAATACCCACGGTGCCACCATCCCAATATCGTTTGTGGCGAGCATCGTCCGGTAATCTACGGCGGCATACTGCTTGGGTTCAAGGAGTCGTCGCAACACCGGTTTGTTGAGCCAAGTATAGTAGTTTATCGAGCGCCTCGGCAGGCGTCCTCCATCCGAGTGTTTTACGGGGTCTGCTGTTGAGGGCCAGA
>JAHFRU010000030.1 GCA_023266115.1 Gammaproteobacteria bacterium
TCCGGAAGAACGTTTCCTCGACGGACAGCACCATCAAGCCGCTATTGTGTAATCGAGACCGATATCGGCAGCCGGTGCGCTCTGCGTAATGCGGCCGACGGAGACGTAAGTAACTCCCGTTTCCGCGATCGCACGGATGGTATCGAGCCGCACGCCACCTGACGCTTCGATCGGCACGCGGCCCGCAACCAGCGCCACACCCTCGCGCAGCATTTCGACCGACATATTGTCGAAGAGCAGCCGATCGGCGCCTGCCTTCAGTGCCGGCTCGATCTGGTCGATTGTGTCGACTTCGACTTGGACCGGGAGTGCTGACTTGCCCGCCTTGGCCGCGCGCACGGCCGCCTCGATCGAGCCGCAGATCGCGACATGATTGTCCTTGATCAGGATGCCGTCGTCGAGCCGCATACGATGATTGTGCGCCCCGCCCATGCGGGCAGCATATTTCTCAATTGCGCGCAGGCCGGGTATGGTCTTGCGGGTGTCGAGCAGGATGCACGACGTGCCCGCGATCATGTTGGCATAGCTTCGAGTAAGGGTGGCAATACCGGTGAGGTGCTGCAGCGTGTTCAGCGCCGAGCGCTCCGCCGACAACATCGGGCGGGCGCGACCCTCCACGCGCATGATCGGGGCACCCGCCTGGAGCTCATCTCCATCCCTGGCAAGCCGCTCGACCCGGACATCGGGATCAAGGGCCTCGAAGAAGACCTGGGCGAGATCGATGCCCGCAACGGCAATCTGCTCGCGAGTCTGGATCGTCGCGATCAGCCGTGCGTCGGCGGGGATGGTGAGGTCGGTGGTGACATCACCACCTAGCCCCAGATCCTCCTTGAGTACGGACTGGACGAAATGACTGACGGCATCCGCGTCGAGCCCGGCAATGGGCGGCAGGGACATCATCAAGCGCGGACGTCCCCGAGAGCGTCGACATCTGTCGATACGGTCCGCATGATATCCGCCTCTTCGTCCGAGACATTGAGCAGCCGCCAGTCGGTGCCCTTAGGCACGATGCCTTCGAACGACATGAGCTTGGCGTTCGGAATGTGCGGCTCGGTCGTGCCGATCGCCGGCTCGCCCTTTTCCACCGCCTGCGCGGCGCGGTACATCTGTGTGCGGAACGTGAAGATCGCCTTGTCGCTCGACCCCAGGCGATCATCGCCACGATCGGCGAGCGTACCCATCGATTCCCACATCGCCATGTCCTGCGCCGGGATGCCGTAGATACCGGTGAAATCGCCGTCCTTCATGGCTACGCGATCCTGGAGATAGTTGTTTCCTGCGTTGCGCATCTTTTTGAAGGTGATCGGCTCGACATCCTTGCCGATCTCGGCACCGCAGAATTTGCGCCATGCGTCGGTCGAAATGCCTTTTTCGGGATGCCAGGCGACCCAGTAGAACATCGTGTTCTCATCATCGATCGGGACCAGCATCTGGCTCAGATGATATTGGTCATTCGATGGAATGTGGACGGTATAGGGCGCCACATAGAGTGTCATGCGGATATAATCAGTGGCATCGGCGTCGACGATCGGCTTGCGGATCGCGACATAGCGGAAGCCAAAGCTGGTCTTCTGGACCTCAAGGCGTGGCGCCTTGTCGGCCGACGGCCGTAGCCAGGCGGTGTCGGTCGCGGTCGATCCGCTGACCTCGGTTGCCGTCGGCATGTTGGACGAGTGCAGGCTCGAACTGTGCGCCGAGTCGATGGAGCCTTCGAGCACCTGTGCCCAGTTGCATGCGCCATGCATCTTCACGATGCTGATCTTGTCGTCCGGTACGGTCGCCCAGTTGGGCTTGTCGAACGGCGTCACCTGATCGGGATTGCCCATCCACACCCAGACGAACCCGCCGGCCTCCTGGACCGGATAGGCCTTGGTCTTCATCGTGCTGCGCAGCTTGGCGTCGACCGGCTCGGACGACATGTCGATGGCGTTGCCGTTCACGTCGAACTTCCAGCCATGATAGAGGCAACGCAGGCCGCATTCCTCGTTGCGGCCAAAGGCCAGCGACGCGCGGCGGTGCGGGCATTGCTCGTCAAGCGCGCCCAGACGACCCTTGCTGTCGCGGAACACCACCATATTCTCGCCGAGGAGGCGGACGCGCAGCGGCGTACAATCCGGTTCGGCCACCTCTTCGGACATGCACGCGGGCATCCAGTGCTGGCGCATCAGCCTGCCCATCGGCGCGCTGCCCTCGACTCGGGCGAGGATGTCATTTTGTTGGGGTGTCATCGCCTATCCTTATCGCAAAGTGGCTGTGCCAAGGCGCCGTGCCACGAAGGTGTTTCATCCACTTCTTGAAAACACTTCTACATAGAAGTATTGTGCGTTTCAAGCGGGCCGCATTTCAAGGACCGACCTGGCAGATCGAGGATAAACATGAAGGCACTTCGGATCGGCATTGTCGGCCTTGGCCGGGGGTTCATGCTGACGCTTCCGGCGTTGCGCGCGCACCCACGGGTCGAGATCGCCGCGGCGTTCGATCTGCGCGCGTCCCCACGTGCTCAATTCACGCGCGAGTTCGGAGCCAAGTCATATGAAAGCCTGGAGGGGTTGCTCGCCGCCGATATTGATGCCGTCTATATCGCGACGCCACACGAACTGCACGCGACGCAGGCAATCGCGGCCCTCGGTGCGGGCAAGCATGTTCTGGTCGAAAAGCCGATGGCGATCTCTGTCGCCGAGTGCGTCGCGATGGAAGCGGCGGCACGCCGGGCCGGCAAACTGCTCCTGGTCGGCCCCAGCCATGGCTTTGATGCCCCGGTCCGCCGAGCCGCCGAGTTGATCGCCAGCGGCGGCTTTGGTGCGGTGCGGCAACTCACGGCGATGAACTTCACCGATTTCATGTATCGGCCGCGTCGCCCCGAAGAGCTGGACAGCGCGCGTGGTGGGGGCGTTGTCTACAGTCAAGCCGCTCACCAAATTGACGTGGCGCGGCGGCTTGTCGGACGCGATGTGACATTCGTGCGCGCGGTTGCGGGCAATTGGGATTCCAGTCGCCCGAGCGAGGGCGCATATGCCGCGATGATGGGATTCGAGGGTGGGGCTGTCGCATCGCTGACGTACAGTGGCTACGCCCATTATGATTCCGACGAACTGGTTAATTGGATATCGGAACTCGGCCGCGAGAAGGATCCGGAGCAATACGGTGACACGCGGCGCGCGCTCAGGAACCTCGAACCAGCGACCGAAAGCGCTGCCAAGATACGCCGAGCGTATGGCGAGGACGGCGCATCGACCAGCGAACCGCCGGCGCCGTATCATGAGCATTTCGGCTTTGTGCTGGTCAGTTGCGAACGCGCCGATCTCAAGCTCTCGCCCCAAGGCATCACGCTCTATGGCGATGAACACCGTGAGTTTCTCGCGATCGATCCGCCAAGCCTGCCGCGGGTCGAGGTCATCGATGAATTCGTTGAAGGCGCACTCGGTCTGGTCCAGCCGATCCATGATGGCCGCTGGGGCGTGAAGACGGTGGCGTGCTGCGCAGCCCTACTCGAATCGAGCCGCACCGGCAGCGAAATCGCACCCACAGCCATGATTATCGACACTTTGGAGGCCGTTTCCGTATGACTAGATTGAACCTCTCGCTCGCCTGTTGGGGCTATGATCGCACCGAGGCGCTGCTGTCGCAGACGGTCCGCCCCGATGGGATCGATCTCAACTTTCAGGTGCTGTCCGTCGAGGAAACGTTCTTCCGGATGCTGCGCAATCGCGAGTTCGATGCCGCCGAGCTTTCGATGTCATCGTATTGCGTGACTCTGGGCCGGGACAATCCAGACTTTATCGCCATCCCGGTGTTCCCGTCACGTTTCTTCCGTCATTCCTGCATCTTCGTGTCGGCCAAGAGCGGCATCGAAAAACCGTCCGACCTTGTCGGCAAGCGCATCGGCGTCCCGGAATATCAGATGACCGCGCCGGTCTGGATCCGCGGTATCCTGCAGGACGAATATGGCATCGACCCGGCGTCGGTCACTTATGTCACGGGCGGCGAGGAAGAGCCGGGCCGTGAGGAAAAGCTCAAACTCAATCTGCCGGACAAGTTCAAGGTTGAGCCGATCGGGCCAAACCAGACGCTGACCCGGATGTTGGCTGATGGCGAGATCGACGCGCTGCACACCGCGCGTGCTCCATCGACCTTCTATTCGGAACCGCACAATGTGCGGCGCCTGTTCCCGGACTTCGTCCAGGTCGAGAAAGCCTATTTCGGCAAGACGAATATCTTCCCGATCATGCACGTCGTTGCCATTCGCCGCGACATTTACGAGAAGAACCGCTGGATCGCACAGGCGCTCTACAAGGCGTTCGTCCAGGCGCAGCAGCTAACCTACGAACAGCTGCGCGTCTCAGCCTCGCTCAAGACGATGCTGCCCTGGCAAATTGCCGCGGTCGAGGAAACGATCGCGACGTTGGGCGATCAGTGGTGGCCTTACGGAATCGAGAAGAACCGCCACGTACTCGAGACCTTCACGCGCTATCATCATGAGCAGGGTCTGTCGCCGCGCCAGCTGACGATCGAGGACATGTTCGCGCCGGAGACGTTCGCGGAGTTCAAGATCTGACGTGATGCAATCCGGGAAATGACGGGGCGGAGCATAAGCGGTGCGGGAGCAGCGTGGTTGTCGATGCTCCGTCTTTGCCGGGCTGCCGCAGGATACCCGGCGAGCGGCCGCTGACCGGTTGCGCCCTGTCAGTCCTCGGCGGGGGTGTTCGGGATAGAATCGAATTCGGCGGCGAGATTGGCTGACATGCGCGAAAGCACGTCGACGCACGTCGCAACCTCGGCCGGATCGATCCCGGCGACGGCGATGCGGTTAATGTCGATCGCATATTGCATGAGCTCCGCTTCCAGGGCTTTGCCTCGTTGGGTCAGCGTAACGCTCAACTTGCGGCGATCAACCTTGTCGCGGGTGCGCTCTACAAGCCCGTGCTGCATCATGTTGTTGATTATCGACACAGTCGTGTTTTCTGTGACGTTGGTCATGTCGCTCAGATATTTCTGGGTGACGCCGTCGCGGATCCACAGCACACGAAGGTAATACCAGAAGCCCGTCTTTAGATCGTGCTTCGCCAGCATCGCATTGAGCAGGCGATCGAACCGCCGATGGCAGCGCCGGACCTGATAACCAAGGCTCCATTCCGGATTGAGCTGGGCGGGCCTGTTGGACAAATGCACTCTCCCTGGGGCGTGTCGCCATGTTCGCCCTCCCAATGAGGCAGGGGCAACGGCTTTGATGGTGCACCTGCCCGCCAACGTCCAGTTGGATACTGACGGCAGACTGGGCCTTGCCACGCTCTGCATCGGCGTCGGCATGGGCCTTGCGCTCGCGGTCGAACGGGTCTGAATCGTGCTTCGGTGACACCCTATCTATTCCACGCGGATTGAGCGTGGGTTCTCCGGCCCTTTGAATCCCGCCCGAACTAGGGTGGCCCTCGTGCCCTTACGTCGGTTGAATATATGGCAGTCACGACCATCAAGGCCGCCGAACGAACGCCGGAATCTCGCCCTCGACCCGGATGAGAAACCGCGGGACCGTCAAGTCATAATCCATTAACAAGTCAACCGACCCACGCGGCTGGGGCGGTTGCCAAGAAGGAATGCACGCTGGTTTCGACATTCAACAGGCCCGATGGTTCGGGTCATGCAGGGCCGATTTCGATGAGCGGAGATAGCGGGGAAATCAACCTGCCGTTCGACCTGAGTATCGGATATCAAATCCGACTCACGCATCGACTTATGCAAAAGCTGCTACAGCTGAAGATCGAGCAGTTCGGCGTCACCCTGGGCATGTGGTACTTCTTGCGCGTCCTGTGGGACCAGGACGGCTTAACCCAGAAGGAACTGTCCGACCTTGTTGGAACGATGGAGCCGACCACGCTTTCGGCGATCGCTTCCATGGAGCAACGGGGAATCGTTGCCCGGGTCCGCAACGCGGCGGACAAGCGGAAGATCAACATCTTCCTCACCCCTTACGGTCACGAGCTGAAAAGGAAGCTTCTGCCCATTGGCATCGAAGTTGGGGATATCGCTAAGACCGGCATTTCGCGCCGCGAAGCGGATCTCCAGATCGCCCTATTGGGCGAGCTGCAGACCAATCTAGAAGCTGCGATTCGGAGCCTCTCCCCCGAGGAGCCCGACGCGAAGCCGGGTCGGCGGCGCCGAGAGGACCGAGGGGTCGCCGGCATCACTCATGAGGCAGGCGACTGATGCGATAGTGGGTGTCCTCGCCACCATGGATGCCCCACATCAATGTTGCGCGCCGATACTTACATCACTAATGGTTAGATAACTAAGGAACTGCACGGTGGCGGTCTGCGACGTGAAGGTTGCGTGGAGAGGTGTGCTGATGGTCAGGCCTTGCCTCCGACCGAATCGTCGTCGCTCTCCACCGCGCGGTTGATGACTGCAATCGCTTAGGTGCGGGCCGCGTCCGGTCTGCGAGAGTATCGGGAGAGTTTGAACTTATGAGTTCATCAGCCTTTAAAGGCGCGGATGTGTCCGATCGCCTGGATCGCGCGATAGACAATGCTCTCGCCGACAATCGTTTGGTGGGAACGGTCGTGATCGTCGCCCGGGGCGGCAAGATCGCCTATCGCCGCGCGGCGGGATTTGCAGACCGTGAATCGCAAAAGCCGATGCAAACGGATAGCATTTTCCGATTTGCATCGGTGACCAAACCCTTTGTCACCGCCGCCGTGATGCGCCTGATCGAGGATGGTGTTGTGAGGCTGGACGATCCAGTGACGCGCTTCCTGCCCGACTTTCAGCCGCGCCTGTCCGATGGATCGGTTCCGGTCATCTCGATCCGCCATCTGCTCACGCACACATCGGGGCTCGGCTATCCGTTTCAGGAAGGGAGCGATGGCCATTATCGTCGCCTCGACGTCTCCGACGGGTTGGATCAACCGGGATTGTCGCTATCCGAGAATCTTCGGCGCCTGGCTGCCGCCCCGCTTACCGCCGCACCGGGGTCGGGTTTTCGCTATTCCCTTGGCATGGATGTGATGGGAGGGGTGGTTGAGAGCGTTACCGGTGGTTCGCTACGCGATGCTGTGCGCAAACTGGTCACGGATCCGCTGGGTATCGTCGATACCGGCTTTGCCGTTGCGGATGTTGAGCGGCTCGCGACGAATTACTTCAACAGCGAATCCGTTCCCGTCCGCATCACGGACGGCATGGTAGTGCCTCTGGATGCCTTCAACGGGTCGCTAACGTTCGCGCCGAGCCGTATCCTGGATCCAAACTCCTATCCGTCAGGCGGGGGTGGGATGGTGGGGACTGCGGGCGACGTCCTGCACTTTCTGGAAACCATCCGGCTCGGGGGTGGTCCGATCCTGAAGCCTGAAACAGTCGAGATGATGGCGACCGATCAGCTCGGACCTCAGGCTGCGGCCTGGGGGCCGGGTTGGGGCTTCGGCTTCGGCTGGGCAGTGCTTGCAGATCCGCACGCCGTCCCGTCGCCGCAGTCTCCCGGAACGCTTCACTGGGCCGGCGGATACGGCAATAGCTGGTTCATCGATCGTGCAAACGCGCTGACGGTCGTGGCCATGACCAACACGGCCTTTGAGGGTATGTCGGGGAAGTTCGTGTCCGACATCCGGGACGCCGTCTACAACTGATCCCCGCAAGGAATCCGCGACCGGCCGGCGTAAGCCGGCCGCGCCGCAGCGAAAATGCGGAGGCGCCGCGTCGATCGCGGCGGCCAGATCACAAATCGTTGCGGTGGCTCCAGTCGATGATCCCGTCGATACAAGCGCTGATATGTTCGGGCTGGCCCTGGTAGAAATGGGTCGCGCCCTTGATGCTCACAAATTCCTTGTTCGCAACGGTGAGCGCGTTGTGAATGATCGGATTATGGCTCGCGGGAACCGCGTCGTCCGCTTCATTCTCGATCTGCAGCACAGGGGTCCGATGGATCTTTGTCGCGTTAACGGCAGCCTTGGAGTTGGATAGGTCGTAGGACCATTGCGACAGCCACGAGCGCAGGGTTGAGAATCGCGCCAAACCAGCGGGTCCCACGTTCACCGTGCGTGGATTGCCAAGATAGGATGCCCCCGGCGCGCGTCCATTGGGGTCGATCGTCGGATCAATCCAGCGCACGTCGCACATCGTGCGGTGCGTGACGAAGGCGCGTTCGGTTTCGCCGTCGTTGCGACGACGGAGCGTGGCAAGCATTTCCTCGGCCCAGGCGGTAATTCTGCGATTGCGGGCCCGCTGCCTCTCGCGGAAGGCGGCGATGAAGTCAGCGGTGAATGGTGGTTTGTTCGGGCAGTCCGGACTATAGATATCGAATTCGAGATCGCGCGTGTCCGGGTCGAATTCGTCGATGACGGAGGGGTCAAGCCATTCGGTCAGCACTTCCGCCCGGCTGAGGTGGGCGGCGATGAGGACTATTCCGTCAACCCGCTGCAGCCGCGCTGCTGTCAGGTCATAAAGGTCGCCGGCGGGCGTGTGGGTGATTGTCGGATGTTCAGACTGGGCCGCATAAAACAGCGATAGCGAGCCGCCGCCCGACCATCCCACCAGGATCACCTTTTCATAACCCAGCGACTCGCGCGCGTGGCGCACCCACTGGCCCATGTCGTAGGCGACCTTTTCCATAATCAGCGCACTATCGTTTCTCGGGTAGCGACTCGACGCGCAAAGTACGTGCAACCCCGCATCGGCAAGCGCCTCAGGCATTGGGAGCAGCTGGACCGTGGCTGTGGGGTGCATGAACAAATAGACCGCCTTAGATGGCCGCGCTCTCTGCCGGAACAGCTGGCCTTCCAGCTCGGTCGTGCCCTCGGCGCCCGCAAAACTGTAGGTCTCCGTCATCCCCGGTTGATCGCGGAAGCGAACGATTTCGGGAAGGCGATCCCATAGCGCCTTTGTCGGCAATCCTCTCTCCATGGCCATATCCTTAGTTATC
>JAHFRU010000022.1 GCA_023266115.1 Gammaproteobacteria bacterium
CACGTTTGCCGGATGTGTACGTGAAAGCCTCTTTCAGCAACAGATGCGCGTGATACAGATACTGCATCGCCGTGCGGACTTTCGACTCAACATCACTGACCGGATCGAGCTTCGCGTCCTGCGCCGCAGCGATGGCGCTCGTTTCGTCGTACATACGGCGCGAATCGTAGGCGGCTTCCGGCTTGGTGAATGGCGGCATGTGGGCGAGCATCACCACGCCCTCCGCACATACCGCAACCGCTTGGCAGCCGACTCGGCCTGCAACTTCTGGTAATGGTCCGGATCGCGCAGGACGTTGATCCGAACCTTGATGGATTCGATGTCCTTGAACGCGGCGGGCGCTTCGTCGAACGTGTGGCCGGATACGAAATGACGCAGCGTATCAAGCTTGGTTTGCAACTCGACTTCGGCTAACTGGGTCATGCACCAATCCTCTGGGGAGTGGTGCTAGTAAATCGGGTTTATGTCTTACGCCGCGTCTGCTGCCTGCGGAGAATTTGCGGCAACTGCTGCGTTGTATCGGCGCGTTACCGTGTCGCGCGAAACGCCCATGCGCTCAGCCAGCAGGCACGGGCCAAGCTCGCGGTACTCAATGACGAGCTGGTTGCGATCCCTCGTGTTGGTGTAATCCTTGAGGGCATCCAGCTCAAGCCGCTGCGCGATCCGCTTGGCACCATCACGCGACACGCCAAACTTCTGCACCAGGTCATCCTCGATGTTGCGAACGTACTCAGCAAAATGTGCGTAGTTCATGGGTTACCCCTTGGTTACCAATGCAATGGCTTCGTCTATCGTTCGGATGATGTGTACTTCGCCGCCCGCCCTGCCGATTTCCGCATGCACACGAATCTGCGCTGGCGTCAACGATTGATCGGCCTTCGGCTTGGCGGGATTCTTCACCTCGACCATCAGCACGCGGCCACGGAAGATCACCAGCAGATCCATCACGCCACCGCCTGAGGCGGACAGATCGAGTACGCAGGCGCCGATGGCTTTGAGTGCGGCGACGATCTGCTTCTGGTTCTCGTCCACGCGACGGCGGTGGTGGATCATGCCGCCTTCCTCCGCATCCTCGACTTCGCCACAGCCTCAGCCCGGCACGCCTTGCACATGCGGTAATCCAGCAAGCCATTCACGCGCGGCCAGAACTCGCTATCTGCCGGCCAGTACGGCTCAGGGTCGCCCTTGCGCTGGCATGCGTCGCATAGCCGTTCCTCGAACATCGGCGCGTGGCGGAACTTGACGACGGTCATGCCGCAATCCTTCGCAGCGGAAACGCGGTTGCGCCAATCGGAAGCCGCTGCACAGTCCGGCCCGTTCGGCGCATCCATTCGTCGATCGTTTCGACGCTCTGCGTGGCACGTATCACCGGCACGTTGCTGGCCGGCGCAATCGACACGTTGAATCGCTGTTTCGGCTTGACAGTCCCCAGCTTGAACAACTGCCGCCCACCCGTGCCGCACTTCACGACCGCCTCGCGCTTCGCCATCTCGAAACACGACGTCTTGACTTGCGCCAGCGTGAAGCCTTCCGACTCCAACGCGGCGGACAGGTCGCGCACAGACATGGCGCGCTTGTTCTTCGCCAGCACATCGCGGACTGCCTCGGCGCATTTGCGTACCTTTTGCATTACTTCGCTCCCTTCAAAATCAGTTGAACCTTACCTAGCAATTCCGCCTCGCTGCCGAACGTCTCGATAAACCTCACCCGGTCGAGATGGATGCTCGGCACCTTCGGATGCATCGTTCCCCGGTGATGCGGCGGGCACAGTGGAATCACATCGCTGTCCGGCGCCCTCTGCCCTGCCCCGGCATCGGTTCGGGGGTGGTGAAGCTCTGGTGGCGTTCCTGGCGTACCGGCGATCAGGCAGGCGATGCAGCCAATCTCGGCAACGCGGGACATGTGCGCCTTCGTCGCCTTGCTGCGGGCCTTGCGCTTACCGCTGGCGCGGATCGTCGTGGCGCGCTTGATCGGCGCGGATCGCGGTGGCATGGGGGAGCGCTTCATGCGGCTAGCTCCCACCATGCGCGTGCAGCCACTGCTGGAACTTGACCGTTTCCAATGGCTTTAAGGCGGTCCACCCGATAGGCCACCCCATCAGCCACTCGACCCACTCCGGATTCAGGCTCATCCCCGGGGTCGCGTAGCCACCAGCCAGCAAGTCCCCCGGCAAGTGGCTGCGTCCGACTTGCGATGGCGGGAGCGTGCAATTCTTGCTGTCTTGCAGCGTTGGCGTAGCCAATGTCCGAGCCGTCACCACCGTTTCCAGATTCGGAAACCGCCTGTGCGTGCTCGCTATCGCTTCCGGTGTGATTGCTGCTGCCATTGCCGAACTTGCGCGAGGTGTCGGCCATGTCGCCACCGCCCATCCCAACTTGTTCGGTTTCGCCCTGCCATCCCCGCTGCATTGCAGCGTCACATCGTTGCTCACTGGCGCCGCATTTGGTGTGGGCCACGATCCAGAGCCGGTCGCGTTTGTGCGGCGCTCCGGTGTCGCAAGCTCCAATAACTCCCCACCTCCCCACATACCCCAGCGCGGCCAGGTCAGCGATGACGGTTCCGATATATCCGCAGGAAACAAGTCCGGGGACGTTTTCAAGCAGAACGGATTGCGGCTGTACGATGCGAATGACATCGCGTGCTGCGGGCCACATGTTGCGTTCGTCGTTTGCGGCAAGCTGCTTTCCGGCAACACTGAACGGCTGGCAGGGAAAGCCTGCTGCAACCACGTCCGCAATGCCTCGATACTGCTCGGCTGCACCGGACTGAACGAACTCACGCACGTCAGTGAAGATGGGTGCGCTGGTGAGGTATCCGTCTGCGATTCGCGCGGCAATAACGCGCTGGCAGTATTCGTTCCATTCGACATAGCCACAGGTTTTCCATCCAAGTAAGTGGTGAGTGCCGAGCACGCCGCCGCCAGCACCGGTGAAGAGCGACAGTTCGTTCATGCCGCCCTCCGTTGCTCATGCCACACCACGCCATGCTCAGCGCCGAACGCATAGGCCAGCTCGATCAGTTCCGACATGTTTCCGATCGTCATGCGCGAGGTACGCTGGCCCAGCATCACAAAGCCGCCTTCGATGCCTTGCGCGACCCGCTGCGATTTGCGCAACCCGGCGGAAAGAATGTCTTTCCAGTCCTCCGGTTCCAGTAGCTGCAATTTTCCATCTACCGGCCACTCGACCTGGCGGGCGATATCAGTCAGCACGGCCCACATAAGGTCGTTCTGCTCAAGCGTGCGCGTTGGGTTCTTTTCGTCAATCCGCACGCGTACCGGCTTGCCGAACTGCAGCAGCTCGCAAGCCACCTTCCACGCATAGACCATGCGGTCGCGGGCGTTGTCCGCGTCCAGGAAGATCGTGCGGGCGGTCATACATCACCATCCGTATGTGCTTCGATGAACTGGGTCGCAACGTCAATCGCCTCGCCGAGCAACTGCGGCGACTGCATATCCATCGGCTCATCACCGTTGTATCGGCGCCACGCGTTGTGCTGGCGAAGGATGGCGGCGGCTTCGGTTGGGGTCATGCGGCTTTACTCCCGGCATAGATGGCAACGTCAATCAGGCCGTAGGGCGTTGGCGCAAAGAACTCCTCGGCTTCGACAAGCTCGCCAGCCACGGACGTTTTCATCACAGCACTCATCGCCCACCCCTCTTAGCGTCCATGTCGGCGAGACGGATCAGCTTGTCGTTCTTCATGCGGCTTTCCTCAATGTGCGAATGCGTGCACGTTGCGGCTCGTCCAGGTGCTGCCAGACGGCGGTTTGGTAGTCGCGGGGGATTCGTGCCCAAGTGGCGCCGAGCGTTGCATCCGGCTCTGTTGCGAGCCTGCGGGCCATGTTGGGCGCGACGAATGCAAGCCACTGGTTGCGATCGGTTTCGTATAGGGAGCGCTCGTCAGTCATGCGACGGCACTCGACGCGGTGGAGAACGAAATCATCGGTCGCGGGTTATGCGACGACCCGGCCAGGAACTGCGTGCTTCCCTTGTCAAACCACAGGCGGACGGTCGGCTCATTGCCTGTCGCGTTCTGCTTCAGCACCAGCAGCAGCGTGTCGGCTCCGCACTCCCCATCGGGCTGGTACTTCTCAGGCAGTGGGATTTGCGTCGCGGCCTCGCGCGCAAGGGCTTTCTCTCGCGCCTTGTTGCGCCAGATTTCAAAGACCGTGGTCGCCATGTCGGTGATGCCGCCGCTCCCCTTGACGCCCATCTTCCCGCTCGGCGCGTCCTCGCTGTCGGACTTGCGCATGTGCGCCACCAAGCAGACGTGGCAATCGTTCATGCGGGCAAAGTCGGCCAGCGTCTCGACAAACTTTTTCTGACCGGCGTAGTCGTCATCCGCGAACCCGCACTTGGTCAGGTTGTCGATCACGAACAGCTCGATCCGATAGCGGCGGCGGGCGTAGGCGAACACTTCGAGGATGCGGCCAGCTTTTGCCGCGCCCGCTACGTCAAACACCCACAGCGAGTCCTTGTACTGCGCCGTGATGTGATCGCTGAATGCGCGGGTCGGCTTGCCTGTGCCTGCGATCTGCCGGCCCATGCGGGCGAGCCATAGCGGCGTGCGCCATTCCATCGACGCGACGCAGCAGCGCGTGCCATCCATTGCCGCATGCCCGATGACGTTGCCGACCACGGCAGACTTGCCGTGCCCGTTGATGCCGGCCCATATCGACAACTCACCCGGGCGCAACTTGATCGTTTCGTGGGTTTTGGGCCACGGCAGCAAGATGCCTTCGTCGGTGCGGTTGTATTCGGCCCAGATGGCATCGGCGAACTCCGACGCGCTGCGCAATTCAGACGGATCGAGCGTGCGTGCATCGCGCAAGGCGAGCGCGATCGTTTCAGGCGCGGTGTCCTGCATTAGGCATTCGTTCGCGTCCTTGTGCGGCAGCGTGACTACCTTCGTCCGCTCGCGCCCTAGTCGTTCGCACAATTCCGGCACAGCCTTCTGGCCCGCCGCATCCATGTCCAAGCTCAGGTAGATCGTGTCGAACACCGACAGCGCGTCGAACTCGCCCTCGATCCACTTGTGGGCGCCAGCGCCGGTCGGCACGGACAGCGCCGGGAACCCGTAGGCGTGCCACGCGATGGCGTCCAACTCGCCTTCGCAGATCACGACAGCACGGGCCGATGGGTCAATTGCCTGCCAGCCGAATAGGATCGGCTCGCACTCAGCTTCGGCGCTGAATTGCTTCGGCAGCTTACGGTACTTGGCAAATACCAGCTCGTCGCCACGTAGGAACGGGAACATCAGGCGATCGCCGCGGCTTGCCAGCCGGTATGCCTTCAGGCTCGCATCAGGCAGCTTGCGCACGTCGCGGAGCCACGCCGCATGCTCGGCGCTCAGCGCATGCACGCCGTCGCGGTCAGGCTTGCGGTACGTCTTGGCATGATGCTCCGGGCGATCCTCGCGAATGCCGCAGAACTCCATCGCTTCACTGCAAGCGGTGCGAAGATCCACGCGGCGGCAGGCCATCCACAGGCCGATGGCGTCGCCCGTCTCGCCCGATGCGCCATCCAGCCACACGCCGGCCTTTTCGCCGGACATGTGCACGCCCATCGACTTGCCGGCCTCGCCATCAGTCCCGCCGACGCGCCATTCCTGGCCAACCCGGCGACCGTTCGGCAGAAGGTGGCGGACAACGGTTTCGATCTGGCCGGAAAGTGCGGCGCTTATTTCGCAAGCGCGCATCAGATCGCCCCCACGAGGTAATCAGGGGTTTCGCTGTTCGCGGCATTGCGCCCAGGCTCGATCGCGTCTTCCCAGCCGCACCCGTTGACGTATGTCGATCCGTGGGGGATGTACCCGTCGCGCCACTGCCGATCCTCGGCAAGCCTGCGCTTCACGTCCGCGATGATCTGGTCCGCGATGGCATCCAGCTTCCGAGACTTCCACTTGGCCTCGGCGTCGGCTTTTCCCTTCTTCACCGGGTAGACGTTCCAGAACTCAGCGAAGCGGCTGGCGCTCGGTCGAGCAGTTTGCTGCTCAATAGCTTTTGATCTTTGCTCTTCTATGGCGTGTGGCGTGTGGTGAGCTTTCGATCCGGTTATGGGTTGGGTTATGGGTTGGGTTTCTGTTTCGGAAAGGGTTGGGTTATTTTTGGGTTTCGGTGGGCGCCCTCCTTTCTTGCCGTTTTCCCTTGCAGACTCAACCCTGGTGCGGGCTTTCGAGGTTTCACGGTCTGCGCGAGCATTGTGCCGAAGCCCATCCTCAGAACTGACCGGGAAGAACTCGTCAGCAACACGAATAACCGCCTCCTTTTCAGTTTCGCCCATCGAACGCGCAATCCTGAAAAGGGTCGGGTTATCGTTGGGTAATGGTTTTTCGGTAGCGTAGTAGTGCAGCAAAAGCAGCACGTATGCGCCGTGTTCCGTGAGCGAAAGGTGGGCCGTGTCGCGCATGTAGTCACCCGGATAAAATTCGACGTAGTTCACTTCGCCCCCATCCGCCGCTCCATCTCCGCCACAACCTCGGGTGACCGCGCCGCATGCGCCGCCTTGTAGCCGTTCCAGATCGCCAGCGCCGACTTGTCATCACCCTTAAGCATGGCGATGTTGCAAGCCGCGCCAAGGACGCGGATACGGGCCTCGATAAACATGTCGCTGGCTTTCATGCCATCACCTCAACATCCGTCATCGCCCGCCCCATCTGCCCTTCCAGGTCGCGCCGGATTGCATCCGCAACGGGCGCCCAGCTACCAAGGTCGAACGGGATAGGATCGGACTCGCCGTGGTCGTGGATTTGGGTCATTCGGATTGCTCTCTTTCGATCTGTCGCACCAAGGCTGGCCGGTTAGATCCGTCATTCCGCTGACGCAGCGTGTTTTCGCTAACTGACGCCGAGCGGGCCACGTTGGAAATGCTTTCGCCAGCAGCGATGCGTCGGAGCAGTGCGAGCGCATCCGCATCCGAAACCTTGACGTTGCCACCGGCTTTAGGTGCACGGGATGGTTTGCGCGGGGTCGGCGGCAAGCTGTTGGCTAGCCGGCGAAGCGACGCACTGAACAGTGACCGCGTGGGCTCAACGTGGCCGAACACGCGATCAGAAGAACGACTACGCGACCTGCTTGTGCCGATCATGCGGCGGCCCTCAGTAATGCCGCGATCCGTTCGGCGACCTCGCGCTTGTCGGTGGACGGCTCGCCGAATACATCCGGACGCAGCAGTTCGAGGAACTGGCGGCGCGCGTCGGGAATGCCGTTCTTGCGCCACTCGCTCACGCTGGGCGGCTTGATCTTGCAGATTTCGGCGACAGCGGATGTGCCGCCGAGCTTGTCGATGATTTCGGAGTCGTCCATGCGCGAAGCATAGGCATTTCTACACGCAGTGTCAATAGGCATTCCTATGTTGCCAGCGCGTAGGCTTCCCTAATGCTTCCGCCATGGGCCCAACGCATTGAAGACCTACTCCGGGCCGACCCAACCAAGTCGGCGGCGGGGCTCGCTCGCGCCTGCGGCATCAAGGGCGGATCGGTCAGTGGATGGTTCGGCAAAGGCAAGCCGACCAAGATGATTAGCGGCGACAACCTGGTGTCCGCCGCCGCGTATCTAGGCACCACCCCCGAATACATCATGACCGGACGGCAGAGCGCGACGCCGAGCCAGTCTCACCCTGTGAACATGGATCTTGAGATGCTCAAGTCGTCCATCGTTAGCGTGAAAGAGGCCCTCCGCACCCTTGGCCTGGAGCTGGATGCTTTTAAAGCTGGTGTTGGTAAGTGACAACGGGGCAGCAAGGACACGGCCCGAGCCAAGTAAGGCAGTGAAGCGAGCGGACACCCCGGACGGGAAAACGAAGTAGCCCGCCGAAACACAGACGAAGCCCGCCGACGCGGGCTTTTTGTGCGCCACGTCAAATACTGAACTCTATAGTTGCATATTTACGTAGGAATCCCTATTGACAGCAACCGTAGGAGTGCCTAAGCTTCACCCATCAGCCCACCAGGGCAGAGGGAGGAAGAGATGGCACACGCACACGTCAGCACTTACGCACAGCAGTTGAAGGTCGCCGTAAAAATGGGCGATGAAATCCACATCGACTGCGGTCCGTTCTCCATCCGCATGGAGCGCGAAGAAGCCGCGCAGCTCGCCGTCGATCTGCTCAATGCCGTCGAAGCGGCGCCGGTTGACGCGCAACAGGCCGACCCTCTCCTCGCGTCCAAGGAGGGCTGAGCATGAACACAGTGGACGTTCTGCACCAAAGCCAGCTTTTGCCCGAAGACAACAAATTCCACAAGGGCAACGGAGGCGACGGCAAGCACTACTGGTTGACGCCGCCCGCGTTGTTCAAGCAGCTCGACGTTGAGTTTTCCTTCGACTTCGATCCGTGCCCGTATCCGAAGCCGGAATCATTCGATGGGCTGACGCAGCCGTGGGGCATGTCGAGTTACGTCAATCCGCCCTTCGGATCCATCATCCACGAGGGCAAGAAAAAAGGCCCGACAGCGTGGGCGCGTAAAGCCATTGCCGAACACCAGCAGGGAAAGCGCGTTGTGCTGGTCTATCCCATCGACAAGTGGGTACTGATGCTTCTAGCTGCCGGCGCGAAAGTTCGCAATCTAGGCGATGTGCGCTGGATGGCTACGGAAGATGGATCGCAGGGCAAGGGCACTGGCCGACATATCGCCTGCTTCGTGCTTGATCACGACGAGGTGGCCGCATGAACACCCAAACCCTCACCCAGCGCCGCGCTATCCACGCCTACAACGAGGCGCACCGGGACGCGATCTATCACGCCGAGCGGCAAGTGGACGCCGTACTGAACCGAATCCGCGAGCACGACGCATCGGGCTGTGCGGAGTGCGAGGACACCGATTCTCCACTGCCAATGATGCTGGTCTGGGCGGCTGTTGCGCTGGCTGTGTGGGCGCTGTTCGGCTGGGCCGTGGTGGCGATGGTTCGGCACGCCGGCGGTGCGTCATGAACTTCGCCCAAGCCCAGTCGCGCCACGACGCAATGCTTCCGCCCGACAACGACACGACTCCTGGCGAAAAGCTCGACGCATTACTCGCCGAACAGGTCCGCACGTCACTCGATCCAATGGACAAGCTCATCGCGCAATACGCGGACGCGCTGCTTGAGAGTGTGGAGTCGATCAATCAGGTCATCGTCGTGGCGCACAGCATCAAGCTGCGCCGGATGGACGACCTCGGCGAATGGGATATCGCGTTGTCGGATGGCATGTGGGAAGACAGCGCCCGCACGATCAAGGTGCGCGAACTGTGCAAGACCGGCGCGGACGATTGCCAACTCGGCAAGCTGATCCGCGAAGTGGCGCGGGAAGCATTTGCTAAGCGTTGCGTGAGTGACGCTGAGGGGAGGGTGTTGTGAGCGAGCAGATTAAGGATGGTGGGCCGGCGTTTAGCTGTTCGAAGTGCGGAAATGCATTCATTCCTCGCGGCTGGCAGATCACGTCCCGCGATTATCGCTGCCTCCCATGCAAACGCGAGCAGCAGAACGCGAAGAATGCATCTGATCCCGAATCCATGCGTTCAAGGGCGCGCGTCAGATACGCAAACAACAAGACGTATTGGATTGGTTATGTGAATGATCATCGGAATGACCAGACATACAAAACTAAGCGGGCAGCCAGGAGAAAGGTTGCCACTGAGATTGAAGCCGGACGATTAAATCGACTTCCATGTGAGGTGTGCGGAAACGCAAAGACAGATGCGCATCATGAGGACTACTCCAAGCCACTCGATATTCACTGGATGTGCCGAGGTTGCCACATCAAACATGAAAAGGAGATAGCTCGTGCCGCTGCGTAATCAATTCGAATCCGAGGCTGAATGGCTTGAGCATATGCGCATGTACTTCGCCGCGAAAGCGATGCATGCCGAGCTGATGACATGTGGAGTGCCCGGCGAAGCATGCGATGCGCTTGTGCGCGCCATCAAGAAGACCGGCGAGAGTCCAGAAGATCACATCGCACGCGTCGCCTATGAAATGGCCGACGCCATGCTCGCCGCCCGCGAGGCCAAGTCATGACCGCCAAGACTGATCGCGAGTTGCTGGAATTGGCGGCGAAGGCTGCAGGATTAAGCCACATGAAATATCTCGGCGGTGCTGGACTAGGCCGAATGATCGACCCGGCAAGACCGGACGAAACAGGAACCTTAGGTCGTTCATGGAACCCACTCACCGACGACGGCGATGCGCTGCGTCTGGCGGTGAGGTTGATGATGGAAATGCGGATACTTAAACGAACCGCTCATGCAGAAGCGTTAAACGGACCAGGCCCGTGTAGCGAAGAAAGCGACGATATCTGCTCAGCAGTTCGCCGCGCCATCGTCCGCGCCGCCGCAGCCATAGGCGAGACGCTGTGACCCACGACCTAGCCGACGCCGATCTGCGCTGCCTCCTACCGGCACTGATCGGCATGTTTCCAACCGTCACTCACGTCAAGACAGGTGACCCATCGCCTTCTGATCCTGGCGTGGGTGACGAACTTTTGAGGATGGAAGGATGAGCAGTATTGACAAGCATCATCGCGAGTTGAACGAAATGGGCGAAGGCAAATGCTCAGCCCCGATGTGGATGCACGGTGGACCGGCTGGGTTCTGCGATAAGCCCGCATATGGGGAGCGCCCACACAGTCCGGAGCGTATGAACTATTGCAGCGGCAATATGCAGCGGGACGACAACCGGTACAACGGCTACGTTCCTGCACTTGCCTGCCCTGGTCATGGCGGACCGCGCGTTCGCACATTCAAAGATGGCAACGCTTGGTGCGCGGTGCTGCCCGACTTCATCAACCTGCAAGAGAGTGAGGCTGGGTTTGGCGATACCAAGGATCAGGCGATAGCTGAACTAGGTGTGCGCCCGTAATTGCCCCGCTTAACCACCTTCAATAACGCCGGGATTCCGGCAAGGGATTCGAGATGAACATGCGCACGTCAAAGCAAAAGGGATTCACGCTTGTTGATCTTCTCATTTCACTGTGGGGAATCTTTTGCATAGGAATTGTTGGCGCTTTTATGTGGGCGATATTCCACTTCATCGCCAAGTATTGGTGAAACCCCCGTGAACTGCGCGCACCTTCCGCGCCGCAGTACCGGAACCGTCGCACTCTCGGTGGCATGGATGCCAAGAGTGCACACCAAAGCAGCTAGTCGGCGGGCAGGCCGATCCGAGGAGACGAAAAGCTGGCTGCTTTTGTGTTCGTGGGAATGCGCAGGCTGATGCGCTCTGACGTTCGTTGCGAAACCCGACGAGACGCCGAAAGGCGATTGGGGATTGAGTAGAAGGTCCAGCTAGATGCTCGTTGAAATGCTGGCCGTCAGCACCGTTAAACCGGAGTGCCGGATTAAGTCGATTGCAGCACCGGCCCCACGAACAACTATCAATTGGAGAGCGTGATGAAGCCAAAGATCAGCGAATCAGAACGGGCCGCAATCGACGCCGTGAAGTCTGCCATCAAGGCACTGCCTCGCTGCATCGTCATTGAGATCGACGACGACGAGGGGCGCATGAGTTTTTGGAAGCGTGAAAAGAATGAGTTCGGCCCCGGAGTTACCTCAGCTGGCGAGGCGTCCGCTGATCTGAGATGCCGACGCGTGTTCTGTCTCTAACCCCATTCCAAGCACCGCGCCGGGCGGAATCCCGGCAGAGGATTTGATATGTCATGCGCACCTGAATTCGCCGAAGCACTGCGCCGCCAGCGCGCGGCATTCGCAGATCGCTACAAGGAGAGCCGGATGCTTGCTGAAACGGCGGCAGATGTCGATGCAATGTTCGCGGACGACGAGGCCGAGCCGATTACCAACTATGCCGAACGGCGTGGAGAGTGACATGGAACTGACGCTGCAACAGAAACTGGAATGCCCGTTCCCGGCGAACGCCGTTTCATGGCGCATTGGCCGCAAGGCGAAGGACGACAAGACCGCCGCGTTGTTGGCCTACATCGACGCCCGCGACGTAATGGAGCGCCTTGACCGAGCATGCGGCTTCGAGAACTGGCAGTGCCGCTACACCATGGCCGACTCCGGCGTGCTGATCTGTGAGGTTGGAATCCGCATCAACGGCGAATGGTTGTGGCGCGCTAACGGCGCGGGCGATACGCAGGTGGAGGCCGAGAAGGGCAAGTGCAGCGATGCGTTCAAGCGTGCCGCCGTGCTGTGGGGTGTTGGCCGCTACCTGTACGGACTTCCCTCGCCTCGCGTTGCCATCAACGATTTCGGCAAGTGGGAGAAAGACCCGCCGCTTCCGGTATGGGCGACGCCGAAGGGCTTCATGGATGCGCTCAAGGCCGAGCAAGAAAAGAGGGCCGCCTGATGAGCATGGATTCAGGCCACTACTACCTGCGCGACGGCTCGCCGTGCTACGAGCAGCCAACCAAAGCTGGCGGAACGCGTGGCATCAACCTGCGCTGGGATCGACATCTTGGCCTCGTGCCGAGTGTGACAACTGTACTGCAGGTGCTGGCAAAACCGCAGCTGGAAATGTGGAAGGTTCGGCAGGGCATCCTTTCCGCGCTCACGCTGGTCCGCAACGAAGGGGAATGCGACGACGACTATTTGGCCCGCGTGATGGCCGATTCCAAGGAGCAGGCGAAGGCCGCTGCCGAGGAAGGCACGCGCATCCACGACGCCATCGAGCAGAGCTTCGTCGGCGGCAAGGTTCCTGAGCAGTACGTTCCTCATGTCAACGCCACTCGATTACTGATTTCCGAACTGTTCCCCGGCGTTTCGGACTGGATCGCAGAGGATAGCTTTGCGCACCCATCCGGCTACGGCGGCAAGGTTGACTTGCATTCGCCGTCAACCGGCATCGTCATCGACTACAAGGGCAAGGACGGCGATTTCAGCGACAAGAAAAAGCTGGCGCATGACCAACACTACCAGCTGTCCGCCTACCAGTACGGGCTTGGCCTTGCGTCGAACGCCTGCGCAAACATCTTCGTCTCGCGCACGCATCCGGGCTGCGTTGCTCACCACTTGTGGGCGACTGAAGAACTTGCTGATGGCCTAGGTATCTTCATGGATTCGCTGGCGCTGTGGAAGCGCCTGAAACACTACGACAGCTCATTCACCAACCAACAGCAGGCAGCATAACCATGGCAGACATTGAATTCATCGAAGGACTGCTGGCGAAAGCTCCGAACGACAAGGCGCCGGAATACGTCAAGGCGAAGCTTTCCATCAAGCGCGAGGATCTGATCGGCTGGCTTAAGCAGCGCGACGACGAATGGATCAACGCGGACGTGAAGGTTGGCCGCAGCGGGAATTGGTACGTCGCGGTCGATGCGTGGAAGCCGAATAGCGAGAAGTCCGGCCAGTCCTACCGTCCGCAGCGTCAGGAACGACAGTCCGCAAACTCCCCCGTTCCGAGTGACCCGGGATTTCTCGACGAGATCCCATTCTAACCACCACGAAGAGGATTGAGGGATGAGCTATACGACAGCCTATGCGGTATGGCCGGGAGAGCGACACGAGAAATTGAAAGACTTCCGCAACAGCCATGGGAGCGCGCCGGTTGTGTGGTCCAAGCTGTTTGCCCGCTACGTTGACGGAAGCGGCCCCTATCCCAATAGCGGTTACATGTTTCGCACCGAAGAGCTTTGTCCGCTCTACAAGCGGAAGGACATTCCCGAGCCGCTGCGCAGCGTCCTGATGATGACGTTCGATGACGCCTACGTGGCTCGCGAGAACTATGCCAGGGCAGCCGATGATATTCGCGCGTTCCTAGCGGCCTTCGGTCTCGACCCAAGCTTCGCCAATCACTGGCCGGCGATTGCCGAACTGTTCGATTCGAACCCCGAGTGTCCCGCAATCGGATTCCGCTGGACGTCTGTTTGCGAAGACCCTTTCGGCGGCCCGTGGAACGAAGAAACCGAGGAATACGACCAGCCCGACTGGTCGAAGAAATGGGATGTCTACGCCGAGTTCGGACACCTCACCAACACACAGGACGCCGCGCCATGACCACCACCATCCCCAACTGCCCGCAAGAAGATAAGCCGATCCGCGAGAGGGCGTGGACGGATGAGCAGAGGCTTGGCCTGCAGATCGTGTGCTGCGTCTTCGGCGATCCGTGCAGCATCTATTCGCCGGTCTGCGCAGAGTGCGGTCGCGTGGCACTGCAAACCATCGGAGCCACGCCATGACCGCCCGCCTGCGAGAACTTGCCGAGCGGTGGAAGGCCGGCGACTTCGAGGAGCGGGAGTGTGCTGAGCAGCTTCTCGCCATCCTGGACGCCGAAGGCGATGGCGTGGCGGCAGGTGAAGCCGTGGCGTGGCAGTACCGGGTTCTTGATGACGAGAAAGGCCCGTCGCCGTACTGGCACGACATGACGCGCCAGCAGTTTGAGATGTTCCGCGCCGCTGCGAGGCCGCGATACGAGCTGCGCCAGCTCTACACCCACCTCGCACGATCTGGCGTGGTTAGCGATGCAGATGTGGAGGATGCGGCGAGGTATCGGTGGTTGCGTGAGCATACGACCTATGGATTTATGGGAACTGGATCAGGGTCGCTCAACTGTGATGAGCCGGCTAGTGAATGGGATTCGTGGATCGACGACGCCCGCAAAGGAGAACGCCGTGAGTAAGTATTCGGTGGAGGAAGTGCGCTTGCAGGCGTTCAACGTATTGCATGCGTCCACGATAGATAGCGTCGTTGCTGACATGCTCGAAAACCTCGCCGAGCGCATCAAGGCAGACGAGGGGGTGATGGAGGCGACGGATGCTCAGGTCGAGGCGATTATCAAGTCAGTGCATTCCGGCTACGGGATAGACGAAAGTTCATTGTCTCAGCTTCTTGTGCGCGCCGCACTGGAATCCAAAACCGTCGCCCAACCGCTCCCGATGGGCAAGGATGGTGATGGAGTGGTGCCGGCGCTGTGGATTGAGTTCACCGATGACGGCCAGAACATACGTCTGTGGACTCGGAACGGGCAACAGGCTGCTGAAGAAATTCGCGAGGGACGAAAACTCCTTGAGTTTTATGTCAGACCGCCAGCTCAAGCCATGAACGAACAATCCGGAATTTCCAGACAGTTGGAGTTTCGGAAGGGACTTCTTGAAGGCTTGTCGATGGCGAAAAGCGAATGCGATAACCGTGTATTTGCTTTGGATGGTGGCGACAATCAGTTCAGGCGTGAGGCTACGGCAAGTCAATGCGCGCAGGCGATCCGGCTTGTATATGCGCGGATGTTTCGCGAGATGACAGCCATGCCAGCCACCCACCCGCCAGCACAGGCGGCGCAGGTGGATAAACCGCCGATGCTTGGCGGTTGTTGCTGTGGTGAGCCATGCACACTTGGTGTTGTTCATCGCACTGACGGCCCGTGCTTCCGCTATGCCGATCCTGCCGCGCATCCAACTACTAATTCTCCGGAAACTGACAACAAGTTAGTAGGTGGGGTGGTGGTGCCGCGAGAGGCGTTGATTTACGTCACCGATCTGCTTGCTGAGCGCAAGCATGGACCGTCGGCGCGATCGCCAGCGCACAACGCTCGCCGAGTTGTTGAGTACTGGCTCACCGCCGCGCTACAGGAGAATGGTAAGTGAAAATCGTAAAGCTTGGTTATTCCCGATCGCCTTGGCGCTTGGTTACGGACGATGGCCGAGAGATGTGTACAGACGTTAGGGACGATGCGGGACAGATAATTGCGTCCGGCCATCCGATATGCGCGGAGACGAAAGCGGAAATGGTTGACTGGGTATTGTCGCGCCTAGGTTGGTATGTCGAACATGCTCGCGCCGGACTCGTCCCTGTAGTGCATTTCCCCGAGACAAAGATTTACGTGGAGACGGCATGAACCCCATGACCCTCCCGCAGAACGTGAAGGATGCTGTAGGCAATGTCGATGCGTGCCGTTTGGAAACATTCGACGCTGATTGGCTGAAGATCAAAGCCGACTTGCTGAGCTACGAGGCTGAGATTGAGTGGCTACAGGCCGGACTGGCGAAGCACGTTGACCGCGTGTGTGAACTTGAATCCCGCCTCGCTGCGGCGAATGCGCTGCTGCTGGAATGCCAGCAAACCGTCATGTCGTTGCATCCAGCGACGTACGAGCGTATCCAATCCCACCTGCAAGGAGCTGGCGATGAAGCTACTAACTGAAATGTCCGGCGCCAAGCTGTTAGCTGGCGGCCACGAAGCAGATGAAAATTGCTGCGAGTGGTATCAGGTCAATCAGTTGGAACACGACGCCGCCGCAGCCCACGCACTGATGATGGCGCAGGACGAATTCTGGAAGCAGGACGATCTAGGCAGTCTAGACGCACGCGATGCGGTCGAAATGATCGGAGTGCGCGCCGACGAACTCATGCAGCAATGGGGCTTCGATACTGGGGAGGGTACGTGATGAGCGACGTAATGCTGTTTGGTGTGTTGCGCATGCCCTACGAAATGGCGATGAGTTCCGAATTATCGCGGCGGCAGTTCTATGTGCGCGCCCAAGAGCTGCTCGGGCACACCGATGCGCGGGTGACGAAACGTCACTATCATGTCCGCGCCGACGCGGCGCAGCCGGTCAAATAGTGGAAATTTCCGCACGAAGTGGAAGCGCAGATGGCTGTAAAGTGGTGCTGGCAAAGGGATTTGAACCCTTGACCTACTGATTACAAATCAGTCTGCCGAATCGCCGTAAGTCCGCGCCACGCATAGGAAATAATGAGGTTGACCATTTCCACTATCAGGTCAGAAAGATGCCTCGCAACCCGCATTCCTGCGTCAACTTGTGCGCGATAGTGGAAGAGGTCGCCCCGGCCATCGGCTGTCACGTACAGGGACGTCGCCTGACTCGCGGGGCGGGATCATTTTCGTGGCGCCGCGAAATAGATGCTGTCGGCGGATGCTGTTACAGCGTGTCAGTAATTGGTCATGCGGACTCCAGAGCATCGAGGCGTGCGGCGAGCCCGCGCGCGATAAACAGCAGCAATTCGTCGTGGCGGAAGCTGTAGCACTCGCCGGCGGCGATCGAGTCGTAGCCGTTACCCTGCGCGGTGGCGTCGAGCCCTGCCTGGATGTCGGCCGTGATCTGGTGAGCGCAGTAGGCCATGGTTGGTGCTGGCGGTGCATCTTATAGCGTCTCGCCAGCGGCAAGCGCGTCGCCGTCTGCGATAGAACGGAAGCTGGTCACTCCTGCTGGTGTTTTGCTGATGGCGTACATGGTCAGCGCTCGTAGGTGTAGCCAAGAACGTCTAGATATGCGCCGCCGCCTGATGGAGCCACGTCGAATTTGTACTGGATGGCCTGCAATTCGTCCGTGTAAAGATCAACGACATATGTTTTGTTTGGGCCCACGTAGAAATTTACTAGCGCGTCCCCAGGAGCATTTATCGCCACGAAACCGTTGCTGCTCAAGTTTTGAGCAAATCCGATCAGGTTGGTACTTGTGATTGGCATTGCGCTTGATGCATTTACGGTCGTCAATACGGTCGCCACTCCGTTGTTCAATATACGGAACGGAGCGGTACCACCATTACTCGAACGGTAGAGAATTTTGTTCCCGGTTTGCTTGATGCTGAAGATACCGCCGCTCGTGTCCGTTAGGATGCTCCCAACATACCGCCGCGACGTGTCGCCAGTCTTCGCGCGCGCGGTGCCGTTGTAGGGCGCTGCCGGAGCCGTCGTCACGATCTCGATGTCGGGCGTGCCGGCATTGAGATAGAGGTACACGTGGTACCAGGTCGATGCGGCAAGCGAGAGTCCGGACTTGGTGATGGCGCTTGGCGACTGCAGGCATTTGCTCAGGCTGGGAATGAAAGCCGCGCCGCTCGTCACGCTGAGCGAGGTTGCGCTGTTCCACACCATCTTCAGCCCTTCGATGTAGCCTTGCCCCGACCAGTTGGCGGTACCGGCCTGCAGGTCTGCTACGGGGAGATTCGCGAGGTTTGGCATGTCAGTTCGTCACCGTGATGAAGTCGCCGGTCTGCGTGACGATGGGCGTGCCGGCGATGGTGGTCAGGAACGACGCCTGGATGGCATCGGAGGTGGCCTTGTTAGCGCTGATCTGGGCCTGCAGCTTGCCCAGCGCGGACAGCACGGTATCGGCGGCGGTGATGACGGCGCTGGTCGCGGTGGACATGCCAGCCAGTACCGTCGCCAGCACGCGTGCGGCGGTGAAGTAGAGGCTCGTCCCTTCAGCGAGGTCCGAAGTGGTCGCTGCACTGGTGCCTGTAATCCGCCCCCACGCATCGCGCACGAAGCGCTGCAGCGTGCCGCCACCGGCGTCGGTTACCGTGGCCAGGTCGATCGTCGGCAGCCCCGCCGAGGCGTCGCCGTTGGCGACAGTGATGCGGCCAGCGGTGCCGGTGATGGTCGCCGCCCGCGATCCGGTCTTGCGGCCCTTGGCGTCGAAGGTGGTCGCCAGCAGGGCGCCGGCGCCGGAGTTGGCCAGGTCGGAAAGGTCAAGCGAATGCGTGCCGTCGCCGTTGGTCAGCGTGGCGAAGTTGGCCGAATAGGTGTGCCATCCGCGCACTCCATCAGCCAGTGCGCCATAGGACGACATCGCCGGCACCGTATCCACATCGCCGGACAGGTTGATGGTGACTACACCGCTCGATAGCACGCCGTAGGAAGTGATCGACTGCTTGCCGACCACGTTACCGACGTTGCCATGCACGCCTTCCAACGCTGTCACGCGCGCGGTCAGGTCGTTGACGCTCGCCGGCAGGCCGGCAGTAGCCGACAGCCCGCGAAAGAAGCGGTAGAACTCCGGCGAGGCCACTCCGTTGCGGTCAACAAGGGCTGCGCGCTGGCCCGGTAGGGTGGTTGAGTCGGCCACGATCAGGCCACCAAGCCGAAGGCAATCCAGGTGAACGGCACCGGGTTGACGATGTTCGGCGATGCGCCTTGCCCTTCTGCCACGTCGAATCCGGCAGTAAAGCCGGTTGGCGACGGCGCGGACGCCAAGTAAGCCACAGGCGGGCCGCCGGGTTGCGTGTTGGCCGTCGGGGAGGTTGATACGTGCAGCACCGTCACGAACGGCACCGGGAATGTCACCGCCAGCGACGTGCTGACGGTGCCGCTGGCCGGAGCCGTGCCTGATCCAGTCTGGATAAGGAAGTGCTGGGAGCCGGTAACGCCAACCTTGAGGCTGGTGCCGGTAATCGTGATGTCCGGCGTCACGGGAGCCGGCAGCGATTGCCAAATCAGGTTCGCGCCGTCATTGCCCAGCACCTTGCCGCTGCTGCCGGTGGGGTCGGGCACCTGCTTCACGGCACCCCACTGCAAGGTGGCGCCGTCATTGGTCAGGAAATTACCGTTTACCAGCGCGGGGATGGCCGTTCCGCCGCCGCCTTGGATAGCCACATTGTCGGCCTCATCGACCAGCGTCCCGTCGAAGTCATACAGGCGCACCCGGTAGCTGCCGTCGCCCCAGATGTCCACCACCGGCCGCCCGTCGCTGCCGATCAGTACGCTGCTGCCGTTGTTCACGGTCTTGGCGGGGTTGCCGTAGACATCGCGTGGTGTGGTCGTGCCGGAATCGTAGAACTTCAGCGAGCCGCCGCGCGCAAGCTGGCCGGACAGGTTCAGATAGACCGGAAACGGGTCTAGAATACGGAAAGTCGGCATGGGGTTTCCCAATAAAAAGCCCGCACATGGCGGGCCGGGTTGAGCTTAGGAGCGTGGTTGGTGCTAGGCTTGGCGTCTATGGGGTTCTGGAATCAAGCCGGCATTTTCATGCGCATCATCGCCTTCATCTGGGCGGTTATTATCGGGCTGTGGCTCCTGAAAGTAACCACCATTGGCGTTGCTCAAATGATCGACCGCATGCTGCGCCCCATCGAGCTAAGCGTGCTTCAATGGCTGCAAGACCGGGCGATGGCTAGAACGCTCGGCGTTGATATCGACGTCATCCGAGTTCGTCGCAGAATTGAGACCACCGGCGAGCCTATTAATGTCCCTACGGCAGAAGGAGCCAAGCGTCAGCGCTGAATGATTTGCTGTGCAGTGGGGTCAGCCGACAGCATCAGTAAGCGACTGATCTCACTCGGCGCCTTCCTCCCCAGCATCGATCCCACTAGTGCCGGATTCTGCAGGGCCGATTGCAGCCCCCTGGCACCACCCACCGCGCCGAGCGCGGTAAGTATCGCCGTGGGGACGCCCACAATACCGCTGCCCGCCAGTACGCCCGTCCCCAGCGTGCCAGTCGTTTTGAGTGCATTGACGACGGCCGTGCGCTGCGCCGTGCCAGAGTCGGGTATTTGCGACTTCAGAAACCGCTGGCCGGCATTCGCCAAGCTGCCCAACTCGCCACGGTTGCCGGACGCCATAGACGCCTTTCCGGCCTTGTTCGACGTCACCCGCGCAAGCAACTTCGCGGGGCTGATATTCCCTTCAATGGCATCGCCAGCCACCAGTGGCTCGATCGTCTTTAGGTTCGCATACTGCCTGTTGGCAAGCTTCATCTGCGCCTTGTCCGAAGGGCCGGCTGACGCAGTGAAGGCATCGCGTAGAATCTCGCGCACCTGACCGGCATACATGCCCTTCTCGCCGCCGTTCTTGGTGATGTTGCCAAGCTCCGAATCCAGCGACTTGTACGCCTTCCCCGGCAGCGCGCCGCCGGCCATCTGCGCGTTGACGCGCTCGATCGCACTGGACACCGCGCGCGCCGAATCGTCGCTGCCGAACTGCTGCGCGCTTTTCAGCACGCTGTCCAACTTCGTCTGCACGGCTGGCGTGATGCGCGGGTTGATGCGCGTGGCGAGGTCGTCGTAGGACGCGCCAATGCGCGCCTTGGCAGCATTGAACACCTCCTGCGTGATGGCGTCTGCGTTCTCGCCAATAGTGCGCGCAACGGCGCGGTTGAACGCCTTCTGTTGCGTTTGTTGGAACGCCTGAGCGCCACTGAATGGAACCTGTCCGCTCACCGAGTCAACCAGCTTTGCCGCCTTGGAGGGTGACACCTGTGAGGCTTTCAGCGGAATGCCGGCATCCAGCGCATAACGACCGAGTGCTGCCGCCTCTGGGCTTGGCGCCGACATCAACCGGCCAGCTCCGGAAGTGAGTGCCCGCCGGCCAGCGCCAAGGGTTGCCGGGGAGAGCCCGCCAGCCAGGCCTGCGGCAACCTGAACCGTCGCGGGGAGTCCGGCTTCTCGCGCCATGTCGGAGCCCGCAGTCCCTGCCGCCGTCGCCGCCGTCTGTGCACCAAGGTTACTGGTGAGGGCAGACCCGATGCCCTTGGCAGTGGCGCTAGTGGTGCCAGAAAGGGCGCCGCCGATCCCCGCGCCGGACAGCAAGCCGCCCACGCCGCGGTCAATACCGGACACGACGCGTTCGACACCATTCTCCGGCTGCGGGTTCGGGATGCCCACGGCATTCATGTACGAATCAAGCTGCTGACCGCCAGGGTTGATGCGCGAGTCCGATCCGACGGCCGAGGCGATGGCGTTGTAGGGCGTCATCACCAGCGCATCGTGCAGCAGCGCCGGGATGCCAGCGACGCCCTGGACGACGTTGCGGCCGGTCATGATCGCGGCGCGCCCCAGGTCCTGGCCGAAGCTGCGCGGCTGCGCTGCGGACATTTCCTCCGGCGTCGGCGTGACCACCTGCGTCGGCAGCTGGTCGACCGGAGCTGCAGGCGGCTGCCCGGTCAGGTCGGACAGCTTCATGCGGGCCGGAGGCGCTTCGGCGCGCTGGTCATAGGCGGCCGCCTGTTGGTCATGCAGCTGCTTGGCGTATGCGTCAGCGTCTTGCCATGTCTTGAACTGGCCGAGATTCTCGCCAGTGTTCTGAAAGTGTCGAATGGCATCATCATTCGATACCACCTGTCCGCCGACCACCGTTGGAATCAGGTACGAGCGCCCATCCTGGTCGACCGAAATGGAGCGCACGGTGCTGTAAGAGCCATCAGCGTTGTGCGCAATCGGCCGCTTGGCGAGGTCGATGTTTCCCGGAGCGATAAGGCCAACGGGCGCTGCCTCGGCCATGGTCTGCGGGGCCGGTGCAGGCTGCGCCGCAGCCAATTCGGAAAGCTTCATTGCACCGGCTCCACATCGGGGTCATTCGGATCGCCGCCGGTCACGCGGTACTGCTTTCCGTTGTGCATGATGATCTGGCCGACCCGATAGCCACCGGCCGCCGGTGCAGCGGGTGGCGGTGCGGCCTGGCCATAGGTGGCCTTCAGCGCATCCATGCGGCGCGTCTTCGAGCTCTCCGCGTAGTCGATGATCTTTTGCAGCTGCCGCCGGTACTCGGCCTCCGATTGGGCGCGGCCGAGTGCGGCCAGGTTGTTCTGCAGCATCTCGTTCTCGCGGTCGGACACTTGGCCCAATGCGCCGCCAGTCGGCGAGTTGTTGCGCATGTTCTGCAACACCGAAAATCCGACTTGGGATTTCAGTGCATCGAGTTTTGCCTGGGCGTTCGCCGCATCGCCGCCAGGGATGTTCGGGAACGCTCCGGCGACGCCGGTGATTCGGCCGAGACCTGGGGCGTCGAGCACTTCCTGTGCGGCAGCGGCCAAGCGATCCAGCTCCGCATTGCCCGCGATGACGGCCGCCTTATTCTTCGGGAACGCAGCTAGCCGCTCGGCGTCCGCCTTTGCGGTCGCAGTGCCGCCAGCCTGCTGGACGGCCGCCCGCGTCTTGATCGCCTCCGTCTGCGGCAGGAACTGCAATCCCACCTGTTGCTTAGCTGCTTCGGTCGCCGCCGCCGTTTCCTCCGGCGATCGACTGACGGCCAGGCCGGGATTGCCCGGCGTCATCTCGCCAAGGCTCCGCAATTGCTGTCGCAACCACGTCTCCGCCTCTTGCGCATGCGCACCGGGGCCGCCCTCGTTTGCCATCTGCGTGGCCTGCGCCATGAGCTGTTCCGGCGTCATGCGTTGCGGCATGGACTGGCCGCCCATCACGGACGGCTCACCCGATACAGCCGCGCCTCCCATCGGCTCGAACTGCCCGGTCTGCTCGTTGTAGACCTCGAACGCGCCGGTTCGTGGGTTGCTGCGACCGATCCGCTCGCGGCCATCGGCGCCGGTCACCTTCTGGAAGCCAATGCCGGCGCTTGACGCGCGCCCCTCGCTGCCCAGGGCAATTCTGGCGGCCTGCTGGTATTCCGGCGTGCCTGGTTGCAGCCCTGCGGCCTTGGCTTTCATCTCGAATTCGCGGAAGCCAGTAGGCATGCCAGCCTGTGTGTCGCCGCCCGTCATCGCGATCGCTTGGTACACGCCCGGCTCAAGCGATGGATCCCACTGCTCTGGCGTCTGCTTACCAGTCAACTCGGCAAGGTACGGCCGGACCGCTGACCACGCGCCCTGGATCTGTTGCGGATTCTTCGACTGCAACGCCGACGCCATGTAGCGCGCCGCGCCGCCGAGCTTCTTCATGTGGTCGGTTTCGTTCGATTGCAGCTGCCTGTCCACGGCCATACCAGCCTGCGGATCAATGCCCACCATCTGCCCGACCAGCGCGCCCTGCTGCGCAGCTGGCGCCGTGTACGCCTGCCCAGCCAGTCGATTGAAGGACTGCTGCTGGCCCTGCTGACGGCCCTTGTCGCCTTGCTGCTGGACGTAATCCATCAGCCCGAGAATGTTCGTCGCCATCAGCCTGCTCCCGGCTTTTTGCCCAGATACCAGCCCGAACCGCCGCCGTTGTTGGCGGAGTTCTTCTGGTACCAGTTGTTGAATGCACCGCCGATGCCGCCGGCGAGCTGACTGTTCGTATCGCCCGTGCTGAGAAATGCCGAGGCGCGCGCGTTGCCGGCGTTCTGCAGGTTGTTGCCGATCTGGTTCGCCATGTTCGCGCCGAGGCCGCCGAGGCCAGACGCCGTGGTCTGCCCGGTGCCTGACAGGCCGGCAAGCCGGTTGTAGTAGGCGCCGTAATTCTGCGATGCGATGCCGTTCAGCGCATTGGCCAGGTCAACGTTCGTGCCGCCGCTGTACAGGCTGCCGCGTGCAGCTGCTCCGCGCTCGATGCCCTGTTGCATCTGGTCGCGGGCGTACTGGTAATCCGGCGAGTTTTTGAAGCCGGTGAAGTCCCCGGCATTCAACGCCTGCATTTGCGTCAGCGCACTTTGTCCGGCCTGCATCCACGGCTGCTGATCCTGCCGCGTCAGGTCGAATTGGCGCTGCTGCTCGGCGGTGGCGGCGTCTGCGGCGCGACTCTGCGCATTGGCTGCGCCCTTGGCGGCCTGTTTCTGCTGGTTGGCACTGTACGCGCCGACCACGGCGGCGGCTGCAATTCCCCAGGGCATATCAGTTCTCCTTGCCGGCGACTGCGCGGCGAATGGCGATCATCTGGAGCGCCATGTCGCGGCATTCCTCCAGCGTCAACTTGCGGTGTTCCTTCGTGCCGGCCCCCGGATGCACCTGCATCGAGGCGAGCGACGCGAAATACATGTCGAACGGGATGCGCTCGTCGGGCTGCAACATAGGTCGGTCTCTCCGAACGCAGACGATCAGCGTGATGCGCGGCGCGTCGCTGTCATTGGTCACCCAGTGCAGGAGCGAGTTGTCGAAGGTGTAGAGGTCGCCCGGGAGGGGGCGCAGCTCGGCATCCTCGAAACAGAACGCCTGTTGTTCATCGCCGGCGATCTGCACCGCGAACTTTTCGTAGTAGCCGGCATGCCAGCCCGTATCGACGTGCGGAGCCACGCTGCCACCCGGAGGAATGCGCGTGATCAGTACGCCGCCCAGCCGCTTACCGCCCACGTCACGCATGACCTTGCGCGCCAACGACCACGCCGCCGGCAGATCGGCGATGACCGGATACCAGCTCGATTCGTGCTCCGCGTTGAACGCCTGCACGTCGCCGGTAAAGTTCGCCCAGGCGTTGTAACGCACCCAGATGTCATCGACGGACTTGTGCGGGGTCTGGTAGGCATCCGTGCGCATCGTGTGCCGGTTCCACGCCTCCGGGTGCGCGTCCAACTGCGCGGCCAGAGGCGCCACGTCGTAGCCGCTGGCGAGGTGGCGAATGCTGCTCATCGTTCCGCCACCACCATCGTTGAGGCGCCCATCAGGTCCGCCTTGCCAGGGCCCGTCACCCGAATATCAAACACCCACTGCCGGCCTTGCCCGAATCGGCGCATCTCGATCTTCTTCACGAAATCGCCCGTTTCACCCATCGAGCACTGGCGCCAGTTCGACCAGTTGTGTCCGCCGTCTTTGGAGTAGCGGAAATCGACAGTCATGGGCGAGCCACTCATCAGCCATTCCCCATGCCGAGGTCATACAGCTTCGCCAGCTGCGGCAGGCTGAAGTTTCCGGTGGTGCAGATGCAGCTGCGCGACAGGTAGCCGTTGATGCCGCTAGTGCCGTCGATGTACGAGCCGAACGTGGCTGTAATGGGTGTGCCGCCGTTGCTTAGGGGCGTGTACGTCATAGGGGATGCCATGACGATGCCGTTAATGACCGGGGCGGCGTAGTTGGTAGAAAAGCCAGCAAAGGAAAGCATGTTCCAGTCGTTCAAACGGCTTGGCGTTGAAGCAATACCCGAGGGGAATGCGTTGCCCGAAAAGTCGTTGTAACGGGTATAAAGCTTGGTGGCGTCCGCGCCTTGCATGATGGAGATGCGACCCGTCAACGGCTGCGATGCCCAGGACGCGTCGAAATACGAGTTGTTTGCCGCCGCCACAGCGGACTGTTTGAACCACATCATGGCCGAAGTGACGCCTGGGCCGCCTAGTGCCTGGGTGAATGGCGGCGTCTGCACGCGGTCATTGATGCCGTCGAGGTAGACCACGGCGTCGGCACCAAACGCCGGAGGCGGCGAAGTGGCCGTGCTATAGGCCGCGCCACTCAGCAAGTTGGCGGAGCCGATCGGGCCGAACGTGGCGCTATCTACTGCAGTCGTGCCGGTCCCATCGTTGAGCTTGTAGATGCCACCACTCTTGGAAGCCATCAGTGAAGTTAGATAGACGTCGTACGTGGTGGAGTAGCGTAGGTTGCCGAAGTCCGCGAAGAAGCGCTTCGCGCCGCTGTTGTACAGGTACGCCCATTCGGCATCGGTCAGCGAGTCATGCGCCCAGAACATCTCCGACACCTTCGGCTGGTATCCCGTCCCTTCGCGTGTGCCGATGACGAAGTGTCCGCAGTTCGTCGAAAGCGCGCTTTTGAACGTTGCCGACGTGGCCACGGTCGCACCGTTGATACGCAGCTCGAACTGGTTGTTTGTGCCGTTGACCAGCATGTTGACGCCAACATGCGTATCCGTGTTGATGGCGGCGGACGCAACCGAAGATGCCGAGGCCAGCGCCGTGCCGGTCGAACTGTAGACCGTGGCCGTCCACTTGCCGGAGGCGTTGATACCGATCGAGACGACACCCGCCACTGCCGAGCCGCTATCCGACCCGACCGTGAGCAGATTGGTGGCATTCGCCAGCATCGACACAGACAATCGCGCGCCAAACGCGAAGGTGCTGTATTGGCTTGCTGCCACGTAATAGTTGAAGCCGCTCGCGGTCGCCGTTGATAGCGGCACCGTGCCGGCGGCCAACATGTTGCCGGTCGCGCTGCCATTGGCCACGTAGGACGCCGTCCCCGCCTGATTGTTGCCGCCACGCGACAGATCAATCAGTGAGCTTTCAAAGTCCCACCACGAGGTAACCTTGGGCTTCAAAGTCAACGACTCTGCGGGCTGGGTCGGTGTCGAATCGACCAGATCAACCGTTGATCCATCGGCATCCGTGACATGCACAGCCCAGGTGTAATTGCCGGTCGTCGTGCGCGTTCCGGTTACCAGGCCCGATGCGTCCATACTCAAGCCGGCCGGCAGCGCGCCGGATGCGATCGACGCCGTGCGCGGCAGCACGCCACCACTCATCGTGTACTGGTAACTGACTACTTCGCCAACAACGCCATTGGGAAGGTGTCCGTAGATAGATAGCGGCGGCAGTAACAGCTTCTGCTCAGCCGCCACTCCCGTGTCGAACACCAGCGCCACGCCATCAACCGTCGCGCGGTTCTGGTTGTCGCTCAGCACGCCGGTAATGCGCCGGCGCTCCAGTACCGCATGATCTTCGTCCTGCACGTCCCAGTTGAGCTCGTACAACTTCCCGTTGGTGTAGTCGCCGGCAATCCATACGCCGTTCCACTTCGTGAGCGTGTTTATGCGCCAACGGGTCAGTCCCTCGGACTGTCGGCGGTGCCATTCGCCGGTGGCGGCGTCATAGCCCCACGTTTGCCCATCGGGGCAGGTCAGGTAATAAATCTTGTGGCCGCGATCTTCGAACGTGAAGGCGAAGCACTGCGCCAGGTGGCAGCGGGCCAGCGCCTGTTCCAGCGCCGACGTGGAAATGCGCTGCGGCGTGTAGCCATTGGCGCGGTACACAATGCCGTCATTGCCGACCCAGAACGCGCTGGAATCCATCTGCACGATGGACGCGCCGGAAGCGCAACCGACTTCGATCATGGTGTTGCTGGCGCGCTGGAACGTGTTCGTCGCCGCGCCGGTGTTGATGAATGGCTCGATGGTGCGCTCGCTGAACAGCCACCATTCCCGGTGATCGACGATCTGACCCACCAGTTTGTCCGGCGAGCCCTCGGCCTCGTAACGATCCAGTGTGTTGTAGCCGGTGGCCGCGGCTAGGTTGCTGTGGAACGCGAACCGCCGCGCCGGCTCGATGCCGGTGATGTAGCCGTCAATGAAGTCGAAGCTGATCGCGCCCGGGAAGCCTTCGTCCGTGATCTGCGCCAGCGTGCCGGTCACGGTGTTGTAGACGTAGCCGCTCTGGCCGTTGGCGATCGCTACCTCGTTCCCGCCAGCAATCTGGTTATGCGACATGGACACGCGGCCCACGCCGGGGATGGTGCCGATTGCCGTTGCAGCGCCCTTCGTGCTGACCTTGTAAAGCGTCGTCCCGGTGACCACCAGCAGCAGCCCCTCGACGTTGCGGGCGCCACGGATCGGCTTGTTGCTGCCGGTGATGCAGAACGTCCGCATGCCCGGCACACCGCGTAGCATCGTCGGCGACCGCCCGCCTGGACGCTCCGCCATGACCGGGATGTAATTCAACGTGTCTTGGCACGTCCACGCCTTCGCGTCGTCGCTGTAGGCGCCACCGATGACGGGGGCGGGCTTCCAGCGAGCCATCAGCCGACCTCGATGTTGTAGTAGTGGCAGTGGTTCGGAAGCTCGGAGAAGTCAGAGCGCCCCGGCTGGAAGTAACGCAGGCGCAGGCGGCTCATCGCGCCCTCGGCGACACCCGCAGCCTCAGCAGGCAGTGACTCGCCATACTCGGGCGAAAGCCTCACGGAGAGCTGGTAGGCGATGGCGTCACGATCAGCCGCGTCCGATGCCAGTACGTCGGTCAGGCTGGCGAAGCCGTAATCCGGCAAGCCAATATCGGCTTCGTGCCATTCCGCCAGCATGCCGTTGAGCGTGCCGAGCGCATCCGCTGCGTCGTTTTCGTTCAGTGCAGCATTGGAGTCCTCGACACGGCAGATCCGCAAGGCTCGTTTGATGATGTCGCCTGCAGTCGTTGCCATCCGTGGCCTCTTGAATAAGTGGGGCGTCCTTGCCCCGTGATGCTTCCGTGCAAAACAAAGGGGCGAGGCCGAAGCCCCGCCCCGTTACGCTTAGTTGTTGTGGTAACGAGCGGCCAGCGCGGCTCGCAGCGTCTGGTAGCCGTACAGGAGGTCCAGGCGGCACGGGAACTGGTCGTTGTTGATGTCGTAGGCGCGAACGATGCGCATCGACAGACCATCCATGACCTCGCGAGCGGCGAAGTCCACACCGCTGGGCATCACAAGGTCAGCCGTCGCGAAGGCGAACGCGCCCTTCTGGAAGGCCAAGCCAGTCTGCACAGCGGTCGAGGCGGTGCCGGCAGGGGTCAGCGTGGCGGTGGCGGAGGTGGACGAAACGACCACGTTCTGCTTCGCGCCCGAGACATATACGGCCGGGGCGAACAGCAGATTGCCTGCGCCACCCGCATAGTCGGCCGTGACCACGAACTGCTGAAGCTGGCCGGTGGACGCCTTGGTTTCCGCGTGGGCGGAGAACACATTGGCGATGGTGAACACGTCGCCATTCTTGAACGTGCCCGCGCCTAAAGGAACCGCAATCTGGCTGACCGGCTGGTTGGCGGTAATGAATGTGGTGCTATCGCCCGTGGTGGCCGCCGACGCACCACGCAGATGCGACGGAAGCAAGGTGTTTTCGCCCCAGTCGAAGCCGGCAGCACGACCCACCATGCCTTCCTTGAACTGCTTGGCAATGGACGCCTGATCCTGGAACAGGGTCTTGGTGTCCTTGATCACGTCCGCCATAGCCTGCGGGTCGAGAAGCATGGTGCGGTTGTTCGACGGGGTAAGCGAGCGCTGCAACAGCACCCGTGCGTCCAGCGCCTTGTTATAGGTCGCCGCAGCGCCGCCGTTCCACACGGACTGATAGACGCCCTTGTACATGCTCAGCGCGTCGGCTTCGATATTGGCCGCAAGAACCGACATGGCCGGTTCAATGATTCGCTTGCTGAAGTTGTCCAGCGACAAGGTCAGGTCAACACTGGTGAAGTTCAGGTCCACGCCCTTCTGCGTGGCCACCCGAAGGCTGACAGAGCTTTCGGTGACATCCTGCGCCGCCAGGGTTGCGCCGCTGCGAACCGTATACTGGTTCGGCAGACGGATCTTCAGGGTATCGCCGATCTTCGCGCCGGACTTGGCATAGGAATCGTCGTAGTCGCGGGTAATGGCCCCCACGAAGTTCAGCTTCTGGTGCAGGACGCGCAGCGACTCGCGAGTCACCGCAGTAGGGGTAAGCAGGCTATTTGCCATGAGTTAGCGGCCTCCATGCCGCTTGAAAATCAAAGTTGTTTTCGACGCCACGCCAACCATTCATCGGTCGTCATGCGATCCGGGTCTTTGGTTGAGGCAGCACCACCACCCAACACGGGAGGCGGCTTCGGTGCGTTGGTGACGGGTTTGGGCTTGGTCGCAGATACACGCGACTCGATACGACCGATCTGTGCAGCGGCAAGATGGGCAGGCAAGCGGGCAATGCTGTCCGCCTCGTCCAGATGCTGTGCGAGGTAATGCACAACAGCCGGGCCGTGTTCGCTGGCGCTAATCGTCTCCACCACTTCGGGCCGGAATTGCACCGTCTTGGTGAGCGACGAAACCGCCTCGTCAAAGTCAGGGTGTTCGGCGGCGTACCTCACCGCGCGATCTTCAAAACTCCGCTGAAGCTTCTGCGCCTCTTCCTGCTGCGTCCGCTGCTGAATCCGGGACTCCGCCTGCGCCTGTGCCTGCGTGACGGCGTATTCCGTCAACGCCGCACCGAAGGCGGACATGTCGTAGTCGTAGTCTTCGAGCTTTGGTGCGCCCTGTTTGCTTTGCGGCTGGTGTGGCGCGGGTTGCTGCTGACGAATGCTCGTCAGCTCCCGCTCTAGTGCTTCTGCGCGCCGCTCGGCTTCGCGCCGTGCCCTGGTTATTTCGTTGACGCGTTCCTGTGGAACGAATCGGCCCTTTTCATCGCGGGGCTTATCGTCACCATGGGGTTCGTCAACTTGCTCAGTGGTCGAGTCCTGAGCCTGTACTTCCTGCTCTTCTGCAGGTGCGACCGAAGCGCCGTCATCAGCGGCTGGAACAACATCACTCATTGCGCGTCATCCTCGACGAATAGCCCAGCGTCCGGCTGGTGCGGTTATTGCGCGCCCTGTTGGGGCGATGCCGCTTGCGCGGCCTGAGCCTGCTGTTGCAGCAAGGCTTGGTGGTTCTGGTCGTTTGCCTGCATAGCTAGTGCGTTCTGGCGGTCGGCTTCGTTGCCGATATGGCCCATCAAATCGGCGGCCACCTTCTGATCGAGCTGTGCCGTAGCTATCCCCGCCTTCTGTATCGCGGCGATACGTGCCGTCTCGGCGTTGTACCAAGCAAGCTCGCGGTCCTTGGCTGCGTTAACCTCGCGCAGAATCGCGTCATCCTTGGACTGTGCCTTGGCCTGAAGCTGCTGCATCTGCTGCTGCATGCCTTGAATGTGCTGCTCGGCGGCCTGCTGCATCTGCTGCATTTGGCCCTTCATCTGGGCGACTTCGGGAGGAACGTCCTTACCCTGCTGCAACGCCTGCTGGATCGGAGGCGGCAACAGCATCTTCAGCCGCTCGGCGGCTTCCTCGGCCTTCGGGAAATCCATGCTGCCAACGATCAAGTCAGGCACGGCTTGCCCGATGAGCGGGTTGCCCTGACCAAGCTGCACCAACGCATCGACGAACTCCATGCGTTGCGTGTCGTAGCTCGGTCCAGTCGTTACCGTCACGTCGTACTTGCCAGCCGACAGATCGTTCAGCACGCTCCCGTCAGGTGCTGGCTCATACAGCTTCACAAACTGCTCGCCGCCGTCCTTGCCCAGCACGCGGATTGCTCGCGGTGTGTCGTAGACCTTGGGCAGGGCGGAAAGAAGAATCTCACCCGTGGACTGAATGCCGAAGCTAAGCGCGTCCTGATAGTCAAATGTTGCTGTATCGCCTTCCTGCTGGCGAGCCATGATGGCCCTGCCGCTGGTTTCGTTGGAGCGCGCGCCCACCGAGGCGTCAAAGATGCCGTCCGACGCCTTGAGCATGTCGATAGCAAGCTGGCCGAACTGCGCAAAGGCAGCATGAACAGGCGGCGGCGACAGAAACTGCGGCCCACCCGGCATCTGCGGGTCGGGGGTGATCGGCAGATAGGGGACGTCGATAGTGTTCGACTTGTCCCACAGCGCCTTGACGCCAGCGCCCTCCAACATCTTTGGCGTAACGATGGGCGTTGCTTTGTGCTGCTTGGCTAGGACCTCCTGGCCCGTGGTGAAGTTGTAGTTCACCAGCTTCTGCGGGTCGCGGCTGAAGCGAACCATGCCGCACCAGATCCATTTGCCCTCGATGAAATGACGATTGGCGTAGACCGGGACGATGGGGATGCGACTGAATACCGACTCGTATGGACCGTCGATTTCCTCTTTGCCGGAAACGATGGACATCATCACTTTGTGCGTATGGCAGACCCGCTCACGCTCAATCGTGATGCCATTATCGGATAGCTGCTGCGCCTCTTCGGCCGTGATTTCGGCTTCATCTACCGTGCGACCATCGGACAGTAGCAGTAGCTTCTTGGTGACCGGCTCTAGGCGCCAGTATTCGGCAACCCGCACCGCATCCTCGCCGAACCAGCCCATATAGCCGAAGTTCTTGGCGGATTCGAAGTCAACCGGGTCGGCCTTCGGATACAGCTCCTTGAACTTGTCGCGGCTCATCGTCTCTTCGACGAAGGCATACTTTGCGTCCCGTCCGTCCGACTCCTTGGAATCTGGGTCGAACCAGACCGATGTCAACGGGTCCGGGATCGGCTTGACGCACAGATCCTGGTCCCAACTATCGTTTACGCTGTATTCGGTCGATACTCGCCACGCGCCGAAGCCAACCGCCGATAGCAGCTCAAACCCCGCGTCATACGCACGCTCGGCATTGCTCCGAGACTCGATGTTGCGGATCAGCCCCTGGCGAAGCTCGGCGCCCTCTACATCGCCATCCTCGACAGGACGTATCTTGATGCCGGGGCGCGCCTTCTTCTGGTCGTTGACCACCTGACGCCAATGACTACGTAGAATCGGGAACTCGTAGCACGGGCGGCCCTTGCGAGCCTTGCGCTGCACCTCGTCCCATTGATTTCCGGGCACGGTGACAAAGCGAAGGTCGTCAATCGCCATCTCACGATTGTCCCGATCCGCCTCAAATGCGCGGTCATACCGCTCGCGCATCTCCTTCATTGGATCAGAGGTGGAGTCGTCGCCATCCTTGGCAACTTTGCGTTGTTCCTTCACGCGAACTCCGAGGCAAATGAAGTGGTGTCGAACGTCACGCCGGTCCTTGGCGCGTTCTCTGTGTGGTCAATAGCAATCAAGCCGAATGCGTCGGCGCCGTGGCTGGCCCAATCGTGATTGGGGCCAAGGCCAATGCCTCGCTCGTCATCCTTTTTCTCGTGATACCAGCCCAGCGCGGCGCGCCCCGGCTCGGTCGTCTCCTCGTTGAACCACATCGACGGAAACAGTCTGCGGGCAACCTCAATGCGCGCCGAGGCGGCTCCGCGCCCCATGTTCGGGATCACGACGACCGTGTAACCGATTTGCTCAAACGCCGTGCGGTAGCTGACGCTGTAAACCTTGTCCTGCTGGTCGCCGTCATGAGGCAGAACAATCGTGGTGTTCTCGGGCTTGTAGCCGCGTTCGCGCAACCACTGCGCATGCGTAGCCATCGGCTGGCCCTGCGCCTCGTAGTAGTCGAGGACGCGGACCTCTTTGCCGATGAACTGGTCTACCCACATCGTGAAAGCATCAGACCTCGCACCCGTTCCGCCAATGTCGCAATGGACACGGAACGTCATCAGCGGGTCAGCGGCGACGCGCCCTATACGGCCCTCGGCCTTGGCCTTTGTCAGGTCGCTTGCGTAGTAGGCGCCTTCAACGACTGACACGTAGGCGCCTTCCCATATGTGTTCGTACTGGTCGGGCCGCTCGGCCAGATCGCGTTGTCGATCGCGCTCAAGCTTTGCCGGGAACTTGGGGTTATCCCGCCAGTTGAGCTCCACAACCTTGACTCGCGGATCTTTGGAGTTGCGAAAACGGCGATCAACCGGCGCTGTCTTGCGCTTAGGGTTCCACGTCACCCACAACTCAGCATTCCAGCCCGTGCCTTCCTCACGTAGGGTTGGGATCAGTGTTGACCACGCCTCATCCGTGACAGGCTCTGCCTCGTCAACCCAAGCAAGCAGAATTCGACCCTTGGACTTGATGCTGGCGATGTTGCGATCCAGTCCGGCGAAAGCAAAGGAGATGCGTCTATCGCGGCTCCGAATGTACTTGTCACCGACCTCGTAGTAGTCGGCCAGCCATGGCTCGTCCTCAATCGCTCGCTTGCATTCCTCCAGCGACGAATCTTCCAGCGAGTTCATGAACTGGCGGCCGCACAGCAGGATTCCGCTAATGCCTGCCATGCCGTACATGTAGCCGCGAACAGCCGTCATCGTGGCAAAGCTTCGAGTCTTAGCGGAACCTCGCCCGCCGTGGGCGCCCCTTACATCGGCCTCGCCCTCAAAAACAGGGATTAGCTTGTCGGGTAGCTCAACCCTTACCGTTGCCATTGCCACCCATGGCGACAAGCTCGATGCGGCTCACTGCCTCAACGGGCCCGCCATCTGCGCCGCTCAGCTCCACCGCTTGGGCTGGCTTGCCATCAAATCGGTTAGCCACCTCTTGTATCGCCCAGGCCTCACCAGCCTCCGCCTTCTCGCAGACAACCTTTGCAATTTTGGTTAGGGAGTCGCGCTGCACACACTGCTTGCGCAATGCGTCAAACCACTCCTTGCCCTTCTTCGCGTTGGAGTTACCCACAGGGGCGGCCATTGAAATTAACTCGACTGTTAAACGGTTGAATTGTTAAGCGGAAAGGATTCACCAACAGGCGCAATAACGTGTCGGTAGAACACTGATTTGACGCGTGCCGACAAGCACCTCGCCATCAGCTAGCGTTACTGTGTTTGACAGGATTCCTCGGCACGTCGGCGTAAGCCGAACCGTGGCCTTCGTTCCCGTCAGCGCATCCCCAGTGAGCGTCCCTGCTCCGGAATACGTCCATGTGCTTGAAACGATCGTAGTCGCGCGCTTCTCAGCCTCAGCGGCCCACTGATTGGCTATGACGAGAGCTTCGCCATGGGTTGCCCGTACCGATTTCAGATTCACTTGGTATCCTTCGGCACAGTCACTACAACCTCCGGCTTCGTCGTCCTAATCCGGTACATCACCCAGCTATACCCGCAGACGATGGCCAGGAGGATCAGCAGGGCGAGGATAATCATGGTTGCAGCGCCTTGATCCGTGCCAGCTTGTCATTCGATGCTGCAAGGCATGCCTTGAGGTGTATCGCGTACTCAACCAGCGCGCCATTCGTCCACGTTGCCGGCGTGTCCACGAAGCATGGACGCAGCAGATCTGTAGGCATCGCGACGTAAACCGGCACCTTGACCTCGACAGCCTCAGTCCGAATTGCCGGCTTCGCGCAGGCGGTCAGCAACAGCAACGGGGACGCGAGTATCAGCCCACGCTTTGACAGTCGGCTCGCGCTCATACGTTGCCTGCAATGACTTGATGGACTTGGCTGCGCCGGCCTGCCGCTTGGCATCGCCCTGTGCGCTCAATTGCGCCTCGTGGCGGGCTTCCGGCTGATTGGCCTTGCACTTGCTGGCCAGGCCGGCGTTAGCGCCCTGCAGCGTGGCAATCGTTGCCAGATTGGTTTTCTGCGCCGACTCGAAAGTATTGACAGCGGATTGCAAAGTTACCGCTTTCGCCTTGCAGCGGCTCACCTCGACCCGCTGCCAGCCGATCACGCCCAGGGTGATGATGGCGGCGTATGCCCAAATTGGGATGGATCGTGCCCAGAAGGGGGGTGGCACGGTTAGCCGCCGGTGGTGTCGATGCTTGGCGTTGAGGGGCGGAATACTCGCAACAAGACGTGACAATAAAACGTCTCCACAATGCAGTCTCGTAGGCGTTCGCAATAAACCATCCTGCGCGGCACTTTCCAATAACCCTTGATTTTCATGGCGTGGCATCCAGTGGTTTCTTCGCTACGGCGGAATCCGCAACGTTCGACCCGAAATACAGGCCCAGCGTCCAGACGGTGAACGACACCCATTGCTCGGATGTGAGCATGTGGGCGATGAGCAGGCCCACCCCAGCAAGGAACGCGGCGCAGGCCAGCTTGAATTTGGAGTGTAGGAACCAGTTGTTCATGGCTCCACACACAGCGCGTATTCGCCTTGACGGCGCGTTACCAATCCCTTGAGTTGCCGGCCGCCGCTATACGTCCATCGCAGCAGGTCGCCGCACCAGACGGCAGGCGATTGGCCCTCATTAAGCTTGCGGATCAGGGACGAGTTGCAGGCGGCAGTTACGCCCACATTCCATTCCCAACTCGCCAGTGCTGCGGCTTGGTTGAGCGTGATGGGGCGCTTGATGCACGGCTCGAACTTGCCCCACTCAATAGCGAGGCGCTTGTCCAGACGGGCTAGGCACTGTTCCATCGTGAGATTCATGCCCCACTTCACATCAGCACCAGTCTCACCCGCGCAGACGGTCGCCACGCCGTTCACGTCGGCGTAGGTGTGCGGGACGTTGCCTTCGTAGTGGACGATCAGCGGGACAGCAACCAGTATCAGTGCGCCGATAGCGATACCGGATCTGCCTTTAGGCCCCGGCACGGCCGGCTTCCGCCTCGCGCCGTTTCCGCTCAACCCACCATCGCCGCAATCGGTAAATCTGCTGGGCAATCAGGCCGAGCGTGTAGACCAGCGCCGCGATCTGCACGATGTCGGGCAATGACACGCCGAAGATTGTCAGCGCACCGACACTTATAGCTGGTGATGCCTTGACGAATTCGGTTGCGACGTCATCGGGGATCTGCATTGGCGTTCCTTGGTTATGGCCGCCAACGCGGGCCGAGTGGAGTTACTTGATCGCGGTCACGTTGCCGCGCTTGCGGGACGGGCTGCGCATCTGGCCTGACTCGTTGTCCTCGCCCGTGATCGCGCCGGTCTTGTAGTCAACAAACAGGGCATTGAAGCCGTGCGTATCGGCATACCAGGCGGTGCCGTGCGGGAAGATGATTTGACCCTTCTCGCAGTCCACGTATTCGGCGTCACCCTCGGTTTCGACCTCAACGTCACCAAAGCTGGTTTCTTCGTCCTCGGGTTCGTCTGTCATCGTGGCTCACTCGTCCAGCCGCTCTCGCCGCGCGTCCACTTCCGGTCAGGAAGGGACTTCACGTAATCGGAATAGCTGCCGAAGATGCGCGCCAAGGCTTGCTCAGACTCAATCTCAGCAATGCTCGGTTCGTCGGTCATGGCTGCCTCAATGGTGCTGGCCCTCCGATTCGAACGGAGATCTAGCCGGTTACGAGTCGGCTGCTCTGCCAGATTGAGCTAGACCAGCCTGATTGATTGGGCTTACTTGCCCTCGGGCCGCTTTTCGAGACCCTTTTCAGCCAGAATCTCAGCCACGTCATCGACGTGCAGGCAGTCGCACATGCAGGCCGTGCCGGCCGTGCCTGGTTCGACAATCGACCCGTTGCAGTAGTCGTTGCCGGGGGTGGCGTCAACCAGCCAGCCGAAGCTGACGATCTTTCCGCCGTTGAGCTGGACGATCTTGTCGCCGTTCTTGGCCTCGCGGCCGTTGCGGTAATGCATGAGGATTCCTTGTGCTGGCAGCGCAGAACGCCGCCGTTACTGTGCCGCCGCGTGGACGGTCAGATGGATCGGGGAAGGCAGAGTGATCAGCTCCGCCACGCTGCATCCGGGTTGCCAATCTTGCGCCAGGTAACCGGGCTCCCGAGATCGCCACGTTTGCAATGCGTGGCCGGTATGCGATGCAGTCCCCGAAGGTGGCGCCAGCCCGCACTTGCATCCCGCGCTATTCAAGGGCGAACGGGAACCGGCAAAGTTGAATTTGTTACCGCTCGGGGCAATCCGGCGCTGGCGTGATGCCTAGCTGCTGGGTTATCCCGTGCGGGAAGTTGAATCGCCGCCCGTTCGAGCTTGCCGGCCTTGCGAGGCTTCGGGAGATGTCGGTAGAGGCTGGGCGGCAAAGGTTATGCCCGCTCCGGATGCCATAGGCCGTCTGGACCAATCGCGGGGTAAAGGGTTTCGGGGTCGTGTGCCCACCCGGTTGAACATTCCCGCGTTGACGCATCCTTGGTGCAGATGCTGGCGGTAGTGGTCAACTGCGTTCGCTGGTGGTGCCACTCATTCAACTTAGTATGACGATTTCCGGGTATTTCGCTTTTGCGCGCCCTGTTCCACTCACGTTCCGCTCTGTCTCGCATTTCCAAAAAGACGCCGTGAGCCACCTTACGCATCGCGCTATAGGCGGAAATGTCCGTCTTGAACTGCTTGGCGCGGACGTTAAGCGGCTTGCACTCGCCGTAGCGCAGAAGCAGGAAAGCGTCGGCAATGGCCCCTTGAATCCACGGCAGGTCCTTGTCGTCCGGCTTGAACTCGGACAGCACTGCGCGATAGACAATGGACATCAGCGGCAGACGGTACAAGCCCGATTGCGCCACCCATGCCTCTAGCACCTCGGGGACACACCCACGGCGCCGGGCAAAGGAAAGGGCGCCCATGTCCTCGGTGGTGTCGGGACCGGCCTCGATGCCCGCAAGGATTGACAGGAAATTACTCTGCCCCTCGATCACGGCAAGGCGCTCAACTGCCGGCTTTCGGGAAGGGTCAAACAGGCCATCGGCCTTGGGGATGGCGGCGGCGTTCACTTGGTCAGGTACTCGTGGACTTCATCAATGATTTTCTTCACGACCTTGATCTTGCGGATGGCCCGCTTATCGCCCGGCTTGCCGAAATACCACCAGATGCGGCGGTCACAGTCGGACAGTTTCAGATCCACGCCGCCTGTGTCCTTGTCTACGATGACGCGGACATAGGAATCGCTTTCCTTTATTGGCTCAAGGAATACCCGTTTCGGCTTCATGCGGCAGCCCTCGCCAACGTGAACCGCTGCTCAGCGTGTTCGTAGTGTTCGCGCAGGTAGCGAGCCACGCCCATGTGTTCGTACTTGCGGCAGAGGTAATCGAGCGTCAGTGGCATCTCGCAGAACTGGCCGTCGCGCACCTCGTTAAGCACCACCACGCCACGCCAGTGGGCGTTAGCCATGCCCTTGTAATCCTCGTCGTGCAGGTATGCGGAGCCAGCCACGATGCCCTTGCGGACTACGCCAGTGGCGTACTGTTTCGTTCCGACCTCGTAGCCCTGCACGTGCCCCTGCACGAAAGATGTGCCGACATGGTTGAGCTTGTTCTGTGCCGTACCCCCGATGGGTCGGCCCGTGTTCACTGCGGCGAAGTAGTGCGCGTAGATCACGCCGTCAATCGTGATCTGGCCGGGCGAGCCGCAGTGGTAATCCACCACTTCCCAGCCCAGCGAGCGGTCGTTGAACTGGTGAAAGCCCATCGCGCCAGACAGCTTCGGATTGCGGTCCAGATAGCGGGTCAGGCGATCCTCGTGATTACCGCGCAGCAGAACCTTCCGGCCATGCCAGCCGCCCATCGCTTTGTGGAGGATGCTCAAGCCGTCATTCCCGGCTTTCAGATCATCCTCGTAGCGCAGTCCTTCCATGGCGCCGGACTCGGGCGCGGAGTACGTGGACAGGCTTGGGAAGTCCCAGTGATCGCCGATGTGTATCACCACGTCCGGCTTGTAGTCGCGGATAGCCTTGCCGATCCAGCGCAAGTGGTCCATCGGCTCGCCGGGTTTGCATTGGGTATCGGGCACGATGAAATGTCGACGCGGAGCAGCATCCGGCTTCGGCATGGACTCGGCCCACCGATACAGCGTCTTGCGAGATATGCCGGTGACGCGGCTTACTTCGCGCTGGCTTGTGCCGTTGGCAAGCATGGACTGTGCGAGGGCGCGATTCATGCGCGCCCATCCGGCCAGAAATTGTCGAACGCGATAACGATCAGACAAAACAGGGCAAGGCCAAGAATCCAAATCACAGTCGATCCTCCGGTGTCCGTTCGTCAGCCATACGCAAGGCTTCGGCGTTGGCTGGGTGTTGCGAAGTGGCAACAGTTGTTGCGGTTTCGGCAACATGTCGCGGCTCGACGTCGCCGATGCCGAAGCCCTTCAGCTCCTCGGCAGTCAGCACCTCGCGCAAACCGTCAACCTCGGTTGGCGTGGCGATGCGGGAACCCTGCCTGAGCAGGTAGGCAGATTCGGCGGGGATGCCCTGTCCGGCCAGCCATTGCGGCGACCATTTCGGCGGGGCGTTGACGTGCACAGGTTCCGGCATTTCCTCGACACGTTTGCCGGATGTGTACGTGAAAGCCTCTTTCAGCAACAGATGCGCGTGATACAGATACTGCATCGCCGTGCGGACTTTCGACTCAACATCACTGACCGGATCGAGCTTCGCGTCCT
>JAHFRU010000042.1 GCA_023266115.1 Gammaproteobacteria bacterium
TCAACGGCGCCACCCGCAACCGCTTCGGCGGCAACGCCACCTACTGGAGCGCCACCAACTGGAGCGACGGCAGCCCGACCGCGAGCAGCAGTGGCGGCGTGTCCGGTCTCTACTTCCCCGGCATCGGCAAAGGCATCCAGCTCACCGTCCCGGCCGGCACCAGCCTGCGGACCGTCAAACTCTACCTCGGCGCGTGGCAGGCCAAAGGCAAACTCGACGTCAGCCTGAGCGACGCCAGTGCGCCGGCCTACATCACCACCATCAACAACGCCGCCGACCCGGTTACCACACAGATCGTCACGCTCAGCTTCCGCGCGGCCAGTGCCGGCCAGACCATGACGATCCAATACACACTGGACACCGACTATGCCGGCGGCAACATCGCCATACAGGCCGCGACGCTCAGCACCGCCGCATCCGGCAACACCGCCCCGGTACTGGCCCCGATCGGCAACAAGAGTATTCAAATTAACCAGGCCCTCAGCTTCACCGTCTCGGCCACTGACGCCAACAACGACCCGCTGACCCTGAGCGCCGCACCGCTCCCCAGCGGCGCCAGCTTCATCGACCTCGGCAACAACAGCGGCCGCTACGACTGGACCCCGACCACCGGCCAAGCCGGCAGCTACACCCTCACCGTCACCGTCAATGACGGCAAGGGCGGAACCGCCAGCGAAACCCTCACCATCACCGTCACCAGCCCGGTCAACACCGCGCCGATTGCCCAGCCCGGCGGCCCGTACAGCGGCATAGTAGATACCGCCATCGCCTTCAACGGCAGCGGCTCCAGCGATCCCGAAGGGCAGACGCTGACCTACAGCTGGAACTTCGGCGACAGCGGATGCACGCCGCAACCCGCGTGCAACACCGCCAGCGTATCGAATCCGAGCCACAGTTACGCCGTGTCCGGCAGCTACACCGTCACACAGACCGTGACCGACACCGGCGGCCTGACGAACAGCAAAACGACTACCGCGACCATCACTGCTGCGGCGACCGGCCAACTGACCGGCCAAAGTGTCGCCATGCCGGCCAACCACACCATCAACCTCACCACCGCCGGCACGGCCGACTGGATCCGGTGGGGCAGAGCGGTGGCGACCGACGTCGACCGCAAGGCCAATATCACGGCGCAGATCAGCGACATCACCCTGCTCAACGGCGCGACCCGTGCACTGTTTGGCGGCAACACCACCTACTGGACCACGCCCACCTGGAGCGACGGCACGCCAACGGCTTCCACCAGCGGCACGTCCAGCGGCCTGTACTTTCCTGGCGTCGGCAAAGGCATCCAGATCACCGCCCCGGCCGACACCACCGCGCGGACACTCAAACTCTACCTCGGTGCGTGGCAGGCGAGCGGCAAACTCACCGCGGCCCTGAGCGACAACAGCGCCGCGCCGTACACCTTCTACATCGACAACGCGACCAGCACGGTGGCGACCCGCATCGTCACGCTAACCTACCAGGCCGCCTCCGCCAGCCAGACCCTGACGATCAAATACACCCTCGACACCGACTACGCCGGCGGCAACATCGCGTTGCAGGCCGCGACCTTGCAAACCAGCAGCAACGCTGCCCCGATACTCGCGCCGATCGGCGACAAGAGCATCGACATAAACCAATACCTCAGTTTCAGCGTCACCGCCACCGACGCCGACAACGACCCGCTGACCCTGACGACATCGGCATTACCCGGCACTGCCAGATTCAGCCCCGGCCTCGGCGGCAGCGGACTATTTGAATGGACCCCGATCACCAGCAACGCCGGCAGCTACCCCGTCGCCTTCAGCGTCAGTGACGGCAAGGGCGGCACTGACAACGAACAGATCACCCTCACCGTCACCAGCCCGGCCGCCCCCGGCCAACTGACCGGCCAGAGTGTTGCCGTACCGAGCAACCACACGGTCAACCTCACCACCCAAGGCAGCACCGACTGGGTCCGGTGGGGCCGGGCGACTGCCACCGACATCGACCGCAAAGCGAGTGTTATCGCCCGGATCAGCGGCCTCACGCCGCTCAACGCCGCGACCCTCAACCGCTTCGGCGGCAACGCCAGCTACTGGGCCACGCCCACCTGGAGCGACGGCAATCCGACCGCAACGCACAGCGGCAACCCCGGCGGCGTCTATATCACCGGCGTTGGCAAAGGCGTCCAGATCACCGTCCCGGCCGATACCGGCGTCAAGACCCTCACCCTCTACCTCGGCGCCTGGCAGGCCAAAGGCAAACTCGACGTCAGCCTGAGCGACGCCAGCGCAGCGCCGTACGTCAGCGACATCAACAACACAGCCGACCCGGTCACCACCCGGATCATCACCCTCGACTACAAAGCCGCCAGCGCCAGCCAGACCCTGACGATCAAATACACCCTCGACACCGACTACGCTGGCGGCAACATCGCGTTGCAGGCCGCGACGCTGAAATAGCCCGGCGAACCGACAGTCGCTCGTGCACGCGAGTGCGGGACTACCGTAGAACCGGTGCTCCGACCCCGCACCGTGGTAACCCCGGCCATGCCGTCTGTCTCTGGCGCCGGGCGAATCGATGTCGCGATTGCTCCGG
>JAHFRU010000008.1 GCA_023266115.1 Gammaproteobacteria bacterium
TGGCTTGAAAAGTGTCGACGACTGTGGAAAAACTGCGAGCGAAAACTGAACACCAGCGTGCAGATGGTCGTGTTTGCGTTTCTCAGCTTAATCTTGAAAAGATCGTGAACAGGCTCTAAGGGCAGGGAGTATGTTGAACAGGAGATGATTTACATCACTCCCGATCTTCGAAACATGGGAGGAATCAATAAACAATACGTCACCATCGTCAAGTTCCTGAAATAAATCCGGTGAGACGTCCTGGACGGGCTTTTCTATCACCACACACGAGTCCTTATCCTCTTTCTTTAACAGGCCATAAAGGCGATCCGGGTAGGGTTCTATAAAGGCGAAAGCAGTTGAGCGCGACATAAACCGTTCGTTCGTATCCAGCATTACTGCTGAAGAAAATCCTGAGCCTACTTCTATAACCTTGCGTGGTTGAAAATGCCGAAGCATCGAATACAGGATAATGGCGTCGCCATAACCGAAAAAGGCGTTATCGTAGTAATAACGCGCCGAATCCTGGGATGTTTCAGGAAAGGGAACATCTTCGTAGTAGAGCCTGTAAATAATTCTGTGTAACCGCCCATGCCGTTACAGGTAAACGCTGACGCGCTCACCGAACTCGATGATAAAGCGATTCAGGGCAGCCTTCCAGTGATGGATCGACATCGTCCATTTCCTGGACGCATCCTGGATCGCCAGGTAGACCACCTTCATCGCTGATTCATCGCTCGGGAACAGCTTACGCCGTTTGGTCGCCTTGCGGATCACGCTGTTTAAGGACTCGATAGCATTGGTGGTGTAGATCGCCTTGCGGATATCCGGCGGATACTCGAACAGCGTGATCAGGTTGGCCCAGTGGTCACGCCACGACTGCGCGATCTTCGGGTACTGCGCATCCCACGTCGTGGCGAAATGGTCCAGCTCCTGACGTGCTTCATCTTCAGTCGCCGATTGATCGATCCGCTTCAGATCGGCAGCAACGGCCTGGTAGTCTTTCCACGAGACGTACTTCAACGCATTGCGCACCATGTGCACGATACACAACTGGATCCTGGTCTGCGGATACTCGGCCTGGATGGCCTCCGGGAAACCCTTCAGTCCGTCGACGCAGGCGATCAGGATATCCTGCAGGCCCCGGGTCTTGAGTTCGGTCAGCACGCTGAGCCAGAACTTGGCGCCCTCGGTCTCGGCCAGCCACAGACCCAGCAGCTCTTTGTGGCCGTCGAGGTTGATGCCCAGCGCCAGGTACATCGCCTTGTTGATGACGCGTTTGTTGTGGCGGATCTTGAGGACGATACAGTCCAGGTAGACGATGGGATACAAGGCGTCCAGCGGCCGGTTCTGCCATTCGATCACCTGATCCAGCACGCGTTCCGTGACCTTGGAGATCAGCGCCGCCGAGACGTCGGCGTCGTACATCTCCTTGAAGGCATCGACGATGTCGCGGGTGCTCAGGCCCTTGGCATACAGCGTCAGGATCTGATCGTCCATGCGCGTGAGGCGGGTCTGGCCTTTGCGCACGAACTGCGGATCGAACGAGCCGTTGCGGTCACGCGGTGTCTCAACCGAGACCTCGCCGTGCTGGCCTTTCAGACGCTTGGCGCTGCTGCCGTTGCGGCTGTTGCCGCTACCGCGTCCAGCCGGGTCATGCTTCTCCTACCCGAGATGCTCGTCCAGTTCGGCGTTCAACGCCGTCTCGACGGTCAGCTTGATCAGCTGTTGCGTGAGTACCCCGAGGTCCTTTTCGGTCTTCATATCCTTGGCCAGCTCGGCCGCCAAGGCTTTCAGCTTGTCTTGTTTCATCACTGCGCTCATTATTACTATCCCCCTCTAAAGGTAGAAAATAATGGGCAGTTACACAATTTAATTTACAGGCTCTCGTAGTAGGTAGCCAGTTTTTCGAAAAGTTCTCGTTGTGATTGTTCTCTAAGAGAGATGCCAGGGCACTGATTAATTTCCTGATTGAATAGCGAGTCCTTGTTTCGCTTGATCGCGTTGATGTCAGGAATAGGCGAATAAAAATGCCCAGGTGGCGCAAAGCGTAAAAATGATGAAGAAGTTAAGTGAGCAGCACGCTTGGCCTCCCTGGTCCTGATATCCTGCTTTTCGATGAGCTTACGGTAAATCTGGAAAACGGCGCGCCCGCCGGGAGCCTCCTTCAGAAGAGACTTGATATCTTTCATTGTTTTGCCCCCGTCGATGAGCGAGTTAACCGCTATAAAAGTGGAAGAAACATCCGCATACACAACCACCCGTTCAAATGCAGGGCGGGTTAGCGTTTTTTGTGTAACCCGCCAGGCGTTGCGCGGCGACACAAAATATTTATACGCCGTGCTGCGCTGCGGCCCTAAGGTTACTGCCAGGTGCTGCCATGATTCTAGTTGAAGCCGTTCCAGATGGCGGTGCCGGACCCGCCCGCCTTGCGAGCGCGCAGAATCTCCAGAAATCGATATAGCACCAAGTATCGTCCCGTCAGCATGGGTACTGCGCCGGCCAGCGTAATCGTATCCTGGTATCAATATATCACGTCGAAAACCATGAAGAGGCAGAGCAACCGTCAATGATCCGATGCAAACGTTGATTGACGTCCGCCAGCCTTCCCGCCGGTCGTCTTGCGTCGGCCTATCCCAAGTTGATTGATCGGCTATTCGAGCGCATGCGAACCGGGATTTTTACGTCTGTATCATCGGCATTAACAGTCACCCATGGCGGTGGCATTATAGCGACGGGCTGGTGTATTCACACCAGACAGTAGTCATCATGAATAGTTCGCGCAAGGTGACATAACCCGATGCTATGGCTGGCGCTGAAGATTCTGTTTCAGGAGCGGGGTCGATTGGTGATCACGCTGGTCGGCATCGTGTTCTCGACCGTGCTCACGCTGATGGAAGTCGCGATCTACATCGGCATGATGAGTAACGCCACGGGCGTGGTGCGCCATACCGATGCCGACATCTGGGTGACGTCGAAAAATGTTCCCAACTTCGATTTCTCGCAACCGTTCCCGGCCTACCGTATCAATCAGGTGCGCGCACTCGATCAGGTGCTGTGGGCCGAGAAGATCCATGTGTGGTTTGCGTTTCTCAAATTGCACGACGGGCGCCGCGAACAGGCAGAAATCGTCGGCTTCAATCCGGACACCGGTATCGGTGGGCCCTGGTCGATGGTCGAGGGTAATCCCGTTGACGTCAAAGGCGGCCACTACATGATCATGGATATCAGCGCAAAACAACGGCTGGGCAGTCTGGATATGGGTTCATTGTGGGAGGTCAACCTGTTCAAGGAACAATCGTTCAAACTGGTTGGGCTGTCGCGCGGCGTGGTGAGCTTTACCACCATCCCGGTGGTCTTCATGCCGTTCAATGTCGTGGATGCCGCGCTGGCCGGCACGGCCTTCGCGGACAACATATCGTATATCGTCGCCAAACTGAAAAACCCGGCTGACCTTCAGAATGTGCTAACCATCCTGCGCGCCGCACTGCCGGACAATGAGGTCTACTCCCGGCAGGAGTTCATGACACGCGCGATTAAATACTGGACGATACAGACAGGCATGGGCATGGCGTTCTTTCTGACCGCAATACTGGCCGTGCTGATCGGCGGCGCCATCGTCGGCCAGACGATTTACGCCGGCACCATGGAACACATGCGTGATTACGGTACGCTCAAGGCCATGGGGGCGCACAACCTGGACATCAATCTCGTGATACTCAGTCAGGCCGCGATAAGCGCGGTGATGGGTTACGCCATCGGCGTAGTCGTTACTCTGCTGGCGCAGCACGCGATTCAAAGCGCCGGTGTGCCGATGGAGCTGTCCTGGAACCTGTTCGTCATATTGTTTGTCGTCATTGTGCTGACCTGTCTTGTTGCCGCGTATGTCTCCGTGCGCAAGATCAAGGCACTCGATCCGGCCATCGTATTCCGGGAATGAGCGCCATGTTATCGCCAATTCTCGAAACACAGGCCGTCACTAGAATTTATGGTGGAGGCGGCGCCCGGGTCGTTGCACTCGAAGGCGTGACCATGACGCTCGCCCGTAAAGAAGTGCTGCTGATCATGGGCCCGTCCGGATCTGGCAAGACCACGTTGTTGTCGATCATGGGCTGCATACTGCGTCCGACGGCGGGCCGCGTCATTGTCAACGGCAAGGATGTCAGTGAACTCGGCGAGGACGCCTTGCCCGATATCCGGCGGCAGTACTTCGGTTTCGTGTTTCAGGCGTTCAACCTGTTCGGATCGCTCACGGCGCTGGAGAACGTCGAAGTAGTGTTGCGCATGAAAGGCGTTGAATCGCGCGTCGCGGCCGCGCAGGCCATGGCCTTGCTGGAGCGCGTTAGCCTCGCGCACCGGGCTCATTCCTATCCGCGCAACCTCAGCGGCGGTGAAAAACAACGCACAGCGCTGGCGCGTGCGCTGGCGGGCGAGCCGCCCATTGTGCTTGCCGACGAGCCAACGGCGAATCTTGATTCACGCACCGGGCGCGATGTGCTGATGTTACTGCGCACTCTGGCGGAAGAGGCGGGCAAGGCCGTCGCGATAGTCAGCCACGACGCCAAGGCGCAAGACGCCGCGCATCGTGTGATCGTTCTGGAAGACGGGAGAGTGTCGTCATGAAGCGGATATGGATTGGCGCCGGCATCGTGGTCGTGGTGTTGATTGCCTACGGGCTTGTCGACTATCCCGCGTCATCGCCCGCGCAGTCGAATGCGTCGTTACGGGCTGCCTGGGTTGCCGCGGAGGGCAAGGTGGAAACCATGCCGGGCTTCGATGTCGATCTCGGCACCGGCGAACTCAGCGGAAGAATCGCCAGGATTCTCGTCAAGCCAGGCGATCAGGTTGAAAAGGCGCAGATCGTGATCGTGCTGGAGAATGACGACCTGCAAGCGCAGGTGCAGCGGGGTGAAAAGGAACGGGTGGTAGCGGAGCGGCGGCTGACGGAAATAAAGTCCGGTGCGCGCACCGAGGAAATCCTTGCGGTCAGCGCCAGCCTGGATGGCGCCAATGCACGCATGGAAGAGGCGCAACATCAGCTCGACCGAAACCGCGAACTCCATACCAAAGACATGGCGTCGCAGGCGATGATTGACGAACGCGAGGCGGCGCTTAAATCTGCACAAGCCGCGGTCAGCGAACTCAATCAGCGCAAGAAGCTTCTCGAAGAAGGTGCGAAACCGGAAACCGTACAACGCTATCGCGCCGAGATCGGGCTCGCCAGGGCCGCGCTGGATTACGATCGCATGCGCCTCGAAAAAACGATTATCCGCTCGCCGATCACCGGCACGGTTATCGAGCGTTACATGGATGAAGGCGAAGGCGTCACGCCCGAAATTCCTATCCTCGCGATCGCCGATCTGACCAAAATCTGGATCAACGCCGAGGTCGATGAGACCGACGTCGGAAGAATACACGTTGGCGACATCGCCAACGTGAGTTCCAACGCCTATCCCGGAACGATATTCAGCGGCACCATACGCGAGATCGCCGACTACGCCGGCACCCGCAAGATCCGCCCCAGCAATCCCGCCATCAACCTCGGCCTGAAGGTGGTACAGGTCAAGATCGAATTCCAGGAGCGCTCACCACTGCGTCTCGGCATGACGGTGGATGTGAGGATTACGCCGGAAGGATCGCAGGGCCGGGCGGCGAAAGAATGATTAGCAGCGTGAGTTTCTGTTCGGTCGCAACCGCGCCCCGGACGGCCCGGCGATGGCTATTAACTTTAGGAGGCCCTGAATAAGTGGTTTCTTGTCATTTCGACCGCAGGCGACCGCCATGGATGGTGGAAGGTAGAGCAACGCAGGAGCAGTTGCCGGGAGAAATCTCGATGTGATTGAATCGCCTTGCGTCCTTGACCGAGAAGATTTCTCGCTTCGCTCGAAACGACACTTGATCAGAGCCTCCTTTAATTTATTGTTCACTTGGTGTTATCCTCGCGGCCCGACCTCGAACGATGACCTGTTGTGGATATATTGCTTTATCTCAAGGCCGCGCTGCTCGGCCTGCTTGAAGGGGCCACCGAGTTCCTGCCGATTTCCAGTACAGGCCATCTCATCATCGCCGCCGATCTGCTGGATTTCACCGGCGAACGCGCCAAGACTTTCACTATCTTCATACAGCTCGGCGCCATCCTCGCCATCGTCTGGCATTACCGCGCCAAGGTAACGAGCGTGGCGCGCGGCGTGGGCCATGATCGGGCGGCGCGGCGCTTCGTCGCCAATCTGTTCATCGCCTTCCTGCCGGCAGCGGTGCTGGGTTTGTTGCTGCACTCCACTATCAAGGCCTATTTGTTCAATCCGGTGTTGGTAGCCGCCGCGCTGGTGCTCGGCGGTTTCGTGATTTTGTGGATCGAGTCGCGCCAGCGCACACCGCGTATCGAACACGTCGACGATATGCGCTGGCAGGACGCGCTCAAAGTAGGCGTGGCGCAGAGTTTCGCGTTGTTTCCCGGCGTATCGCGCGCCGGCGCCACCATCATGGGCGGTTTGCTAAGCGGACTGTCGCGGCAGGCGGCAACCGAGTTCTCGTTTTTTCTCGCCGTCCCCACCATGTTCGCGGCGACGTTGTACGACCTCTATAAAAGCCGCGACCTGATCCACACCGAAGAGGCCGCCTTGCTGCTAACCGGACTGGTCTGCGCTTTTTTCAGCGCGCTGGTCGTGGTGAAGGCCTTTCTCGCCTTTATCGCCCGTCACGATTTCAGGTTCTTCGCCTGGTACCGCATCGTTTTCGGCGGCGTGGTCCTCGTGCTGGGGCTGACCGGCGTGGTGCATTTCAACTCGTAATCCCTTGCCCGCCGGATTGATCCGGTCGGCAGATATTCCGCGCCGTTACCCGTGGTGGTGATGAGTGGCACCGCAACCTTGTCGAGATCGCCACGCGATTTGTTCTGCCGGCGACACCGTGACTTCGCCTCCGCCGGAATGGATAACAAGGCAATGCCGTACCGACTATCCCCGCGTGAGCGTTCCGGTCAGAGCGCATATCCCGATGATGTAAACTCAAGTGGGTGCTGATGATGCTGGCGGCAACCGTGGTAAAGAACGTTCGCAACCTCGGCGACGTGAAATGGTGCGCGATTGAGGACGGATCCGTTGGGAAGGGAACAGGGCGGCATATCGCGTGCTTTGTACTGATACCTAACAAGGATTCGCCCCCATGACTCTCTGGCAAACACAAGGAGGAATAGATCATGAGCAAAAAGGAAAGGAATCGAAGCGATGAGTGGCCCCACAAGTAGTTGATATACTTGCTTGTGGGTAAGTTTTTTCGGAATTGGGAGGCGCACATGAACATCTATACCAACATAAACGATGAGACTGCCCTGCTTTCGTCCTATATCACCGAATCGTCCGAGATTCTGGAGGCTGGTTGCGGTCAACGGTGGCCACTACTGCTCTCCGTTCCCTATCGCCTGACCGGGATCGATCTTGATCCAGTGGCGCTGGATATTCGCGTGAACCAGCAAAAAGACTTGCATGAAGCCATTCTGGGTGATTTACGCACGCATTCCTTCGCGGATGCCTCGTTTGACGTGATCTACAACAGCTTCGTCCTCGAACATGTGGCAGGCGCGGAACAGGTCATGGATAACTTCGTGCGTTGGCTGAAGCCAGGTGGATTGCTGATGGTACAAATCCCGGTGTCGAATAGTGTCTATGGATTCATCACCAAGCACACGCCCCACTGGTTTCATATCGCGTATTATCGAGCCAAGGGACATAAACACGCCGGGAAGCCCGGATATGCGCCTTATCCGACGTATTACGATCCTATCGTGTCTATCGGCGGGATGCTGGATTTCTGCGACAGAAAGGGGCTTAAGGTGCGTGAAATGTATGGACAGCATTACTGGGTACCACAATGGCAGAAACGTATCGCAAGGGTAGTCAGCGCGATATCAGCGGGTAAACTGTCACACAACTATAACAGCGTTGGATGGGTGATCCAGAAGTGTTCCGGTCAGAGCGCATATCCCGATGATGTAAACTGAATCGTGATCCAACCTTCGGTGGGGCATGGTTCCGGTCAGAGCGCATATCCCGATGATGTAAACTCAGAGCGCACAATATATGATTGGCGTAAGGGTTCCGGTCAGAGCGCATATCCCGATGATGTAAACTCAAAAGACAAATACATCGCGTCATACGAGTGTTCCGGTCAGAGCGCATATCCCGATGATGTAAACTCTGAAACGCAATCGTAAACACGTTCGTCAGGTTCCGGTCAGAGCGCATATCCCGATGATGTAAACTGTTCAATGGGAGCCGCAACGTACAGTTGAAGTTCCGGTCAGAGCGCATATCCCGATGATGTAAACTTGTCGAAGAAATACCTAAAACAGTAAATGAGTTCCGGTCAGAGCGCATATCCCGATGATGTAAACTTCGAACGTCGCGCCCTTGATGTCGGTCAGGGTTCCGGTCAGAGCGCATATCCCGATGATGTAAACTGGTAGTAGCGAAACCCACTGATACTAGGGTGGGTTTCGCCTTTTCGTGGCACGAAAAATCAGGCGCACGATCAAAATAGATCGAACTGGTCGGGCGATTTTTTTGCGGGTTGCTTGGCTTTGCCAAAGTAGGAAACGATACGTTCGTATTGTTTGTCGGTAAAGGTCAGGATATTCACTTTGCCGCCCTCGGGCAAGGCTCCTTCGACTCGTTTACAGTAAGTATCGATTTGCGCCTGACTTGTGCAAAAGCGCATGTAGACAGAGAACTGGGTCATCTCGAATCCCATATCCAAAAGAGCCTTACGAAAGTCAGTTGCAGCCTTGCGCTCGGCTTTTTCGACGACAGGCAAGTCGAACATGACAGCAACCCACATCAGCCGATATCCACTGAGCATTGGGCGTTAGTCATCGCTCAAACTGCCAGCCAGAAATACGGGCAGGCCAGGTAAAGGCAAATCAAGTTTGTCACGTTCGCCCAAGTAAACCTGTGCTAACGAGACAGCGAGCCGCTGCATGCAAACCATGGCCGGAGTAGCTCCTGAGTCGGTCTGCATGTCATCGTATAGCGAACGTACCAGTGCGCGCTTGGTATCGGGGGACACCCTCGACTCTTTTTTCTGCTGAAGTTGCCAGACGAGCAAGTCCACCATGGGGCGGAAAGGTTCCATCAGATCGTCAACCAAACGCATCGGGTTGCCTTCGTTAGAGTGATGCAATCCCAACGTCGGATGCAGTCCTGCAGCGACAACTGCGCGTGCAGTGGCGGCACGGTATACCGTGTATCCGTAGTTAAGCAGCGCGTTCAGACCGTCCCCGTTAGGGTCTCGGCGAAATTCACTGCCGAATAGTAATCCCCAATACCGACGTGCCCCTTGAGCTTCCAAATTATCGGGGTCGCCAGATCTTACCTTGCCTGCCAAAGCGGAAAGCGGCGCTACCGGTGCGCCAGCGGCTTCGAGAGCGGCGGCCTGTTGCAGGAGTTTTGATCTGACAATATCTGCCCACAGGCGTTTGTGCGTAGGTTTGGTGGCAGCGAGCTGCGCATCAAAACGCTTGCCCTGCTGGTGATTGCCATCGATCGGCCACAGCATTCCCACGGCGTTGTGATTCGATGTACACAGTACAAAGGGCGCGCCACGTTCGGCCAGCGCGACCAGCAAATTGTTGGTGTAGCTCAGACCGTGGGCGTTGGCTATTACGGCCGTAATATCGTCCAGCGGAACCTGCCCAAGTTCCTTGCGTTCGCCTTCCGTTTCTTGTACGACCAGAAAACCGCGCGATACAAAGAGGTGTCGTCGGTCATCGGCCACTTCCACGATGCGGCCGATCATAGCGGCTAGTCCTCGAAGCCGAGGTCGCGTAGATCGCCTACCTCCGAGACAGTAACGCGGCGGCCTTGTGCTTTCTGGAGCGAGCCAGCCATTTTTGATATGTACGAAAATGAATCCTGTTGATCGGCATTGCGCTCGTTGACATTGGCTTCATTATGGTCAGAAAAAAATACTTGTCCGTTACCGCTGATTTTGACTACCCGCATGGTTCTGCACACATTGTCGTGAGTCAGACGAACCGGATCGTTAATCATCAGGCGCATTACTAACGGTTTTCCCGATTGGCTAAGCGCCGGGTTTCTGAGTTTCTTGAGTCCGGCGACCTCGCCAATTCGGCGTACGATCTGATATGCGTCAAACGTCGAGATTACATCGCCGCACCACTTGCCTTTCTCATCACGCCAGACCTCAAGACAGTAATTGCTACCACCTACATAGCCCTTGTAGGGTTTGGGTTGTCCATGTTCATCCAGTCCATGGCGCTCAACATTGTGTGTGCTACTTATCATCACCACATTCTTTTTCTTGAATTCGCGTTGATGTGGGCCGCCGTCATCGGGGCGGATGCGGCGCGTGACAATACCGTCATCGCGAAACCCCCATGCAGTTTCTTCATGTATGGCACCTTGATAGCCATGGTCAGGCTTGTGGCTTGCTATGATGTAGCGCAAGGCTCGTTCGACATGTTCCTGGTAAGTGGGCCACGGAAGCGGCATCTCGTCCACCAGCCGGTTGAGTTGTCTTTCTCGCGTATTGGCGCTAGCTTGGGCAAAGCGTTGCAACAGCCCTTGATTAGTAACGGCAATAACCGCTGCATCCAGCGCATGATGGCGGTGGTCATTGCGGTTTTTTGTCTCCGAACCGGAAAGCAGGTGATTCAGACCAAACTTGCCACGCAGCAAGGCCGTCATACGCCCAGGAATGGCGCGCACCATGTTGGGTGGACAAATCAGGGATAGATACTCTTTCGCGATACGTGAAAGGTATGCAGTATCATTCAGCGCCCGAGCCAGAAAATCTTTGTCTTCCCTGAGCCATTGCTGATAACCGTCCGGCGCGAAACGCTTGGCTTTCTGCTTGGGCATAAGTGCGGCGCGCACAAGGATAGCGGCATAGTCATATCCCGGTACGGGCTGTTCGCCGAACGCTGCATAGGGTGTACGGTTGCCCTTGTCACGGTTGGCGCGACGCATGGCCACGGTCTTGTTGTTGAGACTATCATCTAAGGTTATTGAGTAAGGCAGAATGTGGTCAATCTCCGCTTCATCCGACAGTAACCGTCCGATGCCGATTTGTTCCCCGGTGTACGGGCAACGGCGCTCGGCGGGGTCGTTGTTAAGCTCCACCCATAGCTGCATTTTTTGCGAAAGTTCACGGCGCTTGGCTTTGTCCAGGTTGTCCGGTGTCAGGCCGAGTACTGCACAGGCTTCGACGACATGCATGTCATTAAGTTTTTGTCGCGCCGCCTGTTCTTTCTGGATTTCCTGTTTTCGTTCCCGGCCCAGCTTCAGATCGCGCGCTACTTCTACGATAACCTCGCTTGGATGTCCATAGCGTTTTATGAGTGCATTGACCACTTTGCGTAGTTCGTTCAGGCCGATGTGCACGGTGGGGTTAGCGATTCTCCCGTAGCGTTCTTCATCATTGCGTGGGTTATCCTTGGCAAAGGCAACATGTCGGCGCAGCGGGATACCGTAATAAGGCAGAGATTCCATCATCTCGCCTGTTTCTTGTGCGTACGAAAGCGCGCTGTGACTGCCAAACCCGGCACGCGTCACCGCTTCGGAGTAAACCACGACATCCTTGATGAGTTCGGGCAGCACACGAGCTAGCGCAGTGCGGCTCAGGTTGCCGTAGCCTTCCGGCAGATTGGCGTTGGCGATACGCTCGGCGGTGGTCTCATCCACTCCAGTGTGCTGCTGCAACCAGTTCACAAGAGATGATTCGCTAGCCTCGTTCAAAAGCCTGTCAACGATGTTGTCCTGCAAAGCTTGATCGAGGCCATGCCAGTGTTCTCCAAAATGATGCTCCTTTGAAAGGATGGCAGTGGTGATGTTGCCTTTGAGGCGATCGCGTTTTATATCCTCGAGATTGAATCGTGTCGTCCCCGGCAACTTGAGCGTTCTGAGGATCCTGGTGAAAGTCGCATCGCCCCGTTCCAGCAGGTGTGCGAGGATATTGCGTTGCTCCAGTGTCAAAGTAATCTCGCGCAAATCGGTAGTCAGTAGCCGCAGGTTGTTAAGTTCCTGATAGATACGGAAGCGCTGCGTGCTCGGCAGAGCCAGCGGAGCACGCTCCTCATCCGGCAGCAATGTACAGCGTCCCGGTTTGACAGGCTTCAAGGGTCGCTGGAACAGAAGGATGTCTTTGAGTTCATCGCGTGCCGCGTCATTGAATAGCATCGGGTTGAGGCTGTTTTGCTTGGCCCACAACGTATCGAATTCGTGCTCGATCATGGCGCGGTCGGCATAGAAGTCATACGCCTTTTCTTTCCGGGTCTTGCCACGCAACCTTGCTCGCACGCTCATGCGGGCTGCGTGGCGATTTGCAAGCCATTCGCCAAGGGTTTGGCAATTCTCCTGCTGAAATTTTTCGCGAAGATCCCTTATGGCTTTTTTGAGTGCGCCGCTTTCGTTGTCTTTCTTGTCCGTTTTGCGGTTGCTCAGAAATCCTCGCCGCTTATTGATATGAAACAGTGCGCGGGCAAATTCGGGACCGGTCAACGCCTCATACAGACCTTTTCTACGCAGGGCGTAGGGGTCGAGATCGACCAGTTTGCGCCGCTCGTTAGCATCTTCCGGAAAGAAGCCCAGGCGGATAAGTGCGGACAGCATTCGTTCCTTGCGTTTGAGCAGCCGGTCACGGCGACGACGCATCTGGCGCGCTTGCCGACGAGTGACGGCCAGCGAGCTACCGTTCTTGGGATTGCGTCCATCGGAGAATATACGCGCACCCATGCGTATTACGGCGACGGGTTCGTCTTCAGCATCCAGGCGAATCATGCACCAGCCAATGGACGTCGAGCCGGTATCCAACCCTAATCGGTAGCGCATTTTGGGTAGCATCCAATTCTCCTGGTTGACGTTCGTTGTAACAGAGGACTATCCTTGCGACGTTACATCATCGGGATATGCGCTCTGTCCGCTAACAAGCTGAAGAGCACCAAATGAGGGGCCGCTATATGCGGCCTCTTTGTTTTTGTAAGTTGCTTGATTTGGTGTTGTTTGGTTTACACGGGCGCCAGTCAGGCGTTAATCCCGATATACCGATACAGAAATAGATACTCTTCTATGCAGAAGAGGTCAAATAGCAAGCGGCCCGCGCAGATTTTCCAATCGGATTACTTGTTAAGGTCAAAAATTGACAAGTCGATTGTAACCAATTTGTCTTAGCTGTCCTTCCCCGGCCAGTGGCTGACATCCAGTCAAGCGCCGAGGCCGGCGAGTAGCCCGGTGAGGAGGGGGGCGTTGCCAACCATCGATGGGGAGTAGCCGGCGATGCCTTTGATCACAGCGGCGCCGACAATAGTCTTGATCGGGTTGAGCTAACGGAATTACGCCCGTTTGCTCAACCCGGTCCGGGATGTAGTGGAGTTTTCGGATCACGCGGCCGGCTCCTTCTACCTTCCGGCTCAGATTGACACGAACTTCTTGTCCTTGAGCGAAGCGGTAAATCCGTCGGCCACTTCGTGCACCTTGGCCCAGTGTTTCAGGGCTTTCATGCGGCTGATCCAGCGGCGCACGTTGGGGTAGTCCTGATACGTGCATTGCACCAGCTCGCCCAGCGTTACCATCTCGGCGCCGACATAGTCGGCGAGCGTGATTTTGTCGCCGCAGAGGAGCGTGCGGCTGGGGCCGATCATGTCCCTGTCGAGGATGCCGAGCCAGTGTTGCGCCTTCTGCTTGCCCCAGGCGACGCTGCCGGCGTGGGCTTCCTCGGTCGGCCGCTTGTGGTGCGCGAACACCTGCGGATAGACCAGGCCGTAGCCATGATCCTTGTAGTAGTTGCTGTAGAACCATTCTATCGCCTCGTCGACACGCGCCCGCTCCTTGAGATCCCTGGGGTAAGCGGCCGAGCCGGATTTACCGGCAAGATAGCGGATGATGGCGCTGCTCTCGCCGAGGCGAAACCCGCCGTCTTCCAGCATCGGGACCATGCAGTTGGGGTTGAGTGTCTTGTACTCGGGCTTGAGGTGCTCGCCGGTCATCAGGTCGACGATTTGGTAGTCGAGTGCGATCCCCTCTTCGGCGGCGAACATCATGATGATGCGGCTGGTGGTCGAGGCGGGGTGGTAATAGAGCTTCATGACGGATTCTCCAGTGGTGGATGCGGGCCAGGGGTCAAGACGGCCCATCTTATATAATCGCTTATTTAAGCGGAAGGCCGTTGACATCGGCTGTAACCCCTTGGGACACCTGATGGCTTTGGGGTTTCATCGCAAGGCAGGCGAGTATCTTCCGTTCCAGAAACCGGCTTATATCACCAATATTAGAAACAACAATACTCCCAGTACAGTCGCGCCGATCGTGCTTCTGGTCGTAAATTGGTGTTCCGGCTTACTCTTGAATGCCGCCGGCGATTCGGGGGGTGCTTCATCAACCCCGTTACGCTGTAAAGTCGCCGTAGCAACAATGATGGGTTGTTGAGAAAACCTGGAGGTGTCGCTTTTTTCGCGCACATTTCCGCCATCAGCAGCGGAACCAATAAAATCCTTTGCAGAAGAGCTGGGAGGGAAAACGATGACAAGAAGCACAACGAGTGTAGCAATAGACGGTCTCATCCGAATCTCCTTTGCAACAGGTCTTTCCCGCGGGGTGTAAACACAGTTAATTTCCTGGACTTCTGCTGATCTTCATCGGGGCCAGTATAGCCGATGGTCGATGTCTGCTACAGGTGGCAGGATAAACGGCGCCACAGTTCGATTTTCCGCGTAATGATCACGCTTGATTCTGTAACAACATTAATTAAAACACCCCGGATCCCGATTATTCTCCTGACGTTACCGCCAGGTGCTGCCATCATCCCAGTTGAAGCCGTTCCAGATGGCGGTGCCGGCCCCGCCCGCGTTGCGAGCGCACAGAATCTCCAGCACAAGTTCGCTGCCGGGCTTGCTGCGCAGCTCGACGGATAGCGTGTTCCGGGGTAACAGATGCACGGCCCGCTCGATAATCTGTGTATGCCCGCTGAAATAACCCGGGCCAATCACGGTCGTTCCATTGAGACGGATGACCGCGCTGTGAACGGCTGATTTTTTATTGGAAGCCGCCCCGTTATGGACAACGAGCTTGCAAACCGCCGCCACGTTGTCCGCCGGGAAAGAAGCGTTTCTGGTAATCGGCGCTCCATGGCCGCGCACGTAACGCTTCGGGCCGAAAACCGACCGATAACCATCGTTTCTCAATGCGCCTGACTGGTTGTTGAGCGAAACACCGGTGGCCGTGGCGTTAGACCCTGTCGTCGTATCGCCGCTGCCGCAGCCGGATAGCAAGGCAAACGACAAGACCCATATTCCGATGTGGCTACGCTGTGTGCATTGGATGATGGTCAATGTGCTACTCCTTCCATGGACGAATGAGTTCAGACCCAATTGTTACTGCGGCTGCCATGCTATGGTTTCCAATGGCCATGAAATATTCAACTTTGCCCCGGTAAATTGAGTCTTCTCCTGGGCACAGGGTTAGGCCGATATCACCCCCACTTCTTGCCGAGTTGCTCCAGTCCAGCCTTTTGCAAATCCTCCGGGCTCATCAGAATACGAAATTTGCAACTGGCCTGGAAGTTGAGAAAGAAGGGCTCCGCAAAGAAGGGCACATCCGACGAAGCCTTAACATCGATCACGAAGAATCCGCCGCGTTTTCCGTCTTGCTCAGTGAAGTAGGCCGTCTCCGGCTTGATGGTTTCGAGGACACGCCCAATGAGCTCACCCGCCTTGCCGCTTCTGACGAGGGAGTTAAAAGGCTCAAGCGGGAATTCAACAGCAAGCAGCATTTTCATATGTGATCTCCTTGTTACTGCGGTATTTGAAGGCGGTACCGCACACGCCTAACGTTGTATTCGACACCCTGATGGGTGTCTTCTATTGCACCGGTATGGTGTGTAGCAACCGGGGCATCAAAATCAAAACAATCACATGCGAATTTTTCATCGGAGAATTACCCCCTAAACGAAATCCGTAATCACACCACGTTTACCGGATGCTAATACGGGCGTCGACGCGGGGCAACCGGAAACGCTCAATCGTCCTTCGTCGGCCAGTGGCTGATGAAGCACGCACAACAACGCGGATCAGCGTCACGTTGCCTTCCGCTTCTGGTACTGCGATGGCCGCAGGCGGTAGCGGGCGATGTTTCCTTCGTGAAGATTCATGACCGTCGTTTCCACGACCTCGATGAATCGTGCCTGATCCTCCTGAGGGACGTCCTCGACCGCACGACGCTTGATGAAGGCGGTGGCGGCCTTCTTGTCCATGCCGCTATCAACAATCCCGGAGACGACCTCGGCCAACAGCGTGCGATAGCGCAGACGAAACGGGTCCGGTTCTCCCAGTGACTGGCGCACCGCCGCATAACGCGCGCATGAACGTTCATACGCCCACACGAATATGTCGCGCAACAACTCGATGCGATTCAGTTCATATACCCCGAGCACGCCATCGATATAGGGTTGTTCGGGTACATCGACGAACGACAGCGGGCTGAGGTTTTCGCGGATCAGCGGCAGATTCGCGGCGAGGCGCGAAACACGTTTGTTCACATCGCGAAAAAGGCCTGCTCGAACGGATCGGTGATCGCCGCGGCGGTATCCAGAAACTGCTGAAAACCGTCCTCGATCAATTGCGGAACCGCGGGTGGATGATAGACCGTTCCCGCAATGCCCATCGCAATGGCGCGCAAGCGTCCACAGGCCTGGGGGTCGGCGAGCAAGTTATCGGATAACAATGCATGCAGGTTCAAAATGGTGTAGCGGTTAAAACCGACTTCGGCGGCGTGTGCGATCAACAGGTCGATCGCCGCCTTGTGGTTCAGGATCATCTGCGCGTCGCGGGCATCCTTGCCCTCGGCGGCCTCGCCCGATTCCAGCAGGCGCTCCGTTTCGAGCAGCGAGTAGGTGTTGCCTTCCAGGCGGCTGGAGTTCCAGGACAGATCGATCAGCAGGCGACTGTAAATCTGCCGCACATAAGTCCCGTGCCGGCCGCTGACCATCCGGCGAGCGTCCCATCTCAGATAGTTGCTGCCGGATTTCCCGGGGAAGATAAAACGTTTCATTGGGCCGGTACGCATCGAGAAACTCCCGGTTGTATCCGAGGGATGGCGGTTCTGAATCGGCTGGCGGACAGCCTGTCTGATGGCCTTCCCCTCCGGGGAGATTGGAATGTATCTTTCAACATGGGGTGCATGTCGGTTAAGCGTAAATTTGCCGGGTGGCATGCGAACCTCGGTCCCGACCGGCACTGCCTTATAACGAGTACCACGAGCGCGACCTTCCACGATCAGCTGCCTCTGGTTAACGAGCAGCGTCAAACGGCGCTGCAATGTGCGGTGTGGCAACTTGATTTTCAGCGCCTGCGAAGTCGGGTTGAGCCTGTCAGGCGGGAGTCGGGTTTGTTGCTGCCTGTCCCGGTACTCACCGATGTCAGCGGGCTTTGGTGCTGACGGATCAGGCCGAAGCCGGCAGGCGGTCAATCATTTTTCCCCGGCCAATAACTGATGACCAGCCAGATGCCGAGGCCGGTGAGCAGCCAGGTGAGGAGTGGTGCATTGCCCGCCATGGCCGGCGCGTAGCCGTCGAGGCCCTTGATCACTGCGGCGCCGACGATGCAGGCGCCGCTGATGATCGCGACATAGGTGCGGCGATTGGCCGTGCGTATTTCTTCGCGCAGTTTGTCGATGTCGGGCGCGCGCCACTGTATTTCGAGCTTGCCGTGCTGCGCCTTGATAAGCACGTCATGCAGTAACAGCGGCAGTTGCGGCAGTGCCTGCGCCAGACGCGGTGCGTTGTCGCGCAGCGATTTCAGCACGGCGCGCATGCCGATCTGTTCGTCCATCCAGCGCTCGAAAAACGGTTTGGCGGTTTTCCACAGATCGAGATCGGGATAAAGCTGGCGGCCGAGGCCTTCGATGTTCAGCAGGGTTTTTTCCAGCAGCACCAGTTGCGGTTGCACTTCCATGTTGAACTGGCGCGCGGTCTGGAACAGCCGCACCAGCAGCAGGCCGAACGAGATGTCTTTCAATGGCCGCTCGAAGATCGGATCGCAGACGCTGCGTATCGCCGACTCGAATTCATCGATGCGCGTGCCGGCCGGCACCCAGCCGGACTCGACGTGCAGTTCCGCGACCCGTCGGTAATCGCGCTGGAAGAAGGCGAGAAAATTTTCGGCGAGATAGCGCTGGTCTGCCGGCATCAGTGTGCCCATGATGCCGAAGTCGACCGCGACGTATTGGCCCTGCTTTGATACGAAGATATTGCCGGGGTGCATGTCGGCATGAAAGAAGTTATCGACAAACACCTGATGAAAGAATATCTGCACGCCGCTCTCGGCGAGTTTCTGGAAGTCGATGCCGGCCGCGCGCAGCCCCTCGATGTTACTGATAGCAATGCCAGCGATGCGCTCCATCACCAGCACGTCGGGCCGCGTGTACGGCCAGTGGACTTCCGGTACGTAGAGCAGCGGCGAGCCGGTAAAGTTTCGCTTGAGCTGCGCGGCGTTCGCCGCCTCGCGCATCATGTCGAGTTCGTTGAAGATGGTCTTTTCATAATCGGCGACGACCTCGACCGGCCGCAGCCGCCGGCCGTCCGGCCAGTAGCGCGCGGCGAGGTCCGCGATGGTGTACAGCAGATCGATGTCGCGACGGATCTGTTTCTCGATGCCCGGCCGCACCACCTTGACAATGACCTGGCGGCCGTCGTGCAGTCGGGCGGCGTGTACCTGCGCGATCGATGCCGAGGCGAGCGGCGTTTCGTCGAAGGAAGCAAACATCTCGGTGACCGCCTTCTTGTAGGCGCGCTCAACGATCGCGCGCGCCTCGTCGCCGGGAAACGGCGGCACGCTGTCCTGCAACTTCGCCAGCTCGACCGCGATATCCTCCGGCAGCAGGTCGCGGCGCGTCGAGACGATCTGGCCGAACTTGACGAAGATCGGGCCGAGTTCCTCGAGCGCCCGGCGCACCCGCTCGCCGCGCGGTGCAGTGCTGCGATGCCCCCAGTTCCACGGCATCAGCCGCATCGCCAGCCGTGCCGGACGGAACAGATGCGTCGCGAGGATGATGTCGTCGAGCCCGTTGCGCGTCAACACGCGGTTGATGGTAAGCAGACGGCGGATCTGGCCTAGGCGAATCACGGGCTTGCTCCGCGACCGGCCATTAGCGCCAACGCCCGTGTTACGGATGGACGCGGATCACGCACGGTCGCCGGGCCCCCGCAGCCGCCGGGTCAGCCGCGCGACGCGTTGTTCGAGCCGGTCGGCGTCGGCGCGGATCGCATCGATGCCGGCGAGATACGCATCCACCTCGTCGCGCGTCGGCAGGTCACGGCTTTCTTCCTGGAAGTATTCTGTGGTGTCGCGACGCAGCGTGTCGAATGCCTGCCGCGCCCAGCCGCTGATATTGCGCCAGGTAACCGCCGCCTGGTGCGCGACGATATCGCCGGCGACGCGCGACAGCTGTTCCTCCCAGTCGATGTCGATGCTGTCGAGCAGCTTCTTGAAGCGCTGGCCAAGCTCGGCGTCGCCGTCGATCTCGACATCGCCGCTGAACAACAGTTCGCTGCTGGTGGCGGACAGGCCCAGCCGCGCCATCGTCAGCGGCGTACCGCGCAGCGTCGTGTCGGGCACGCCGTCATAGACGCTCAACACGCGCAGCCGCTCGTTGGCCACCTGCAAGTAAAACATCAGACTGATTCCGCGCAATTCAATGGCCACCACCTTGCCGGCCAGCGGCGCCAGCTTGCGCGCGAGTTCCGGGTCCATGCCGAGATAACCGTTGAGCGCGGTCTCGATTGCGCTGGTTACTGCCTCGGGTAGCGTCGCTGGTTCGGTCATGACCCGGTCAGAACTTGTAGCCGCGATGCAGCGCGACGATGCCGTGCGACAGGTTGTGATAGCCGCAGCGCTCAAAGCCCGCCTGTTCCATCATGGACTTCAGCGTTTTCTGGTCGGGGTGCACGCGTATCGATTCCGCCAGATAGCGGTAACTGGCGGCGTCGTTGGCGATCCATTGCCCCAGCTTCGGCAGCACCTTGAGCGAATAGAAGTCGTATGCCGGTTTCAGCGCCGCGCTGCGCAGCTGCGAAAATTCCAGGATATGCGCGCAGCCGCCCGGCTTCAGCACGCGGAACATCGCGCCCAGCGCCGCGTCCTTGTCGGTGACGTTGCGCAGGCCGAACGCCATGGTGACGTGATCGAAATAGTCATCGGGAAGCGGTAAGTGCTCGGCGTCGGCCTGCACGTAACGCACGTTGCCGGCGATGCCGTGATCGATCAGCCGGTCGCGGCCGCGCGCGAGCATGTTGCCGTTGATGTCCGAGACGACGACTTCGCCGGCGGCGCCGACGCGGCGCGCCAGCAGCATCGCCAGATCGCCGGTACCGGCGGCCAGATCGAGCACGCGCTGGCCGGTGCGTACGCCGCTGGTTTCGATCGCATAGCGTTTCCACAGCCGGTGGATGCCGAACGACATCACATCATTCATGACGTCGTAGCGATCCGTCACGGAATCGAACACCGTCGCGACCTCGCGCGCTTTTTCCGAGGCCGGTATTTCGCGGTAGCCGAAATGGGTGGTCTTGTCGGTCATTGATTGATCCGCCGGGCTGGAAAGCCACTTAACAATTCAAACGCGGGTGTCGTGCCTGCCGGACCCGTCGTTGGCAAACGGCTAGATTACTGGATTACTGCGGGCGCGGAAATGCGTCAGAGCCTCAGATATATCGAAACCGGGGACACTTTACGTGGAAGCGGTCCCCGCTCCAGCGTCTGCGCAGCGAATATTGGTCGGCTGGCGCGGGGGGTGAATACGACGGGCGAGTAGCAGTCATTGTCTGCTGCCAGGCGTTGGCGCACTCGGGGCGACGTGCGCCAGGTGGGGTGTGCCGCCGGGCGGATCGTCGCCTGTCTGGTGAAGGCCGATTCGAGCTCACACCGGGCCTCTCCAAATACTAATTTTCATGGCAGTTATTAAACACGTCGCCATAACGTGTATAGTAAAATCTAATTATCTATACATATTTTCCTGGAAGCTCCGCGATGAACGAGATTTTACCCCTTCAGTATCTCGACGCAGCCCGCTTCGAGACCCCCCTTATCCTCAAACGATTGGCCGGTGCCAGTCGCAATCTTGCGGAGCTCAAGGGCGTGGCGGCCGCAATCCCTAACCAAGGCATTCTTATTAATACGCTGGCCTTGCAGGAGGCGAAGGACAGTTCAGCCATCGAAAACATCCTCACGACGCACGATGAGCTGTACCGCGAAGACAATGTCTCACCGGGGAGAGTCAATGCCGCCGCCAAGGAAGTACTGCGCTACCGTCAGGCGCTACGTACCGGTTTTGAGCGCGTGCGCACCACCGGGCTGCTCACGCTCAATACTGTGATCGATATCCAGGCGGAACTCGAATGTAATCATGCCGGCCTGCGCAAACTTCCCGGCACGGTTCTGAAGGACGGCGTCGGGAAAACAGTCTATGTTCCGCCGCAGGATGCAAGCGAAATACAGCATCTGCTCGGTGATCTCGAGCGCTTCTGGCACGGCGAGCCACACTTCGATGCGGATCCTCTGATCCGCATGGCGCTGATCCATCACCAATTCGAAAGTATCCATCCGTTCTACGATGGCAACGGCCGTACCGGCCGCATCGTCAACGTCCTCTATCTCGTGAAAGAAGGGTTGCTTGATATTCCGGTGCTCTACCTGAGCCGCCACATTGTACGGACCAAACAGGATTACTACCGCTTGTTACAGACAGTGCGCGAACAGGATGCCTGGGAAGACTGGGTGCTTTACATGCTCACCGCCATCGAGCACACCGCCGCAGAGACCGTAACGACGATTCAGGCGATCAAGGCTCTGCTGCTGGATACCAAGCAGCGTATCCGCGCGCAGCACAAGTTTTACAGTCAGGATCTGATCAATAATTTGTTTAGTCACCCGTACACCAAAATCGAATTTATCCAGCGCGATCTGGGCGTCTCGCGGCTGACGGCGACGAAGTATCTTGACGCCTTGGTCGACGGCGGATTTCTGCACAAGCGCAAGATCGGGCGCAGCAATTTTTATGTGAATCTGCCGTTGTACGAGGTCCTGATCAGGGCGGAACGGCGGAATAGCGATACGTAGACGAACGTGCTCATCACGGCGTTCGAATCAAAGCGACAGGGTCGAAGCTCAAAGTAATATGCCCACTTTTGTCTCGGGAGGTCCAGACGTACCGGAACGCTTGCTGCGGGCTCAAGAAGAGGGGCACGTTGTATTTTTCTGTGGCTCGGGTATTTCCGGTCCTGCGGGTTTGCCGGATTTCAAGGGTCTAGCCGACCAGCTATGTACGCATCTTGGGGCCGTACGATATCGTAGTGGCATAGTTAATTTGGCCACCTGATTCTGGGTGACATTATTGCCCTCCACAAGAGCTTGGTCTGTGTCTACGCGACATCGAAAACGCGAATTCTCAGCTATCTGAGGAGGCCGCTTTATTCGTCTGGTGGAGTTGTATCGAAGACGAGGTGGGGCGTGAGGAGGATCTACGGCATGTCCTCGTGATCAACAACCGTGTATCGTTGTGTCGGGGTTTTCCGCTTTCCTCGAAATTTTATTGAAGACGGCAATTTTTCGTTTAAGGATTCGTCATCCTGCGTCAGGCGATTACTGGACTGTACTCAGCCCTGACCATGTTCGCGCCGCCGGTAGCCGGCCTTGGCGAGCCGTTGCAGATAATCCTGCCAGTACTCTTCCTGATTCGCGCCGAGCTCGTGCAGGTAATCCCAGGTAAACAGCCCGGTCGAGTGGCCATCGTCGAAGACCAGCCGCACCGCGTAATTACCGATCGGTTCGATTGCGTTGATATTGACGTCCTCCTTGCCGGTTTGCAGCACCTCCTGCCCGGGCCCGTGGCCGCGGATCTCTGCCGATGGCGAATAGACACGCAGATACTCGCACGGCAGCCGGTAATGCGCGCCGTCATCGAATACGATCTCGAGCACGCGGGATTTGCTGTGGAGTTTGATTTCAGTGGGTTTGGGCATGGGGAGTTCAGCGTTGAGAATATGAAATTACAAGTCGTTTAGGGAACCTCTGATTAACTCGTCATTCCGGGCGGCGTGCGACGCCGACCCGGAATCCAGTGCATCTGATCGAGCACGTTGCTGGATTCCGGCTTTCGCCGGAATGACGGCAATGACGGCGAAGAACTCCGTCAAACGTTTCTTAGAGAATATACCGGCTCAGATCTTCGTCCTGCGCCAGTTTGCTCAGTTCGCGATCGACGTAGGCGGCATCTATCATGACATGCTCGCCGGACTTGTCCGGTGCGACATACGAAATACCTTCGAGCAATCGCTCCATCACCGTATGCAACCGCCGCGCGCCGATGTTTTCGGTGCGCTCGTTGACCTGCCAGGCGATTTCCGCAATACGCTTGAGGCCGTCCTTGGTGAATTCGAGTGTCACTCCCTCGGTGGCCAGCAACGCCCGATACTGCTCGGTCAGCGACGCATCGGGCTCGGTGAGTATGCGCAGGAAGTCGTCGGCGGTCAGCGCGTCGAGTTCGACGCGGATCGGCAAACGGCCCTGCAGCTCCGGGATCAGGTCCGACGGCTTGGCCAGATGAAACGCGCCGGAGGCGATGAACAGGATGTGGTCGGTCTTGACGACGCCGGATTTCGTCGACACCGTGCAGCCTTCCACCAGTGGCAGCAGGTCGCGCTGCACGCCTTCGCGCGACACGTCCGGGCCGCTGTGTTCGGAGCGCCGCGCGATCTTGTCGATCTCGTCGAGAAACACGATGCCGTTCTGTTCGGCATTGTGCAGCGCCTTGGTCTTCAGCTCGTCTTCGTTGAGAAGTTTTGCGGCTTCTTCATCGGTGAGCGCCTTGAACGCATCCTTGACGCGCAGTTTGCGCGAGCGGGTGCGGTTGCCGCCGATGTTCTGAAAGATATTCTGCAACTGCCCGGTCATTTCCTCCATGCCGGGCGGCGCCATGATCTCCACGCCGACCGGTGAGACGCTCAGCTCGATCTCGATCTCCTTGTCGTCGAGATCACCCTCGCGCAGCTTCTTGCGGAATTTCTGCCTTGTAGACGACACCTCGTCGCTGTGCGGCTCGCGCGCAAAGCCGACGCTGCGCGCCTGCGGCAGCAACACATCGAGGATGCGTTCCTCGGCCGCTTCCTCGGCGCGCGGCCGGACCTTCTTCAACTCTTCCTCGCGTGTCATCTTCACCGAGATATCGACGAGGTCGCGGATGATGGACTCCACGTCGCGGCCGACGTAGCCGACCTCGGTGAACTTGGTCGCCTCGATCTTGATGAACGGCGCCTTGGCAAAGCGCGCCAGACGTCGCGCGATCTCGGTCTTGCCGACGCCAGTGGGTCCGATCATCAGAATATTCTTCGGCGTGATTTCATTGCGCAGCTCGTCCGGAACGTGCTGGCGGCGCCAGCGGTTACGCAGCGCAATCGCGACCGCGCGTTTTGCGGCGGTCTGGCCGACGATATGCTTGTCCAGTTCCTGGACGATTTCCCTGGGTGTCATGTCCGACATAAGAAGTTATTCCGTGGTGGTGGCCAGTTCTTCGAGCGTCAGATTGCGGTTGGTGTACAGGCAGATGTCGGCCGCGATGCCGAGCGCGGTTTCGACGACGGCGCGCGCATCGAGTTGCGTGTTATCGAGTAAGGCACGCGCGGCAGCCTGCGCGTAAGGTCCGCCGGAACCGATCGCCATCAGGCTGTCTTCCGGTTCAATCACATCGCCATTGCCCGATATGATCAGCGACGTTGTCCTGTCGGCGACGGCGAGCAGCGCCTCGAGGCGGCGCAGCATGCGATCGGTGCGCCAGTCCTTGGCGAGCTCGACGGCCGCGCGGGCCAGGTTGCCGGAATACTTTTCGAGTTTCGCCTCGAAACGTTCGAACAGCGTGAAGGCATCGGCGGTACCGCCGGCGAATCCGGCGATGACGCGGTCGTTATACAAACGCCGCACCTTGCGCGCGTTGCCTTTCATGATGGTGTTGCCGAGCGATACCTGGCCATCGCCGCCGATGACCACCGCGCCGTTACGCCGTACCGAAAGAATTGTCGTGCCGCGAAACTGTTCCAATGTTGTAGCCTCGTCGCAAGGGGATAACCCGGGAAAGGGGAGTGATTGTACCCGATCCGTCGAAAAGAAAAAAAACGTACCGGATCTGCCGTAATTACCACGTCGCCATCTGTTACATGGCGGCCAGTTAACTATTTTTCAAGCTTGCCCGGTTTGCGTTGCGCCCGGGGATGGGCCTGATCATAAACCTTGGTCAGATGCTGGAAATCGAGATGGGTGTAGATCTGTGTGGTCGAGATGTCGGCGTGCCCGAGCAACTCCTGTACCGCGCGCAGGTTACCGCTCGATTCGAGCAGATGGCTGGCAAACGAATGGCGCAGCATGTGCGGATGTACGTGCTGTTCCAGCCCGCGCCGTTGCGCCCACTGTCGTACGCGCTGCTGGATCGCGCGCGGCGTCAGCGCGCTGCCCGCGCGGCTGACGAACACGGTGCCGGTAGCCGGCGCCGCGATCAGCGGCCGCAGCTTGTACCACGCCCGTAGCGCGGTGACCGCGTGGCGGCCGACCGGCACCACGCGGGTCTTGCGGCCCTTGCCGGTCACGCGCACGGTCTGATCGGCAAGATCGATGTCGCTGACGGTCAGCGTCGCCAGTTCCGCCAGGCGCAACCCGGACGAGTAGAACAACTCCATGATCGCCAGGTCGCGCGTCGATAAGGTGTCTGTGGGGTCGAGGGCGAGCAACATGCTGACCTGGTCGACATCCAGTGTTTTCGGCAGTTTGCGCGGTGTCTTCGGTGCGCTGACGCCGGTGGCGGGATTGCGCGTAGCCGCGTTTTCGCGCAGCAAAAAACGGTAGAAGGTGCGTAGCGCCGACAGGCGCCGCTGCAGGGAGCGGCCGCTCAGGCCGCGGCGATGTTGTGCGGCGACGTAGGCGCGCACGCCGTGCGCGTCCAGCGCCTGCCAGCCCGGAATACCCTGCCCCGCGCAAAAGTCGACGACGGTATCCAGGTCGTGGCGGTAACCGGTCACGGTCAGCGGCGACACGCGCCGCTCATTGGTCAGATGAGCGAGGAACCGTGCTACCCAGTTGCGTTCGTCGTCTTGCACCGCGCGTGCCTCCGGCTGGAAGTTCAACGTTCAGGGTTGCAAGCTTAAAGTTGAAAGGTTCGTCCGTAACTGCTACGCCGTCGGCTCGATGCGCAAATAAACCTTGAAGACACGACTCAGGACTTCGCCGAGCTGGGTCAGAAACACCGTGCCCATGCCCGGCTGGAAGCGGTCCTCGCTGCTGCTGCCGATGGTCACCAGACCGAAACAGCCGTTGGCGTTGAGCGGGATCAGTGCGAACGATGTCAGCTTCTCCATCTCGCCGGACAGGTACGTGAGTTGCTCCGGCGTCAGGCGGCCGCACAGCGGCTGGCCGCGTTCGCATACCTTCTGCAGCGCTGCGAGGCGCGGATCATGTTGCTCGATAAACGTCGCGTCGAGTGTCTCGATGGTCGACGCCAGCGCGCCTTTTTTTGGTTTGGCGAACAGGTGGATCGCGACGCGATCCGCGTTGAAATCCTCGCACAGGCCCTGCTTCAGCGTTTCCAGCAGGTCATCCAGTCCGGCCGCGTCCATCAGCGCCAGCGTCAGCCGGTGGATGCGGTTGCTGAGATTCTCGTTATCGCGCGCGATATGCACCAGCTCGCGCAGTTCGTGACGGATGCGGCGGTTCTGGTCGCGCAGGATGGAGACCTGGCGCTCGACCAGCGAGGTGGCATTGCCGGGATTATGCGGTAAGGTCAGGTCGGCCAGCAACGCGCTGTGCTGCGCGAAGAAATTCGGATGCGCCCGCAGATATTCGGCGACGGCCTCTTCTTCGCTGCTGATGGCGTCGTGCTGCTGGTGTGTGCTCATAGGTCAATGGTCCCCTCGTAAACGCTGGTGGCCGGGCCGGTCATCCATATCGGGTCGTTGTTGCCCTGCCAGCTTACCTGCAATGACCCGCCGCGCAACTCGACCGTGACGGTTTCGTCCAGCAGCGCGTTATGGTGGCCGACGACCACGGCCGCGCAGGCACCGCTGCCGCAGGCCAGCGTCTCGCCGACGCCGCGTTCGAACACCCGCAGCCGGATGCGGCGCGGGTCGATGATCTGCATGAAACCGACGTTGACTCTTTTGGGGAAACGCTCGTGGTGTTCGATGCGCGGCCCGAGTGTATCGACCGGCGCGGTATCGACGTTGTCCACCTGTAACACGGCGTGCGGGTTGCCGATGGAAACGACACTGACGGTGACCAGCTGGCCGTCGACCGATAGTGTGTAGCGCGGCGCGGTTTCGTCGGCCAGAAACGGGACCTGCGCCGGTTCGAAGCGCGGAAAGCCCATATTGACCGTGACTAGGCCGTCATCCTCGATACGGGTATAGATCAGGCCGCCGGGGGTCTCGAGCGCGACCATGCGCTTGTCGGTCAGGCCGTGTTCGGCGACGAAGCGCGCGTAGCAACGCGCGCCGTTGCCGCACTGTTCGGCCTCGCTGCCATCGGCGTTGAAAATACGGTAACGAAAATCGGCGTCGGGCGAGCGGGTCTTTTCTACCATCAGCACCTGGTCGCAACCGATGCCGAAATGACGATCCGCGACAAAGCGTATCTGTTCAGGGGTGAGTATGACGGGCTGGCTGATGCCGTCGAGCACGACGAAGTCGTTGCCCAGGCCGTGCATTTTGGTGAACTTGAGCCGCATCGCTAGACTGTGCCCGCTGTGTCCTGTCGCTGCGTAAGGATACCAGCGGCAGTCTACCACGCCGACCGGCTTTTACCATCTTGACCGAGGTATTCGGGCGTATCGGCGCAGGGGTGGCAATACTCGCCCGGCGCCGCGGCATGCGGCGTTTCGCTGACCGCCGCATCGAGCTCCGGTTGCAGGGTGACGTGGTCGATATCGAAGCGCCGGTGGAGCAGTTCCCGCAGCGTACCGAGCGTCGCGTCCCAGTCGTTGAAGTGCGGCACGACGACGTGCGATGACAGTCCGGTGCGGCCGGACGACAGCGTCCAGACGTGCAGGTCGTGCACCGACAGCACGCCGCGCACGCCGGCCATCGCGCCGCCGACCTCGCGGGTATCGATCTCGGCGGGCGCCCCTTCCATGATCACGTGCAACGCATCGCGCAGCAGCCGTACGCTGCCGAACAGAATCAGCGCGCAAATCAATAACGACAGGATCGGATCGATCGGTGTCCAGCCGGTAAACCAAATCACCGCGCCGGCGATCAGGGTCGCGACCGAGCCGAGCAGGTCGCCGAATACATGCAGCAGCGCGGCGCGGGTATTGAGCGTTTTTTCGCCGTGACTGAGGCGCAGCGCCACCAGCACATTGACCAGCAGACCGAGCGCCGCAATCAGCATGACGATGCCGGCCGTGACCGGCTGGGGCGAGCGCAGCCGGTCGACGGCGGTGACGACAATCGCGGTGACGATCAACAACATGAACAGGCCGTTGAGCAGCGCGGCGATGACGTCGGCGCGACCGAGCCCGAAGGTGTGGCGCGCCGAGGGCGGTTTCTTGGCGATCCACGCGGCGACGGCGGCCAGTCCAAGTGCGGTGGCATCGGTTACCATGTGACCGGCATCGCCGAGCAGGGCCAGCGATCCGGACCACCAGCCGCCGAGAGCCTCCACGCCGGCAAAGGCCAGCGTCAGGACCAGCGCCTGCGTCAGCCGCGCCTGTGAGTCCGCGGCATGTCCGTGATGGTGGCCGTGGTGATGTGCTTGTTGCATCGCTATCCTCGACCGCTCATATTAGATTATCAGCGCGCCCGGCTGTCACCGCAAGGCGGCCGGCTAACCAACGGAGCGACCGCCCATGGCCGAACTGACCCGCGAGCAGACCGACGAGCTTAAACAGCTGCTCGACCGGCGTCATCAGGAGCTGCGCGCCGACGTGCGGCAGGAACTGGCGGACAGCGGCGATGAGCGTTTCACCGAATTGACCAGCGGCGTGCGGGACATCGGCGAGGCATCGACCGCGGCGATGTTGGCGGACGTCAATCTGTCGCTGATCAATCGTCACACCCATGAGATGAACCGGATCGAACGCGCACGGCAGCATATCGAGCGCGGCGATTATGGCATCTGTGTCGACTGCGGGGCGGATATCCCGTTCGAACGCTTGCAGGGATATCCGGTCGCGGAGCGCTGCGTGTCCTGTCAGGGCCGCTACGAAAAAACCCACCTGAGTCACGCCACCCCGCGGTTGTAGCCGGCGAGCGCGGCCCCGTGTCGATCAGAAGTGCGGCTTCTCCGGCAACGCCTTGTAGCGCTTGATGGATTCCACGATTTCCAGTTTCGCGTCGGCTGCCGCGGCCCAGCCCTCGACCTTGACCCACTTGCTGGGCTCCAGATCCTTGTAGTGCTCGAAGAAGTGGGCGATCTGCGCGAGCAGATACTCCGGCAGGTCGGTCGCCTCGTTGATGTTCTTATATAAAGGTGTCAGCTTGTTGACCGGTACGGCCAGGATCTTGGCATCGACGCCGGACTCGTCAGTCATCTTCAGTACGCCGACCGGCCGGCAACGGATCACGGAGCCGCTGATCAGCGCGAACGGCGATACCACGAGCACGTCGACCGGGTCGCCGTCTTCCGACAGCGTATGCGGCACATAGCCGTAGTCGCATGGGTAGTACATCGCGGTGCTCATGAAGCGGTCGACGAACATCGCGCCGGTTGTCTTGTCGACCTCGTACTTGACCGGTTCGCTGTGCGACGGAATTTCGATAATGACGTTAATATCGTCCGGAATGCTGCGGCCGGAGTCGACCCTGTCCAGATTCATACGGCTAATCCTCTGTGGTGCCTGTGAAAAGGGGGCGGATTATAGCCCAACCGGACCGCGATGAAAACGCACGCCCCTGGCTGTCAGGGGGGATTCCCGGGCACCGTTTGTATACGGGTGCTGTGCTTTCAAATCCCGGCCACCCAACCTACAATCGAACGGCGCCGTCGTCTACCGATGACGGTGTGCGACGTCAATAACAAGAATATCCCGGTCCGTGCCGCTCGCGGCGCTTCACATGTCGATGGTTCGAATATGGGAGGGGATTCAATGAGTGCTGCTGGTCTGCTGCCGTTGCTGTTCGGTATTTTTGGGTTGTACGCTGCCTTTCGTGTCTTCCGCCTGGTGTTGGCTTACCCCGCCGGCGATGGTAAGGTCGCGAAGATTGCCGCGGCGATCCACCTCGGTGCGATGGTGTTCATGAAGCGCGAATACCAGGTGCTGGGTATTTTCGTTGCCGTCGTTTTCGTGCTCCTGGTGATATTCCTGGGATGGGGTACCGGCTTCGCGTTCATGATCGGTGCGCTGGCCTCGGCATCCGCCGGTTATATCGGTATGTACACCGCAACGCAGGCCAATTCGCGCACCACGGTTGCCGCCCACAACGAAGGCGCAGCGACCGCGCTGACGGTGGCGTTCTTCGGTGGTTCGATCATGGGGATCACGGTGGCGTCGATGGGCCTGCTCGGGCTCGGCTTCCTGTATTTGCTGTTCGGCGGAGATCCGCAGACCGCCCACGTCATTCACGGTTTTGGCATGGGCGCGTCCAGCGTGGCGCTGTTTTCGCGGGTCGGCGGCGGAATATTCACCAAGAGCGCCGACGTCGGCGCCGATCTGGTCGGCAAGATCGAGGCCGGAATTCCGGAGGACGACCCCCGTAATCCGGGCGTTATCGCCGATAACGTCGGCGATAACGTCGGCGATGTCGCCGGCATGGGCTCGGATATATTTGAATCCTATTGCGGCGCGATCATTGCGACGATCGCCATCGCGACGACGCTCCACCCCGACATGTTGCAGCAGCTGGGGGCTCAGGCGCATCTGATGTTTCTGCCGCTCGCGCTGGCGTCCGTCGGCCTGCTGTGTTCGCTGGGTGGGATTGCGCTGGTGCGGAAGTTTTCCGCGAAATCGCCGGAGGTGGCGCTGCGTATCGGTACGATCGGCGCGTCGGTGATATTCATTATTGCGGCGCTGTTGTTGATCGCCATCGTCGACGTGACCTTCAAGGTCTGGATAGCCGTGCTGTCCGGCGCGGTCGGCGGCATCATCATCGGGGTGGTCACCGAGTATTACACCGGCGGTGCGCCGGTGCGGCGTATCGCCCGCGCCGGGGAAACCGGTCCGGCCACAGTCATGATCAGCGGCCTCGCCATCGGTATGCAGTCCGTGGCGATTCCGATGCTGACGATCTGCGCGATCATCTTCGTGGCCAGCGAAATGGTCGGCCTGTACGGCGTCGGCATCGCCGCGGTCGGCATGCTGGCGACGGTCGGCATTACGATGGCGATCGATGCCTACGGCCCGGTGGCTGACAATGCCGGCGGTATCGCCGAGATGGCCGGTCTCGGTGCCGAGACGCGCAAGATCACCGATTCACTGGATGAACTGGGCAACACGACGGCAGCGATAGGCAAGGGTTTTGTGATCGGCGCGGCGGCACTGGCGGCGCTCGCCATCATTGCCGCGTTTGTCGAAACAGTATCGCTGCATCATCCGGGATTCGAACTGCAACTCAATAACCCGCGCGTGCTGATTGGCATGTTCCTCGGCGGCATCTTCCCGCTCGCCGTGTCGGCGATGACGATGACCGCGGTCGGCGATGCCGCGTTCGACATGATCAAGGAGATCCGCCGTCAGTTCCATGAGATACCGGGATTGCTCGAGGGCACCGCCGAACCGGATACCGCGCGTTGCGTCGACATCGCTACGCAGGCCGCACTCAAACGCATGGTGCCGCCGGGTGTGCTGGCAGTCGCGGCGCCGGTGGTCGTGGGTTTTATACTCGGGCCGGAAGCGCTGGGCGGCATGTTGGGCGGCGCGTTGCTCGGCTGTGTGATGATGGCCTTGATGATGGCGAATGCCGGCGGCGCTTGGGACAACGCCAAGAAATATGTCGAGAAAGGCAATCTCGGCGGCAAGGGCTCTGACGTCCATAAGGCCGTGGTCGTTGGTGATACCGTCGGTGATCCGTTCAAGGATACGGCGGGTCCGTCGATGAACATCTTGATCAACGTGATGGCGATCGTCAGCCTGGTGATCGCGCCGCTGCTGGCCTGACGTCCGGGATGGTAAAAAAACCGGTGGTCCGGCCGCCGGCTTTTTTATAGGAGCACCAAAAAATCCCGCGATGAAGTTTTCAGGCAGCCATCACACAAGTCACTGGAGAATCGCCGCCCGACCCCTGTATGCACTCTTCCCCTGGCCGCACGGGATCGCTATATAAAATAAATTGGCGGTACCTTATGTCTTTACTTCGAACTTAGCCTTGAGTTTTTTCGGTACGGCGATGTTTTTCAGCGTCACGTACTGCGGCAGGCCGTTTTTATACGGCGGATAATCCTCGCCACGGATCAACGGCGCGAGATAGCGGCGGCATTTCTCGGTAATGTGAAAGCCGTCTTTCGTGATGAAATCACGCGGCATGAATTTTTCGACGTTGGCGACATCGGCGAGATTGGCGACACCGATAGCCCAGCGGTACGGCTTGTCGGATTTGCGCACGATCGTCGGCATCACCGCGTTCCGGCCTTTCAGCGCGAATTCCACCGCTGCCTTGCCGACCGCGTAGGCCTGATCGACATCGGTCTTCGATGCAATATGCCGTGCCGCCCGCTGTAGATAATCGGCCACCGCCCAATGGTATTTGTAGCCCAGGTGACTCTTGATGAGTTGTGCGATCACCGGTGCGGCACCGCCGAGCTGGGCGTGCCCGAAGGCATCGCGCGTACCGGCCTCGGCGAGGAATTTTCCGTCGGCGTTCTTGACCCCTTCGGACACGACTATCGCGCAGTAGCCGTATTTCTTGACCGAGCGGTCGACCTTTTCCAGCAGCTTTTGTTCGTCCAGCGCGATTTCCGGGAACAGAATGACCTGCGGCGCGTCGCCGTCCTTTTCCGCGGCCAGCCCGCCGGCGGCGGCTATCCAGCCGGCATGGCGCCCCATGACTTCCAGCACGAAAATCCTGGTCGAGGTCTTGGCCATGGACGCGACGTCGAACGCCGCCTCGCGGATCGACACGGCGACATATTTGGCGACCGAGCCGAAGCCCGGGCAGTTGTCGGTGATCGGCAGGTCGTTGTCGACGGTCTTGGGAATGCCGACGCAGATGATCGGATAGCCGAGCTTCTCGCCGATCTGGGAAACCTTGTGCGAGGTATCCTGCGAATCGCCGCCGCCGTTGTAGAAGAAATAGCCGATATCATGCGCCCTCATCACCGCGATCAGCCGTTCGTATTCGGCGCGGTTTTCCTCGAGGCCCTTGAGCTTGTAGCGGGCGGAGCCGAACGCGCCGGCCGGGGTGTGGCGCAACGCCGCGATGGCTGCGGCGGAGTCCCTGCCGGTATCAATCAGATCCTCGGTCAGCGCGCCGATGATGCCGTTGCGGCCTGCGTAGACCTTGCCGATCCGGTCCTTGTGCTTGCGGGCGGTTTCGATCACGCCACAGGCGCTGGCGTTGATGACGGCGGTCACGCCGCCGGACTGGGCGTAGAACGCGTTTTTCCTGGACATCGTGTGTTGGCTCCTTCCCGTTTTGGCTGTTCTTGCGCTGAACCACTCTGGCATGGCGCCGGCAGCTAGGCATTCTGCCTGTTTGTCGCGCGCCCGTCATCCGCGCCCGGGCCGCCGCTGTTGCGAGTTCGTTGACTACGTCGTCGACACAATGTAGCGTAGTCAGCGGTTGGCAAGAATCTCGGCGGCGCACGCAAGGATTTTGTGCAGAATGAGCATAAGCCGCTGATAGACAGATAGAATTAATAAGAAACAGTTTACCAATCCTGCCTGACGGAGTAACTATCGCCATGAGAATTGTCATCCTTGGAGCACCCGGCTCTGGAAAAGGAACCCAGGCCAAGCTGCTGTCGGAGAAGCACAAGATTCCTCAGATATCCACCGGTGATTTGCTGCGTGCGGCCGTCGAGTCGGGCTCGCGGCTCGGCAAGATGGCCAAGGCGGCGATGGACGCCGGCCAGCTCGTGTCGGACGAAATCGTGCTCGCAATCATACGCGAGCGGCTGGCCAAGGCGGATGCCAAGGCGGGATTCCTGCTCGATGGCTTTCCACGCAATATCTCTCAGGCGGAAGTGCTCGACGCGATGGTGCAGAAGATGCGCCAGCCGATCGACGTCGCGCTGTTGATCGATGTCGACTTCGATACCTTGATCCAGCGGCTGGCGGGCCGGCGCACCTGCATGTCATGCGGGCAGATGTACAACATCTTCACATCGCCGCCGAAGTTCGATGACAACTGCGACAAGTGCGGCGGCGTGTTGCGTCACCGCGCCGACGACAACGAGGAGACGATCAGCAATCGCCTGCGTGTCTATGAAACCCAGACGGCGCCGTTGATCAAGTATTACGGTGATCAGAGCAAGCTGGCGACCGTGCGCGGCACGGGCGAGATCGACGATATTTTCCGCAATATCGATGGCAAGCTGAAAGAAACGATCACGGACGGCAGGAACGCCGCCAAGGAAAAGGCCAAACAGGCTGCGGCTGCGGTAAGCAAAAAGCGCGACGCGGAACGCGCGGTAGCGGAGAAGAAAAAGGCCGAGGCGAAGAAAAAAGCGGACGAAAAGAAACAGGCGGAGGCCGTGAAAAAGGAGCTGGCGCGCAAAAAGGCCGAGACCAAGAAGCTGGCGGCGTTGAAAAAGAAGGCGGCAGCGGACAAAAAGAAGGCGATGGCGAAGAAAAAGGCCGATGCCAAAAAGCAGGCGGCAGACAAAAAGAAGGCGGCTGCGTTAAAGAAAGCGCTGGCCAAGAAAAAGGCCGCGCTGAAAAAGAAGAACACGACGAATAAGCCGACGACAAAGAAGAAGGCCTTCCGTAAGGCGTCGGCGAAAAAATTGCCGGCCAGGAAAAAAGCCGTCAAGAAGAAGCCGGCGAAGAATAAGGTGGCACGCAAGACCGTAACGAAAAAGAAGGCGGCTAGGAAACCGGCGAGTAAGAAGCCGACATCAAAAAAAAGAACGGCGGCCAATACCGCTCGCAAACGGCGTGGCGGGCGGCGCTAGCCGTTCCGCCGGTCCAGCGCTGCTCAGTCGGTCATCGTGAAACACGGCAAAACCACAGGCAACGGACGATTCCCGGCGCGACGTATGCGCCGTATGCGGCGGGATGATTTCAGCCGGCGTCTGATGCGCGAAACGACGCTGACGGTGAACGACCTGGTGTGCCCGGTGTTTGTACTCGAGGGCAAAGGTCAGCGTGTAGCGGTGACATCGATGCCCGGCGTTGAGCGCGTCAGTATCGATGAGTTGCTGAAGGACGCCGGCGAGCTGGTAGCGCTCGGGGTGCCGGCGATGGCACTGTTTCCCGTGCCGGCCGCCGCAAAAAAATCGGAAGACGCCCGCGAGGCCTACAATCCTGACGGGCTGGCGCAGCGCGCTGTGCGCGCGTTAAAGGAAAAATATCCGGAACTGGGCGTGATCACCGACGTCGCGCTGGATCCGTTTACGACCCACGGTCAGGACGGCCTGATCGACGACACCGGCTACGTGCTCAATGACGAGACCGTCGAGGTGCTGGTCAAGCAGGCGATATCGCACGCCTCCGCCGGCGCCGATATCGTTGCGCCTTCGGACATGATGGACGGCCGGATCGGTGCCATACGCAAGGCACTGGAAGCGTCGGGCTACATACACACGCGCATCCTGGCCTACGCGGCCAAATATGCGTCGAGTTTCTACGGTCCGTTTCGCGACGCAGTCGGGTCGGCGACGAATCTCGGCGGCGGCAACAAGTACACGTATCAGATGGACCCGGCGAATTCCGCAGAAGCCCTGCACGAGGTGGCCCTCGATATCCAGGAAGGTGCCGACATGGTGATGGTCAAGCCGGGCTTGCCGTATCTCGATATTGTGCGTCGCGTAAAAGACGAGTTTCTTGTGCCGACTTTTGTCTATCAGGTCAGTGGTGAGTATGCGATGTTGAAAGCGGCCAGTCAGAACGGCTGGCTGGACGAGAAATCCGTCGTGCTGGAATCGCTGTTGTCGATAAAGCGTGCCGGCGCCGATGCCATTTTGACGTATTATGCCAGGCCCGCAGCGCGGTGGCTGACCGGAAAATAGCCAGCAATAGCCGGTGTCGCCGCAGCAGGTAGACCGATTTTCCCGCGCGTCAGCGAGTTTCCGAGCAACCCACCGGGCGGTCTGTGATTGCCGGCCTGTGGTAATATCCGCGACAGAGGTCCGGCCCCCGGGGAGGCCTGACGATACGGCGAGTCCACGAAGTGATGACGCGATCCACTGCCGGTTTCTGGGTAATATTGGCGTTGTGTTTTGCCGGGGCGCATGCACGCGCCGATGGTTTGCGCGGTATTGAAGTCGGCGAGGCCTGCAGCAAGGCGGCGATAGTCGAACCCGGTCTGGGGTCGAACGTGGTCGGGGCCGGCGAAGGCGCGTCGTTCCTGCATTTTTCCGGCAATCACTCCGGACAGAGCGCCGACATTGTTTATGTCTGTGATGGCGGCCAACTTTCCGAGCAGGTCATCACCATCGGCATGGACACTCGTGATCACGCCTTCCGTCTGGCCGAGGAAATCCGCCTCGCCGCCGTCAAGGAGTTCGGTGCGCCGGTACATGACGGATTGGGACTCAACTACGCGCAGAAACTCTGGTACACGCTCTGGGGAGTGTCCGGCGACGTCATGCTGCAGTCATCAATCTGGAACATCGATAGCCGCGAAATATTTCTCTGGGTTACGCCCGGCGCGAACAACCACTGGGACGTGCGTTATTCGCAGTATTCTCCCGCCAGGATGATCGTCAACGAGTATATTGGTGTCAATTAGTTAACGGCTTGTTTTCCCCGCGCATCCGGACGCTGCAGGCGTTGGCGGCGAGGGGGCCGGACAGCATGATTGGAATGTGTCGCCAACAATGAGTGAACAAAGAAGCGATGATTCTGTCGACGTCGGTTTCGACAGAACCGTTAGCATGGATCGTTTTTTTGCTGTCAACGGCGTATGGTTATATTATGGCAAACGCCGGTGCCCTTCGGTCCGTTCAGTTCGAAAGAGACCGCGGAGCGCGATTGCCGCAACCGGTTTGCCGAGCAACTTCGGGTAAAATGGACGGTGGATTGACCGGGTTGCGGCGCCGGTTTTCATCGCGGGCCATCCCGGGTTGACCTGGTCAGGTCGTTGGTTCTGCAGCAGCGCCATCTATCGTTAACTCCACGCATAAATACTATCGTCCCGGGCGATAAATTGCCGGAACCGGGTTCAGAGATCAGAGTGCGGACAGGATAGTCATACGCTATGTACCGGCATCGTTCCACGTTATTTTTCGTGCTCGTTCTGATCGGGTGTGGACCCGGTAACGTGTTGTGTGCCGAGGGCCCGGACACTGACCCGATCACCGCTGCCGTGGATGAACTGGGTCGGTTTGCGACGGAGACTGAATTATCGCGTCCCGATGACGCCGGTCTGGAACCCGTTGTGCCGGATCCCGCCGCGGATACCGGGGAGCCGGCCGATGTCCCGGTCGTTAGCGACCCGGATATACCGGAACAAGGCCCGGCTATTGTTGAAAAGATCGATATCGCGCATGTCGCGGTTTCCGGCCGTATCGAACGTACCGCCCGCTGGCTGGACCGATTTTTTGCCGACGACAAGATATTCGACGACGCGACCGACAGCTACGCGCGCGTCAAGCTGGATTCGGTGTTTGAACCGGGCGGCAACGTTGGATTTTCCGGCGATATCCGACTCAAGATCGATCTGCCGCGCACGCAAAAGCGCCTGAAGCTGCTGATTGAAAGCGATCCGCAGCGTGAGAACCGCACTGATCTTGAAAACGTGCCGGCGGATGTCGTTTCGGAGAAGAGCTATTCCTTGTCGCTTGAGCGCCAGCTCAGCGAAGTGCATCGCTGGGACGTCCGGCCCGCACTTGGCATCAAGGCACGCACGCCGCTCGATCCGTTCGCCCGTCTGCGCGCCATCCGTTATTTTAATCTGCAGAAGGTGGTGGCCCGTGTATCCAGCAGCGCCTTCTGGTTTGACTCGTCGGGGTTCGGCGCAAATCTCGGCGTCGAATTTGACCGGGCGTTGATCGATGTCTTCCTGTTGCGTTCCGGCACGGGGTTGACGTGGGAGGAAGCCGAAAAGTTCCGGCGCATCGAGCAGCAGTTTTCGCTGTTTCACCGCATCGATGACCGTCAGAACATGGCCTACCAGATCGGTATTCTCGCCGACGACGAATTCAACTGGCGCGTGAATACCTATTACTACCGTATCCGGTACCGCAAAGACATCCACGACGGCTGGGTGTTCGCCGAAATCATCCCGCAATGGACATATCGCGAGGAAAACAGCTTTGACGATGAACCGTCGCTGACCCTGCGTCTGGAAGCCGCCTTCGGGCACAGTACCCTTAAGTAAATTCGCCCGGATTCCAGCCATGCCCGATGGAGATGATCGGACCGCATGGTGTGTGTTCCGTCACTCGTTGCAGCGGCAGGGACCGGTGGCCGTTATCCGGCCACCGGAACGCTTGATCCGGTCAGTTTCCGGCGGCAAGTACGGTCGTTGCGACCAGGCATCCCTCGAGATTGTATCGCCCGTATGCCTCCACCGACTGGCCTTCCGTCAGCGCGGTCGCGTCAATCTGCTCGCTGAAGAAACTGCCGGTGTTGTCGTGGACGAGAAATATCGCGGTATCCTCCGTGAGTTTCACGCAGCGGTCACCGACTGAATCCGCAATCAACGTAAAGCCCGCCGGCGATGCATCAATATGCGAAATAGTGCCGCTCAACTTTACCGGCGGGACATCCATATCGACGAATATGATCGCGGCCTTGATTACATCCGGCGCGTTGTCCGCCAGCGACAGCACGCCAATCACCTTGACCGTCCGTCCTGCGGTGAGCGCATCGACATCCAGTACCTCACCACGGCGCGACACGATCGTGGTACCGCGCTGTATCTGCACAGGCAGATCATTCTGGCCGACGATACCCTGTCCATCCGCGAGGTGGACACTGAACTGCGACGCGGATACGTCGAATCCGGCGGTTACCTCGCCGGTGTATTTTCGAAATGTACCCGCCGGTCCCGCCAATACCGTCAGTGCGGTCAGCACAGGTTTATCCTCGTTGTTTGCCGGGCGCTCAAGCCTCCCAAGCACGGTGACGCTGGTGTCGTTGGCCATATCGTCGAACGTGATCGGGCCGCCGTCTGGCCCGAATAACGCCGTATCTGCAGTGACGTGGACTAACGGACACCACTTGGCCGCGTCATCCAGATCCACGTGCGACGCGACGGCGCCATCGCTATCCAGTTTGTTTTCGCGATGCGCGATGTGTGTTCTGCACAGCCGGAAGGTTTGTGCCGGCGCGTCAAGACCGGATACCTGCCCGCTCAGCCGCACGAGTTTGCCGGTGGCAGCATCTGTGAGCCGCTTGATGAAGATTACCGGCCGGAGTACGTAGCCGCCCTTGCCCAGCGTGTGATACTGGATGGACTTTCGTGCATCGAAATCGATCTCGAGCATCAAGGTCCGGTCCGCGGTCACTTCAAATGCACCGCGCGGGTTCAGGTCGATTTTTCCGTTGCCGGGAAGCCTGGGGGTAATGACCTCGATGAGGTCGCCGTTGGCGTCCTTCCGGACGAGATCGACGTTGCTGACGAGCAGCCGAATCTTGGTATATCTCCCGGCGGGCACGTTGCCGGTCATGCTGAACAGGTCGGCGTGGTGCTCGAGATCGAGAAGATTGATGATCTTTTCACCCGAGAATATTTCAGTCGCGGTGTCGTTCTCACCGAGCAATATCACGCGGTTAACGGTGATGTTGATTTCGGAGAATTCGTCGGTCGGCGCGTCGGTGAACAGTAACGCGACACTGCCGCTACCGGAAGCAGCGCCGGTGGCGCTGTCAGATCCGCCACAGGCGGAGAGCGATAACATGAAAAGCCCGAATAGCAGGCAGCCAGAAATCTGTAACACAGAACGCATGGGATGACCTCCGCAACATAAAGAACCGTAGAACTGCGCAAACCGACGCCATCCCTGACCTGCTGTCGCGCTGACCGTGTACTATAAGCGAGATCGCGCTGTTCCGACAGTGATACCTGCAATAATCGATCGATATGGCGTAATCCACGAGGCCCGCGGCGCATGAAAGGTTTCCTGAGATTTTATTTTCTTGACGCAACCCCGGACAACGGGTTCCTTGTTCCCATGCGACTCTGGATTACGCTGGCCACGACGGCCGTCGTCGTATTTCTGTTCGGTCTGGCGCGATTCGATGGTACGCGTGAGTTCTGGTTGTTCGTGGCGATCTCCCCGGCAGTATTTGTCGCCTCGATGACGTTTGTCGTGGCGAACTACCGGAAGGCGAGGGCGTTTCACGCTGCGCGGATTGCGACGGACCCGGTGCCAGTCGTTGAAAATACGCGCAGCGAAAAGAGGCGGAGGAGTGGCAAGCTTTAACCGTTCACTGCGAGGCGAGTAACCGACGTGTCGTTATTTCAACAAACTGATTTCAACGCCTCCTGCGCTTGTGCCTGGTGCGGCGAGACGATGGTTGTCGAGGTAGATCCGTCGGCAGGCCCGGCGCAGCAATATGTCGAGGATTGTCAGGTCTGCTGCCGTCCGAACATACTGATCGTCCGCTTTGCACCGGACGGCACGGTGGCAATCGAGACCCTGCCGGAGTAGCGGTTGCCGCAACCGATGCCGTGTCCGGGCTGTCTGGATCACGGTTTGCCATACTGTAAAAAACCCAAGGCCGGAATCGTTGTTGCGCGATCCCGGCCCTGGCGTTGCAGCGTGCAGGTTGCGTTGATGCCCTTATAGTGGCAGCAATAACGGGGTTATAAGCGGATAGCCGCGGTGTGCGAGGCGCGCGCTGCAGCTGCACATCTGCCGACGGGGCGTTACCGCTGGCCGCCGTGCCGTTTGACGACCAGGCCCTGCCCGGTGGGAAATTCGAGTATCGTATAGCCCAGTCGCCTCATGAATTCGTTCTCCTGTTGCTGCTGATTGCGGTACGCCCACCAGCCGTAATCATCAAAAATGACGATGCCACCGGCGACGACGCGGCCGAACAACCAGTCCAGCGCGCCTAGCTCGGCCTTCGCAGAATTCATATCGAGATGAAGGAACGCGATCTATTCCGGAACCGGCCCGCTGTTGAATACCTCCGGCACGATCCCCGGCACGATCCGTACATTGGGATAAGCGCGGAAACGCTCCGTGACGCGGTCGATAAGCCCGGGTTCATCTGTCGGATTGTGTTCGGTACGGGTCGCATCCTGGTAACCGTCAGGTATACCGGTGAAGGTATCGTACAAATAATAGGTACGCTGCTTTTGCAACGTGCCGAAGTCGAGATATTCAAGCAGCACCGCGCTGCAGAATCCCTGATAGACACCGCACTCGACAAAATCGCCCGGAAGGTGACTGCGGTGTCGTGCGGCCCATGCCAGCGTGTGCAATCGCCAGATCAGGGTTTTTTCCTGATCGGTGACGGCATTCCGGTCATAGGCCTGCATGAACCGGTCATCGTCCAGAAAGCTCATGCAGCGTTCGACCGTGATCAGGTGGTCGCCCGAGAAAATCCGTGGGTAAATTTCCGTCATCAGCGTGATCGCCGCTTTTAGCTTGTGACGCTGTTCGTCGCTCGTCAGGCCGTAAAACATGATGGGTGTCTCCAAGTATGCGGTCTGGTGCATCGGGCAGGCTACCGGATGGATTCTAGTCCAATCGATCGCCACCATGTCGAGTACACGGATTCCGCTGCCTTGAGCCGGTAACGCCTGTGCTAGACTGAACAAAGCAACATCCATGGCCCCACGCACCGGCGGACCCGCTCCACAGCACATTCCGATGGCCGAAAAAAACGATTTCCCCAGCAAGCAGGAGGTCAGCCGTTCATTGCGGTATTCCGTGCGCGACGGTGTCGCGTACTCCGTTATGGCGGGTGCCGGCGAAACCTATTTCGCTGCCTTTGCGTTGTTTTTGAAAGCGACGACGGCGCAGGTGGGCCTGTTGTCGACGTTGCCGCCGATGATCGCTTCGCTGGCGCAGTTGCTGTCGGCATGGCTCGGTCAGATCGTCAAACGTCGCCGCCTCATCATACTCGCGGGTACGTCGCTGCAGGCAGTGTCCTGGATACCGTTGCTGCTGCTGCCCGTTATTTATCCCGAGCACGGCATCACGTTGCTGATCGTTTGCGTCACGGTTTACTACGCGTTGGGCAACCTCGTGAGTCCCCAATGGGGCAGTCTGATGGGGGACCTGGTGCACGCGCAGCAACGCGGCCGCTATTTTGCCCGACGCAACCGTTTAATGAGCGTGACGAACTTTGCCGCACTGGTCGGTGCCGGAATCATTCTGCATTACTTCGAGAGCTGGGACGGGACCGTCTTCGGTTACGCGGCAATCTTCGTTGTCGCCGTCGTGGCGCGGCTCGTGTCGGTATATTTCCTGTCACGCATGGTGGACCCGCCCGGTCATGTTGCTGCGATTGAACTGCCGAAGGGCAAGGACTGGTGGCGCCGCGTGCGCCGGTCGAATTTTCTGCGCTTCGTGGTGTTTTTTGCGTTGATGAATCTCGCCGTCGGTATAGCATCGCCATATTTCGCGGTGTATATGCTGCGTGATCTGCACCTCTCCTACATGGAGTTCATGGCGATCACCGCAACCTCGGTGCTGGCCCAGTTCGTGACGCTGAACAGTTGGGGCCGTATCAGCGACGCATTCGGCAACCGGGTGATCCTGCGCCTTACCGGTTGCGTTGTGCCGTTGTTGCCGGTCGCGTGGGTCGTGTCGGAGAATTTCTGGTACCTGATCGGTATACAGATCATCGCCGGATTTTTCTGGGCGGGATTCAGTCTCAGCGCGGGAAATTTTCTGTACGATCTGGTGCCGGCGGCCAAGCGGGTGACCTATCTCGCGATACACAACGTGCTCGCGGCGGTCGGGGTGTTTATCGGCGCCACGCTGGGCGGCTTGCTGGCGACGCTGATTGAGCCGGCGGTCGCGGCGGACGGCGATATCTTTGACTGGGGTCACGCGCTTTACTACGTATTTCTGGTGTCTACTCTGACAAGAATTATCGTCGTCGCGATATTTTTACCGCGGATCAAGGAGGTGCGTACGACGCGACGCCTGACCGCCAGCGGCTTGATACTGCGCGCGACGCGCTCGCCGGCGCTCGCCGGCCTCGTCATCGAGTTCGGCGGTTCCAGGTATCGTCGCAAACGCGAACGGAATGCGTCTGATCCCAAGCGGTGAGACAGACAAAAAATGATAATTTTCGCACACGCCTGCCGTAACTTGTCGTAAATAGAAAAAAAATCGTACAGCGCGTGATGCGGGGGTTGTCGCGCTGCGTGCCACCCGGCCGACACCGTCAAGGCGAATGCGCCACTGCAACCTTGACAGCGCAAAACATAACGGAATATAAGATAGTAGCTGTTCGGTGTCAGCTCGATGAAGCTGTTTCATTCATAAGGACTGAAAAAGGGGATTGTTCATGAAAATCAGAAAAGCAATGTTACTGGCGGCCGTCATAGGCGTAACGCCGCTAACCAGTTTCGCTGCCAACGATAACATTGGTACCTGCGGCTGGGGTGCGAAACTGTTTGACGGGCAGTCAGGCGTCGCGCCGCAGGTGCTCGCGGTGACGACCAACGGTACCTCCGGCAACCAGACCTTCGGCATTTCGTCCGGTACTTCAGGTTGCACGCAGGACGGCATGGTTAAATCGACGTGGATGACCGCGATGTTTATCGATGGCAACCGGCATCAACTGGCGCGCGACATGTCGGTCGGTAGCGGTGAGACGCTGGATGTGCTGGCTGCGCTGATCGGTGTCGAGGCACAGGACAGGGCGCGTTTTGACAACACCGTCAAAAACAGCTATGGACAGATTTACGCCTCCGAACAGGCCACCGCCGACCAGGTCGTGGCGGCGCTTCGGGACGTGTTGGCGCAGGACGCGGCACTGGCGCGTTATTCAGCCAACATCTAACGCTTCTGCATTCTTTGTATTCGGCAGACACACCCGCCAGCAACTGGCGGGTGTGTCTTTTCCGGGTCGGTAATTCATGGGTTTACGGTTATGGCGCGCGGCCGCCGCTAGCCTGATGCTGGCGTTGGTGCCAGCGGTCTTCGCAAGTGATATCGCGTACTTCCAGCAGTTGCTCCTCGCCGCCGAGGCCAGGGGGCTGGCGCAGCATCCGGCCTGGCATGCGTTGTTGCACTATCGGCAGAATCTTGCCGGTTCCGGCGTCACCAGCGAGGCCGATGATCCTGCATTCTTTGCCGCGCCCGACGGCAAGACCAACCCGGCCGCCGAGCTGGCCGCGACGCTGCGTATATTTTTCTCCACCGAACAGGCCGGCGATCAGCAGCCCCCGCAATGCCGCTTCATCGCCCGCTACCACTGGCTGAAAGAACAGCTCGGTTTTGACTCCAGTCGCCTGCCTGAACAATCCTGTCTCCGTTTTGACGAATGGTACGCGGCGTTAAATCCTCAGGGCCTGACGCTGGTTTTCCCGGTGTCCTATCTGAACAATCCCGCGTCTATGTTCGGTCACACGCTGTTGCGCGTCGATGCGCGGAACCAGACCGGGCAAACCCGCCTGCTTGCCTACGCGGTCAACTATGCCGCGCTGGTGGGTAATGACAACGGCGTTGCGTTTGCCATCAAGGGACTAATCGGCAGTTATCCAGGGCAGTTTTCCGTGTTGCCTTACTACCTGAAGGTGCGCGAGTACAACGATATCGATAACCGCGATATCTGGGAATACGAGCTGAATTTCACGGCGGACGAAACGCACCGTTTGCTGATGCATCTGTGGGAACTGCGCGGTATCCGGTTCGATTATTTCTTTTTCGATGAAAACTGTTCCTACCATTTGCTTTCGTTGTTCGATGTTGCACGGCCGGGTTTGCAGTTGGCAAACCGGTTCGTCTGGTGGGCGATACCCCCCGATACCGTGCGCGCGGTCGTTGCCGAGCAGGGGATGGTGAAAAATGTCGTGTACCGACCGGCGGCCAGCACGCGTATGTTGGCGCGGCTTGACGGCATGTCCGGCGATCACCGGCAGCTCGCGCTGGATATCGCCGATAGCGTCGTGCCGGCAACGGATCAGGCGTTAGCCGGCCTCCCCGCTGACGAGCGCGCCGCGGTTATCGAGTTAAGCGACGAGTATCTGCGTTACGAGGTGTCCGCCCGGAAACGCACGCAGGGTGACGTTGCGGCGCTGATGCAACAGCTGCTGGTGGCCAGAAGCGCCATCGATGTCGAGTACTCTCCTGTACGGCCTGACGTTCCCGATGTGCGGCCGGATCAAGGTCACCGGACGCGCCGCGTCTATCTGGGCGCGGGGACGACCGATCATCAGGCGTATCAAGAGCTGGCGATCCGGCCCGCGTATCATGACTTGCTGGATGCGGATGGCGGTTATCAGCGTGGCGCGGAGATCCAGTTTTTCGATCTGACGCTGCGCTTCAACGATCACTCGGATACGCTGCGGCTCGAGGATTTCACGCCGGTCGGCATCGTTTCGCTGACGCCGCGGAACCGCTTTACGAAATCCGTCTCGTGGGCGGTTGCCGGGCATGTCACGCGCAGCCGCCTGGCGCCCGGCGTCGAGCCGCTGATATTCCGGCTCGACGGTGGCGCCGGCATTTCAGTTGAAACAACGCGTCGTGCATTATGGTACGGCTTGTTCGCATCCAGCCTTGACGTCAGCGGCCATCTCGACAAGGATTTTGCGCTGGGCGCCGGTCCGAATCTGGGCGTGTTGTGGACGCATACGGCGCGACTGAAAACACAGCTGTCGGCGCGCGCGCTGCGTTACGCGCTGGGGGATACCCATACGCGCGCCGAAGCGGAGATCCGGCAGAATGTTTCCTTCAGCGAATCCGCCGCGCTTCGCTACGGTATGGTGCGGCACCGTGAATTCGACCACTACTGGACCGAAAGCCAGATCGCGTGGCAAATGTATTTCTAACGTGTCGTGTGGTGCTACTGGTCTGCGCATGTCTGGGCATGAGCGGCTGTACCAGCATGTTTTTTCAGCCGGACAAACGCGAAGTCCGGAATCCTGCGCAGCTGGATCTCGCGTACCGGGATGTCTACGTCAAGACGCCGGACGGGCTGACATTGCATGGCTGGTGGCTGGTGGCCGACGCGCCGGCGGCCGGTACGGTGGTGTTTTTGCACGGTAACGCCGAAAACATTACCACACATATCGGCAGTGTTTACTGGCTGCCGAAAGCGCACTTCAATGTACTGTTGATGGATTACCGTGGCTACGGAAAATCGGCAGGCAAGGCGTCACTCGACGGTGCGTTGATGGATATCGACGCAACACTGGACTATCTGCTGCAGGAATCGGGGCTCGACAGCCGCCATCTGATTGTGTTCGGCCAGAGCCTCGGCGGTGCGCTTGGGGTATATGCCGTCGCCCACTCGCCCTACAAACCACGCATCCGGGCGCTGGTGATCGACAGTGCTTTTTCCGGTTACCAGGCCATCACGCGGGAAAAAATGGCCGGGTTCTGGCTCACCTGGCCATTGCAGTGGCTACCGGTGCTGACCATGCCGGAGGAGTATGACCCGGTGAATTCAATCGGCCGGGTGAGTCCGGTGCCGGTCCTGATCGTGCAGGGCGAGGATGATCAGATTGTTCCGTCGTACCATGCGCAAAGGCTGTTCGATGCGGCATCCAGGCCCAAAGAACTGTGGATGGTCCCCGGTCGCGGTCACATTCAGGTGTTCAACGACATACGCCAGCGCGAACGGCTGGTGACATTTATGCGCCGGGCGATTGAAGACCCCGCAGTGCTTCCGCAATCGCCCGGCGATTGAACCTGCCTGAGGCAGGCCGCCGTCTGTTACTGAGTAATCGGCACCAGCGTCAGTTCAACGCGCCGATTCTGCGCGCGGCCGGCCGTCGTTGCGTTATCCGCGACCGGGTGATTCTTGCCCAGCCCGAAAGCGGCAATACGATCCGGCACGACCTTGTGGCTCCGCAGATAGCTGGCGACCGAGTTGGCGCGCTGCTCCGACAACCGTTGGTTAAGGGCGTCGGAACCGGTACTGTCGGTATGGCCGGCGATCTCGATCAGCGTTTTCTCGTACTTGTTGAGCACCAGCACGACGGAATCCAGCACCTGAAAAAATTCACTGTTCAGATCGGCGGAGTTTGACGAAAATGTGATGTTGCCCGGCATGTTCAGTGTGATGTTATCGCCGTTACGGCTGACGCTGACACCGGTACTCTCCATCTGCTTGCGCAATTCGGCTTCCTGTTTATCCATATAGGAGCCGGTCGCGCCGCCGGCAATCGCGCCGACACCGGCGCCGATCAATGCGCGTTTGCGCCGTTCGCGCGCGTCATCACCGGAGATGATGCCGGCAACCGCGCCGGCGGCGGCGCCTATCATCGCGCCCTTGCTGGCCTTGCTGGTCCGTTCCTCGCCGGTAAACGGGTCCTTGGTCGTGGTGCAACCGGCCAGAAAAATCGCCGTGGCGATAACGACCACGAAGACCGCTGCTCTGTTCGTTGGGCGTTTCATATTCCGGAAATTCCTCTTGATACGAATCGTGAAAAGGGCATCCAGTGTAAGGCGTTGTGCACCGGTTTGTCACCCCGCCCGGGCGCGGTCCTCTGGCCGCAGCGTGACGCCGGAGCGCTGATGCGCAGCAGTCCTGTCGGACGGGACGCCAGCGCCGGCGCGACAGTTACGGTCGTGCATGCGATAGCGGCAATACCTGCGCGATAATGCCGGTGGACTTATGAATTGGCTGATCGATTTTGGCGGCTATCGGTCATTGGCTGCGAGCGTGGTTGACGGAAGCTTGCGGCGTCAGCATCGCCGGGTGCCTGTCGCGCGACGCCCGGATAATCAGCTAACATTAGTCCGTATCGACGTGATGGCGGATCATGAACGGCGCGGCCGATCGGGCTCAAAAAGGGGATGAATTTTCGTGAAACAGGATGACGCCGAGCAACTCATTGAGCTTCCTGAGGACGTGAAGCGCGCCCTGGGCCTGGGACGCAAGACGGAGGCGGCGACGCTGTTGCAGGATGCAACCGGCATGGGTCTGCTCGTGGCAAAGCGGCAGATCGAGAACTATATCGATCAGCACCCGGCGCCTCCCCCTGTGGAAGACGACGAACCGGTTCCGTATAGCGCCGCGCAACGGTTGCTGCTGATAGCGGTCGTTCTTCTGCTCTGTTTGCTACTGGTATTCCTGTGAAGCCCGTCCTGGCGCCCCGTACCCTGGCTCGCCCCGGGGCCTATGCCGCCAAAAAAGTGGTTGTCGCCGCGGCGATGACCGGCAGTTCGGCGATACCGTACGGGGGTAGTGCAATGTTTTTTTGCGCTTACTGAATTTAGTCGCGCCAGCGCTAACTTCGGGTATTGCGACGCATCAATAGTGTGACACGAGTCCGCCATCGTGTGCGCATGTCCGCGGGCGATGCCGTCAGTTAACATATACGCGGGATACGCTGACCGCCACGCTTCTGGCTGGCGTAGCCATCTTTACTGATACAGGCGGACATCCATGGAACAGCCTCATTACCGACGGACGAAACTACCGGACGATGTGTTGCGGGCATTGGTGTCGGGTCGCAAGCTCGAAGCGATCGAGTTGTTGCGCGACATCGCCTACCTGACGCCTGTCGATGCCCGCCGCGAGATCGAGGATTTCATCAAACATAATCCGGAACTGTTTGGCGTGCAGGGAGCGCTCGAGTACAAGATTTCCCGACAGCTGATGCTGGTAGTGATTGTTCTGTTGATGGTGCTGTTGCTGGTATTTGTCTGAATCGGGGCCGACGCAGCAACGCGACCTGTCAGCGGCGGGACGTCCGGTGGATGGCCGCATGCCGGAAGCAGCCGACGAGGTGGTCATTCACCATGCCGACCGCCTGCATGTAGGCGTAGCAAATGGTCGAGCCGATGAACTTGAAGCCGTCTTTCTTCAGCTGCTTGCTCATCGCGTCCGACGCGGCTGTGACGGCGGGCACCTGCGTCATGGTGGGCCAGCGATTCTTGACGGGGCGGCGGTCGACGAATTGCCAGAGATAATCGCTGAATCCGCCATGCCGTGCGGCGATCTCGAGAAAGCACTGCGCGTTGGTAATGGCCGCCGCGATCTTCAGCCGGTTACGCACGATGCCGGGGTCTTTTAACAGCGCCTCGATCTTGCGTGGTCCGTAACCGGCAATGGTCTGCGGATTGAACTGATCAAACACGGCACGGTAGTGTTCGCGTTTGCGCAGAATGGTGATCCAGCTCAGGCCCGCCTGCGCGCCCTCGAGCAGCAACATCTCAAACAACCGGCGCTCGTCGTACACCGGCACACCCCACTCGTGATCGTGGTAAGCGATGTAGAGCGGATTGTCCCCGGCCCACGGACAGCGCGTTGTGGTGTGCATGATGATGGAATCGGTAGAGGCATCCTCAACGCCAAACCGCGCTGCATCCGTGCGGCGCGGCTTGGCCGTTCTTCCATGAACGTTAGGGAAGCCGCAGCCCTGCGACCACGCTACCGTAGCAAAATAACTCCCTGTTGACTATAGGAAAAGATACGGGCTGCGGGTAGGATAGTCGCCAGGCAGGCAGCGTGCGGTAGCGGGCCATTGTCTGTGGCAAAGTGAGCCGGCAGAATCATAAAAACGATGTTGCAACTGTTTCCGTCAATCAAGCCTTACGTCAAGCACAGCTTTGCTGTTGACGCGCCCCATATCCTGGCGATCGATGAATGCGGCAACCCGGCCGGGTTGCCGGTATTGTTTATTCATGGCGGGCCGGGCGCCGGTTGCGAGGCCTATCATCGACGGTTTTTTGACCCTAACCGGTACCGCATCATCCTGTTCGACCAGCGTGGCTGCGGGCGCTCGACGCCGCACGCCGAACTGAGAAGCAATAACACCCAGTCGCTGGTATCGGACATCGAGGCTATCCGCATCTACCTGGATATCGAACGCTGGGTGTTGTTCGGCGGGTCGTGGGGGTCGACACTGGGACTGGTCTACGCCCAGACCTACCCGGAACGGGTGCTGGCGCTGGCGTTGCGCGGTATTTTTCTTTGCCGCGCGCACGAGATCCACTGGTTTTATCAGGAGGGCGCCAGCCACCTTTACCCGGATTACTGGGAGGACTTTGTCAAGCCGATTCCCGAGGATGAGCGCGGTAATCTGGTCAAGGCGTATTACAAGCGGCTGTCGGGTACCGATGAGCTGGCGCGCATGGCCTGCGCTAAGGCGTGGTCGATCTGGGAAGGGCGGTTGTCGACGCTGCAACCAAAAAAAACCGTCATCGGCCACTTCAGCGATCCGTTTACCGCTGTCAGTCTGGCGCGCATCGAATGCCATTATTTTATGAACGAATCGTTTCTCGCGCCGAACCAGATTCTCGATAACGCAGTGTTGATCGCCGATATCCCGGGTGTCATCGTCCATGGCCGCTACGATGTCGTTTGTCCGCTGAAGAGCGCCTGGGAACTGCATCGCGCCTGGCCAAAATCGGAGCTGAAAATTATCCCGGACGCCGGTCACTCGGCGACCGAGCCCGGCATCATCGATGCGCTGGTGCGGGCCACCAATCAGTTCGCCGATCAGTTCGCATGATCGGACTGCTGCAGCGTGTGACGGCGGCGCGGGTCGAGGTTGATGGTAGTTGCATAGCAACGATCGGGGGTGGCCTGCTGGTATTTGTCGGTGTCGAGCGCGGCGATTCGCGCGGACACGCCGACCGCTTGCTGGAGAGGCTGCTCGGCTACCGCGTATTTCCCGACGAGGACGGCAAGATGAATCTGAGTCTGCGCGATACCCAGGGGGAGTTGCTGCTCGCGCCGCAATTTACATTGGCCGCGAATACCGATACCGGCATGCGGCCGAGCTTTCCGCCGGCCGCGCATACGCCATTGGCCGCGGAACTGTTTGATTATCTGGTGGAGCAGGCGTGTCGCGAGCACGTCCTGGTCGAAAGCGGCCGGTTCGGTGCCAGCATGCAGATCACGCTGACCAGCGACGGGCCGGTGACGTTTTTGCTGCACGTCAGAAATGCCGCAAGCGCGAGGCGATCGTAGCAATGACGACGTACGCGATCGGCGACGTGCAGGGCTGCTACGACGAGCTGCAACGCCTGCTTGAGCAAATCAATTTTGATCCTGCTGACGACAGGCTGTGGTTCGTCGGTGACCTGGTCAACCGTGGACCGAAGTCACGCGAGGTGCTGCTGCTGGTCAAATCGCTCGGCGACCGCGCGGTGACGGTGCTCGGCAATCACGACCTGCATTTACTCGCTGTGGCCAACGGCTTTCGCCAGTATCACCGTCACGACACCTTCAGCGACGTGCTCGATGCGCCGGACCGGGATGAGCTGCTCGACTGGCTGCGCCGCCGCCCGCTGCTGCATCACGATGCCACACTCGGCGTCACGCTGATCCACGCCGGCATGCCGCCGCAATGGACTCTCGCGCGGGCGAAGTACTGTGCCGCCGAGGTCGAGAGCGCGTTGCGCGCACACGACTACGGCGATTACATCGGCTGCATGTACGGCAACGAGCCTGACCAGTGGTCGGACGGGCTGACTGGCTGGGAACGGTTGCGCGTCATCATCAACTGTTTCACGCGGCTGCGCTATTGCGATGTACATGGCCGCCTGGCCCTCGAAGAGAAAGGCCGGCCCGGCGCGCTGGCCGCGACATTCATGCCGTGGTTTGCAGTGCCGAATCGCCAGAGCCGTGACGCGACGATCGTGTTCGGGCACTGGTCGACGCTTGGCGCCTACGCTGGCGATAACGTCTATGCCATTGATACCGGCTGCGCCTGGGGCGGTAGCCTGAGTGCGCTGCGACTGGATACACGTGAACTGAGCGGCGTGCCGTGCGGCGGCGTGGCGACACCGGGGACACCGTAGCACGTGCCAAACGTTCGCACGCAATAGGCGGTGATCTTATGGGTAGATCGGTCGATTACTCGGTCATCGTTCCGGCCTATAACGAGGAACAGTGGTTGCCGAAGACGCTGTTCTATCTGAACACGGCGATGCGGGCCATCGACCGGCCCGGCGCACTGATCGTCGTCGACAACAACTCCAGTGACCGTACCGCGCAGGTCGCGCAGGGCTATGGCGCGACGGTTGTGTTTGAACCGGTTAACCAGATCTCACGCGCGCGTAATTGCGGCGCGCGCGCCGCCCGCGGCGAGTATCTGATCTTCGTCGACGCCGATACCACGGTCAGCGTGCGCCTGCTTGAGGAAGCGATCCGGCTGATGTCGAGCGGCGCCGCCTGCGGCGGCGGCACGCTGGTCCATCCCGATGCCGGCGCGAACCGCTGGGCGCGCCTCGGTACGCGGTTGTGGAATACGATTTCACGGCAAACCGGGCTGGCCGCGGGCTGCTTTATATTTTCCCGGCGGGACGCGTTCGACGCGGCGGGTGGCTTCAGCGAAAAGGTCTATGCCAGCGAGGAACTCTGGCTGTCGCGCCGTTTGAAGATGTGGGGCAAGGTTCGCGGGCAACCCTTCACGATTATTACCGGCGACCATGTGATAACGTCGGCGCGTAAAACCGAGTGGTATTCGCCGCTGCGATTGCTGCTGGCAGTATCGCTCATCGTCGTGTTTCCGTGGTCGGTCCGGTTTCGTTCGTTGTGCGGATTCTGGTACCGGCGACCGGAGGTACGTCCCGGATCGGAAAGTCGATCTCCCGGGGATTCATGAAACGGCAAGCATCAATGCACGATACTGTCATGCCCGCGCACCCGGGTATCCAGTACTTCGTCGTACGACAACCAGCCCGGTTTCGATTCGATGGCGGCAGCCTTCAATAAACACTGCGTGGAAATCGTCAAGGCGGATATCTACTACCGCCGCCGCCTGCACTATGTGATGCTTCTAGCGCTGGTGCTCCTGTTTGTCGCTATCGTCTTTCTGCCCGAGACACTTGCCGATTTCATACACGGCTATATCAACGACAACCTCGCGAAGCTGTCCGATTTCCAGACCGGCGGCGTCACCACGGATGCGCGTGTCGCGCTCAATATTTTTGTCCTGCTCGCGGTGATCTGGGGCTACTTTTTTGTTCTGATGGTGTGGGTGCTGTTCATTGCAGCGCGCATGCTGCGCGCGCCGCAATGGCCGTTACCGCACGCCTCCGTCACGCGCGATACCCGTGTCCAGCGCGGCCTGCGGCTCAAGCTGAAGGCGTGGATCATGATCCTCGTGCCGCTGCTGCTGATCGCCGTGGTATCCCGTCCGGTGGCAGAACTCGCGTTCGGTGCGTGGGAGATGTATACGGCGTCGTACGCCAAACTTAAGTCCGGCACAGGCGAGTAGCATCTGCAGAACACGGCTGCGCTGCAAGCCCGTCGGCCGGCGACCCTCGCCGGGTCGGTGGGCCGGATGATCGGGACGTGGAGCACGTCGGTGGCTGGTCTGGAACGGCTCCAGGCGGGCCTTGGCTCAGGCGCAAATCTGGCGGGAAAACCCGCCGTACGCTATGCTGTTTCTCCATTCGGCACGATATTGCGAGGGCCAACCGGAAGGCCTGATGCAGACCAGCTGATCTCCGTCTGCGGCTGCCGGGACTATTTAAATATCAGGTGTAGTCATGCTGACGAACAGACTGTGGCGCTACACAGCGATAGCGGCCGCGTTTCCGGGTTTCCTGTTACTTTCCGCGTGTACGTCTGGCGCCGGTACGGCGGCAAATGCGGCACCGGTTTTTTCATCGAGCGCGGCGCTGGCCGTGCCGGAGAACACGACCGCGGTTATTGTCGTATCGGCCACGGACGCAGACGGCCAGGCCTTGAGCTACAGCGTTACCGGCGGTGCCGATCAGGGCGATTTTTCCATCGACGTCGGTAGTGGCACGCTGGTTTTTAGCAACGCGCCCGATTTCGAGAATCCCGTCGACAGCGACACCGATAACGTCTATTTCGTAGAGATTACGGCGTCGGACGGCCGTACGGCCGTCGCACAGGCCATGGTGATCACCGTGACCAATGTCAGCGACATCGCGCCGGTTTTTACGTCCGGCACTACGATTTCCGTTGCAGAAAATGCCAGCGCGGTGATGGCGGTTGCCGCCACCGACGCCGAGGCTGACAGCGTGAGCTACGCTGTCAGCGGTGGCGTGGACAGCGCGAGGTTCGCTATCAACGCCAGCAGTGGCCTGTTGAGTTTCGCTACCCCGCCGAATTTCGAGGCTCCCACCGACAGCAACAGCGATAACGCCTATATTGTCGTTATCGCGGCGACCGACGGTATCAACACCGGCGCGCAGACGGTCACGGTCACTGTGACCAATGTCAGCGGCGAGGCCCCGGCGTTTACCTCCGCCGCCACGCGGTCCCTGGCCGAAAATATCGCGGCGGTCATGACGGTAAGGGCGGTTGACGACGACGGCCAATCCGTCGCCTACAGCGTTACCGGCGGTACGGATCAGTCCGCATTTACCATTCATCCTGCCAGCGGCGCGTTGAGTTTTGTGGCGCCACCGGATTTCGAGGCGCCGGCCGATAGCGACGCCGACAACATCTATGTCGTGCAGGTGACGGCGTTGGCCGGCGGCGACGCCGTGGTGCAGACCATCGTCGTCACGATTACCGATGTCGACGAAGTGCTGCCGGTATTCAGCTCGAGTGCCACGCCGTCCGTCGTCGAGAACACCACCGCGGTCGTGACGGTCACAGCGACCGACGCCGGCGGCGATCCGGTGACCTACCTGATAACCGGTGGCGCTGACCGGGCCAGGTTCTCGATCGACGGCAGCAACGGCAAGCTGAGCTTTGTCGTTGCGCCGAATTACGAGACCCCGACCGACACCGGCGCCGACAACATCTATGTCGTCATCGTCAGTGCTTCGGACGGCAACAACCTGGTACCGCAGACGATTACGGTATCCGTGACGGACGTGTTCGATCTGGGCGTCGCCGATGGCGGGATCAAGAATCTGGCCTTTATCTGGTCGGCATGGGCGGGCGCCACCCATTACAAGCTGAAGGTCAATCCGGATGGCGCCTCGGGATACACCCAGGTAGGCAGCGACATCGTCGGTACGGCGATCAACGTGGAAATCCCGGTGCATCTGACCAACTGGCCTGACGCGAGCTACGTCCTCGAGGCACACAATGGCGGCGGCCTTATCGACACGACACCGGCGGTGACGATTGCGGGACTGATGATTCCGAGCATCAGTTACGTCAAGGCGGCCGATCCCGGGGCGAACGACGACTTTGGCTTAAGCATCGCCCTGAGCAGCGACGGCACGACGCTGGCCGTTGGCGCGCCGGGCGAGGACAGCGGCACCACCGGCATCGCCTCGACGCCGGACGAGACGGCCACCGATGCCGGTGCAGTGTTCGTGTTCCGCAAATCGGGCACGAGCTGGGTGCAGCAGGCGTACGTCAAGGCGTCAAACGCCGGGGCGGGCGATAATTTCGGGCATAGTGTCGCGCTGGGCAGCGATGGTAACACGCTCGCGGTTGGCGCCTATTGGGAAGACAGCGGCACGACCGGTATCAACTCGACGCCAAACGAGGGCGGCGCGGATTCGGGTGCCGCCTACGTGTTTCGTTACGCCACCGGTGTGTGGTCAGAGCAGGCCTACATCAAGGCATCGAATGCCGGACCGAGCGACCGGTTCGGCTGGAGTGTCGCGCTGAGCGGTGATGGCAATACCCTGGCGGTCGGCGCCTATCTGGAAGACAGCGCTACCGTGGGTGTTGGCTCGACGCCGAACGAGGGCGGCGCGGATTCGGGTGCCGCCTACGTGTTTCGTTACGCCACCGGCGCGTGGTCCGAACAGGGCTATGTCAAGGCGTCGAACACCGGCGCGAGCGACCGGTTTGGCTGGAGTGTCGCGCTGAATGGTAATGGCGACACGCTCGCGGTTGGTGCCTATGGGGAAGACAGCGGTACCACTGGAGTCAATTCGACGCCGAACGAAAGCGGGACGGATTCCGGAGCGGCCTACGTGTTTCGTTACGCCACCGGCGCGTGGTCCGAACAGGCCTGCGTCAAGGCGTCGAATACCGGTGCCGGTGACAGCTTTGGTCAAAGCGTATCACTGAGCGGCGATGGTAATACGCTGGCGGTCGGAGCCCACGAGGAAGACGGCAGCGGCGCGGGTACAAACGCGTTGAGCAACGATAATGCGGCGAACGCCGGCGCGGTCTATGTATGGCGTTATACCGGTAGTGCCTGGGCCGAGGAGGCTTACATCAAGAGTTTTAATCCGGGCGCCGGTGACCTGTTCGGCTGGAGTGTCGCGCTGGGCAGCGATGGCAACACGCTGGCGGTTGGTGCCTATCTGGAAGACAGCAGTACAGTTGGCATAGCCTCGACGCCCGATGAGAGCGCCGCTAACGCGGGTGCGGTGTACGTGTACCGATACGCGACGGGTGCATGGTCGCAGCGGGCCTATGTCAAGGCCACGATCACCGGTGCGGCGGACTGGTTTGGTTACAGCGTTTCCGTCCGCGGTGATGGCGACACACTGGCGGCGGGGGCGCGGTTCGAGGATGGCGGCAGTGCCGGTATCGACGGTGTTGTGAATGACGAGATTTCCAATGCGGGCGCGGTCTACCTGTACTGATGTATCCGTCGCACGATACGGATTGGCGGGCGCATCGCAATGCTCGCGTTATACTCGTACATCGCCACAACCGACTCGTGTCGCTTGCGCAGCAAGCGCCATGAATATTCCCGCGGATCCGGCATACAGCCGGGCGCGATGGCGGCCCTGAGTGGGCCAATAATTGCTACACTGCCATCGTTCTGCAATCGGCTATTTTGCTGAGCCGTCCGGGCGGTCGTTGTCAAAGAGGATAACTTCAAGGCTGGCGTGCGCATTGACCGAGCTCGACGAACAACAGCTTGAGGAATTGCGCCGCGATCTGGAGACGCTGCGGTCGGAGCTTGGTGCGCAGCGGCAGCACGGTGAAGCGAGCGCCGGGCCGGTGGGCGTAAATCTGCCGATCGGCCGGTTGGCGCGCATGGATGCGCTGCAGCGGCAACACATGGCCAAAGCCAGTCAGGAGAGCCGCGGTTTGCGTCTGCGCGAGGTGGCCGTTGCCCTGGCCGCAATCGACAGCGGCGATTACGGCTATTGCCGGCAGTGCGGTGAGCCGATCGGCTTGCAGCGGTTGAAGGCGCGCCCGGAGACGCGTTACTGCATTTGTTGCCACGACAATATCGAGTCGCGCGGCGCGTAAGCGCCCTGGCGCTTTTTTATTTTACTAACCAACGCCTGAAGGAAAATGCTATGACAGAAACCAATGGTCTCAGCGCAGTCATTACCACCAGCAAAGGTAATATCCGTCTGCGTCTGTTCGACGAGGACGCGCCGCTGACCGTCGCGAACTTTGTTAATCTTGCGCAGCACGGCTTTTACAACGGGCTGACGTTCCATCGCGTGATCCCGGATTTCATGATCCAGGGCGGTTGTCCGACCGGCACCGGCAGCGGCGGTCCCGGTTATCGTTTCGAAGATGAATTTCAGTCGGGAAGAAAACATGACAAGCCCGGAATGTTGTCGATGGCGAACGCCGGACCGGGCACCAACGGCAGCCAGTTTTTCATTACCCATGTGCCGACGCCATGGCTGGACAATCGTCACACGGTCTTCGGCGCGGTCGAAGGCGACGCGGACCAGCAGGTTGTCGACAGCATCAAACAGCGTGACGAGATCCGTGATATCACCATCGAAGGCGATACCACCGCGCTGCTCGAGCAGCACAAGGACCAGATTAAGAAGTGGGATGCGGCGCTTGAGAAGGGCTAGATCGTGCGGTCGTAATCCCCGATCGACCGCGCGTCCGGTCAGGAAATAACGGCCGGTGCTTCAGTATGGCAAACCCTGTTCCGAAGCCTGCGAGCGCAACCGCGCGCCGATCCTGTCCGTGCTGCAGCGGGTGTTTGCCGCATCGGGCACAGCGCTCGAGATTGGCAGCGGCACCGGACAGCATGCCGCGTATTTTGCGCAACATCTGCCGCATCTGATCTGGCAACCGACCGATGTGGCGATGCACCTGCCGGGAATCCGCGCCTGGCGGGACGAGGCCGGGCTGGCCAATCTGCGTGAGCCGCTGGCGCTGGATGTGGCCGACGAGACCTGGCCGGTAACGCGCGCCGATTATGTATTCTCGGCCAATACCGCGCACATCATGTCATGGCCGCAGGTGGATGCCATGTTTCATGGTGTCGGCCGGTTGCTGGCCGATGGCAGCTGCTTCTGTCTGTATGGCCCGTTCAATTACGCAGGCGAGTATACGAGCGCCAGCAACGCGCAGTTCGACCGGCACCTGAAGGCGCGCGATCCTGCGATGGGAATACGCGATCTCGCGGCTCTTACGGTGCTCGCGGCTGCCTCGGGGCTGACGCAGGTGGACGACGTGGCGATGCCGGCCAACAATCGCACTTTGGTATGGAAGAAGTGTAATAACCGGTGATATCCGCCGAATCCGATGCTGTTTGTCCTACGCCCCCAGCCAGTCGCGCGGTTTAAGAAAATATTCATACAGGCGGGCTTCCGGCGTACCGGGCTCGGGCCGCCAGTTGTAACGCCATTTCACCAGCGGCGGCAGTGACATCAGGATGGACTCGGTGCGGCCACCGGTCTGCAAACCAAACAATGTGCCGCGATCGTAGACCAGATTGAATTCGACGTAGCGGCCGCGGCGGTACAGTTGAAAGTCACGTTCGCGTTCGCCGTAGGGCGTGTTTTTGCGGCGTGCGACGAGCGGGCGGTAGGCGGGCAGGTAATGGTCGCCGACACTCTGCATGAACGCGAAGCAACGGTCAAAACCCCCGTCGTTCAGATCATCGAAGAACAGGCCGCCGATGCCGCGCGGTTCATTTCGGTGTTTCAGGAAGAAGTAGTCATCGCACCATTTTTTGTAACGCGGATAGACATCAGGCCCGAACGGTTCGCATGCCTGTCTGGCGATGGTATGCCAATGCACTGCGTCTTCCTCAAAACCGTAGTAGGGTGTCAGGTCAAAGCCGCCGCCAAACCACCAGATTGGCACGGCTCCTTCTTTTTGAGCAATAAAAAATCGGATATTGGCATGCGAGGTCGGTGCGTAGGGATTCTTCGGATGTATCACCAGCGACACGCCGGTGGCCTCGAAGTGGCGGCCGGCGAGTTCCGGGCGGTGGGCCGTCGCCGATGCCGGCAGGCTGTTGCCCAACACATGGGAGAAATTAATGCCGGCCTGTTCGAATGCATCGCCGTCGGTTAGCACGCGGCTTCTGCCGCCGCCACCACCGCCTTCTTCACGCTGCCAGACGTCCTCGATGAAACGGCCACGACCACCTTCTTCCTGTGCCAGTGCGCTGCAAATACGCTCCTGAAGATCGAGCAGATACAGTTTGACGGCGTCCACATCCGGTGCGTCGTCCTTGCCGGTGCTCATAATTGTTGAGAATTACCTGAATTAATTGGCAATGCGGGTTCGTTGCAGCACATACCCTTACCCTTGATCCCTCTCCCGGAGGGATAGGGATAATAAGCCTTGTCCCCTTCGCTTCGCTCTTCCCTCCGTGATTTATACCCTGTGGGTAGAAGGGTTGGGATGAGGGAAAAATAAACGTCACTCACAAAGGTGATCCCGGGTAATTCGTGTGTATCAGGCCGAACGGATGATTTCATCGGTCAACGCGTCACGTATTTCCGTCGGCTTCACTGCGTCGCCGACGTCGCCGGCAAGTACGTAATCCACCAGACTACCAAGTTCCGTCCCGACATCTTCGGCGCTGCGCATCGGCGCCTTGCCTGCGGTGTTCGCGCTGGTGGAAATCAGCGCCGTATCGGCCGCGCGGCACAGCGCCGCGGCGACCGGGTGGGCCGTGACCCGTACGGCAATGCCTTCATGATTGCCGCGCACACTCGGCGGCACGTTGTCGGCGACGGGCATCAGCCAGGTCACGGCTCCCGGCCACGTCGCCATGATCTTTTTCATGATGGTCTGGTCGACCGGTCCTAAATAGGGTTGCAACTGCTCGAAGTCTGCGGCGATCAATATGAATCCCTTTTCGATCGCGCGCTGTTTGATATCGAGCAGCCGGTGTATCGTCGCCAGCTTGCGCGGGTCGCATCCCAGGGCGTAGACCGATTCGGTCGGGTACGCAACGATGCCGCCTTGCTTGATGACGTCAACGGCCTTGTCCAGCGGCGGAATCTTCATAGGCTACCTGTCCGGTTGCGGCGACAGGTGAGGTCATTTTTCGTCGCCGCCAGACCATTGTGCCGGATTTTGGTTTACGTTTCACGCGCGACGGCGCGATGCCCGATGTCGGTCCGGTAATAGGCGCCTTGCCACTGAATGCGGTCTATCATTTGATAGGCAAGCGTCTGTGCATTCCGCACAGTGTCCGCCAGTGCGCAGACACACAGTACCCGGCCGCCGGCGGTGACGATCTGGCCGTTCCGCTTCGCAGTGCCGGCATGAAACACCTTGGTGTCAGGAAGTGCGTCACGATCCAGCCCGCTGATGACATCGCCTTTGCGATAGGTCTCCGGGTAGCCGCCCGCCGCCATGACGACTCCAAGGGCGACGCGGTCGTCCCAAACGACCCGCGCATCGTTCAACCGGCCTGCCAGCGCCTGTTGGCACAGCACGACGATGTCGGAGTTGAGCCGCATCATGATCGGCTGGGTTTCCGGATCACCGAACCGGCAATTATATTCGAGTACCTTCGGCGTGCCGTCGCCGTCGATCATCAATCCGGCATACAAAAAACCGGTATACGGGTGGCCGTCCGCCGCCATGCCGCGCACCGTGGGTTCGATAACGTCGCGCATCACGCGGTCGTGAATCTCGCGCGTGACCACCGGTGCCGGCGAGTAGGCGCCCATGCCGCCGGTATTCGGTCCGGTATCGCCGTTATCGCGCGCCTTGTGATCCTGTGAGGTTGCCAGTGGCAGGATATGCTTGCCGTCCACCATGACGATGAAGCTGGCCTCTTCGCCGTCCAGAAATTCCTCGATGACCACGCGGCTGCCAGCCGCACCGAACGCGTTGCCGGCCAGCATGCTGTCGATCGCAGCAATGGCCTCTCGTTCATTGCCTGCAATCACCACGCCCTTGCCGGCGGCGAGGCCATCCGCCTTGATGACGATCGGCGTGCCGTGTTTCTTGATATACGCGATAGCCGGGGCGGTTTCGGTAAACACGCCGTAGGCGGCCGTCGGGATACGGTGCCGCGCCAGAAAATCCTTGGTAAAGGCCTTCGATCCTTCCAGTCGTGCCGCCGCCATTGTCGGACCGAAACACGGCAGCCCGGCCGCCCGGAAAACATCCACGATGCCGGCAACCAGCGGCACTTCCGGTCCGACGATGGTCAGCCCGATGGCATTCTTCTGCGCAAAGGCCTTGAGCGCTTCGATATCGTCGGCCGGAACCGGGACATTTTCGATGCGGGGTTCGCTGGCAGTGCCGGCGTTACCCGGCGCGACGTATACGTGGGTGACTTTGGACGACTGCGCAGCCTTCCAGGCGAGGGCATGTTCGCGCCCGCCGCTGCCTATAATCAATACATTCATTTTCAGCGGTACGACTCAATATTGACGCCGGCGTGTCGACAACCCCCGGAGGGCAGTCCTGTCCAACAGAGGGCGAAGAATAGCGTATTGGCACGGTCGGGTCATCCCGGAAACGATCCCCGACTATGCTAAAATGGCGCCTCTTCATTAGCAGCGGTGGACAACGCCTGTATCGCGACGCGACGAATCCGTCGGGATGCCGCAGGTGACAGGCGACGCCTGAGCGGCCGCTATAATGTGAGTAAAGGATAACGCAAGACCCCAACGCATGTTGTATCTGTTTCCGCTGTTACTTTTTCTGTGCGCAAGTTCCACGGCGCAGGCCGCTTCGGTTGCCGATGCGACGTTCTGGGCGGCTAACGGGCCGGTTTACGCGACGGCGACCGACAGCACCAAGGTCTATCTCGGCGGTGATTTTAACTATGTTGGACCGGTTACCGGCGCTGGCGCCGCGGTCAAGCTCGTCGACGGCACTGGCGAGAGCAATATGCCGAAGATCGAGGGTGTGGTGCATGTCGTGGTGCCTGACGGCGCCGGCGGCTGGTATATCGGTGGCCAGTTCACCTCGGTCGGCGGGATTGCCCGGAGCAACATCGCGCATATCGGTTCAAGCAAGGCGGTCAGCGCGCTGTTCAATCCCGGCGCCAACGGCACCGTATTTTCGCTGGCGTTGTCCAGCGATCTGTCCAGTCTCTATGTCGGCGGTGATTTTACCGTGGTGGGTGGTCAGACACGCCGTCGCCTTGCGGCGATCACGACCGGCAACGGTATTGTAGTGCCCGGCTTCAATCCGGGTATGAACGGGGCGGTCCGGACGCTGGTGCTGTCACCTGGTGACAGCACGCTCTATGCGGGCGGGGAGTTCACCACGGTCAATAACGGTACGGCGCGCAACCGGCTGGCGGCGTTTGCTGTGTCGACCGGTACGGCCGTTGCCGGGTTTAACCCGAATATGAACGGCGCCGTCCGGTCGCTGGCGATAAAGAGTGATGGTGTCGTGCTTTATGCAGGCGGTGATTTTACCAGTGTCAATGGCGTGACCGCGCGGAATCGCCTGGCGGCGTTCACGACGGTGGACGGCCTTGCCACCGCATTCAATCCGAACAGTAACGGCTCCTTGTATACGCTGGCGCTGACCTCCGACGATGCGACCTTGTACGCCGGTGGCGAATTTACCGACCTGAACGCCGGTACGACTCGCAGTGGTCTGGCGGCGTTGGCGACGGCCACCGGCACCGCGGCGGCGGGCTTTGATCCTGACGTTAATGGCTCTGTCAGGACGATACGATTGTCCGCCGACGAAAGCGTGATATACAGCGGCGGCGAATTTACCCGTGTCAACGCAGGTACAACCCCGGCAGCGCGACTCAATATTGCCGCGTTCGCGACGGCCGACGGCAGTGTTAATGCCACTGTCGCGCCCCATGCCGGTGACATCGTGCGCAGTCTGGCATTGTCCAGCACCCTGGTGTTTTTCGGTGGCGACTTTAACTCGATAGGCGGCAAATTGCGTGACCGGCTCGCGGCTCTGACGATTGCCGACGGTACGGCCACGGACTGGAACCCCGGTGCAAACGGCGCGGTTCGGGCACTGGCGTTGGTGCTGGCGCCAACCGGTAACGGCACTACGCTGTATGCCGGCGGCGAGTTCACGATCATCGGCGGTGCGTCACGCGACTATCTCGCCGCCATCGATAGCGGCCTGGATACCAACAATGCGCTGGCGTCGTGGAACCCCGATGCCGACGCGACGGTGCATGCGTTAACGCTTGCCGAGGCGAATGCCAAGCTCTACGTCGCCGGCGAATTCACGTCCTTCAACGCGGGCGCGACGGTGCGTAACCACCTGGCCCGATTCGCCGTGACCAGCGATACGCCCGACAGCTGGAACCCCGATGCCAATGCCGTCGTGTATACGTTGGCGCTGAAGAACGACGGGTCGACGCTGTTTGTCGGCGGCGACTTCACCGGGTTCAACGCGGGTACCGTGACACGTACACGGATGGCGGCGCTCAATACTGCCGACGCCAATGCGACCGTCTGGGACCACTTTGCGAATCTGGCGGTCCGGTCGCTCGCGCTGAGTCCCGATGGCAGAACGGTGTACGCAGGCGGAGATTTTACCGATATCTCCGGCAGGGCGCGTAATCATCTGGCGTCGCTGGGTACATCGCCGCCGGTCGGCACGGAATGGGCGTCGCAGACCTCGGGTACCAGTAGAATTCTGCTCGACGTCGCCGCGAGCAGTTCGCGGTTCGTGGCGATCGGCGAGAGCGGCACGATTCTGGTGAGTAACGACGGTATCGAGTGGGAGCTTATCGAGACCGGCGTGCCCGACACATTCAAAGATGTGATATTTACCGGTCTTAACCAGTTCGTCGCCGTCGGCGAGGACGGATTCGTCATCACCAGCCAGAACGGTTCGAGCTGGACGCCACGGAACTCCGGTACGTCGGCGACGCTCAACGGTGTGATCTGGGGCGTAGGCGGCTCGCCCGATCCGATACTGGTGGTTGTGGGCAGCGGCGGTACCGTCATTACCAGCGTGGACGGCGTGACCTGGAAAACACGAACGTCGGCCACCGGCAATACCCTGAACGCTGTCGCGGTCAGCGGTGTCGACACCGCCAGCGGGCAGGGTATCGGATTTGTCGCCGTCGGCGACGCAGGCACGATCATCACCAGCGAGGACGGGGTCACCTGGGCGGTAGAAGCCTCCGGCACCTCGGCGAATCTGAACGCCGTTGTGTGGAGTGGCAGCGAGTTCGTCGCGGTCGGGGACAACGGTACGGTATTGACCCGCACCAATAATGATCTCGACAGCTGGATACCGGCGTTGTCGGTTCAGACGACGCATTCGCTGCGCAACGTGGCATGGGGATTGTCGAAATACGTTGCGGTCGGTGACGGTGGCACGATCATCACCAGTTCGAACGGCTCCAGCTGGATCGATCAGACAGCGGTCACCGGCGAGCGGTTATCCGGTATCGACTGGGGCCAGAACCTGTTCGTTGCGGTGGGAGACAACGGTACCGTGCTGACGAGTACCAAGAACGACGAAGTTAACGGCTGGGCACCGGAAGCAAACGGTACGATTCGCGCCATGGCCGTCAGCAGCGACGAGCAGATAATATATGCGGGCGGCGATTTTTCCACGATCGCCGGCGTCGACCGCCAACGTCTGGCGGGCGTCGACACGGTCACTTCAGAGGCCCTCGACTGGAGCCCCGCGCTGGACGGTCCGGTATTTTCGCTGTCGTTTATCCCCGCCACCGGCACGTTGTTTGCCGGTGGTTCATTTTACTCAATCGGCAATGAAACCCGTAGCGGCTTCGCGGCGTTCGATCTGCTGCCGCCCGCGACGACCGTGTCACCGGACCCCGGCGTGGGCAACACCGGTTATTACAAGGAGGCACAGACGATTACGCTTACCTGTGCTGACGGATCGGGTTCCGGCTGTGTCGATATCTATGCCAGCATCGACGGGTCCGATCCGCCGATATCCGCGATCAACCGCTACACCGGGCCGGTGTCGATCACCACGAACACGACCCTTAAATACCGGGCCGTCGACAAGGTTGGCAACGCCGAAGCGATACAGACGCGCGAGTACGTAATCGACGTCGTGGCGCCGGAAACCAAGGTCGTCCCGGAATGCGCTGGCGTGGAATCCGGCTGCCGTCAGCCGGGAGAACTGGTCTTTTATGCGGATACGCTGCTGGTTGCGCTCACCTGTACCGACAACGCCGGCGGCAGCGGCTGCGGCGTCGGCGGCACGTTCTACACGACCGACGGCAGCGCGCCGACGATACTTTCCAACGTGTATACGGGCCCGATCGCGATCCGTACCACTACCACACTGAAATTCTTCTCGGTCGATGTGGTCGGGAACCTCGAACAGCCCAAGCGGCACAGCTATGTGAAGGGCAACAGCGGTATTGGCTCGCTCGATCGGCTGTTTCTGCTGCTCGCCGTCGCCGGCATCGCGTTACGGTTGCGGCGCCGTCCGACCGTGGGAATAACGGTTGGGGCGGCGGGCGGGTGCTAATGCCGGAAATGACGCATGCCGGTAAATACCATCGCGATACCGTGTTCGTCGGCGGCACCGATCACTTCATCGTCACGCATGGAGCCGCCCGGCTGAATCACTGCCGCGATGCCTGCCGCCGCGGCACTGTCCAGGCCGTCGCGGAACGGCAGGAACGCATCGGATGCCATGACCGCGCCACGCACCTCAAGGCCGGCGTCAGCCGCCTTGATTGCCGCGATGCGCGCGCTGATTACCCGACTCATCTGGCCGGCGCCTATGCCGATGGTTCGTGCGTCTTTCGCGTAAACGATGGCGTTCGATTTGACGAACTTGGCGACCTTCCACGCGAACAATAAATCGGCCAGCTGCCCGGCGGTTGGTGCGCGACGCGTCACGACCTTGAGTTCCCCGGAACCGGCCATGCCTGCATCGCGGTCCTGGACCAGCAGTCCGCCGGTGACGCGTTTGAAATCGAGCGCCGGGGGCAGGTCCTCAGACCATGCGCCGCAGGCGAGCACGCGCACGTTCGGTTTCGTGGCCAATGTCTGCAGCGCGTCGTCGGATACCGACGGCGCGATCACCACCTCGACAAACTGCCGCGCCAGAATCTGTTGCGCGGTCGCGGCATCGAGCGAGCGGTTGAACGCGATGATTCCCCCAAAGGCCGACGTCGGGTCGGTGGCATAGGCGCGGCCGTAGGCGGCGGCCAGATTCTCCCCGGTCGCCACGCCGCACGGATTGGCGTGCTTGACGATGACGCAAGCCGCTTCGCCGGAGAATTCCTTGACACACTCCAGCGCGGCGTCGGTATCGGCAATGTTGTTGAAGGACAGCGCCTTGCCCTGCAGCTGCCGGGCTGTCGCGACACAGCCGCCAGGTGGCCGATGCTCGCGGTAAAACGCGGCGCGCTGATGCGGATTTTCCCCGTAGCGCATGTCCTGCGCCTTTACATACTGCATATTGAATGTGCGCGGAAATACCGCGCGCTCCGGTCCCGGCGTCAGCGCGCCGAAATAGCTGGCGATTGCGCCATCGTACCGGGCGGTGTGCTCGAACGCCTTTACCGCGAGATCAAAACGCATGGCATCGCTGACCGTGCCGTTTTTCCCCGCCATCTCGTTCAGAACCGCCGTGTAATCCGCCGGATCGACGATCACGGTAACGTCGCTATGGTTTTTCGCCGCTGCCCGTAACAGTGCCGGCCCGCCGATGTCGATGTTCTCTATCGCGGTCGGCAGATCGCAGCCCGGAACGGCGACGGTTTCCTCAAATGGATAAAGATTGACGACCACCAGATCGATCGCATGTATGCCGTGCTGCTGCATGATATTGTCGTCGACGCCGCGCCGTCCGAGTACGCCACCATGCACTTTCGGATGCAGTGTCTTGACGCGCCCATCCATCATTTCCGGGAAGCCGGTGTAATCCGAGACCTCAATAACCGGTATACCACTCTGCGCCAACAGTCTGGCTGTACCGCCGGTAGAAAGGATTTCGACGCCGCGCCTGTGCAACGCCGCGCCAAACTCGATAACGCCGGACTTGTTGGAAACACTGATCAGCGCACGTCTTATCATGTCAGGTGTCTAGTGCAAGAAACAAAGCAAGTTCTGAGTAATCACCTGGTCGTCATTCCCGCCCCGGCGGGAATCCAGCAATACACTGTTTCGAAAGCACTGGATTCCGGGTCTAGCCCATCCATGAACTCGTCCGGTACGCGCCGTCCGGAATGACAAATTATTCAACGCTTTCCAAAATCAACGCGCGCCGGCAGCGATCTGTAGAGGTTTTCCTCAACCTGTCACCGGTCAACCGATATTATGCTGGCTGAGTTTCTTCCGCAGCGTGCCACGATTGATGCCGAGCATCTCGGCTGCCTTGCTCTGGTTGCCGCCGGTAAACTGCATGATGATCTCGAACAGCGGCCGTTCGATTTCGTCGACTACCATCTGATAGAGATTATCCGGGCTGTGGCCATCCAGGTCGCTTAGGTAGCGCTCCAGCGAGACGCGCACCGATGACGCCAGCGGATCCCTGCGCCGCTCGTTCTTCGGCGCACTCTTTTTTGTTTTCGTCGCCGGTGTCATGCCGCCCGCTCCAGGCCCATCGCGAGCTGATCAAAGAACCCGGTTGCCAGCGCCAGTTGCTGATCGGCGCTCTCGACCTGGTTCATCATGTGACGGAACGCGGCACCGCCAGGCTGGCGTTTGCTGTACCAGGAAATATGTTTGCGCGCGATAAGCACGCCGGTGTGCTCGCCGTAGAAGTCGTAAAGATTGCGCAGGTGCTCAAGCATGATATCGCGTATTTCGGTGACGGGCGGATCATCGAGTTTCACGCCGGTGCGCAGGAAATGATCGATGATGCCGAATATCCATGGCCGGCCTTGCGCGGCGCGCCCGATCATCACGGCATCGGCCCCGGTTCGCTCCAGAACAAACGCCGCCTTTTCCGGTGTGTCGATATCGCCGTTGGCAATCACCGGGATGTTGACCGCGTTCTTGATCGCGGCGATCGTGTCGTATTCGGCATCGCCGGTATAACCGCAGGCGCGCGTGCGGCCGTGCACGGCCAGCGACTGTATGCCGGCCTGTTCCGCGATCCTGGCAATGATCACGCCGTTACGGTTGGCGGTGTCCCAGCCGGTGCGTATTTTCAGCGTCACCGGAATATCCACCGCGGCGACGACGCTGTCGAGTATCTGTCCGACCAGAGTTTCATCGCGCAACAGCGCCGAGCCAGCGGCAACATTGCAGATTTTTTTTGCCGGACAGCCCATGTTGATATCGATGAGCTGGGCACCGTTATCGGCGTTATAGCGTGCCGCTTGCGCCATCATGGCGGGGTCCGAGCCGACGATCTGGACGGAGCGCGGCTCGTTCTCGCCGTCGTGATTGGCGCGCCGCCGCGTCTTTTCACTGCCCCACAACAGCGAATTCGACGAGACCATCTCGGACACGGCCAGGCCGGCACCAAGGCGTTTGCAGAGCTGACGAAACGGACGGTCGGTCACGCCGGCCATTGGCGCAAGAACCAGTCTGTTGGCAAGTGTGTACGGTCCAATACGCATCGATGAATCCGGTTTTGTTATCTTGTTTTTCTAAGGGGTGCTCGCCGGGAAGGGCGAGGGAAGCCAATGTTACTCGTTCTCGTTATTTTGTAAAAGTGTCGATCACAGGAACTCAAACGCGAATCCTGCGACGTCGGCTCCCGGGTCCGCAATCTCAAGTAATACCTGTACCGGTACGCCTGGCAGCATACCGCGCGCGTAATCAATCGATTCATCGAGATATTCTTCCGGACGGAAGCGGCGCAGCGCGAGCAGGCTGCCGTTGAAATCCGAAAGACCAAGCTGCAGCAGCGGAAACAGCTGCCGCTTATCGGAATCGTTGACAATAGTAGCGTTGACGAGTAGGGCGCCCGGGCTGGCGGGATGGGAGCTGACTTCGCGCCCCATCATCCGTACCAGCGACGTATCGTGGCGCAGCGGCGTGGCGCATGGCGCGATATCGCATAATTTGATTAGCAAGGGCTGCGCCAGGTCATAGCTTTGCAAGTCATGGCGATAGAAGTAAGCATATTGGATGATCAGTATGACGAGCATCATCGACGTCAGCGCGGACCAAAGTGTTGCCCGGAACGCGCCGCTGTTGTTGCGGGCCGCCTGCGCGACATCCGCCACCACAGCGAGTCTGCCCGCAGCGACAATGGCGTCAACATCGACAGACTCAGTATTGCTGCTGACCGTTGCCGCGATCGCCGGATTGGCGGTGCCGACGCGGCGGCCCGCGACGCGCATCCAGCCCTCGCGATTGTCGATCTGCGTCAGCTCAAACCATGGCGCATAGGCCTGGCGTATATCGTCGACCTGGTCCGCCAGAATGCCGGATAGCACTAGGTGGCCACCCGCTTTAACCTGTGTGGCGAACTCACGGGCCAGGGTTTTCAGCGGCCCGGCCAGAATATTGGCGATCAGCACATCGCAGGGCACTTTCGGCATCTGGTCAGGCAGCAGCGTCATGATCCGGTCGGCGACGTCGTTGCGCCGGGCGTTTTCCGCGGTCGCCTGTAGTGCCTGGGGATCATGGTCGATCGCGAACACGTGGTCCGCGCCGAGCTTGGCGGCGGCAATCGCCAGCACGCCGGAGCCGCAGCCATAATCGATCACCACCTTGTCGAGCAGTTCGGCCCGATCCAGCCACTCCAGACACAGCGCCGTAGTCGGGTGAGTGCCGGTGCCGAACGCCAAACCGGGATCCAGCAGTATGTTGACGGCATCCGGTTGTGGCGGCGTATGCCAGCTCGGGCAAACCCACAGGCGATCGCCGAAACGGGTAGGTTGGAAGCGGTCCATCCAGACGCGCTCCCAATCCTTGTCCTCGATCATCTCTATTTGACCGGCGTTAAAATCCGGCAAGCCGATGGACGCATGCAACCGTTTGAGCAGATCCTCCATGTCGATGTCGGCGGGAAACAGGCCGACGATCTGCGTGTTCGACCACAACGGTGCCTCACCGGGCAGCGGCTCGTAATTGGGTTCGTCACCGGCGTCCTGCATGGTGACCGCCACTGCGCCGGCGTCGCTTAACGCATCGCTGATACGCAGTGCATCGCCTTTCTCGGCGTTAAGTCTGAGTTGCAGCCAGGGCATGCCGTGTTCCAGTCGATTCGTCAGGGGGGAGGGTACAGAATACGTGATAACCGCAAACCAACGAAAGCGGGTCGCGGTCAGCCGTTACGAGAGACCGAGCTTCTTTTCGAGGTAATGGATATTGGTGCCGCCGGCGGCGAACGCCGCGTCGTCGCAAATATCGCGGTGTAGCATGATATTTGTTTTGATACCGTCGATGACGATTTCCACCAGCGCATTGCGCATTCTGGCCAGCGCAGAGGCGCGCGTTTCGCCATGCGCAATCAGTTTGCCGATCATCGAGTCATAATACGGCGGTACGGTATAGCCGTTGTAAATATGTGAATCGACGCGAATACCGGGGCCGCCCGGCGGATGATACTGCGTGATCTTGCCGGGGCACGGCATGAACGTTCTGGCGTCCTCGGCATTCAGCCGGCACTCAATTGCGTGCCCCGTCATGGTGACATCCTGCTGGCGATAGGACAGTACCTCGCCGGATGCGATCAGCAGTTGCTGTTTGACGATATCGATGCCGGTGACCATCTCCGTGACGGGATGTTCCACCTGGATGCGGGTATTCATTTCAATAAAGTAGAATTCGCCGTTCTCGTACAGAAACTCGAACGTTCCCGCGCCGTGATAGCCGATCTCGCGGCAGGCGCGCGCGCACAGTTCACCCATGCGATTACGCTGTTCGGCGGTGATGCCGGGTGCCGGCGATTCCTCGACGACCTTCTGGTGCCGCCGCTGCATCGAACAGTCGCGCTCGCCGAGGTGAATCGCGTTGCCGTGCTGGTCGGCGAGTACCTGGAATTCGATATGGCGGGGATGCTCAAGGTATTTCTCGAGATATACCGTCTCATTGCCGAACGCGGCGCCAGCTTCGGCCTTGGTCAGGGAAATCGCGGTCAACAGCGATGCCTCGGCGTGCACCACGCGCATGCCGCGGCCACCGCCACCGCCCGACGCCTTGATGATCACCGGATAGCCGATGTCGCGCGCTATCCGCAGGGTCTGGTCGGGGTCGTCGCCTACCGGCCCATCGGAACCCGGCACGCAGGGAACGCCGGCTTTCTTCATCATCGTGATTGCCGAGACCTTGTCGCCCATCAAACGGATCGTTTCGGCGCGCGGACCAATGAATACAAAACCGCTGCGCTCGACACGCTCGGCGAAGTCAGCGTTTTCGGAAAGGAAGCCGTAGCCCGGATGGATACCTACCGCATCGGTCACCTCGGCCACGCTGATGATCGCCGGGATATTCAAATAGCTTTCCGTGGATGGCGGCGGCCCGATGCAGACCGACTCGTCGGCCAGACGCACATGTTTGAGGTCGCGATCCACCGTGGAGTGGGCCGCCACTGTCTTGATACCGAGTTCACGACAGGCCCGCAGGATGCGCAGGCCGATTTCACCCCGGTTGGCGATAACGACTTTTTCGAGCATGTTATTCGGCTAGTTTGGCTATGGTTGTCGGGCGCGTTACCACAATGATCGCAGCGCGCCGCGTCACTGGATCACGAACAACGGCTGGCCATATTCGACCGGCTGGCCGTTTTCGGCGAGGATGGCGGCGATTTTGCCGGTCTTGTCCGATTCGATCTGGTTGAGCATTTTCATCGCCTCGATAATACACAGCGTATCGCCTGCATTGACCTGCTGGCCCACCTCGACGAACGGCTTCGCACCTGGCGACGGTGCGCGGTAAAAGGTGCCAACGACCGGTGCCGTGACGGTATAGCCACTGGGGGTTTCCTCGCGCTTCGGCGTTTCCGCCGCCGCACCGGTTGGCGCGGGCACAGGCGCCGCCACTGCCGCGCCGGTTGGTGCGTAGACCACGGTCGGCGCCGCCGGCTCGCGCCGCCGGCTGATTCGTACGGACTCCTCGCCTTCCTGTATCTCGATTTCGTCGATACCCGATTCTTCGAGCAATTCAATCAGCTTTTTGACTTTTCGTATATCCATGGCAAGGTCACTTTGTCATTTTTCGGTTCTATATACCCTGTATCAGGGCCGTCTAATGCTGTTTCTTCAGATGGTCCATCGCTGCGCGCAGCGCGAGTTCGTAGCCGACCGCGCCGAGACCGCTGATGACGCCGGCGGCGATATCGGAAAAATATGAGCGGCGCCGGAATTTCTCGCGCGCATGGATATTGGATAAATGGACCTCAATGAATGGTATGCGTGTCGCGCTGAGCGCATCGCGCAAGGCGATACTGCTATGGGTAAACGCCGCAGGATTCACGATGATGAACCCGGTGCCGTCGTGTTCCGCCTGTTGTACGCGGTCCACGAGTTCGTGTTCCGCATTGCTCTGCAGCGCATCGACCGTGTGGCCGGCCCGTTGGGCAACGTCGCGCAAACCCGCGTTTATTTGATCGAGTGTTGTGCTGCCGTAATGCGCCGGTTCACGGCTGCCCAAGAGGTTCAGGTTCGGCCCATTGATGACCAGAATTTTAGCCATGCGTGGATAACAGGAAGCTTGTTAAATAACTTATCTATTTATTCGGGGCGATTTCAGCTCAGATCGACGTAAAACGCCGGCAACTCAACGTATTTTTCTGAATATGATTAATTTCCATGGAATTCTGCATGGAAACCATTGGATTGTCCAGCAGATTAACTATATTGGCTGATTTAACGGAAGATCACTGCACGTTAGGGGAAGTTGCAAGAGGGTTTGACTGGCTGACCCACTGACCTGGATTACTACAGCAGGGGCTGGATCATGTCGCGGGCGAGCGTCTCCGGCAATTCCCCGAACTGGACAAACCGGATGCGCCCGCTGCGGTCGACGATGGCGGTGTACGGTAGTACTCCGATGTCGTTACCGTAGTTTTGGGCGATGTCGATCGCGTCCTGTTGGCCGGCGAGGATCGGGTAGGCGACGGTCTGCGTTTTGAGGAACTCGCGGACCGCATCAAGATCGTCGACGGCGATGCCAACGAACTGCAACCCGGCGTCGCCATGTTCACTCTGCAACCGGTTGAACAGCGGGATCTCGCGTAAACACGGCTGACACCATGTAGCCCAGAAATTCAGCACCAGGACCTTGCCGTCCCACGCATCGACCGTGCGCGGAATGCCGTCGACGTCGCGCAACGTAAAACCGGGCCGGGGCGTATTGATCGTTGCGCTCTCAAATCGCGCCGCGTCGACGCTGCGGGTTGCCGCGGATTCGCGGTGCATGAAGATGGCGGCAATGGTGGTGAGGCTTGCTGCGAGCAGCAGTGCAGTGATGACGTTCCGCCGCGAGAAGAAGGATGCCAGGCGCGGACCGCTCACAGGCTCAGTACTCGTCCCAGATGTTCATGGAAATCATCGGCGTTGAGAAAACCCACCAGCCGGTAGCGTTTCTGTTCGATGCCTTGCCGGTTAAAAAACAGTAATGACGGTGGGCCGAACAAGCCGAAATGCTTCAGCAGCGCCTGATCCTCGGCATCATTGGCGGTCACGTCGGTCTGCAGCAGCACCACGTCGGTGAGCAAACCCCGCACCCGTTGGTCGGAAAACGTGTAGCGCTCCATCTCTTTACACGACACACACCAGTCCGCGTAGAAATCCAGCATCACCGGCTTGCCGGCCGCTGCCGCCAGCTGCAGCTCACGATTCAGTCCGTCCAGGCCTTTGACCGGCTTGAACGTCAGGTGGCTGATGGCGCTGTTGCCGCCGCCGGCCACTAGGCTGGTGCCGCGCAGTGGATGGAGTATGTCGTTGCCGCCGCTCGCCGCGCCCACCAGCAGCACGACGCCGTAGACCAGCATCACTAGGCCGCTGCCCTTCCGCCATCTTTTCCAGCCGCCGATATTGCCGTCGAGGCGATCGAGCGCGCCGACGAAGACGGCGCAGATGATCAGCAACAGCGCCGTCAGTACCAGCGTGACTGCCGGCGGAACGATACGGTCCAGCATCCAGATCGCGACCGCCAGCAGCATCACGCCGAACACGGCCTTGATCCGTTGCATCCATGGCCCTGCTCTCGGCAGCAGCTTGCCAGCCGATGTGCCGAGGGCCAGCAACGGCGCGCCCATGCCCATGCTCAGCGCAAACAGCGCCATCCCGCCGAGTGCAGCGTCGCCCGTATTGCCGATATAGATCAACGCACCAGCGAGCGGTGCCGCGACGCAAGGTCCGACGATCAACGCCGACAGGAAACCCATGATGGCCACGCCGATGAAGGTCCCGCTTTTTTGCCGGTTGCTGAACGCGGCGAGCCGCGACTGGATGCTTGCCGGTATCTGCAGCTCATAGAAACCGAACATCGACAGCGCCAGCAAAACGAAGATCGCTACGAAAGAACCGATGATCCACGGATTCTGGAACACGGCCTGCAGGTTAGCGCCGAACAGGCCAGCCAGAACACCGGCAACGGTATAGGTGAGCGCCATCGGCAGCACGTAGGCCGCCGACAGCAGAAACGCGCGACGGGTCGTCAGCCCGTGACCGTGGCCGACGATGATGCCGGACAGGATCGGCACCATCGGGAATACGCAGGGGGTGAACGCGAGTAACAGGCCGACACCGAAGAAAATGGCGATCGTCCGCAAGGTGTTGCCGCCGGCGAGCGTGCGTGCAAACCGGTCCTGGTCGGATACGAAGTCACTGGCAGCTGGCGCCGTGCCTGCGCCGGCCGTGACCGCCGGCAGCGACAGCTGCATCGTTCTGGTGATCGGTGGATAACAGAAGCCGGCGTCGGCGCATCCCTGATAGCGGGCCTCGAGTATCACGTCGACCGGTGATTGATTGATGCGCTTTAAGGGTACGATGACCGTGGCGTCGTGATAATAGACTTCCGTGGTGCCGAACGTTTCGTCTGCCTTGGGTTTGCCTGCCGAGGTCTGGATTGCGCCAATTTGTGCATCGTTGGGATTCGCTAGTTTGAATGCGAACTTGTCGCGGTACATGTAATAACCGTCGGCGATTTGCCAGCGTGCGGCAATGGTACGCGCGTCGATCACATCGGCGGAGAAAACAAAGGCCTTGTCGGGATCGAGGAAATCCCGATTGGTGTCGACCAGGCCAAGTTTTTCACCGAACGAAGACAGGCGTTCGAGCAGACTGCCGCCGCTGCGTTCCACCGGAGTGAAGGCGTTGCCGGATTCCATCGCTACGGCGACGCTCGCGAACCAGCAGGCGGCAATCGCCAGCACCAGAGCGACCGGCCTTGCCGGACAGAACAAGTAGATGGCGGCAGAGCCGCGTCGTGCCGCGTTACGCATAGACATTACATAACTACCTGAAGGAAATGGTTGTCGTCACCTGAACTGCCCGGAGCGTCGGTTGGATACCGCTCCCGTTACCCTTCTTGTCCCGCACCGGAGGTAACTTCGTCTATCCAGGACAGATATCCAGCCAGCCCATTTTTTATTGGGACAGCAAGGACTTCCGGAAGTTCGTACGGGTGGCTTTCCGTTATTGCCTGCTCCAGCCGGGTGTAGAGCGCCGCCCGGGTCTTGATCAGCAGCAACCTCTCGGTGCCGGTTTCCCGTTTACCTTTCCAGCGGTATACCGACTGGATTCCGGGAACGATGTTTACACAGGCCGCGAGCCCTGCATCGACCAGCTTTGCGGCCAGCGCTTCAGCGAAACCAGCGTCCGGGCACGTCGTCAGAACCAGCAGATAGGAATGCTCCATCGCGCGAACGATACCGAAAGCCCGTCGCCAGCGCAAAAACAACTTGAGCTTGGCCCGACATTCCCGGTAACGTTCACGGTCATGGGGTTGTTTCGTTACTTGTTGTTGCTGTTGCTGCTCGTGCCCCTGCTTGATATCTACCTGCTGATCAAGGTGGGTGGAGTCATCGGCGCGTTGCCGACGGTATTTCTGGTGGTTTTTACCGCGGTGCTGGGGGCGCTGTTAGTGCGCGCGCAAGGATTTTCGACCTTGGGCCGAGTGCGCGAGGCGCTGGCGCGTGGCGAGGTTCCCGCACTGCAGATGCTGGAGGGCATGGTATTGCTGGTCAGTGGCGTACTGTTGCTGACCCCGGGGTTTGTTACCGATACGCTCGGGTTTCTCTGCCTGGTGCCCACAATCCGACAGCGCCTGATTATGGCCTTTCTGAAACGTACCCGTATAGTGGTCACGGAGCAGCAGCCGGCGACCGCCAAGGACGAGGGTCCGCGGACATTAGAGGGCGAGTACTGGCGGAACGACGAGCGGCATTAACTAGCTGTTGCTGGCGCGGCGCCGGTTACATCGGTGACGCGGGATTGTCGAGGAACCTCCCGAAAAATTTTCTCCTTATCCCTTGACTCCGGAAGTTTCGCCACTATTATGTTTAGCACTCTTGATCGGCGAGTGCTAAACCAGTGCTTGCTATCACCCGTGATAGTAGATATATAGTTGTTACATATAATTTTTTGTATTTGGACATAGGAGAGAAAAAATGAATATTCGTCCATTGCATGACCGAGTGATCGTTCGACGTGTGGAGGAGGAGAAGAAGAGCCCCGGCGGTATTGTGATTCCTGACAGCGCTGCCGAGAAGCCGGTCGAGGGCGAGGTGGTGGCCGTCGGCAAAGGCAAGTTATCCGAGGCGGGCGACCTGCGGCCGCTGGATGTGAAAGTGGGAGACCGGATTCTGTTTGGAAAATACAGCGGCACGGAAGTGAAGGTCAACGGTGAGGAGTTGCTGGTGATGCGCGAAGACGACATTACCGGTGTCATCGAACACTGATTCCGCGAAATATCGAGACGAATTAAGAGGAAATCATTATGGTAGCTAAAGTCGTACATTTTGGTGAAGACGCGCGTCAGCGCATGCTCAAAGGGGTCAATCTGCTGGCGAACGCCGTGAAGGTGACGCTGGGTCCGCGGGGACGTAACGTCGTGCTTGAAAAAAGCTTCGGCGCGCCGACCGTAACGAAAGACGGTGTTTCCGTCGCCAAGGAAATAGAGCTTGAAGACAAGTTCGAGAACATGGGCGCGCAGATGGTCAAGGAAGTCGCCTCGCAGACCTCCGACATCGCCGGTGACGGCACGACGACAGCCACTGTGCTGGCTCAGTGCATCGTTCGCGAAGGTCTGAAGGCGGTTGCTTCTGGCATGAATCCAATGGACCTGAAGCGCGGCATTGATCAGGCGACCATCGCGGCCGTCGAGCAACTGAAGAAGCTTTCCAAGCCGTGCACGGATGACAAGGCGATCGCGCAGGTCGGCACAATTTCTGCCAATTCCGACGACGTAGTGGGCCGCCTGATTGCCGATGCGATGAGCAAGGTTGGCAAGGAAGGTGTGATTACTGTTGAGGAAGGTTCCGGTCTGGCCAACGAACTTGACGTGGTCGAGGGTATGCAGTTTGACCGTGGCTACCTGTCCCCCTACTTCATCAATAACCAGGAGAATATGAGCGCCGAGCTCGAGGAACCCTATATTCTTCTGCACGACAAGAAGATATCGAATATCCGCGAAATGCTGCCGGTGCTGGAGGGTGTGGCGAAATCCGGCAAGCCGCTGCTGATTATCGCCGAGGACGTTGAAGGCGAGGCGTTGGCGACGCTGGTGGTGAATACCATCCGCGGCATCGTCAAGGTCTGTGCCGTCAAGGCGCCTGGCTTCGGCGATCGTCGCAAGGCGATGCTCGAGGATATCGCGATCCTGACCAACGGCCGTGTGATCTCCGAGGAAATCGGTCTGAGCCTGGAGAAGGCCACGATCGACAGCCTGGGTTCCGCCAAGCGCGTCGTGATCACCAAGGAAAACACGACGATTATCGATGGTGCCGGCAAGGCCCCTGATATTCAGGCCCGCGTCAAGCAGGTCCGTGCGCAGATCGAGGACTCGAGTTCCGACTACGACAAGGAGAAGCTGCAGGAGCGTGTCGCGAAGCTTGCCGGCGGTGTTGCAGTCATCAAGGTCGGCGCGGCTACGGAAGTCGAAATGAAGGAAAAGAAGGCGCGCGTCGAGGATGCCCTGCACGCAACTCGCGCCGCGGTTGAAGAAGGTATCGTTCCCGGTGGCGGTGTGGCGCTGGTGCGTGCCTTGGCCGCGATCAAAAACCTCAAGGGCGCCAATCACGATCAGGACGTCGGTATCGGCATCGCGCGCCGCGCAATGGAAGAGCCGCTGCGCCAGATCGTCGCTAACGCCGGTGCTGAAGCGTCGGTGGTATTGAACAAGGTCGCCGAGGGCAAGGGTAACTTCGGTTACAACGCTGCGACAGGTGAGTATGGTGATATGGTCGAGATGGGTATTCTTGATCCGACCAAGGTGGCTCGTTCCGCGTTGCAGAACGCGGCGTCCATCGCCGGTTTGATGATCACCACCGAGGCGATGATTGCCGAACTGCCGAAGGAAGACAAGGGTTCGTCCGCTCCCGATATGGGCGGCATGGGTGGTATGATGTAAATTCTGTCCGCAGGAATGAAAAAGCCCCGTCATCGCTGACGGGGCTTTTTTTGCGGCTTCCCCGGCCTATTTGACGGTCTTCTTCAGGCGTTCCTGATAGCTAAGATTGTCGTTTTTTCCGTTTTCCAGTTTCAGCTCGGCTTTTACTTCCGGCTCCTCGTTGTCATCGACCAGTTTCAGCGAGTTGTCGCCTGGAGCGGCTTCGCCGTCCGCTTCCTCAAGGGTGATTTTGAGACGCAGGTTGTTCTGCGAATCGGCGTTGCGCAGGGCTTCCTCGAGTGAAATACGTTCCGCCCGGTACAGCTTGTGCAACGCGCTGTCGAAGGTTTGCATGCCGACATTCTCGGATTTTTCCATGAGTTCCTTGATCGAGTGAATTTCTCCCTTAAGGATCAGGTCGGCGAGACGCGGCGTGTTAATCAGCACTTCAATCGCTGCCGCACGCTTGCCATCCATTGTCGGAATTAGTCGCTGTGAAATAAAGGCGCGCACGTTCAGCGATAGGTCCAGCAATAATTGATTGCGACGTTCCTCCGGAAAGAAGTTGATAATCCGGTCGAAGGCTTGGTTCGCGTTGTTCGCGTGCAGCGTCGAAATCGCCAGATGCCCGGTCTCGGCAAAGGCGAGCGCGTGTTCCATCGTATGCTGATCGCGGATCTCACCGATCAGGATTACGTCCGGTGCCTGGCGCAGTGTGTTTTTGAGCGCCGCTTCATAAGAAGGTGTATCGATGCCGACCTCGCGCTGGTTGATGATCGATTTTTTGTGTTTGTGCACAAATTCGATCGGGTCCTCGATGGTGATAATATGTCCGGCGCTGTGGGTATTGCGGTAGTCGATCAGCGACGCGAGCGACGTCGATTTACCTGAGCCCGTGCCGCCGACAAACAGGATCAGACCACGTTTTTCCATGATCAGTTTCTTAAGCACCGGCGGCAGGCCGAGCTTCTCGGTGTCCGGGATGTCCATCTTGATGGCGCGCACGACCATGCCGACCTGGTTGCGCTGCTGGAAAATATTGACGCGGAACCGGCCGACGCCGGGTTCGGACAATGCCAGGTTCATTTCCGGCGTTTTTTCAAAATCCGCGATCTGACTCTTATCCATGATTGAGTAGGCGATTTCCTTGACACGGCCGGGTGGCAAACTGTCCTTGTCGATCGGCATCAGCCGGCCGTCGATCTTCGCGCTCGGTGGTGCGCCGGTCGTCAGATACAGATCGGAGCCATCCTTCAGCACGAGAATTTTCAGATAATCTTTGAAATCCATGGAATTTTCTGCAGCCTCACCGTGTATCGCGATCGCATGTTTGTATCGGCAACGCTTTCGCTGCGCTTGAGGGATATGCGAGACACACGTTTATGCGCCTGTCGTTTACGGCGCGCGTCACCGCGCAAAAAGTTAGCGCCTTGCCCACGAAATGCATACAATAGGCGGCCCTATGCCGCAAACTCATTGATTAACGAATGATTTTTTATACCTTGAAGGAGGAGTCTCTCCATGACTATGGATGACCGCGACGGTGTCATCTGGCTCGACGGGAAACTGGTGCCATGGCGGGATGCCAAAATCCACGTATTGACCCACACGTTGCATTACGGCCTGGGTGTTTTCGAAGGCGTGCGCGCCTACAAGACCGACAACGGCACGGCGATTTTCCGCCTGCAGGACCATACGGACCGGTTGTTTCGTTCCGCGCATATCCTCGGCATAAAGATGCCGTTCGACAAAAAGACCCTCAACGAGGCCACCTGCACGGTGGTTCGTGATAACAAACTGGAATCCGGCTATATCCGCCCGATGTGTTTTTACGGGTCGGAAGGCATGGGTCTTCGCGCCGACACACTCAAGGCGCACGTGATGATTGCTGCATGGCCGTGGGGCTCCTACATGGGCGTCGAGAACATGGAGCGTGGCATCCGCGTGAAAACGTCGTCGTTCACGCGCCATCACGTCAATATCACGCTGTGCAAGGCGAAGGCCAACGGCAACTACATCAACTCGATGATGGCGCTGCAAGAGGCGCTCGCCTGCGGTTGCGAGGAAGCACTGTTGCTGGATGCGGAAGGATTCGTCGCCGAGGGCAGCGGCGAGAATATCTTTATAATCCGCAACGGCGTGTTGTACACGCCCGATCTGACCTCGGCACTGGAAGGCATCACACGCGACACGATTATCCAGTTCGCCGCCGAACTTGGTATCCCGGTCAAGGAAAAACGTATTACGCGTGACGAGGTCTATGTCGCCGACGAGGCCTTCTTCACCGGGACCGCGGCCGAAGTCACGCCGATACGCGAGCTGGACCGCCGTGCCATCGGCAACGGCGGCCGCGGCCCGGTCACCGAGCGGCTGCAGACCATGTATTTCGATCAGGTGCATGGTCGCCGCGACAAGAATCGCGACTGGCTGACGGTAGTCTAAACCATGGATACGTGCCTATCATTTGCAACCAGGCAACGGGCGCGCCATGGTGTGCCGCGGGTCACAGTGAGTTAACCATCCAGGAGGCGAATGTGGCGAAAAATTCTGCGTCATCGACCGGCGGCCGATCGAAACCGCTGATCGAGTCTAACGCACAGAACCGTTACGAGGTGACGCGTGCCGATCTGCCGCTGCATTGTCCGATGGATGGCATGAGCCTGTGGGACTCCCATCCGCGCGTTTATCTGCCGATCGAAAAAACCGGTGCTGCCAAATGTCCCTATTGCGGCGCCGATTTCGTTCTGAAGGATTGATCGCGGAATCGCCCCGGATGTCGGCCCTGAGGCGTGCACCGGACCACGCCGACGTGCAACCGCAGCGCTTGCCCGGCGGCGAAAGGCGTCGAGCGGTAAATGTCGCCGCCATCTGAACTGCGCTTACCGGACCGGCGCTATCGTGTGCTGATGCGGCTACTGGCGCCGGTGCTGACGGGTTACAGTGTCTGGCAGGGCTGCAAGGCGCGAAGCAGCCGGCTCGTGAGGCAACGGCTGGGCCTGTCCATCCCGCAACGCACCGACCGCCCTGTGTGGCTGCACATGGCGTCGGTCGGTGAAGTAAACGCCGCCCGCCCGCTGATCACCGCGCTGCGCCGCGATTTCCCGGGCGTACCCATGGTTGTTTCAACCTTTACCGCGAGCGGCGCCGCCGCGGCATTTCGGGCATTGCCGGCGGATATCGAACACGTTTTCCTGCCACTGGATCTTGGCGTTACGACTGCGCGTTTTTTTGCCCGGGTCGCGCCGCGCTGCGCGCTGGTGCTGGAGACCGAAATCTGGCCGCGGCTGTTCTATCAATGCCGCCGCCGCGATATTCCGCTGGTGATAGTTAACGGCCGGCTGTCATCGAAAACACTGGCGCGGCCGGCGTGGATGCGCGCTGTATTGGGCAGCGCACTCGCCAATGTCACCGCGATACTCGCGCGCTCGACCGACGATGCCGCGCGTTTCATAACACTTGGCGCGGCGGCTGATCGTGTCAGCGCGCTAGATAACCTGAAGTTTGCCGATGACGGTCGTACTGCCACTGCGCCGATTGCGCTGCCCCGCCCCTACGTGCTGGCCGCTTCGACCCACGCCGATGAGGAGCTGCAACTCGCGCGGGCGTGGCGTGATGCAGGTGAGGGTGCCGGGTATCTGCTGGTCATCGTGCCGCGGCATCCCGACCGCGCACCGGCGATCGTCGCCCGGCTGCGTGCGCTCGGTATCGACGTTGCGGTTCGCAGCAAACAGGATACGGCGACAGAAACCACGGACGTCTATCTGGCGGACACCTTCGGCGAGCTGGCCGGATTTATTGCTGGCGCCGAGCTGGTGTTTGTCGGTGGCTCGCTAATCCGGCGTGGCGGACAGAACCTGATTGAGGTCGCCCGCCATGGCAAGGTTGCGCTGTTCGGGCCGCACATGGAAAATTTTTACGATGAAAGCCGCTTGCTGCTCGAGCACAGCGCCGCCGTGCAGGTCGAGACCGCGTCACAACTGCTCGACAAGGTGACAGAGTTGCTCGCCGATCCTGAGGAACGCCTGGCGATCGGCCGGCGTGCGGCGGCGACTATCGCGGAGCGGGCAGATATTGCCCGGCGCTACAGCGCAGCGCTGGCGCAGTACATCGTTTAACCGCCACGGTAGCCGTCGAGCAGAACCGTGAAGTTGTCCGGCGCGTAGTATAGCGGCGCCGGTTCGCGGGCACATTTTTCCAGCGCACGTTTCAATCGCGTCAGATTCTCCTGTTGCCAGGCCTTGGCCGGCGTACGCTGTTCGCCGCGATCGAAGTCGAGCAGAAACACCTGTGCGTGTTTATCGAGGAGGATATTCCTCGCATTCAGGTCGGCATGAAATACACCGGCATCGTGAAAGCGGCGAATACAGGCGCCGATAGCGCGCCACTGCGCTGACGCAAGGGTCGCGTCGCGTAGCGTGTCGATCAAGGTGCGGGCGTCCGGAATGCGCCGCGTGACGAGGTCGGCGCGATAACACAGCAGACCCTGCTCGACCCGCGCGGCGACCGGTTGCGGCACCGGCAGGCCGGCGCGCCACATGTTGGCCAGCAACTGCCACTCGCGCCAGGCACGTGTACTGTCGAGACCGGTCCAGACGTAACGGTCGCGGCTCAGTCGCTGTATCCATCCGCCGCGCAGATAATGGCGCAGCACGTATTCCGCGTCGCCGGCGCGGAACGCCACCGTGGTCCCGCGCCCGGTGGCCGTATCCAGCAGCGCGTTGTTCGAGCGCCAGTGCGCCGGGTCGAAGAAATCATCATCGGGCGCTGCGATCGCGCTGGCATCGTAGATGAGGTAGCGCCCGCTGGAACAGACTACACATGGATCGATGGCGGCATGGTTCATCGCTTACTCCGGTGACGTCAACGCCACGCAGGCGGCGTAGACCTGCTGTGGCGATATGCCGGCGATGCCTGGCGATCCCGGCGCCGGTTGCAGGACGCGAAACTGCGTATCCGGTACATACGGACCGCAGTCCTCAGGGCGTGTGCCGCCGAACAACGCAGCGAATTTCGTACCGACGGCCGCGGCGATGTGCATCGGGCCGGTATCCGGCGTCACCAGCAGGTCGATGCGCTCCAGCGTCGCGACATAGCGTTGAAAATCCGGCGGCGGTACCATCAGCGTGACGCGCCCTTCACTGAGTCGCACGATCTCCTCGCCGACGGCCTGCTCCTCCGGGATCAGGTCCATGATGATACGCAGCTTCAGGCCGTGCTGCGTGCCGTAGTCCGCGAGCAGCCGTGCCAGCTCGGCAAAATTTTCCGGCCGCCACAGTTTCGCGCTGGCGAGATTACGCCGCCACGACGCCTTCTTCATACCACTATAAGTAGGATGAAAGCCGACGAGGAAGGTATCGGTGTCGATGCCTTCCTCGGCGAGCGCCGCGAGCGCCTTGGCCCGCCCCGGTTCAGTCACCGGCAGGTTCAGCCAGTAATCATCATAGCCGCGCCCGGTTGCGCGGCTGACGACGTCGAGACAGCGTCGCGCGTAATGGGCGCCGGGCCGACTCATGTCGATCGCGTCGGCCTGCAGAGGCAGGCCCGCGTACAGCCGGGTGAAGGTTGGATTCAGTTCGAAGCAGAACACCCTGGCGTAACCGGCCCGGGCGATATCGCCGCGCAAACGCCGCAGATGGAACCACGCCAGCCATGCGCTGCGCCGGTGGACGAAAAAACGCGTCAGCCGCGGCGAGTAGTGTTTCAGCACCCGCTGGCCGTCGGGGCTGGTGAGCATATGGAATTCCGCGTCGGGATAGCTGTCCTGTAACGCCCGCAGCGCCGGGGTGATCATCATCATGTCCCCGGCGCGGCCAACCCGTATGACCAGAATTTTCAATGCCATGCCCCGCTGCGTCCGGTGACTGTCCGACGTCTGCAATGCCTTTTCGGCGGTGTTTGGTTAAGATAAGCCACTATTATGCGGGGTGCTTCCGCGATTTTATACCTGGGTCCGCCAGATCGATGATGAATTTATCAGCCGAGATATCCGTCGGGGAGTTCCTCGACAAGGTCACCATTCTGGAGATCAAGGCCGGGCGCATACACGATCCGGCCAAGCTGCGTAACGTCCGCAACGAACTCGATACGCTACGGGCCACCTGGCAGGCATCGCCGTTCTCGCACCGGGACATCGCCGCCGAGATCGCGCGGCTGAAGCGTATCAACGAACGGCTTTGGGTTATTGAAGACGATATCCGTCTGAAGGAATCGCAGGGGGCATTTGATGACGAATTTATCCAGCTGGCACGCTCGGTCTACATCATCAACGACGAGCGCGCGGCGGTCAAACGCGAGATCAATCTGAAGCTGGGTTCGGCGCTGGTGGAGGAGAAGTCCTACGCCGATTACCGCCGCAAGGAAGGCTGACCGGTTGCTGTCTGAATCTGTCTGCGACAGGGGATGCTAATTGGTGATGGCGTTGCCGTTTGTCAAACCGCCTGAACGCCTGTGCATCCTGCGCCTGTCGGCGCTCGGCGATATCTGCCATGCGCTGCCCGTGGTCCGTACGCTGCAGCAGCATTGGCCGGAGACCAGACTTGCCTGGGTGATCGACGCGCCCGAACACACCCTGGTCGGCGATATCCCGGATATCGAGTTCATCGTATTCGACAAGCGCAAAGGCATCGGCGCGTATCCTGATCTGCGGCGCCGCATGCGCGGCCGCCGTTTCGACGCGTTGTTGCATATGCAGATGTCCGTGCGCGCCAGCCTTGCCAGCCTGCTGATACCGGCAGCGGTTCGCCTGGGATTCGACCGGACCAGGGCCAAGGATCTCCAGTGGCTGTTCACCAACCACCGGATCGCCGCCAACGGGCGACAACACGTGATGGACAGTATGTTTGGTTTTTCCGAGGCGCTGGGTATTCCGGAACATGTGCTCACATGGGATATCCCGATACCCGACGCAGCGCAGAACTTCGCCCTTGAGACGCTGCCAGCCGGCCAGCCGACACTGGTCATCAGCCCGTGTTCCAGCATGAGTTACCGTAACTGGACCGCCGCTGGCTACGCCGCCGTGGCCGACTACGCGACCCGTCACTACAACATGCAGGTGGTGTTGAGCGGCGGGCCAACGGCGGTGGAGCGCGACTACGGCGAGAACATCAGCGCGCTCTCGACGAGCACACTGCTGAACCTGATCGGAAAAACCACCGTGAAGCAACTGCTCGCTGTGCTGCGGGCGGCCGCTGTCGTGATCGCACCTGACTCGGGGCCCGCGCATCTTGCGACGGCGGTCGGTACTCCGGTGATCGGCTTATATGCCTGTACCAATCCCGACCGCGCACGGCCGTATCAAAGCGCGGATCTGGTGGTAAACCGGTATCCGGAAGCGGTGCTCGCCAAATACGGCAAGCCGGTCGATGCGCTGCCGTGGGGTATCCGTGTGCGTGACCCCGGTACGATGGAACGCATCACGCCCGTCGATGTCATAGCGAGACTAGACCAGGCGCTGGCGCGGCAGACGCGTTAATCCCCGATTATCCATATATCCAGGTGTTTCGTTGAAAACAGCGCCATGACCAGGCCGTCCACGCATTCCGGTTACACGTCCGGCATCCGCGCCGTTGTCATGGTGCTCGCGCCGATCGTCATCATGCTGGCGTTCCTGTCGCTGTGGCGTTTGGGCCTGTATATCTGGCAGTTCGATCGCGTACAGGCGACGGGTGAATACGGCTTCGTTTTTCTGCAAGGCGTGCGTTTCGATCTGATCACCCTCGCCGCCGCGATGATTATCCCGGTCTCGTTAACGCCGTTGTTCATGATGGGTCGTGGCGTGTTCCGGCGCTGGCGGGTGCCGCTGCTGGTCTATATGACGTTGTGGTTCGGGTTGCTGCTGTTCATGGAATTGGCCACGCCATCGTTTATCAATCAATACGATTCGCGCCCGAACTATCTTTTTGTTGAATATCTGAAACATTATCGCGAAGTCGGCGCGACGCTGCTGGCCGAATACCCGTGGCAACTGGCGCTCTCCGCGATTCTGCTGCCGCTCGGCTCAATCGCGTTCTTCCGGGTCAGTCGCCGGTTGCTGGCCGTTGACCGGCCGCTGCACTGGACGACCGTGGCCGCGCTGGTGCCCGTGCTGTTCGTGACGTTTGCCGTGCTGGCGCGCTCCAGCCTCGGCCATCGGCCGGCCAATCCAAGCACCGTGTCGCTGACGTCTGACCATCTGGTGAACGATCTGGCGCTGAATTCCACTTATACCGTGCTGTATGCGATCTATCTGTCGCAGCAGGATGCCGAAGGCGGCTTTCATTACGGTGTAATGCCGTTCGCCGAGGTGGTGGACGTTGTGCGCGGCGAAATGGATGTCGACGCCGGCCGGTTCACCGATCCGCAGATACCGACGCTGCACCGGCAGGACAGCGCGCGTCACCGCGACCGTCCCTATAACCTGGTGATCGTTCTGGAGGAAAGCCTCGGTGCCGAGTTTGTCGGCCGGCTGGGCGGCCTGCCGCTGACGCCGAATCTTGACCGGCTGGCCGGCGAAGGCCTGTGGTTCGACAATCTTTACGCAACGGGCACCCGGTCGGTGCGCGGCATCGAGGCCGTGGTATCCGGCTTTCTGCCAACGCCGGCGGTTAGTGTCGTCAAGCTGAATAAATCCCAGCGCGATTTCTTCACGCTCGCGCAGCTGCTGGACAAGCATGGCTACGACACCGGGTTTATTTATGGTGGCGAGTCGCATTTCGACAATATGCGCGGGTTCTTTCTTAATAACGGTTTTAACTACGTTATCGACGAGAACGATTTTGATGCGCAGGCCTTCAGGGGATCATGGGGTGTGTCCGACGAGGATCTATTCGACAAGGCGCATCAGAAATTCAGTACCTACGCGGACAAGCCGTTTTTTTCGCTGGTGTTTACCTCGTCGAATCATGCGCCGTTTGAGTTCCCGGACGGGCGTATCGAATTGTATGAGCCGGAAAAGAATACGGTGAACAACGCGGTCAAATACGCGGATTACGCGGTAGGCCGGTTTATCGAGAGGGCGCGGCAGTCGTCTTACTGGAACAACACCGTGTTTATTGTGATCGCCGATCACAACTCCCGGGTGTATGGTTCATCACTGGTGCCGATCGACCGTTTCCATATCCCCGCTGTGATTCTGGGGCCTGATATCCGGCCCGAAGTCGTCACTACGCTCGCCAGTCAGATCGATATCGCGCCGACATTGTTGTCGCTGATCGGGGTTTCCGCCACGCACCCGATGATCGGCCGGGACCTGACCAGGCCGGAGAACCGGCGCCGCCCCGGTCGCGCGATCATGCAGTTCAACGGCACCCAGGCCTATATGGAAGACAACAACGTTATCGTGCTACGGAAGGACCTGCCGCCGAAGACGCTGCTATACAGGGATGGGGAGCTACAGGAGGCCGCCGATGATCCACCGTTGGTGAAAAAGGCGATCGCCCATTCGCTTTTCGCCCAGACGGCCTACGCGGATCGTTTGTACCGCTTGCCGCGATAGTCTCTGCTATTTGTACAACACGGCGACGAAGTTTCCGTCGGCGTTCTCGAACGGCCTGTCTATCCCCCGCGTCCGGTTGAAACCGATGCGGCGGGCGAGCGAGGTCAGGTTGTCGAGATTGAACAGATGCAGATGCTCCAGCGGCTTTAGCGCGCCCCAGGCGCAGCCCAGCGTTAGCGCGTTATCGCAGGCGCCGTCGGGCGTCTGTATCACGAACACGCCGCCGGGCTTCAGGACGCGATATATGGCCGACAGATCGTCCACCGCATCCTCGAAATGCTCGATCACATCGATGGCGGTGATCAGGTCGAACATGTCAGCGGAGAAGTGCTTACGGACATCGCAAAAGCGTCCCTGGAAGACCTGTTTTTTGTACTGATGGTACGTATTGCAAAACGGCACGGTCAGCTCGGGCACGAGTTCGCAGCCGTAAACATCCCAGCCACGGCGGATGCCCTGCGCCAGCAGAAACCCCTTGTTGCAGCCGACGTCCAGATACTTGCCGCCGGTCGTCGCGGTCTGGTTGCGCGCACAGTCGAAGATCTCCGCTGCGCGTGCCATCGACTGTGCAAAATGCCTGGCGTGGTGAAACCGCCGCAACGGCGCGATCAGGCGTCGTCGCAGCGACTTGAACAAGCCGCCGCTGTAGGCGCGGTAAAGCTCGCCCGTCGACCCCGGCCTGTCTACATAGATCAGGCCGCACCCGCCGCATTGCAGGTAGTCGGCATTGTCGATGTGGCAGTAGTGCACGGCCTGATCGGCACGATTACATACGATACAGGCGCGCAGGTCTGTCTGTTTGTCAGTCATTGGCGATAGGCATCGGACAAGATGAATGTCGCGGCGGTCCGTGTTGTCAACGTTTGGCATCCGCCCGGTTGGCCAGGCGAGCGCAGCCGGCATGGTAACCTTTTTGCTCAGGCAAGCAGAAATCCGCCGTGCCCGGGCGCGGCGGAATTTACGCAAATCCGCCGACGGACGGTATGATACGCGCATTGTAAATAGGGAAGGTCTGGTGATGGATGGAAATGCCGCCAGGATGCTGGTAGTCGGGCCGTCCTGGGTGGGCGACATGGTGATGGCGCAAAGCCTGTTTACGGATCTTTGCCGACGCCATCCCGGGGTCGAAATCGATGTCCTGTCGCCTGTCTGGTCCGGTCCGGTGCTGGCGCGCATGCCGGAGGTGCACCGGCACATCGACATGCCGGTCGGTCACGGCCGCATCGGATTGATCGAGCGCGTGCGTCTCGGTCTGTCGCTGCGATCGCGCCAATATGGCCAGGCAATCGTGATTCCGCGTTCGTTCAAGTCCGCACTGGTGCCGTTCTTTGCGGGTATTCCGCGGCGCACCGGTTTCCGCGGCGAGATGCGTTACGGCCTGCTCAACGACCTGCGGAACCTTGACCGTGACGTGCTGCCGCGGACGGTGCAGCGTTATGTCGCCTTGGGGAGGTCGCCGGATGCGGCACTGCCGCCGGCGGATATACCGCGGCCCCGGCTGCGGGTTGATGTGACCAACCAGCAGCACCTGCTGCAAAGGTTTTCGCTGTCCCTTGATCGTCCTGTCGTCGGGTTTATGCCGGGCGCCGAGTACGGCGCCGCGAAGCGCTGGCCGGCTGCTTATTACGCGGAACTGGCGGGCATGTTGCGTGGCAGGGGGTATCAGGTATGGCTGTTTGGTTCGGCGCGGGACGCGGCTGTTTGTCGCGAGATCAACGACGCGTCGGTCGAGGCGGTCGATTTGTCGGGCAAGACCGGTTTGCAGGATGCGATCGACCTGATCGCGCTGACGAAACTGGTCGTCACCAACGATTCGGGTCTGATGCATATCGCGGCGGCGACTGGCCGGAACATCGTGGCGCTGTACGGTTCGTCGACGCCGGCGTATACGCCGCCATTGACGGATCGTGCCGATATCGTCTATTTGGGGCTGGAGTGCAGTCCCTGTTTCGAGAGAGAATGTCCGCTGGGGCACTACCGGTGTTTGCGAAACATCACGCCGGCGGATGTTTTTGATCGCTGTATACGGAAAGTCCAAGAGCATTGATGGTCGCGATCGCTGAGCCGTTGACGGGCGCTGTGTGGAAGGAGCGCCTGATCCATTCCCTGTTGTTCCTGTTTCCGTTGGCCGGTGCGTGTGTCCAGCACTGGCTCGGTACGATATTCAGCGTGCTGTTCCTGATCGGTCTGTGGGATTGGGCCCGCGGCGGCCGCCGACCGCGCGTGCATACAGCGGAGCGGATCTGGCTGTGGCTGTGCGTTGCCTTTCTGCTGTCGTTTTTCCTGTCTGCGGTCATCAATGGATGGGGCGAAGATCAGCGGCACGCGCTGGGCGTGGAAATCCGTTATCTGGCGCTGGTGCCGCTGTACCTGTTGGTGCGGCAATATCCGCAGGGTGCGTTGTATCTGTTGTCCGGCAGCGTGTTCGCCGCCTTTGTCATGGCTGCACAATCGTACTACGACGTGTTCAGCTTGATGAAGGAACGTGCCGAGGGCGCCTACAGCCCGAACCTGCTGGGGCCTCTCGCGGCATTGAGCGTCATTTTTGCGGTATCGGCCTGGGGGTTACTGCCTCGGTTGCGCTGGATGATACTCGCGGCCGTGCCGGCCGGATTGTGGTCGGTGGCGATGTCCGGTTCGCGCGGCGCCTATTTTGGCCTGATTGCGATGGGGATGGTATGGGCGCTGCTGTACTTCAGGCGCTGGCAACGCCCGGTGATGCTCGTTGTGGTCCTGCTTATCCCCGTTACCGCCTACCTGTCGGTCGGTGAGGTACAGCAGCGTGTCGATGGCGCCGTACACGACGTTGCCAAGTACTTCAGCCATACCCGGTCCGAAAACCAGACCGACGGCGGCGAGACCGCCGCGATCCGCTTCGAGATGTGGCGTGCGGCGTTACTGGTATTCCGTGACGCACCCGTGTTCGGTATCGGCGCGCGGAATTATACGCAAGGTGTGCAGAAATACGTCGACTCCGGCCAGGTCAATCCCGCGGTCGCCCACCATGGTCATCCGCATGATGCCTATTTCGACGTACTGATGTCTCGCGGCCTGGTCGGTTTCGTCATTTTTGCTGGCATGCTGTTTTATCCGCTCTATTATTTTCTCAAGACCTTCAGGCAGTCGCCGCGCTCGGCGTTGGCCGGCGTCGTGCTGATCACAGGTTTCACGATGTTCTCGATTACCGATGCATCGACGTTCAACAAGGGCAATTTCCTGTCCTTCTATCTGCTTTTCCAGGCGGTACTGCTGTCCTGGCATGCCGGGTTGGTACACCGGGAGGCCGGTTGAATGGCGCGTCTGTCGGCGGTGCTGATTGTCAGAAACGAGGCGCCAGTGATGGCCGATTGCCTGGCGCATCTTTCCTGGGCCGACGAGATTGTCGTGCTCGACAGCGGCAGCACCGATGATACCGCCGCGATCGCGCGGCGCTACACGGACCGGGTGTTCGTCGACGCCGACTGGCAGGGCTACGGCATACAGCGCCAGCGGGCGCAACAGCACGCGACCGGCGACTGGATACTGATGATCGACGCCGACGAGCGAGTTTCGCCGCTGTTGCAGCAGAGTATTACCGATGTCGTGCGGCGCGATGACCGTACCCGGGCATGGGCGATGGCCATCCTGCCATGGTGCTTCGGACGCTTCATCCGCCACGGTGGCTGGTACCCGGCCTGGAAGGTGCGTTTGTATCCGCGTGCGGTCGCCCGCTATGGCGACGAACGCGTGCATGAAAAGCTCGGCTTTGATTCCGGCATTGAAACGGCCCGGCTGTCCGGCGATCTGCTGCACTATACCTACCGCGATCTCGAGCACTATCTGGTGAAGTCGGCGCGTTATGCGGCGGAATGGGCCGGGCAGCGTCAGCGCGCTGGCAAGCGCGCGTCGCTGATCGAGGGGCTGCTGCACGGCACCGGCTGTTTCGTGCGGATGTATATTCTCAAGGCGGGGTTTCTCGACGGTCGGCAGGGGTTGCTGCTGGCGCTGTTATCAGCGCATTCGACGTTTGTGAAATATGCCGACCTGTGGAGCAGGCGGCAACCGCCCGCGTCAGGACAATAAAAACCGCGCGCTGATGGCCGCGGCGGCGGCCACCACGTCGATCGCTGTCATGTCTTCGGCCGGCGCGGTATCCGGTGGCGAGAACGCGAGCCGGTTGGCGTCGCGATTGATCGTCTGCCAGCGTAACGCGGTGGCAGACTGCCGCCGGGTATAAAAAGCCGCGGTCGGCCGGTCCAGCGCGCCGGCAATATGCAGCGGCCCGGTCGAGCCGCTGATAAACAGATCGGCAAGCGCGATGTGCTGGCTGAACCGCACCAGGCCCTGGGTGGAGTGGTAGACGATATGCGCGACGCCATTGAGTAAGCTGCTGACACGGCGCGCGCTGTCGATCTCGCCGGGACCGGCGCTGATGACGATGCAATGTCCCCGCGCGGACCGTAGCGACCGTGCCAGTTCAACGTATTGCTCAAGCCCGAGATTGTTGGCCGAGCCGCCGCTGCCCGGATGCACAAACACGAGCCGGGCGTATTCGTCGATGTTGTGCTCCGCGCAAAATTGCTGCCGCGTCCGGGACAGAATTTCCGGTGCAAACGCGAGGTAGGGCGGCACCGGCAACGTCACCGGCTCATGACCGATGCCGCGCAGATAGTGCAGCACCAGGTCCCGGTTATAGACGTATTCCGGCCGCGCCGACAGCGACCGGCGCTGCGCTAAACGCTTGTTGTAGAATATCCGGGCGATTTTGGTCGCCGGTGCCACACGGCAAGGTATGCGAGACAGCGCCAGCGCCGCGCCGACACGGCTGGTGGAAAACAATGTGATCGCGGCAGCGTAGCGTTCGTTGCGCAGCGCGCGGATCAGGCCGAGTTGCGCCGCGATACCGGCGCCGCTGCCGGGGTCGGTGACGACGCGGTCGATGGACGGGCAGATCGCGGCGATCTCCGCCGTGTAGCCGCTGACCAGCGTGTGGATGCTCGCGTCGGGCAGTGCCTGTTTCAGTGTGGCGAGCGCTGGCCAGCTGAGCATGAAGTCGCCCAGTTTGTCGTTGCGAACAACAAGAATCTTTTGTGTGCCATCGGCCATGGACATAGCTTGCTCATTGTACGCATCCTGTCACCATAGCGGTACGCTACAACTCAGGGACTGGCGATGAAGTTCTGGTGCAAGAGCGGCGGATGGGCAAGCAAGAAGGCGATCCGGACACTGGCGGGCATGACACCGGCGGACGTCCGCAGCGTCGCCGTGATACGCCACGCCGCGATGGGCGATCTGGTGCAGGTGCGGCCGTTTCTGATCGAGACGCGGCGCTATTTTCCGAACGCCAGCATTACCCTGAGTCTGTGCAGCAATTACGTCCGTGGGACGCCCGACGAGCTGGCCGACCGGATCCATGTCGTCTACGGCAGCGACCGCAAGGATGTAGCGGTGTCCGCCCAGTTACGCCGGGCGAGGGAGCTTGGCTACCACGATCTGGTGTTCGACCTAGCGGCGACGCCGCGCTCGTTCTACCTGTGCCTGCTGACGCCGGCGAAGCTGAAGATCGGCTTTCCGTACAAAACCATCCAGGGCCGGCTGTTCTACGATGCGACCGTACCGCGTTCGGATCTGCGTTACGAGACCGAGAACATGCTCGACATGCTGGCGCTGCTCGGCCACCGCTGGCAGTACCCGCCGGTGTTTAACATGCCGGGCGAGCCGGTGGTGAGGGACCGGCCGTTTATCATCTATTTCCCGAGCGCGTCGACACCGGTCAAATGCTGGCCGCATAGTCATTTTGCCGAGCTGATCGCCGGTATGGCAGCGCAATATCCCGACCACGAACATATCGTGCTGGAAGGCATCGCCGCGTGGGAGTCGGTGTCCGATATCATGGAAAAAGTGCCGCACCTTGCCAATGTCACCGCGTTGAAACTGGATGACCTCGACGGCACGGTGGCGCTGGTCAAGGGGGCGTCGCTGGTGGTCGCGAACGACACCGGCATCCGCAATTTCGCGATGGCCTGCAACGTGCCAACGGTCGGCATCTTCTTCGTCACACCGGTGTTTCGCTACTGGCCGCGCTACGGGCATCATGACGTGGTGTTCACGCCCGATGGCGGCGCACCCGAAGTCGGCAGTGTTTTCGCTGCCGCCCGCGCCATGCTGGCAGCGCGAGGCTAGACGTGCGTATCCTGCATTTGCTGTCGCAAACGCATCTGACCGGCCCCGAGGTCTACGTTGCCGCGCTGTGCCGCCGGCAGATGGCGGACGGCCACCATTGCTTCATCGTGTCCGACACCTTGTCGGTTACGACACCGGCGGATTACCAGGCGATGGCGATACACAACCGGTCGCTGGTCAGCCGCGTCCGCAACATTGTGCGGCTGGCGCGTTTTTGCCGCGCCAATGACATCGACCTGATCAACGCGCACTCACGCGCCGCCAGCTGGCTGGCGAACATCGTCGCGCGTATCACCGGTGTCGCTTATGTCTCGACGCTGCACGGCCGCCAAAGTCGGCACGCGATGCGCAGGCGAACCAATATCTACGGGCGGCATATCATCGTCATTTGCGAACACCTCGCCGGGCATGTGACGGACGAGCTGAATATCCGCGATGCCGACGTTCGGGTGATCCGCAATGGTCTTGAATAACGTCGCCTGGGCCGGACGGTTGACCGGGCCCAAGGGCGAGATCGCGTGGCGCATCATCGGCGAGGTCGCGCCGCAGTTCCCGGCAACGGTATTTACTATCGTCGGCGGACCGGTCACCGAACGATTCCGCGCGGCGGCCGGGCATAACGTGCACCTCCAGGATTTCGTCAGCGATGTCGATGCGGTTTATCGCGCCAGTGATCTCGTCATTGGCGCCGGCCGCGTCGCGATCGAGGCGATGCAGCTGGGCCGGCCGGTGATCGCCGTTGGTGAAAACCGCTATATCGGACCAATCGACGGCACCACCATCGCGCTGGCGAAGGCGACGAATTTCGGCGATTGCGACCGCCTCCATCCGTTCGATACGGCGGCCATGGTCCGCGACCTGGGAAGACTGGCGAGCGGGGCCATCACATTGCCGGTCGCTGACTACCCGCGTTACCTCGTTGACTATCGCCTCGATCACGTCTATCCGCGCGTGATGGCGGTCTACCGCGAGGCGCTGGTCGATGCGGCGCTACGACCGTTCGCCGAGATTCCGGTGCTGACCTATCACCGGGTGTTGACGGAAAGACCGGCGGGATCGAAATTCAACATCTATGTCACCGTTGACGAACTGGAGCAGCAGATACTGTCGCTAAAACAGCGCGGCTTTCAGTTTGTCACCTTCCGCGATATCGCCGATGGAGTCAGGCCAAAAAAACCGGTAATACTGAGTTTTGACGACGGCTATGAGGACAACCACCGCAATCTGCTGCCGTTGCTGAAGAAACATACGGCGCGCGCCGTGATCTACGTGCTGGGCGACCGCACCATAACCGACAATCATTGGGACATCGCGCAGGGCGAGCCGGCGGCCGCCTTGATGTCGGATGGGCAGCTGCTCGAATGTCAGTGCAGCGGCCTGGTCGAAATCGGCGCGCACGGCATGACTCACCGGAAGTTGACGCAGCTCGACGCTGCCGTGCTTGCCGACGAGGTGTCGGCGTCGAAGACGGCGCTGGAATCATTGATCGATGATGAAGTAGTGTCGTTTGCGTATCCCTACGGTGTTTATGCCAGGCGCGAGGTGGCGGCGGTGCAATCCGCCGGCTACCTGTTCGGTGTCGGCACGGTCAATGGCCCGGTACGCATGGCCGATGACAAAATGCGTGTACGGCGCATCACCATGTTTCCCGGCACAGACCGGTTGCAGTTCCGGAAGAAGACCTCCGGCTGGTATCTGCGCTACTGCCGCCTGAAGGGCAAGGATTTTTGAAGAATAGCCTGAAGTCGATGGCATCGTTCCTGCGGCGGCGGGAATCCAGTAACGTTAGGGAGACTCTGATTTATTCTGTCATTCCGGCCAATGGCCGCAGGCCCGCGAGCCGGAATACAGTAAAAATTATTGGTAGCCTGGATGAAGGCGCATAGCGCCGAAATCCAGGAATTTCAGGAACGCGACACAGACGTTAGCGAGATACTTCAATGAGCAATCAACTAAGAGAAATCGGCCGCAGACTTCGCGCACCATTCAACCGGGCCGCGGCGTTTCGCGAGCTGGAAAAATTTCACGCAAGGCCGCGCGAGCTTGAATCGATTGTCGATGCCGCGATCAAATTTCCGAGCGAGGGACTGTTCCGCGTTGAATCGATACAGCAGCGCTCCGAGATACAGGCGCTCGCGCGCGCGGTGGCGGCGATCAAGCCGCGCAATATTCTGGAGATCGGTACGGCGCGCGGTGGTACCTTGTTTATCTGGGCGCATCTCGCCTCGCGCAAGGTGGTCAGTTGCGACATCGAGGACCCCGGCATCCGCCGGCCGCTGTACGAGGCATTTCCACCGCCCGAATCGCAATGCAAGGTCGTCCATCTGCACGGCAATTCCCACGAGGCCGCGTTCCGTTCGCGGGTCGAGCGCGAGTTCACCACCGAGCCGGTCGATTTTCTGTTTATCGACGGCGACCATACCGAGCGGGGCGTCGAGGCCGACTATAACGAATACAAGCATCTGGTGCGTCCCGGCGGCCTGATCGCGTTTCACGATGTCATCGAGAAACAGGCGCTGCCGACCAACCAGGTCTTTTACTTCTGGAAGCGTCTCAAGCCGCAGGTCAATGCCGAAGAGTTTATCGACCATCCGGACCAGTGCGGCTTCGGTATCGGGTTGGTGCGGGTCTGATGCAGAAGTACGACCCGCCATATGACGCGTGTCCGATATGCTGGGCGGCGAACCTGTCGACGATCCATCGCGATTTTCGCGGTAACGACATCGTAAAATGCGCCCGGTGCACGGTGCAGTTCATGAGCCCGGTCTATTCCGATGAGCACCTTGCTGCCCACTATGCCGGTTACTACGGTGGCGGCGTCGGCGATGCGGATGTTGTGGCAGGACAGCTGCGTACCAACGATGTGAAGCTTCGCTATATCCAGCGCTTTATCCGGACGCCCGGCCGCGTGCTCGATTTCGGTTGCGGCAATGGCAATTTTGCGCATGCCGCACGGGACAGGGGCTGGCAGGTGACCGGTTATGATATCGATTGCGACGCGATGCAAAAGGTCGCTGCGCGTCTCGGCATGCCGGTAAAATGCGGGTCGCTCGCGGCGGTCGACTGGCAGAACGAGGTGTACGATCTGATTCACGCTCACCACGTTCTGGAGCATCTGAAACACCCGGTGCATGATCTTGGTATCCTGCATGATCGCCTGAAGAAAGGCGGGTATTTGTATATCGGTGTGCCGAATATCCATGCGCTATCGGCGAGACTCAAGTATTTTGCCGAGAAACTCGGCCTGAAGCGCCGCAATGCTGGCAAGTATTACGATTCGGATCACCATGTGTTCTTCTATACGCCGCTATCGATGAAGAATCTCCTGAGCCGTTGCGGCTTCGACGTGCTGTTGACCATGAATGGTTCCAAGGCCCACCTCGCAGATTCTGCACTCGCGCAGTTCTTTCTGTATCAGCTGCCCAACTACCTGTATGCAAGCTCGTCGTTTTTCGTCATCGCGCGCAAACCGTAGGGTCTGCACGGATGCAGCCTGTGCGGGCGCCGGGGTTCTGGTGCGAGATTATTCGGGAACCTCTGATGTGTCGTCATTCCGGGCCCCCGCCTTCGCAGGGGCAGGCTGCGCGTAGCGGACGAGTCCATGGATGGACGAGGTAGAGTCCTGCCGGGAGCAAGGACCGAGACCATGTCGGGAACGTATGGTCGAGACCCGGAATCCAGTGCTTTTAAAGCAGTGCATTACTGGATTCCTCGGCGGCTGTTCCCGATGCCGCCCCACCTCGTCCATCCGTGGACTCGCGCATTCGCGGGCATGACGGCAAAGCGATTAATCAGAGTTTCCTTTCATATTCCAGACAGACATGAATGAGGTAAACTCCGGACTGTCTGTTCTTTCTATCAGCATTGCGGGGCGTGTGCCAGTTCGTGAGACCAGTCATCGATCCGGATCATATTCATCGGGTGCTGAGGTTGCTTCAGGCCAGCTCGTTACCGATGGCGGTGGCATTTGCCATCTCGTTCTGCTTGATCGCAGTGACCGTGTTTATCCATTTTTGGGCCGGTGTTCCTGTTGGCGATCTGACGCGTGACCCGGTCGCCGTGACAGGTGGCGCGATCTATATCGGGTTTCTCTCTCAAACCGGTATATTTTTCTGGGCGGCGTCGGCCGCCGTTTGCTTGTTTACCGCCCACGTGCTCGCCAGGCGTCCGGATGTCGTGCCGGTCGGCGGCTTCTTCTTCGCCGCGGGGCTGTTGTCCCTGCTGCTCAGTATCGATGATGTTTTTCTGCTGCATGAAAGGCTGTTGCCGGGTCTTGGAATACCGGAACTGGTCGTCTATGGAACCTATGTAGCGCTGATCCTGTTCTGGCTGGTGAGGTATCGCGGGATAATTATGCGATCGGAGTATGTGCTGTTGGGTATGGCGTTGGTATTTTTCGGGATATCGGTCATGGCCGATGCGCTGAATCCGGATGTGCCGGGGCGCGTGTTGCTGGAAGACGGCGCAAAAATTACCGGAATTGTCAGCTGGCTGGTCTATTTTTTTCGATGCGGGGCGCATGAGCTGAGGAATGACGCGGGGCGGCCTGGCTTTTGGTAGTTAATTCCCGGTGATCGCGTTTGTCAGCCGGCTGCGTTCGGCGTCCGTCAGCAAACAGGCCCCCGGCGCCAGCGGCGTGTAGCTTTTTCAGGATCATGGAACCGAGCCTGGCGATCCACTTGATGAACGGCCTGAGATCGTCGAGAGGACTCAGCGCAAACACCTTGTTCTTCGCGAAATAGGGTCTGATGAATTTGCTCGCCGAAAATCCCGGCAGCCGCCGTCTGCGGCGATACTCGTACAGGTCATCGACCGGATTGATCCAGTACACGCCGGATCGATAGTCCGTATCAAACTCCTTGCGTTTCTCGACCTTGTCACGATACATGATTTCCGGGAAGTTGATCGTGGCGCTGGCGAACAGATGCGCATAGGACACCTGCCTGGTGTTGATTTCTATCAGCTTGTACTTGCTGTCCCGGTCGTCCCACTTGAATTCGGTCGTCGAAAAGCCGGTATAGGCATGCGCGCGCAGCAGGCATAACGCGGCCTCACGCGCCTCCGCAATCATCGGGATGGTTCTCTTGACGACTCCGTAGCCGAAATCGGCCGGGTGCTGGCGTATCTTTTGTACACATAGTTCCGCCAGAACGGCCTGGTGGTCATCGAGATGACAAATATAGGCAACGAGATTTTCTTCCGGCCCGGGAATGATTTCCGACACCATGACATCGAGGTGACGCACCTCGACATCCCGGTACTGCGCGAGCAATGACTCGGCATCGTCGGCAACGAGCGCCTTTTTGTTGTATATCGCGAAGAAGTCCGGCGTCTGGGTCGGCTTGATGATGCACGGATAGACGAGCTGCCTGGCAATCCATGCCAGATCCTCCGTCGACTCATGGTTACTGATCCTCGGCGCGGGAATCCCCAGCTGGTAGGCACGCTGATACAGCAGCCTTTTGTCGATTATCCCGTGCACGATATCCCACGGCGGGACGGTGACATGGTAGCGCGCCGACAACGCGTCGCAGTGTTGGGAAACAAACACCACGCCCGGATCATTCACCGGATCGAGCACGGCATCCGGCCACACCGGCAGTTCTTCGGTCAACAACCTCAGCAGGCCGGCGGGGTCGGTATCCGGCGACGGGACGACATACTTATGGGCGATGTAACGGGAACAGGCGGCGATATCGTCTTTCTTTGTGGTCAGGTGTACCACGCGCAGACCGGCCTGCGCGTAACACCGGATCGTACCCAGTGCGACGATGCCCGTACCCAGTACCACTGCATATCCCGTCGTTTTAGTCCGCATGAACAATCGCTAGCTCCGGCCGTTCTCCATATTTCGGCATCTTCCGGGCAGGCATTAGGCGGCGCCTGCCTCCGGTGCCAGGTCGCATGGCTGTTCAGACGGTGCAGGCGAACAGGGCCGCTGTTCCTTGCGTAATGGCAGTGTTTGCTGTCGGGAGGGCGCGGCGGGTCAGCCTTGTTTCCGTGCCGGCTTTTTAAACATCGTCATTGCTATCTTGCCACAAGACTTGATAAACGGCCTGAAATCGTCCCGCGGGTCGAGCGCGAAGACCTTGTTTTTCGACAGGTACGGTTTGAAAAAGCGCTTCGCCGAAAATCCTGAATGCCCGCGTCGGGCGCGGTATTCATATAGTTCTTCTATCGGGTGTATCCAATAAACGTCAGTATGGTAATGCGCGTTGAATTCTGTCTGGTGTCTGACCTTGTCCCGGAACATGATATCGGGAAAATTGATGGTCTTGTTGGCGAAAAGATGCGCGAATAACACTTGTCTGGTGTTGATTTCGATCAACTTGTATTGGTTATCGCGCTCGTCCCATTTGAACTCGGTGGCGGAGAAGCCCGTGTAACCGGCATCGCGCAACAGGCGCAGCGAAGACTCGCGTGCCTCGGGAATATGCGAGACGGTCCTGATAACAGCGCCGACGCCAAAATCGCCGGGATGCTGGCGTATCTTTTGTACGCTCATCTCGGCAAGCACCTTCTGATTGTTATCCAGATGGCATATGTAAATCGTGAATCGCTCTTCCGGGCCGGGAATGATCTCCGAGACCATGACATCGAGGTGATGGCGGTCGACGTCCCGGTACTGCCGGATCAGCGACTCCGCATCGTCGGCGACCAGCACCTTTTTGTCGTATATCGCAAAGAAATCCGGTGTCTGGGTCGGTTTGATGATGCAGGGATAAACAAGTTGCGCAGCGTCGCGCTCGAGCTCGTCTGGCGATTGATACTTTTTGATCAGCGGCGCCGGCACGCCGATCTCGTGCGCGCGCTGATAGAGCCGGCTTTTATCGACAATACCGTGCAATACACTCCACGGCGGCACGGTGACGTGGTAGCGGGCGGATAAAGCGTCATGATGCTGCGCCACGAAGACCACGCCGGGATCGTTAACCGGGTCTAGCACCGCGTCGGGCCACTCCGGCAGCCCTTGCATCAGCACCTTCAGCAGGCCGTTCGGGTCGGTATCCGGCGACGGGACGACATATTTATGAGCGATGTAACAGGAACAGGCGGCGATATCGTCTTTCTTTGTGGTCAGGTGTACCACGCGCAGACCGGCCTGCGCGTAGCACCGGATCGTGCCCAGTGCGACCACGCCCGTACCCAGTACTACGGCATATCCATTCATTCAGCCGGCCGTTTCTGTATATCGAAATTGCTATCGCGTATAGCGGGTATCGACAGACCATACGCTATCGTTAAGGTCATTGCTAACCCGGTCTCGGGCGCCGCTGGTGATGGACAGCGACACGGCGGCGATATCGACGGACGCCCGCCGGGTGATGGCGTCAGCGCGGATCGGAGGTTGTGATGTCCTTGCGTATACCGTTCTGACAGAAGTACTCGCGCTTCTCGCGGTTTCTTTTTGAAATCGCCAGATTCACCTCGGTGTCCTGGCGGCGGCTTGGATGATGGAGGTGATACGTCGTTGCCTGGAACTTGATGTTCTTGGTGAACATGCCGAGGCCGTTGAAGCGCCACTCGAGGTCATCGTCCTCTCCGCCGATGCCGGGCAGGTCCTCGTTATAGCCGTTGATGTGCTCGATATCTTCCCGGTAGCAGGAAAAGTTGCAGCCCATGATGCCGAGTTGCCGGCGTTTGACGAGCCTGTGCAATAAATCGCTGGGGAAGCCAAGCTCGTAGTTGCGTATGCCATCGACATGTAGCGGAATCATTTTGAGAAAAAATGTCAGACGATTTTCCAGTGCAACGATCCGGTCGGGTTCTTGCCGGACGCGCGCCGAGGTCTGCGCGCCCAGGTAGACGCGCCGTCCGGTACAGATACGCCCGGGTTCGGCATGCAACAGGTGTTTCTCGACGAAGCGCTGGTGCGGGATGCAATCACCATCGAGGAAGATGAGATAGTCAGACCGCGCGCTCGCGATGGCGCGGTTCACCGCGCGGGTTTTGCGGAAGCCGCTGTCATCCTGCGTCAGGTGATGCAGGTCCAGCTCTTCAGGCATGCGGGTCGCGATGTAAGCGGCGACCGCCGGATCGTCCCCGTCCTCGGTGATGACGACCTCGAAGTTTGGCTCGGTCTGGCGCATGAGCCCGGCCAGCACGCAGTGCAGCGCCTCGACGTCCTTGTAGATGGCGATGATGACGCTGGCCCTGGGTTTCGAGCTGCTCATGGTCGCGCAGATAACGGCGGCTAGCAGGTCGCGCCGGCAGCGGGTGCCGCGTCGTCCTTGAACTGCATCCGGTAGAGGCCGGCATACACGCCGCCGCGCGCCAGCAGTTCGGCGTGGCGGCCGGTCTCGACGATCTTGCCATCATCCATGACGACGATGCTGTCGGCCTGCTCGATCGTCGACAGACGATGCGCGATGACGATGGTCGTGCGGCCCTTGATCACGTTCGCCAACGCCTCCTGCACATGCCGTTCCGATTCGCTGTCGAGCGCCGATGTGGCCTCGTCGAGGATCAGTATCGGCGCATCCTTCAGCAGCGCGCGTGCAATGGCGAGGCGCTGGCGCTGGCCGCCGGACAGGCGCACGCCGCTCTCGCCGACCATGGTTTGCAGCCCGTTCGGCAATTCGTCGATGAATTCCATTGCATGGGCGGCAGTCGCCGCGGCGATGATCTGTGCGTCGGTCACGTGTTGCGCCGTGCCGTAGGCGATGTTCGCGCCCGCGGTATCGTTGAACAGCACGACGTCCTGGCTGACCAGCGCCAGATTGGCGCGCAGGCTGGTCAACGTCAGTTCCTGGATATCGATACCGTCGATCAGTACGCGCCCGCCGGTCGGCTGATAAAAGCGCGGAATCAGACTGACCAGCGAGGTCTTGCCGCTGCCGGAGCGGCCGACCAGGGCGACGGTCTCGCCCGGATTCACCGTCAGCGAGATATGTTGCAGCGCCGGTGCCTCGCCAGCGTCATACACCAGGCTGACATCGCGGAACTCGATCTGCCCGTTGGCGCGCTCGATCGAGCGGGTGCCGTTGTCCGGCTCCGACGGCTCGTCGATCAGCGCGAACACGCTGCCGCAGGCGGCGAGGCCGCGTTGCAGGTGCTCGTTGATGCCGGTCAGGCGCTTGATCGGCGAGAACAACATCGCCATCGCGCCGAAGAACGACACAAACGTACCGACGGTCATCTCCGGCTTCTGCGAGGCGACGTAGACGATGGCGGCCAGCGCAACGACGGCGAATAACTGGACGATCGGTACGCTGCCGGCCGACGTGACCGTGATTTTCATGCCATAGCGGCGGATCCAGTTGGCGATATCGAGGAAGCGCTTGTTCTCGTAGTCCTGGCCGCCGAATACCTTGATCACCTTGTTACCGCCAATGGTTTCCTCGACGACGTGGGTAATGTCGCCCATCGAGCCCTGCAGCGACTCGTTGAGCTTGCGCAGACGGCGGCTGATGACCTTGACAACCATCGCGATGAACGGCACCACAATAAAAAAGATCAGCGCCAGCTGCCAGTCGAGATAAAACATCCACCCCAGCAGGCCGAGCACCGCCAGCGAGTCACGCACCAGCACCAGCAGCACGTTGGTGGCGGCGAACGTCACCTGCGTGACGTCGTAGATCATCTTCGAGATCAGGCCGCCGCTCGTATGGTCGGCATAGTACCGGTTGGGCAGTGACATCATCTTCGCGAACATCCGGGTACGCAGGTCCATGACGACCTTATTCGCCACCCAGTTCAGCGCCACGTTGCTGACATAGGTCGCGATGCCGCTGGCGACAAACAGCAGGATCAGCAATATCGGCATGAGCCTGATCGTTTCCGGGTCCCGCTCGACGAAGCTGCCGTCGAGCAGCGGCTTCAGCAGTGCGGGCTTGGCCGGCTCCAGCGCGGCCATGACGATCATCGCGACGATCGACAGCGCGAACAACCGCCAGTACGGCTTCACATGGCCGAGCAGGCGCAGGTAGAGTTGCTTGCTGTTCATGCTGTCGGTTGTCACGCCCGCTCCGGATCAGTATCGTATAAGAGATTGAATTCTAGTTGATTGGTGAAACAGAGAACAACGAAAGAACGCGGTAAACACCGGTCAGGCACGTTGCCGGCCACGATTCCGGTCGCTGGCGCTATGTTATGATGCGCGCGCTACCTGTTGACAGGCGGCAGAATGGATAATGATGGCAAGATTCCCGCGAGGCGAGGCCTGGTGAAGATACATATCCCGACGTTTGACAGTGCCCGCGTGCTGGTGTGCGGCGATCTGATGCTGGATCGTTACTGGCACGGCGACACGTCGCGGATATCGCCCGAGGCGCCGGTGCCGGTGGTGCGGGTAGGCCAGGAAGAGGACCGTCCCGGCGGCGCGGGCAACGTCGCGCTGAACATCGCCGCGCTCGGCGCGCGACCCACCCTGCTCGGCATCACCGGCGACGATGCCGCCGCCCAGATACTGGATGACGCACTGACCGCCGCCGGCGTCGCCTGCCGTTTCGAGCGCATCAAAGGTATCCCGACCGTCACCAAGCTGCGTGTGCTCAGCCGCCATCAGCAACTGATCCGGCTGGATTTTGAAGACAGCCTGTCCGGCATCGATACCGGGCTGCTCGCCGGGTGGTTTAACGACCGGTTGGCCGATCACGATCTCGTCGTGTTTTCCGATTACGGCAAAGGCACGTTGCATGGTATTGCTGAATTGATCGCGCTGGCGCGCGACCGGCACAAGCCGGTGCTGGTCGATCCCAAGGGCAACGACTACAGCCTCTATCGCGGTGCAACGCTTATCACCCCCAATTTCTCCGAGTTCGAGGCCGTGGTCGGCCGCTGCCACAGTGAGTCCGACATCATCGAGCGTGGCCAGCGACTGCTGGCGCAGTGTGACCTGCAGGCGCTGCTGGTCACGCGTGGCGAGCATGGCATGACGCTGCTGCAACGCGACGCCGAGCCGGTGCAGCTGCCGGCGCGGGCCAAGGAAGTATTTGATGTCACCGGCGCCGGCGATACCGTGATTTCCGTGCTGGCAGCGGCGTTGGCGGCGGGCGAAAAACTGGAGCAGGCCACTGCGCTCGCCAATCTCGCCGCCGGCATAGTCGTTGGCAAGCTCGGTACCGCCACTGTCAGCGTGCCGGAAATGCGGCGCGCGCTGCACGAGGCCGACGCGACCGGCCAGGGCGTGGTGCAGGAAGATCAGTTGCTGCTCGCGATCGCCGACGCGCGCGCGCACAACGAGACGATAGTAATGACCAACGGCTGTTTCGACATCCTGCATCCCGGCCATGTTGCCTATCTGGAGCAGGCGCGGCGGCTCGGCGACCGGCTGGTGGTCGCGGTCAATGACGATGACTCGGTGCGCCGCCTGAAGGGCAGCGACCGGCCGGTCAATCCGCTCGATCATCGCATGGCGATACTGGCGGCACTGAAATGCGTCGACTGGGTGGTGCCGTTTACCGAGGACACGCCCGAGCGCGTGATCTGCGGCGTGTTGCCGGATTATCTCGTCAAGGGCGGCGATTACCGGCCGGAGCAGGTCGCGGGGCATGATTGTGTGACCGCCAACGGCGGCAAGGTGAGGATACTGGACTATATCGAAGGTCATTCGACTACCGGTATCATCAAACGCATGCGGGCCGTGTGATCGTAGTCGTTGTCCGCTAAAGACGACGATCGTGACAGGGACAGGGAGATTACCAACGTGATAATCGTGACAGGCGGCGCCGGCTTCATCGGCAGCAATATCGTCAAGGCTCTCAACAATCAGGGCCGCACCGACGTGGTCGTGGTCGACGACCTGAGCAACGGCACGAAGTTCTTCAATCTGCGCGACTGCGATATTCAGGACTACGTCGACAAGGAAGATTTCCTGGGGAAGATTATCTCCGGCAAATCGGCCGGCAAGGCCGTCAAGGCGATCTTCCATCAGGGCGCCTGCTCGACGACGACCGAGTGGGACGGCCGTTACATGATGCGCAACAACTACGAATATTCCAAGGAACTGCTGCACTACTGCCAGACCCGCAAGATACCGTTTATCTACGCGTCGTCGGCCTCGGTCTACGGCGCCGGGCCGGTGTTCAAGGAGGATCGCCGTTACGAGGCGCCGCTGAACGTCTACGGCTACTCCAAGTTCTTGTTCGACGAATACGTGCGCCACATGCTGCCGAAGGCCAAGGTACAGATTGTTGGCCTGCGCTACTTTAACGTCTACGGCCCGCGCGAGCAGCACAAGGAATCGATGGCAAGCGTCGCGTTTCATCTGAATAACCAGTTGATGGCCGGCGGCAAGCTCAAGCTGTTCGAGGGCTGCGACGGTTTCGCCGACGGCGAGCAGCGCCGCGACTTCATCTCGGTCGATGACGTCGTCGATGTCAATCTGTGGTTCATGGAGCAGCCCGACAAGTCCGGCATCTTCAATCTCGGCACCGGCCGCAGCCAGACCTTCAACGACGTCGCGAACGCGGTGATTGAATGGCATCAGGAGGGCGAGATCGAATACATCCCGTTTCCCGATCATTTGCGCGGGCGCTACCAGAGCTTCACCGAGGCCGACATGAAGGCGCTGCGCGAGGCCGGCTACACGCGGCCGTTCCGTTCCGTGCGCGAAGGCGTCTGGTCCTACATGGACTGGCTGCACGGCGCGCCGGTCGAGTCCTGACATGACCGCGATGCACAACGACATCACCGCCGAACTGTATAAAACGGTGGCGCTGCTCGAAGCGGTCATCGCTGACGCGACGCTGATCGAACAGACCGCGCAGATTGCCACGCAGTGCGCTGCGGCATTCAAGGCGGGTCACAAGATATTGCTGGCCGGCAACGGCGGCAGCGCGGCTGATTCGCAGCACCTTGCCGGTGAATTCGCCTGCCGCTTCGCCTTTGATCGCCCCGGTCTGCCGGCGCTCGCGCTGACCACCGACGGTTCCGTGATGACCGCGATCTGCAACGACTACGAATACGACTACGTCTTCGCGCGCCAGCTCGAAGGCCTCGGCAACGCCGGCGACGTGTTCTTCGCCATCTCCACTTCGGGCAAATCGCCGAACATCCTGCGCGCACTCGAAGCCGCGCGCAGAAAGAAACTCTACTGCGTCGGCATCACCGGCCAGTCCGGCGGCGCGATGCTCGAGCTCTGCGACATCTGCCTGCGCATCCCGTCCTCCGAGACATCAAAGATTCAAGAAGCCTACAAGGTTCTAGGTCATATCATCTGCGCGCTGGTCGAGAAGGCGATGTTCGGCAAGGCGGGATGAACGAGCAAAGAAATTGAACCGCCAGGTACGCCAGCAAGACAATTTATATATTGTGTAGGATGGGTGAAGCGCAGCGTACCCCATCACTTGTGGTCACGTCCGTAACCTCTGGATACTGGCAACTATGACCAACTACCGACGCACTTTCATTCCCGGCGGTAGCTACTTCTTCACCGTCGCAATAGCGGAGCGGTCGAGCCGTCTGCTGACCGACAACATCGACCTGTTCCGGAGCGCTGTATCACACGTAAAGAATGGGCTGCCGTTCGAACTGGTGGCCATGGCGGTGCTGCCCGAGCATCTGCATTGCGTCTGGACATTACCGGGCGGCGATATGGACTACCCGACCCGGTGGAGGAAAATCAAGGCCATGTTCTCGCGCGGCTTGCCAAAAGGCGAACGTCGTTCGAAAAGCCGTATGGCGAAAGGCGAACGCGGCATCTGGCAGAGGCGTTATTGGGAGCATACGTTGCGCGATGCCGACGACCTGCGCCAGCATGTAGATTACATCCATTACAATCCAGTTAAACACCGCCATGCACGGTCTGTGAACGAATGGCCGTATTCGACGTTTCACCGGTATGTCCGGGAGGGCATTTACCCCGCCGATTGGGCGGGCGGCGCGTCCGAGGCGGAGCATGGCTTTGGGGAAAGGGCGTAATGATGGGTTACGCTGCGCTCCACCCATCCTACGTGCTCTAGGCGAAGGTGATGCCCATATGTATCGTTACTCGTCCAGAAAATTTAATGATCTTTTGCGCGTAATGGGATGCATTAGGATTGGTACGTTATACGATTTCCGAAGGATTGAGCACGGACATGGGATAGGAGATCCCCGTGAGGGCACAAAAGCCGTGGGCCACCATATCGATCATCTTTTTGTGGGAAATCCTTCCGACCCTCATCTAACAGAGAACAAGGATATGAGGGCTCTAAAAGCATTCAGAGCGGTGGAAATTGGGAAGGAAGCCAGAAATACAACCATTCGTAATATGTCAGTTTCTCGATCAGTCGATGTGCCAGATTGCTTTATTTTGTGTTCGTCGAAGTACAAGTCGAAAGAGGCAATGAATCAGTTTGAGGGCGCTGATAGCTGCGTGCAGATAGTGGATGTAGGCGCCTTTTACAGACGGGTTACCCAGGCGATAGACCGCATTACGCCAGTAATATTCCGAGGTATTTTCGAGGTGACCTACCAAGAGCGAGAAGAGTTATGGAACGGCAGGGATTGGGGGCGTCATCCGGCATTAATCAAAGAACCAAAATATATACAGCAAGGCGAATTAAGGGCCATATGGCAACCTCAATTTCAGCACGAGATTGAACCGCTGATTACTGGGGATTATAGATTAGGGGCGTATGTCAAATACGTACACATAGAATAAGTACGCGTAGGGCGCAATAACCGAAGGGCATTGCACCGCATGATTTCCGGCTTGCATCCGGCGCATTACGGCTAACGCCTGATGCGCCCTACATATAATTGCAGTTCGTAGGATGGGTGAAGCGAAGCGTAACCCATCGAATGACTAATATACCCCCGCCTCGCCTGGCGGTCTCGTTTTGAAGCGGCGGTGTACCCACAGGTATTGCTCGGGCGATCGGCGGATTTCGGCTTCGAGCAGCGTGCTGAGGCGTTGCGTGTCCTGCTGGACATCGTCGGACGGAAAGTTCTCCAGCATCGGCAACAGCCGCAGCAGATAGCCTGCATTTTCCGGCAGCCGGTGTGTGAAGAACGGCACGACCGGCGCGCCGCTGATTTTGGCGAGCCGCGATGTCGAGGTAATCGTCGACGCCGGTATGTTGAAGAAACTGACGAACGCGCTGTGTTCTGCGCTGTAGTTCTGGTCCGGTGCGAACCATACCGGTTTGTTTTCTTTCAGGCTGCGCAGCATCGCGCGTATGTCCTCGCGCGGTATCGCCTTTTCGAAACGTGCCTCGCGGCTGCGTTTCATGATGGCTTCGAACAGCGGGTTCTCGTGGCGGCGGTACATCACGTGAAAAGGTACTCGCCTGGCGAGCAGTCGGCCGCCTAACTCGAATGACGTGAAATGCGCGCTGAGCAGGATCGCGCCATGGCCTGTGGCGAGCGCGCCTTGCAGATGTTCGAGGCCTTCGATATGCAGCAACGGCGCCAGCCTTTTACCGGTCGACCACCAGCTCATCGCCGTTTCGATCAGGCCTTGTCCAACCGATACAAAATGCGCCTTGACGAAACGCGCACGCTGGTCCGGTGTCAGCTCCGGGAAACAGAGGCTGACATTGACCTCGGCGACACGGCGCCGGTGGCCGGCGACGCGATAGAACAATCGCCCGATCCATTTGCCGAGCGCCATCTGTACACGATACGGACTATGGGCCACGCACCACAGCAGCGACAGCGCGAGCCAGGTCAGCCAGTAACGCGGCGCGAGATAGGTCCGCATGGGCCTTGCGTCTTGTTCAGCCATCCCGGAAGTTTAAAACATCGACAGGGGAATGCGTCAGTTCCGCTCTACGCAGGATCAATTCGCCAGCCAGGCGTTGACCTGTTCCAGGTCCGCCGGACTCAGCGTGCCAACCGCCTGTTTCAGACGCAGCGAATTGAGTATGTAATCATAACGGGAACGCGCGTAGTCGCGTTGGGCAAGGAACACCGTGCGCCGCGCGAGCAGTACATCGACCGTGGTACGTGTGCCAACGTCATAGCCCGCTTCGGTCGCCTCCAGCGCGCTCTGGCTGGAGGCGCGCGCCTGCTTGAACGCAGTGACGCGGCTGATCGCGGCAAGCACGCCCAGATAGGCCTCGCGCGTCTGGCGTATCGCGCCGCGCCGCTGTTGTTCCATCGCCTGCGACGCCTGTTCGGCGCCGTGGCGCGCCTGCCGTGTCCGCGATGCAACCAGGCCGCCCTGGAACAAAGACATGTTCAGTTGCAGGCCGATCCGGGTGTCGTCGATATCGCTTTTGCCGAAGCTGCCGCCATCGGACACGGTATTCGAGCGGCTGGCGAACGCATCCAGCGTCGGATAGTGGCCGGCGCGCTGCGCGGCGACTTCCTTGTGCGCGGCATCGTAGGCGAATTCCGCGGCGCGTAATGCCAGGCTGTTTTCCAGCGATTTCTCCGTCCACGCGTCGATATCGGCGGGCACCGGATTCACCAGCGGCGTGTCCGCGCGCAGTGGCGCAATGCGTTCATGGTTACGTCCGGTCAGTTCGCGCAATACCTCGCGGGAGGTGGCCAGCAGGTTGTTCGCCTCGATCTCCTGGGCGACGGCGGTGTCGTAGCTGGCCTGTGCTTCCAGTACATCGGTAATGGCGATCAGCCCGACCTCAAAACGTTGTTGCGTCTGTTCCAGCTGGCGCTTGATCGCATCTTTTTCCGCCGTGGCGAACTGCAGATTGTCGGTCGCGGCCAGTACGTTGAAATACCTGTCGGCGGCGCGCACGATCATCGCTTGCTGCGCCGTCATCAGGGTGGCTTCGGCCTCGCTGATCGTGTCCTTTGACTGGCGGTAGCGGACCCACGCTTCATGGCGGTAGAGCGGTTGCGTCAGGTTCAGCGAGTAGCCATGGCTGTTGAAATTCTCGTTGCCGCTGAACGTCGCGTTGCCCGGATAGGTCCGGTCCTGCTCATTCCATGTCGTGTTGGCGGATATACCGACCGATGGCAGCAGCCCGGCGCGGCTCTGTGGCCGTGCCTCCAGCGATGCACGGTAAGCGGCTTCGGCCTGCTGCAACTGAGTATCGTACTGGTCGGCCAGACGATAGATATCCAGCAGCCCTTCAGCCGGTGCCGCGGCGCACAGGCCGGGCAGCAGGGTCAGTGCGAACAGTATTGCCGGGTACGACCGGAACGACATTATGCGTTGTGGCACATGGACTCCGTGTGCATTGGAAAGTGGTCGCGACGCCAGCTAGAAGACGAATTGCGGCTGCTGCTCGGCGTTGACCAGCATCGGCAGTCCGGTTTCGAACATCGCTTCGCGTGCCCATTCGTGCTCGCCGACGCGCGTGATCAGCGTCGCCTCGATTACCGGTGGCTGGCCGACGAACGCGATCAGACGCCCGCCGCGCCGCAAGGCGTTGGCGAACGCATCGGGCAGTATCGGTGTTGTGCCGGTGATTACGATAGCATCGAACGTATCGTCCTTATGCCAGCCGCGGGAGGCATCGCCCGCATGCAGCGTGACGTTGGTGATGCCGTGTCGCGCCAGCGTTTCGCCGGCGGTCGCAAGCAGGTCCGGAAATATCTCGACGCTCTCGACATGCAGGCCGAGGCTGGTGAGCAGCGCCGTCAGATAGCCGCTGCCGGTGCCGATTTCGAGTATACGGTCGCCGGGTTTGATATCCAGCGCCTGAACCACGCGCGCCTCGAGTTTCGGCAACATCATCACCTGCCCGTGTCCGAGCGGAATGCTGATATCGGCATAGGCGAGATTGCGATAGTTTTCCGGGACAAAATTTTCACGTGGCACCTGATCGAGCAGATCGAGTACGCGCTGATCGAGCACGTCCCAGGTACGGATCTGCTGTTCGATCATATTGAAACGGGCTTTTTGCAATTCCATCATGTTTTGCTCTCACGCGGCCTGAACCGGGACGAAAAAGGGTAAGCGGTTTGACGGGCCATGGCAAGAATGCCCGTCGCCGTGGCGCTTGCCTGATCCGGCCGTTTCCCGGTGACACGCCAATTTTCCAAGTATACTGCGCAGAGTCGCTTTTTATCGGATAAAATCTGCTGCTTTTCAGGTTCTTATGCTTCGGCATCCGGTCGCCCGCCCTAACATGCGCCGGGTCACCGCCGATATGTTCTTATGGCGAGTTATATAGAGTGAAGCGCGTTAACCCGTTTTTTTTGCGACGACCCGTGTATACCTTGTGTTTCGGCAATAAACATTCGCGATGGTTACAGCGTCTGCACCGCGGTTTTGCACCGCTGGCCATAGTTCTGCTGGCGTTGTGTATCGCGCTGCCGGTGCACGCCGCGGCGAAGCAGTGGAAGTGGACAAACCCGTTTCCTAGCGGCAACACGCTGCGCGCGGCGACCTCGTCCGGCTCGCTGTTCGTCGCCGTCGGCGACCTCGGCACGATCCTGACCAGCACCGACGGCAACACCTGGGTGCGCGTGGTTTCCGGCACCACCGCCAATCTGCGCGGCGTCGTTTACAACTCCAATACCACGATCAAGTTCGTTGCGGTCGGCGATAACGGCACCATTGTGACCAGCAATCTCGGCAACGTCTGGGAGACGCGCGTTTCGGGCACCGCGCAGAATCTGAATGCCGTCAGCTGGTCCAGCGTCGCCGGCGCCAATTACGTCGCGGTCGGCGATAACGGTACCGTGGTGCGCAGCGGCGATGGCGACACCTGGCAGTCGGCCACGGCCGGGACGGCGCATCTGCGCGATGTGCTGCTGGGCGGTGTCGGCGGGTCGCTGTTTGTCGCGGTCGGCGACAGTGGCAGTATGTTCACCAGCCCGAATGGATCAGTGTGGCAGGCCCGCAGTTCTGGCGTTACCAAACATCTGTATGGCGTGGCGTGGGCCCCAAGCGCCAATCCGCCGTTGCTGGCGGTTGCCGGCGAGGGCGGTCTCTTGATGACGAGCACCAACCTCACCGATTGGGTCGCGCGCGATTCCAAGGTAACCACCGATCTGCGCGATATCGTCTGGGTCGATACGGCCTTCCTTGCCAACGGTCTGAACGGCACGATCACCACATCCAGCAACGGGACGGACTGGGGCAAGATACCGTCCGGCACGCCATATACGCTGTTGGCGGTAGCATTTAACGCCCGGCAGGCGGTGATGGTCGGGGCCAACGGCACTATCCTGGGGTTGCCGACGGCCGGTTCGGCATGGGTAACCAGGTCGATTGCAGTGACCCAGCAGGCACTTAATGGCGTAACCGCCTACAACAGCAGCCAGCTGATCGCGGTGGGCAATAGCGGCGCGATGGCGACCAGTGTCGATGGCGAGACGTGGACGGTACGGAGTTCCGGTACCACCAAGCACCTGTTTGACGTCGCCTGGAGCGGCGCGTTGTTTGCCGCGGTTGGTGACGCCGGGATTGTGCTGACGAGCCCCGATGGCATCGCGTGGACGCCGCCGAGCACCGGCAATAGCGCGGCGCTGCGGGCGATTACCTGGGGCAACAGCCGGTTCGTCACGGTCGGTGCGAGCGGCACCATACTGACCAGCGCCGATGGCGTGGTCTGGACGCCGCGCAGTTCCGGTACGTCGCAGACGCTCAACGACGTGATCTGGACCGGCAGCCAGTTTCTGGCGGTCGGCAATAGTGGTGAGGTGCGAGTGAGCGGCGACGGCATCAGTTGGGCACAGCGTATCCCGGGCGTCGGCGCCAATCTGTATGGCGCGGCGTGGGATGGCACGCGCTACGTGGTCGTCGGTGCGTCGGGCACGATAACGACGAGCGCGGATGCGGCCAGCTGGGTGACGCGTACGTCCGGCGTTGGCGTCGCACTGAACGCGGTCGTTTCCGGTGGCGGTGCGTTGATCGCGGTCGGCGGCAGCGGGACCGTGCTGGGTAGCAGCGACGGCGGCATCACCTGGGCCATTGAGCCGATCGTAACGACCAATAATCTGGCCGCGGTGGTCTGGAACACCGCCCGCTTCGTGCCGGTCGGAGCCGCGGGCACAATACTCGGCGGCGGCGAGCTGCCGAATCTCAGGATGACCGGTGTGCCCGATCCCGATCCGGTGACGGTCGATGCGGCGCTGGACTACAACTATACCGTCACCAATCCCGGCGTGCATGATGCCACCGGCGTGATGTTTAACAGCACGCTGCCGGCCGGGCTCGGATTTATTTCCGCTTCCGCGGCGGACGCCGTATGCAGTGTTACCGGCACCGATGCGTGCAAGAACTTCGCTCTCAACCTGAATCTCGGCGCATGTGTTCATAGTGCGGGGGTCGTCAACTGCAATCTCGGCGATATGCGGGTGGACGCGCGCGTTACTGTCAACATCAAGGTGACGCCGCCGCAGGTCGGCAAACTTACCGCAACCGCGTCGGTATCGGCGACGGAGACGGAGTCGGATACGGCGGATAATCTGGTGACGATCGAATCGCTGGTCGGCCACATTGATGTCCTGGCGATCGCCGGAACGGCAGCGTCGAACCCCGCCGCGGTCGGGTTTCCGCTCAAATACAAATTTACAGTGACGAATAACGGCGTACCGTCGACCACCGGTGTCGTCGCCACCGGCGTCATGCTGACCGACACGCTGCCCGACGGCATGTTTTTCCGGGCCGCGGAAACGACCGATACTATCGAGGATCTCAACGGCATCGTCTGGAACGGCACGTCATACGTGGTGGTGGGCAACAACGGCGTTATCCTTACCAGTAACGACGGCGCGACATGGACCCTGCGGCCGGCCTACGTCGTCAACGCGCTGTTGGGCGTTGCCTGGAGCGGCAGCCGTTTCGTCGCCGTCGGCAGCGGCGGCGTGATCATTACCAGCAGCGATGGCGTCAGCTGGACCGTGCGCTCGATTGGCGTTTACGGCTTTCTCTACAAGGTCATCTGGTCGGGCAGCAGCTTCGTCGCGGTCGGTTCGCTGGGCGCACTGCTGACCAGTCCCGATGGCATTACCTGGACGGCGCAAAACACCGGGACGACCGATCGGCTGCGCGACGTTGCCTGGAGCGGCGCGCAGTTCGTCGCGGTCGGCGACAACGGCACGGTGATGACCAGCCCGGATGGCGTTGCGTGGACGCGGCGCGACTCAAAGATCGTCAAGTCGCTGGCAACGGTTGCCTGGAGCGGCACGCGGTTTGTTGCCGCGGGGGAGAGTGGCACCATCGTGAGCAGCGTGGACGCCGTTGCCTGGACCTCGCAACGCAGCGGCACGCTGGTGCTGCTCACCGACGTCGTCTGGAGCGGCTCGCGTTTTGTCATAACCGGGGGCAGCGGCGTGACGCTGACCAGCACCGATGGCGTGTCATGGCTGGCCGAAACGTCGGCCGGCGTCGTGCGTCTGGAGGCATCGATCTGGGATGGCAGCCGCTTTGTCGCGGTCGGTACCGACGGTTTCATTGCCACCAGCGTGGACGGCACGAACTGGATAAACTCCATTGCGCAGGGTACCTGCGCGGCGTTCGGCGGTACGGTCAGTTGTAACCTCGGCACGCTGGCCGTTAGCCAGAAGGTAATCGTGACACTGGTCGTTGATCTGACCCAGGCGATCAAAACGACGGTGTTGCCGGGACAGTTCATCGGCTCGTTCGACAACACCGCCAGCGTTAAGGCCAACGAAGACGAGGTCAACACCGCCGACAATTCGGTAACGATAAACACCGGCTTCAATCGCGGTATCGTCTCCACGTCGACGACCGCCGGGGCGCCCGATCCCGGTTGGTGGCTGATCATCGCCACCGGCCTGTTCATGTCCGCGCTGTGGCGGCGTCGCGAGAATCGGCACCGGTGAGTCCCGACATCGCCGGAGGACTTTTAAGGAACCTCTGATGTGTCGTCATTCCGGGCGGAGCGTAGCGGAGACCCGGAATCCAGAGCTTTCGAAACAGGGTGTTGCTGGATTCCTCGGCGGCCGTTCCCGACGCCGCCCTGCCTCGCCCGCCCATGGGCTCGCGCTTTCGCGGGAATGACGAAAAGGTGATTAATCAGAGGTTCCTTAAGCAGTGCAGGAATCCGCCGTGAATCTTGCAATGGGCCGGGGCATGTTCTAGAGTCCCTGCATCAATGCTCGGGGTGCCGTGCGGGTGCGCGGCTGAGAGAGACCCTTTGAACCTGATCCGGTTTATGCCGGCGTAGGGAAGCAGCATGCCGATGAATCATCATCCTGCCTCTCTTGTCCGGAGCTCGTCGCCATGCGACAGGCTTCGGGTCGCCGCCGTCAGTGCCTGTCCCCGGACGCAGCAAGGAGAAGACGTGTCATGAGCGCCATTGCAGACGATACGATGACGAAAGCGGCCGATATGCTCGACGCTTCGATAGCGGGATTTCCGAATTCCGGCAAGATATACGTTACCGGCAGCCGGCCTGATTTGCGTGTGCCGATGCGCGAGGTTTGTCTGGCGGATACGCCGACGATGTTCGGCGGCGAAAAGAATGCGCCGGTCACCCTGTATGACACATCCGGTCCCTACACGGACCCGACGGTGACCGTGAATCTTCGCGAGGGATTGCCATCCGTGCGCGGCGCGTGGATCGCCGAACGCAGTGACACCGAGTTGCTCGATGGCCTGACATCCGATTACGGTCGGCGCCGCGCGGTCGACCCGAAACTTTCCCGACTGCGGTACCCGCAGCAGTGCCGTCCGCGGCGCGCCCGCCCTGGCGTCAACGTCACACAGATGCATTATGCCAGGCGCGGCATCGTCACTCCTGAAATGGAGTTCGTTGCGATACGCGAGAACCAGCGGCTGGAGCAATACCGCGACTCGCCGTTGTTGAAGCAGCACGCCGGCGAGTCGTTCGGCGCGGCGATACCAAGGGCGATCACGCCGGAGTTCGTGCGTGACGAAGTTGCGCGCGGGCGCGCGATCATCCCGGCGAATATCAATCATCCGGAGCTCGAGCCGATGATTATCGGCCGCAACTTCCTCGTGAAGATCAACGGTAATATCGGCAACTCGGCCGTCACCTCGTCGATCCGCGAGGAGGTCGAGAAGATGATATGGGGCATACGCTGGGGGTCCGATACCGTCATGGACCTGTCCACCGGCAAAAACATTCACGAGACGCGCGAGTGGATCATCCGCAATTCGCCGGTGCCGATTGGCACGGTGCCGATCTACCAGGCGCTGGAGAAGGTCGACGGCAAGGCCGAGGCACTGACGTGGGAGATCTTCCGCGATACGTTGATCGAACAGGCCGAGCAGGGCGTTGATTACTTCACGATACATGCCGGTGTGTTGCTACGCCATATCCCGCTGACCGCGAACCGCGTCACCGGCATCGTCTCGCGCGGCGGAGCCATCATGGCGAAATGGTGTCTGGCGCATCATCGGGAGAATTTCCTCTATACGAATTTTGAGGAAGTCTGCGAGATCATGAAGGCCTATGACGTGTCGTTCTCGCTGGGCGACGGTCTGCGGCCGGGTTCCATCGCCGACGCCAACGACGCCGCGCAATTCGGCGAGCTGAAGGCGCTGGGGGAGCTGACGAAGATCGCGTGGCAACACGACGTGCAGGTGATGGTGGAAGGGCCGGGTCACGTGCCAATGCACATGATCAAGGAGAACATGGACCGTCAGCTGGCCGTCTGTCACGAGGCGCCGTTCTACACGCTCGGCCCGCTGACGACCGATATAGCACCGGGCTACGACCACATCACGTCCGGCATCGGGGCGGCGATGATCGGCTGGTTCGGTACCGCGATGCTCTGTTACGTGACACCGAAGGAACATCTCGGTCTGCCGGACAAGAACGACGTGCGCGAGGGCATCATCACCTACAAGATAGCCGCCCACGCGGCCGATCTGGCGAAAGGCCACCCCGGCGCGCAGCTGCGCGACAATGCGTTGTCCAAGGCGCGCTTTGAATTTCGCTGGGAAGATCAGTTTAACCTCGGCCTCGATCCGGAGCGCGCGCGCGAATTTCATGACGAGACCTTGCCCCGGGATTCCGCCAAGGTGGCGCATTTCTGTTCGATGTGCGGGCCGCATTTCTGCTCGATGAAGATTACGCAGGAGGTGCGTGACTACGCCACGCAGAAAGGTATCAGCGACGAGGAGGCACTGAAACTTGGTATGCAGGAAAAATCACAGGAATTCGCGGCCGACGGCGCGCGCATCTATCGCAAGGTATAGGCCGGATGAGTCGCGCGACGATAAAGGCAGAGGGTGTCGGGGGAGCGGTAGTCCCGCGCAAGGTCATCCCGATCCGTCCGGAAAAACTAACCCCGGAAACCAAATGCGGTTACTGCACGAACTCCAAGTGCTGCACCTATATCACGGAGACGCTGGCGACGCCGCGCGCGAAGAGCGATTTCGATCATTTGCTGTGGCAGGTCTCGCACGACAACGTCAGCATCTACAAGGACGAGGACGGCTGGACGCTGCTGGTCGAGGGTCGTTGTACGCATTTGCAGCCCGGCGGACGCTGCGGCATCTACGAGACCCGTCCGGAAATCTGCCGCGAGCATTCGAACGATTACTGTGAATATGACGCGCCTGCCGAGGACGGATTTGATCTTTATTTCACGACGTATGATGAGTTGCTGAAATACTGCAAGAAGCGTTTCAAGACCTGGGGAAAGCCAGGTTAGTTCGCTGGCGAGGTCTGGATACCTGCGGATGATCGAAGCGACGAGTCCTGTTCGCCGCGCCCGGCAACCTGCGTCGTGTCAGGGGCGCGCCGCGGGCTGCCGGGTATCGTGTGTCGCCGACTCACCTGCCACACGGTGGTTTTCCGGCGTACAATAGCCAGACTGTTTGCAAAGCATCAGGCCCGCCGGGCGCAGCGTTGGTTGCCCCGGGTCTGCAACCACGGAAAACCATGCGTAACAGCCCGCGCATTCTCAATTCCGCGACAATCGCCAGGACCCGTATCTTTCACGTCGAGCAGGTCGATCTCGAGTTCGATAACGGTACGGTGGTTCAGTACGAGCGTCTGAAGGGCTCCGGCCGGGGTGCGGTGCTGGTCGTCCCGATGCTGGACGACGACACGGTGCTGCTGATCCGCGAATATGCCGGCGGTGTGCAGCGCTATGAACTGGCGCTGCCGAAGGGTCGCATTGAGCCGGGCGAAGACATGTTACAGGCCGCCAATCGCGAAATGATGGAAGAGGTGGGCTACGGTGCGCGCCGGCTGCGCCATCTGACGTCATTCACCGTCGCGCCGGGCTATCTCAGCCATACCAGCCACGTGATTCTTGCCGAGGACCTCTATGAGCAGCGCCGTGACGGCGACGAACCGGAGGAGATTGAGGTGGTGCCCTGGCAGCTCAGCCGGCTTAACGAACTGCTGGCGCTGGAGGATTGCACCGAAGCGCGCAGCATCGCCGCGTTGTTCATGGTGCGGGAGCTGATCGCCGACAGGCGTAAACCGTAGACATGCCCTTTGACGAGTTGACTGGCGACATTCTGCACACGGTTATCGCGGTGGCGCGCGATGCCGGTGATAAAATTCTGCAGATTTATAACCGCAACTTCGATATTACCGTGAAGGCTGACCGCAGCCCGCTGACCGAGGCCGACGTGGCGGCGCATGAAGCGATCATATCGGGGTTGAAGCAGCTGACGCCGGAATTACCGGTTCTGTCGGAGGAGTCCGCGTCGATTCCGTTTACCGAGCGCTCCCGCTGGCAGCGCTACTGGCTGGTCGATCCGCTCGATGGCACGCGCGAGTTCATCAAGCGCAACGGCGAATTCACCGTCAATATCGCGCTGATCGACGACCATCGTCCGGTGATCGGCGTCATCTATGTGCCGGTCAGCGACGTTACCTATTGCGCGGTGTCCGGCAAGGGCGCGTACAAACAAGTAGCCGGCGGTTCGCCGGTCGGTATCCGCTCGGTTGCGTGGCGTGGCGGTACGGTGAAGGTCGCTGGCAGCCGCTCGCACCGCGGCGATTCGCTTGATGCAATGCTGGAGCGCATCGGCGACTATGAAATTATCAGTATGGGCAGCTCGCTGAAGTCCTGTCTGGTCGCCGAAGGCAGCGCGCATATCTATCCGCGCTTCGGGCCGACGTCGGAATGGGATACCGCCGCGGCGCAGTGTATCGTCGAGGAGGCGGGCGGCCGGCTGGTGGATCTCGAGATGCGGCCGCTACGTTACAACACCAAGGAGTCGTTGCTCAATCCCTCGTTCTTCGTCTACGGTGATCTGTCTCAGGACTGGGCCGCCTACTTCTAGCGTCGTGTTGTTGCGCGGTTTCCAGAACAATCAGACCACTGCATTTATTATTATATTGGAACAGGTAGATTAGTCCGATGCAGATTACGCCAACGCGCGACAACCCGAACGCGCCGTCCTCCCGGGCCGTGGAGCAGGAAAGCCACGAGGTCGCGCGGATCAATGAACTGGCGCCTCACCCGCGCATAGAAGCGCCAGTACCCGCGCGTTCGTGGCGCGGCCGCGACAGACGGCGGCCGGCAGCACCCGGTCGAACCGCATACCGCAGGGAGGGCGTGGAACGGCGCCGGGATGAGCGGCGCCAGATGAATGTACCGGTGATGCTCGATACGCGCTCCAGGCGCGAACGCCGCACGCATATTCGTCGCCAGGAGGAAGCCGCTCTTCCCAAACGCTATCCGCGGCTGCGCGGCGTCAACATCATCGTATAACTGCCGTACCGACAAATAAGCTGTTTAGGCCACCGGCTTCACACTTCGTATCCCGGAACTGGGATATGGCTCACGCTCGAACCGCTTGCTGCGGAGGATATTAACTACAGAGCCTACCAATCTGTCTGGTGATGTCCCGGCCCATCCTCTCTGGAGTGTGAATATGTACTACCGCGAGCCAGAATACCTGTCATTGCTGAAATATCTTTACTGCCTGCTGGTGACCGTTGCGCTGGGGTCGGGCGTATTTCCGCATATCTGATCGATGGTTTGAATCCTGACCCCGGCGCAGCGAGTAACCGCGCCGGGGGTCATTTCGTTCAGCTGGTCGGTGCCTGCCTCTTTTACCTTGAATTTTACAAGCTTCCGGTCGAGCACACTGCTGTTGACCTCAAAGATGGACAGCAGGGAGTGAAAGACCGAGTCGTGCGAAGCGGGTTGATCCACGTTCTCGATCACGCTGGCGACCTCCACATCACTGCTGTCACCGAGCCACAGCAGCACCGGCACATGCTTCTGTTCGCGTGGGGCCATGGCATATGGAAGCCCGTGCAGATACAGGCCATGCTCGCCCAGCGATTCGCCATGGTCGCTCACGTACAGCATCGCCGTCTCAAAGGCAGCACTATTGGCTTTTAACAGGGCGATGACCTGGGCGAGAAACCGGTCGGTATAGCGAATCGCGTTGTCATAGGCATTATTGATCTCCTCCACGCTGCACTGTGACAATTCCGCACTCTGACAGGCCGGCTTGAAGTGCTCGAATTCAGCTGGATAGCGTTTGAAATAGGCCGGTCCATGATTGCCCATCTGATGTAGCACAATCAGGATATCGCTGTGTTGCCGATCGATAAAATCCTGCAGCCCCGCCAGCATTCCTTCATCCCGGCACTCCACGTCACAAACCGGGTTGACCGCCGGAGAACGGAAGTCCTGATAGGCGACACGCGACGCAACGCCTTTGGAATCGGAATTGTTGTCGCGCCACAATACCGAGACCCCGGTACGTTGCAGTACATCCAGTACGTTTTCGGTGTGTTCGGCCTGCTGACGATCGAAGTCTTCCCGTCCGGCCAGCGCAAACATGCACGGCACGGCGATCGCCGTCGAGGTGCCACAGGCCATGACGTCACTATAACTACGGAGACCGGGTTCCACGGACAACAGAGGATTCGTTTCGCGGGTGTAGCCGTTCAGCGAAAAACGATCGGCGCGCGCGGTCTCGCCCACCACCATGATGACGAGCTCTCGCTCGGGGTCGTCTGGCGAAATCGCCGCGTCATTGGCAATCCTGACGAGCGCCGGCGCCGCCCGGATCGCGCCATGTGCCGCCCAGTACCGCCCGAGCGAATAAAGCGGATAGGTCGGGTTAGTGTGATAACGCAGCGGCTTGTGCTCACGAAAAAAATTCGCGTAATGTCCGCTAAACGCAAACACCATCGCCAGCATCAGCAATACCGACATGCCACTGACCAGGGCCTTGCTACGCAACTCCAGATAAACGCTGCGATACCGCACCGGTATGCGCCAGATAAGGATGACTGGTAGTACGCCCAGCAACAATACGCGTAGCGCCAGCTCGATCGTCAACAGATCGGTCGCCTCGGCGGTGTTGGTGTCCACCATATTCTGGATCATCACGTCGTCGATGACGGTTCCGAACCGGTCGGTGAAATACGCCGCCGGCGCGGCGACAAGCGCCATCAGGATAAGCACTGGCCGAGTGGTGTAACGACTTGCCACCAGCGAGGCCATCAAAACAAGAATGCAAGCGAGCAGTAACGGGACAGACAACAGAAAACCGATATTGGTGACAGTAAGCGCGTAGGTTTCGATTACCTTGGTAAAGAACGTGGTATTGGCCGTCGCGACGAGAAATACCGCCGTGACGAGAATCAGACCGTGTTGTGTTACCGATATGCGCTTCACTGGGAGATATGGCAGCAGGTGGCGACGAGGTTATTTGCGTGAGGCGGGATGCGACGGTATTGACTGTAAGCCCCGCGTTGGTCGAATGCAACCGGACAGAGGGACCATCGGCAATTCGTCCGACTGGCGGCGATTGACGCCCTCGTTAAAAATATCAGGGCCGGGTAGCGCGCCCGCCGGTGGGCAAAACGGCGCCATCATGACACAATAAAAAGGCCTGCCTGTTTCCTGAACAGGCAGGCCTTTTTATTAAATGGGAGAACGACCATGTACGCACTGCTGAAGTCCAAATTTATCGCCCGCGCCTTACTGGTGTGTTTCTTCGGCCTGTCTGTGTCCATGCCGGCGGCGCAGGCGTCCATGATCGGCACCGCGGAAGCGTTCACCGCGGCAGACAGTGCCGATCGTGGCTATCTGCTCGATGTTCTCAAGCGCAGTGATGTCGCGGCAAAACTGCAATCCCTCGGTGTCAGCGCCGATGACGTGCAGGCCCGCGTCAATGCGATGAGCGACAACGAGGCCGCCGAGCTGGCAGCGCAAGTCAAGGATCTGCCTGCCGGCGGCGATGTGATTGGTGCACTCGTCTTTGTCTTCCTGGTCCTGCTGATTACGGACATCCTCGGCTTTACGAACGTCTTTCCGTTCGTCAAGAAGACGGTCCGTTAATACACTGCACGACACTATAGCCGGTGTGCTGCGGCGCACCGGCTTTCTTTTTGTGTTGTTGCTTGCGGGGTGCGCGTCCACGCCCGACCTCGCCGATCGCCACACACTCAACATCGCCGACCGCCATCAGCTTGGCAATGTACCGTTTCATGCTCAGGATCGCTACCAATGCGGCCCGGCGTCGCTCGCGATGGTGCTCAACTGGTCCGGTGTAGAAACAACGACGGATGCGCTGACACCGCAGGTCTACCTCCCGGCGCGCAACGGCAGCCTTCAGATAGAAATGCTCGCGGCGGCACGCCGTCACCACCGCATCCCGTATGTCATCGAGCCAAATCCCGATGCGCTGCTGCGCGAAATCCACGCCGGACATCCGGTACTCGTATTGCAGAATCTTGGGCTGAACTGGTGGCCCGTCTGGCATTACGCCGTCGTTACCGGTTACGACCTGACGGATCGCACGATAACCTTGCACAGCGGTGTCGATGAAAACATGCGCATGTCGCTGACGCGTTTCCTCGCGACATGGAACCGCGCCCGAAGCTGGGCTGTCGTGGTTACGCCGCCGCAGACATTACCCGCCACCGCGCAACGGGAACACTACCTGCAAGCCATCCTCAACCTGGAGCGACTGAACGACTGGCAGACCACGCGCGACGCCTATGCCGCCCTGCTTGCACGCTGGCCCGACAGCCCGGACGCATTGCTCGGCCTTGGCAACAGCCAGTATCAACTGAATGAGAAGGAACAGGCGGTGCTCACCTATCAACGCGCGCTGGAGATCGATCCCACAGCGGCCGTCATCTACAACAACATCGCTCACGTACTGCTCGAATTAAACCGGCTGGAGCAAGCCGAAGCCGCTGCGCGCCACGCCCTCAACCTCGGCGGGCCGCATCTGCAGACGTATCAAAAAACGCTCGATGAAATACTGCGAACAAAGTCTGGCGATCGCAGATAACTGTAAGCAATGAGGGTGCAGCAGGCGACAGCCGTCATGCGCCGACTGAAAAGCAAAATCATGCGGCGGTATACGCAAAGGAAACCCTGATTAATTTCGTCATTCCGGGCGGAGCGTAGCGGAGACCCGGAATCCAGAGCTTTCGACACAGTGTGTTACTGGATTCCCGCGAAGTTGATATCCGGACGGCGCACTATTTGCTTGATCCCTCGCCTGATCCATCAGTCTGGGTTTTTGTAGCTCCATACCGGCCCCACATGAGCAGCCGATGCAGGAGGTGTACTTGCCGATTTCATTAGGGTGTATTTCCCGGTAATATTGGTTTTAAGTTATTGTTTTTTCACTGACCGAAAAATGTTACACACCATGTTGGTGTAAAACAAGACACCCATTAGGGTGTCGAAAACATGTTGGGCGTCATAGCCAATGTTTCGCGCGCATGAGTTGAAGTACATCGCTTGGCAGAACCGTTCCTTCCGCTTCTACATTGCCGCGCGAGTTTTGTACCGCAAGGGTCTTTTCGCACCGGC
>JAHFRU010000031.1 GCA_023266115.1 Gammaproteobacteria bacterium
CCAACTCGTCCAACCTCACAAACCCACGAAACTTAATATACTTTGCGGCAACGCTCAGGCTTTTGTTGACCATTTGTTCCGACTGCCGCTGTCCATATGACAAACCTTGAGGTGCCCCCATCTTGGTGCAGCCGGCCGCGTCGAGCTGGGCGAGCTGCTGCGCCAGATCCTGCCCGTTGGATGAGACGCGCGCGTAGCCGTAAATCATGCTCTGATTGTGCATCGGAATTATGCATCATGGAAGTGCCCGGATTTCCGCCATTTTCCGAGCGATGCAAAACCTTTGAATTTTACATCATTAATATCTGCGCTGTAGCTTGAGTTGCCGACATTCTCAAAACCGGCCAGATGTTACCGGAGAAAAGGGATACAGGATGACAGAGCCGGAGCGTAAACGTCGCGGTCGACCGCCCAAAGTGGTGTCCATGCCAGCCGAACAGGCGGCTCCGGCTCCGGCTCCGGCTCCGGCTCCGGCTCCGGCTCGAGGTCGCACAAAGAAAGCTCAGGTCAACGCCCTTTCTTGGGAAGAGGCGATTGAAAGGGTTATGCGCTCAACTGGCGGTGCAATGCATTATACCAACATTGCCAAAGAAATATCCGCTCGTGGTTTCAAATCAGTCGCAAATCCGGCTGCAAGCGTTGCGTCAGCTTTTACAAGAGCTCGTTCCGACCCCAACAGCATATTTATTCCTATTGGGAACGGACTTTACGCCCTAAAGGAGAGTTTAGAACCCGTCGCAGAACAGCAAGCTGACGATATTGTTGAATCTGAAAATGAAACAGGTGCTTTAAAAGCTCTTGGCATGTTTTGGCAACGAAGCAGCGTGATCTGGAACGGAAAACCTAAATTATTAGGCCGCCAGGATGAGGGGGCTGCCAATGTTGATTTCAGCGATCAGGTTGGCGTTTATCTATTACATGATCGTGACCGAGTGATTTACATAGGACGTGCTGCCGATACACTTTTTGCAAGACTAAAGGCACATACAACTGATCGGCTTGGAGGCCGATGGGATCGTTTCTCTTGGTTCGGCCTGCGAGCGGTTTCCGAAGACGGACAACTCGTGGATGCTCCTGTCTCTTGGACACATTCTGTCGTTATCGAGACAATGGAGGCATTGCTTATTGAAAGCCTAGAACCCCCTCTCAACCGAAAGCGGGGAGACAACTTTTCAGGGGCAGAGTATTTACAAGTTCCCGACCCGTCTATTGAACAAAGAAACATGAAACAAGCTTTTGACGCGTTTCTAAAATCACAGAGCGAATAGTATTAATTATACTTAAACTGTTAACATTACCGGCATGTGATCGCTTATCTCAAGCCATTCTGCCGCCTTACCTACATCGATATTAGGCGTGATCCCGTAAGTGGTCGCGTGGGCAAAAAAATAGTCGATGTGATACGGCTTGTCTATATTTCGCTGTAAATAGAAAGTGGGCTGAGTTTCTAAGCCCTGCTGCTCAGCCGTTGTCCAATGGTAGAGACTGTCAAAGCCAAGGCGGCTCAATGCGGAAACACACTCCGAATGATTCCACACGCGACCGCGTTTGTCCCATATCGCGTTACTGTTAAAGTCGCCGCATATGATCGTAGCGGGGTCTAGCAACGGCGAATGATGCTGTAGGTACTGATAAAATTGGCCGATGTAGGCCATGTTTGCGCTGTTTTTTGTCCATACAGCAAGCAAATTGATGCGATCCGCGATGCGCACGGGCATAAACTGCTCAAGTTCGTAGCTGGGCCAATTCAATACTTCAACGGACAGACCATTCTTTACGAAAATACCAACGCCTTTGCGGTCAGATTTTCCTGCCCAAACGTACTGCTCAGCCCAGCCGCGATACTCTGCCGATGACGTGGCAGGATTCTCGCATTCCTGAATCACATAAACGTCAGCGTTCAGCGTTCCAATGCGATCAAATTTGCGGCGAAAGGCCCCATTACAATTCCAAGAAACGATCCGCATTTTCACTCATCGCGCTGATGTGAGTTAGGCGGCATCCTGCAACAGGCGCACAGGCGGCTGCACATGCTGACGCGCGCACCAAAGATCATGGTTCGCCTGCATAGCCAACCATGCTCGTGCACTGCTTACCCCTGCCTGTTCGAGCCGCACCGCCAGATCGGGACTGATCCCGGCTTTGCCGTTCAACACGCGCGACAAAGCCACCCGCGACATGGCGAGGCGATTGGCAGCCTCGGTAACCGACAGGTTCAATGCCGCAACGACTTCTTCACGGAGCACTTCGCCGGGGTGGGGAGGATTGTGCATCATCGTCATGACCTCAATGGTAGTCCTGATAATCGACCAGTTCGGTATTGCTGCCCACGAAGCGGAAGGTGACCCGCCAGTTGCCATTGACCCAAACAGACCAATGGCCCTTCAGGTCACCCTTCAGAGGGTGGAGCTTGAAAGACGGCACGTTCATGTCGTCCGGTCCCGCTGCCACTTCCAACAGTCCGAGGATGTTTCGGAGCTTCTTCACATGCGCGGCCTGGACGCCTCGCGTCGTGCCGGTGGTGTAGAAGGCTTCGAGTCCCTTGTGCCGAAATCCGATTATCACGCCGTTTTGTATCGCGTATCGATACGCGATACAAGTATCAGGTCGAGGCTAACAGCGCCTTACCTGCCGGCGTCCAGGTGCCGCCCCTCCCTGACGGCTCCACCAACCCGTACTTGGCGAGCAGTTCGACGGCTTCTTCTCCCGCACTCATGCACAGGTGATCCAGCGTGTTCGCGCCGTCGCTGAGATACTGCTCGCACATCCAAGCGAGCGCACCGAGCAGCCGTCGTTCCTCCTCGGTCACCGTAACACCTTGGCCTTCTGGATTTCAGATCGGAATGATTGCTGGGCGGCCTTGCGCTGCTTGAACGCAACGAAGTCGAACGGTTCAGGCTCCCCGCTCTGCTCGCCTTCGACCAGTGCCTGGCGAATGGCCGTAACGTCAGCGATCTTGTCAAAAGCGCGCTTCATAGCTTCCTCCCTATGGTGCCAGACCGAGTGTAGATACAGATCATCGCCCGAACCCGATATCCGGCCCATCGCGGTCATGCCCACGCTGGCGTTGTCGCTGCCGATCGCGCTCGTCTTGGCCATGATCGAGGGCCGGCGTCTGCTGCTGCCGGGGTGACTGATCGAGCGCCGGCAGCGCATCGAACCCGTCGCCAGTGCTGGTCTGCAACCCCGCCCGCATCGTCCGCGCCGCGCCCTGCACTAAGCTCGCCATGCCGTGCGCCGCCAGCTCGGCCTGATCGCGCACCCGCTGCCCCATCTCCTGCAGCCACTCCCGGCCGCGCTCAAGATAGGCTCCCAGCCCGCGCTTCTCCTCGATCGCCTCGTTCATCTGCCCGCGCGGGGTGACGGCGTGCGGCTCCTCGCCCGCCGCGATCTGCTCGGCATACGCGCGCCGCTCGATCGCGGCCGACGCATGGCCCATCTTCACGGTCGGCTCCATCTCGACGCCCTGACGGGCATAGCTGCGATGATCGACCCGCTCGACCACCTGCGCCAGTTCCAGCGCGTCGTTGACCTGCGCGGCCCAGCTCGCCCGGATTGCCTCCACCTCGATCGATGCCGACGATCGCACATCGAGCTGGCGCGTCTTCGCCCCTAAGCCCTCCGCGTCCACCACCCGCGTCGTCGTCATGACATGGGCGTGGTGGTTGCGATCGTCGCCGTAATCATGGGGGGCGTGAATCGCCGCATCGACCGCCACCCCGTAGCGGTCGCGGATATCCTCCGCAAAAGCACGAACCAGGTCGCGGCGTTGGCCGGCGTCCAGCTCGGCCGGCAGCCCCAACTCATACTCCCGCGCCACCTTGGCGTCCTTGCGCCTCTCCGCCGCCTCGGCCGCGTTCCACAGCGCAGACCGATCCTGCGCCCACTCTGCGCCTTCCGGCGTGACGATGAACGTGTCCTCGACACCGCCCCGCCGCGTGTAGTCATGCACCAGGCCGTCGTGCTCGTTTTCGAGGCAGACGCCGGCACGATACGCGACCGCCGCGACCGCGCTGCGCCCGGTCGAGCGCGACACCGATTTCACCGCAAGATGGTAGATCGCCATCGTCCGCGTGCCTTCTCAAACGTAGTCCAGCGGCATGACGCTGGTCGGGGTGTGGGGCCGAGGCCCCGCTGTCGCTCGGCGACATGGGTGCAGGGTGTCCCTGCCGCACGCATTACGCAGTAATGCTAAAGTGCGCCCTTGTCTCCTATCGTCGTCTCGGGTGGCTTCGTTCGTTGGGTTGCGCTATGCTTCTTTCGTGATCGTGCTTTGACGCGGAGAAGGTATGGCTGCCCCCACTCCCGAGTCTGTCGAACTGGCGAAGAAGCGTCTTGCCCAGGCCAAGGCTCGCCTCGACGCGCTCAACGCCCGGATCGCCACCGAAGGCCGTCGTCTCGATACCCGCCGCAAGATCATCCTGGGTGGCCTGCTACTCGATGCCGCGACCAAGGATCAGCGGTTCGCCGGCATCGTCACCGAGCTGACCGACCGCATCAGCCGCGAGTCTGACAGGAAACCGTTCGAGGGGTGGACACTGCCCGGGGAGGACCGCTGATGGACCGCAACCGCGACGACGATCCCCGCCGCCCGGTAGAACGCGAAAGGGGGCGTGATCTGCTCGGGTCCGATCGCCACGATCCCCCGGCCGGCAAGTTCGATCCGGCGGAGTTCGACATGCCCGCCGATCCTCCGCCCTCTGCTGCCGGTCGCGCGCGCGGTGCCGCCGATGCCGCCCAAGCGCACAGCTTCTTCTCCCACCTCGATACCAACATCCAGCGCATCCTTGCCGGCTTCGGCACCCTGCGCGATCTGGTGACGGACGTACGCGCCAGCCTCGCCGATGCCGCTGCCAGGGACGCCCAGCGTGCCGAGGACGAGGAAGCCCGCGACAAGGCCATAGCGGCCCGCCTGGTCGATCCTGCGGTTCTGGCGGCCCGTGCGGAGGCCGGAGCGCGTCATGGGGCCGCAGATGGCCTTGTCGGGGCAGGAGAGACCCTGCGGCGTCGGATCGATGCTGACACGGCCGCGCACGCCGCCCTGAACGATCGTCTTACCGCCGATGCCGCCGATCGCCGCGCCCATGAGTTGCGCCGGCGCCGGTGGGACAAGTGGTGGAACGGCGCGCTCGCCGGCTTCGCCCTGCTGGTGCCTGTTGCGCTGGGTTACGGCTACCACCTCGGGAACGGGGCCGGTGAAGCATCGGGCTATGCCCGCGCCCGCGACGAGGTCGCCGCCGCGAGCTGGGCGAACACCATCAACGGCAAGCTCGCCCGCCAGCTCGACCAGGCCAGCGAACTGACCATCCCCGATATCGCCGGCTGTCCCAAGGGGAACGGCTGGCACAGCGAGAAGCGGCAGGGCGTGCGCTACTGCTTCGCCACCAACGCCGACGCCAAATCTATCACTGGGTGGCCTATGCCATGAGCCTCGATGATCGCACCCGCACCTGGCAGCTCGTCATGACCGGCCATGATCTCCGGCACATCACGCCCAACACCCAAGCCGACATGGCGCGGCTGCTCGACCTCGATCCTTCGATTTCGCACCTGACGCTCGAAATCGGTGACGATCGCGTCCACGTCGCCCGAGATTGGCCCAGCGACCAGTACGAGGAAGCCGATCGTCTGATCGATCGCATCGCCGCCTCGGGCGTGTCCGCGATCGTCGTCCACGATGGCAACGGCAAACCCCCTCGCCGCCCTAGCCTCGACTCCTTCCTCGCCAAGCCAGCGGCCGATAGGCCGCTTCTGTGACGGCGCAGCCGGCACGCATTAGCAGCGCATCGGCCGAAGGCCGATTCCGCATGTCATCAGGCTGTCGTTGCCTCGTGCGCGCCCGCGATGATTCATATTCTCTTTGATTCTATGATTCAGGGCCGCTTAAACTACTGATTTTGTTATCGGAAAGACCTCGACCTACGATGGATGGGGTGCGCAGGTACGAGGAATGGGGTGCGCACCTACGAGAAATGGGGTGCCCAGTTACGAGGAATGGGGTGGGGTATTCCGCACAGAAGCGAGATGCGAATAGATATTGATTCGTAGCTCGTTTCTGATGCACTTTGGGTTATGTCCGATGATCCAGTCCTCGGCCGCACCATGAAAGCGGCTTCCACGGCGTCAGTCCGTGATGGTCACGCCATCGTTAAAGCTGGTGAGTTCATCGAAGCCCGTTTCGGTGCGGGTACATCACCTTCCCTTGCAGCTCGCAAAACCTTGGCTCTCCTGATCGCCAAAGCTGCCGGCGAAGCCTGGCAGCCAGGATCGCACGTCATCGCCAAGCGTGAACTGCGGGGCACGCACAATGCCAACGATCGGATACAGGACACGCTTGACGAGCTGATGGATGTGAAATTCCAGATGCCTTCGACCTCGGCCCAAGGGCGCGTTGCGACCCTTACCGCCGCCCTGCTCGCCTGGACGCTCAACGAACATGCGGAGGATGGCCGGGCTACTGTCGAATGGGAGTTTACAGCACCAGCTCGGGCCATCCTGCAAGGGAGCGACTACTATGCCCGGTTGAACCGGGCGGCACTGCTCGCATTCCGCTCCAAATACGCCATCACCCTCTATGAGATGGGATGCCTGCTAGCTGGTCGTCGCGAGCCTCGATGGTCAGGTACGATCGAGGAATTGCGGGAGCGGGTCGGCGTAGCGCCTAAGACGCTGCTCAATTTTTCCGATTTCCGCCGCTTCGTCCTCGATCTCGCGAAAGCCGAAATCGACCAGCTCGCCGCGTTCACCATGGAATGGTCGGAAAAGCGTGGTGCACGAGGTAAAATCACCCACGTTACCCTGACCTTCACACCGAAGGACGACGATGCCACGGACGCAGCGGCCGATGAGGCCGGGCGACATAGCGGCGGTCGGAAGGCGCGCCGGGAGGGCACGACGGAAACTATCGTCGATACCGCCAGCCTCATCGCGTCGGCCGCCTCCAGGCTATCTGTTTCCGATGCTCTGCGCTGGCCTGCCGACGACCAAATAGATGGGTTCAAGACCCCAGAGCTTCACGCGATCGGGATAGCCCTGGGCGGGGGGCATGCCGTCCAGCGATTGGCGGATCAGTATGCTCGCGTCCGCCCCGAACATCGCCGTAAGCTGACTGGCGACGCTCTCAAGGCTGATTGGACGAAATGGGTTACGGGGTGTGCCTCTAAGTGGGGCAGAGCCTAACCATTCCTCCATCACCCCGTTTCTGCTAACGGTTGGCTGACCGTCATTTGAAACGATCCGCAACAGGGGCAGATACATGGCTTACACCCTAGGAGAAGCTGCCAAAGCAACGGGTATCAGCAAGGCTTCCATATCCCGCGCTATCAATAGCGGCCGGATATCTGCCATAAAAAAGGATGACGGCTCCTTTTCAATCGAACCGGTAGAACTTCATCGGGTCTACCCTCCAAAGTCAGCCGCACCAGTTGCTGAAACAGTCATTGGAACACCGCGCAACGCCGATGCTGACACCCGTAACGGGTCAGATTCCAACGTGTTACAGGCTCGTCTTGATGCGGCTTTGGAACAGTTACACGACCGGGAGGGAACGATCGATGATCTTCGCCATCGTCTCGATCGATCGGACGAGGAACGACGTGAAGCACAAGCCCGAGTGATCGGCCTGCTGGCGGGACCAGGACCAACGGAATCCAAGCGAGGGTTTTTCGGCCGCCTGTTCGGCCGAACCGATGAGTGACCCCGCTATCGCCTGGCAAGCCGCGATATCGTTGCCTGATCCACGTCGAACAGCGCCGCGACGGTCCGTTGCGTGTCGCCGGCCGCAAGCCGCTGTAGCGCCTCGGTCTGCTGGTGGGGGGTAAGGGCGGCACGCCGGCCGAACTTCACGCCACGGGCCTTGGCCTGAACCCTGCCGGCAGCGGTGCGCTCGGTGATGCGCTGCCGCTCATAGCTCGCCGCGATCCCCAGCACGGCAATGACGACCTCCGCGAACTGCGAGGTCGTGTCCACCATCGGCTCCGCGATCGAGCGGAAGCCCGCGCCGACCTCCTTCACCGCATGAAGGATATTCAACAGGTCACGAGTGTTGCGGGCCAGGCGATCGGTGGCCGTCACCATAAGCACGTCGCCGGCATCGAGCGCGCCGATCGCGCGCTTGAGCTGGGGCCGCTCGGCCGTCGCGGCGCTGACCTTCTCGCGGTAGATCTTGGGAGCACCTCAAGGTTTGTGACACGGACAGCGGTAAGCTGAACAGGTAGCGAACAGGGCGGCTCAGGCCACCTTGGCTCCGGGTCCGCCGGCGATGTTGAGTGCGCGGTAGCCGTCT
>JAHFRU010000032.1 GCA_023266115.1 Gammaproteobacteria bacterium
TCGTCTCGGGTGGCTTCGTTTGTTGGTTTGCGCTATGCTCGGTTCGTGATCGTGCTTTGACGCGGAGAAGGTATGGCTGCCCCCACTCCCGAGTCTGTCGAACTGGCGAAAAAACGTCTTGCCCAGGCCAAGGCTCGCCTCGATGCGCTCAACGCCCGGATCGCCACCGAAGGCCGTCGCCTCGATACCCGCCGCAAGATCATCCTGGGTGGCCTGCTCCTCGATGCCGCCACCAAGGATCAGCGGTTCGCCGGCATCGTCACCGAGCTGACCCACCGCATCAGCCGCGAGTCTGACAGGAAACCGTTCGAGGGGTGGACACTGCCCGGGGAGGAACGCTGATGGACCGCAACCGCGACGACGATCCCCGCCGCCCGGTAGAACGCGCAAAGGGGCGTGATCTGCTCGGGTCCGATCGCCACGATCCCCCGGCCGGCAAGTTCGACCCCGCCGAGTTCGACATGCCCCCCGATCCACAGCCCTCTGCTGCCGGTCGCGCGCGCAGTGCCGCCGACGCCGCCCAGGCGCACAGCTTCTTCTCCCACCTCGATACCAACATCCAGCGCATCCTTGCCGGTTTCGGCACCCTGCGCGACCTGGTGACCGACGTGCGCGCCAGTCTCGCCGACGCAGCCGCCAGGGACGCACAGCGCGCCGAGGAAGAGGAAGCCCGCGACAAGGCCATAGCGGCCCGCCTGGTCGATCCTGCGGTTCTGGCAGCCCGTGCGGAGGCCGGAGCGCGTCATGGGGCCGCAGATGGCCTTGCCGGAGCGGGAGAGACCCTGCGGCGTCGGATCGATGCTGACACGGCCGCGCACGCCGCCCTGAACGATCGTCTTGCCGCCGATGCCGCCGATCGCCGCGCCTATGAGCTGCGCCGGCGGCGGTGGGACAGGTGGTGGAACGGCGCGCTCGCCGGCTTCGCCCTGCTGGTGCCTGTTGCGCTGGGTTACGGCTACCACCTCGGGAACGGGGCCGGTGAAGCATCGGGCTATGCCCGTGCCCGCGACGAGGTCGCCGCCGCGAGCTGGGCGAACACCATCAACGGCAAGCTCGCCCGCCAGCTCGACCAGGCCAGCGAACAGACCATCCCCGCTATTGCCGCCTGCCCCAAGGATCATGGCTGGAAGCGGGAGAAGCGCGACGGGGCCTACTGGTGCTTCGGCGCGAACCCGGACGCCAAGACCTACAGCGGGTGGCTGCTACCATGAGCCTCGATGATCGCACCCGTACTTGGCAGCTCATCATGACCGGCCATGATCTCCGGCACATCACGCTCGACACCCAGGCCGATATGGCGCGGCTGCTCGACCTCGATCCCTCGATTTCGCACCTGACACTCGAAATCGGCGACGATCGCGTCCACGTCGCCCGCGACTGGTCCAGCGACCAGTACGAGGAAGCCGGTCGCCTGATCGATCGCATCGCCGCCTCGGGCGTGTCCGCGATCGTCGTCCACGATGGCAAAGGGAAACCACCTCGCCGCGTGACGACCGGCGAATGATCGTGGACCGCCCCTGCCCCGACTCCTTCCTCGCCAAGCCAGCGGCCGATAGGCCGCCTCTGTGACGGCGCAGCCGGCACGCATCATCAGCGCATCGGCCAAAGGCCGATTCCGCATCTCATCAGGCTATCGGTTCTTCGTGCGCGCTCGCGATGATTCATATTCTCTTTGATTCTATGATTCAGGGCCGCTTAAACTATTGATTTTGTTATTGGAAAGGCCTCCACCTACGATGAATGGGGTGCGCAGGTACGAGAAATGGGGTGCGCACCTACGAGAAATGGGGTGCTCAGTTACGAGGAATGGGGTGGGGCGTTCCAAACAGAAGCGAGATACGAATAGATATTGATTCGTAGCTCGTTTCTGATGCACTTTGGGCTATGTCCGATGATCCAGTCCTCGGCCGCACCATGAAAGCGGCTTCCACGGCGTCAGTCCGTGACGGTCACGCCATCGTCAAAGCTGGCGAGTTCATCGAAGCCCGTTTCGGTGCGGGTACATCACCTTCCCTTGCAGCTCGCAAAACCTTGGCTCTCCTGATCGCCAAAGCTGCCGGCGAAGCCTGGCAGCCAGGATCGCACGTCATCGCCAAGCGTGAACTGCGAGGCACCCACAATGCCAACGATCGGATACAGGACACGCTTGACGAGCTGATGGATGTGAAATTCCAGATGCCTTCGACCTCGGCCCAAGGGCGCGTCGCGACCCTTACCGCCGCCCTGCTCGCCTGGACGCTCAACGAAAATGCGGAGGATGGCCGGGCTACTGTCGAATGGGAGTTCACAGCGCCGGCTCGGGCCATCCTGCAAGGGAGCGACTACTATGCCCGGTTGAACCGGGCGGCACTGCTCGCATTCCGGTCCAAATACGCCATCACCCTCTATGAGATGGGATGCCTGCTAGCCGGCCGTCGCGAGCCTCGATGGTCAGGTACGATCGAGGAATTGCGGGAGCGGGTCGGCGTGGCCCCTAAGACGCTGCTCAATTTTTCCGATTTCCGCCGCTTCGTCCTCGATCTCGCGAAAGCCGAAATCGACCAGCTCGCCGCGTTCACCATGGAATGGACGGAAAAGCGTGGTGCACGAGGTAAGATCACCCACGTTACCCTGACCTTCACACCGAAAGACGATGATGCCACGGACGCAGCGGCCGATGAGGCCGGGCGACATAGCGGCGGTCGGAAGGCGCGCCGGGAAGGCACGACGGAAACTATCGTCGATACCGCCAGCCTCATCGCGTCGGCCGCCTCCAAGCTATCTATTTCCGATACTCTGCGCTGGCCTTCCGACGACCAAATAGATGGGTTCAAGACCCCGGAGCTTCACGCGATCGGGATAGCCCTGGGCGGGGGGCATGCCGTTCAGCGATTGGCGGATCAGTATGCCCGCGTCCGCCCCGAACATCGCCGTAGGCTGACTGGCGACGCACTCAAGGCTGATTGGACGAAATGGGTTACGGGGTGTGCCTCTAAGTGGGGCAGAGCCTAACCATTCCTCCATTACCCCGTTTCTGCTAACGGTTAGCTGACCGTCATTTGAAACGATCCGCAACAGGGGCAGATACATGGCTTACACCCTAGGAGAAGCCGCCAAGGCAACGGGTATCAGCAAGGCTTCCATATCCCGCGCTATCAATAGCGGCCGGATATCTGCCATAAAAAAGGATGACGGCTCTTTTTCGATCGAACCGGTAGAACTTCATCGGGTCTACCCCCCAAAGTCAGCCGCACCAGTTGCTGAAACAGTTATTGGAACACATCGCAACACCGATGCTGACACCCGTAACGGGTCGGATTCCAACGTGTTACAGGCTCGTCTTGATGCGGCTTTGGAACAGTTACGCGACCGGGAGGGGACGATCGATGATCTTCGCCATCGTCTCGATCGATCGGACGAGGAACGGCGTGAAGCACAAGCCCGAGTGATCGGCCTGCTGGCGGGACCAGGGCCAACAGAATCCAAACGAGGGTTTTTCGGTCGCCTGTTCGGCCGACCTGATGAGTGACCCCCGCTATCGCCTGGCAAGCCGCGATATCGTTGCCTGATCTACGTCGAACAGCGCCGCGACGGTGCGTTGCGTGTCGCCGGCTGCAAGCCGCTGTAGCGCCTCGGCCTGCTGGTGAGCGGTAAGGGCGGCACGTCGACCGAACTTCACGCCACGGGCCTTGGCCTGAACCCTGCCGGCAGCGGTGCGCTCGGTGATCCGCTGCCGCTCATAGCTCGCCGCGATTCCCAGCACGGCAATGACGACCTCGGCGAACTGCGAGGTAGTGTCCACCATTGGCTCCGCGATCGAACGGAAGCCCGCGCCGGCCTCCTTCACCGCATGGAGGATGTTCAACAGGTCACGGGTGTTGCGGGCCAGGCGATCGGTGGCCGCCACCATCAACACGTCGCCGGCATCGAGCGCGCCGATCGCGCGCTTGAGCTGGGGCCGCTCGGCCGTCGCGGCGCTGACCTTCTCGCGGTAAATCTTGGTGCAGCCGGCCGCGTCGAGCTGGGCGAGCTGCTGCGCCAGATCCTGCCCGTTGGATGAGACGCGCGCATAGCCATAAATCATGCTCCGATTGTGCATCGGAATTATGCATCATGGAAGTGCCCGGATTCCCGCCATTTTCCGAGTGATGCAAAACCTTTGATTTCTGCATCAAACGATGCTCGGTTGGGTTTTCCCTTCAACCGCCATGACCATAGCCGCGAGCAGCCCGTTTTTTCCCGATAGGTCCAGCCAAGCCCACTGACCATTCGGATTCACCTCAAGAAAATAATAGCTTTGGCCTTTAGTGACGAAGTCCAAACGACCATAACGGAGACCACACTCTCTCATGAAAGACTGTATATTTTTTATAAAATTACTATCCAACTCAATAAGTTGCCAGTCATCTATGCTCATTTCAGAGATTTTCTCTCGCCAATCAACGGCATTGGCGAAGGTTTGACACTCAAAACCAAAACATGACCCATCAACATAAACTACTGTTAGGTCTGAATCTTTATTTATAGCCTGTTGAGTAAGCCATATATGACTTTTATCTAGAGTTTCACCATCTACCCTCGACGTATATAAAACCGAGTCTCCAGAAACTTGATCGCCCGACATAGATTTAACAATAATATTCTGAGATACATGCAAGTCTATCCCGAGCACGATTCTCCAGTCAGGAACCTGGAAATAGCGAGCAGCGATAGCAAGTTGACGAGGCTTACCTAAGCGGCGCTCTGCGCCCTCTTCAACAAGAACGTTTGCTCCAGCTGCACGGCAAAGATTATACATTTCTCTTACTGCGTAACGACACTCTGAATAAAAGAATGAATCTTCGTGATCAGTTTGATTGTATAAATCTGAGTTAAAAGGCTTTCGCCACAGAACACTCTTAATACTCGTAGAATCTACAGCTCGTCCTGACGGATCAGCTAGATGAAAACCTTTCTTTGTCCAGTTCACATAGTAATCACGTATTATATCCGTATTAAGACGAAATACTCCACCACTCATTTGACTTATTAATAAGTCTGAGGTGGCGTCCCACGAATCTGTGATTATGAATGTTGTCATAATATGAGAGCAGCGCGCTCTGCGCGCTGCTCGTATTTACTTATCGTTGTCTTTATCTGTTGGCTTACCTTGGGAGTTGAATGTCTGAGTGGCATTCCAAGTAGTCGCCAAAATTACGGAACTATCTCCGGAAATTCTTTGGGTTTTGTGGTCGTATGCCTGGTCCGGTACATTCAGAGCGACTTTTGGTCGCGCAATAGCCGCAGGCGTCAGTTTGTGTCTTGTCGAGTGCATTGTACCCCCTTGTAGGCCTCTATTGATGGCCACTTAGTCTGAAGTCGTCGCCGGAAAGTGTCAACGCATTCAGCTTGCGAAAAACGCGCGTTTTGTGTACTCCGCTCTTAAATGCCAAGGAGGCCACGATGACACAGGTAGCCGCGACGGAGTTCGCTCGCAATTTCGGTCGCTATCGCGAGGAGGCTCAACACGAGCCGGTCGCCGTGGTGACGCACAACCGGGTCACCGGTTATTTCGTGTCGGCGCGCGACTATGACGAATATCAGCGCCTCAAGGCGACGGCTCCTACCGCCCTGGCGGTCGAGGAGCTGGACGGCGCGACGTTGAAGGCGCTGGCGGCATCACGGATGGATTCTCGCCACGACCATCTCAATGCGCTGATGGATTAAGCCTTTGTCGCTTCCTACCCCGGGACCGGGCTTGGTCATTCCCTATGCCTATCTGTGGCGGCACGAGCATCGCAAAGGGCAGGAGGAAGGCCGCAAGGTCCGCCCCAGCGTAATCGTGCTGGCGGTGCAAAGCCCCAAAGGCGGTGCCCCGCGCGTGACGGTCGCACCGATCACGCACACCCCGCCAGCGAAGGATGGGGAGGCGATCGAGCTACCGCCCCGCGTCAAGCAGGCGCTCGGCCTCGATGACGATCGCTCTTGGATCGTGCTGGACGAGGTGAACCAGTTCGCCTGGCCCGGCTATGACATTCGGCCCGTGCCTGGGAGCAAGGATCGCTTCGCCTACGGCTTCATCCCGCCCAAGCTCTACGATACCCTCATCGGCCGCATCCTCGAGTTGGCTGCTGCGCGGCGCGTCGCCGAAATCTCCCGCGATTAGGCGGCACTGACGCACTAAACGCCCCGCCAGCACGATGCTGACGGGGCGCAGGTAGTTCGGGCTATGCGGCGATCAGGAGCGACCCAGCGCCTTGCGGAAGCTGCGATAGGTAAGCTCCGTCACTTCCCCCGTGTGATCGACGTAGTTGTCGTCATCATCGACGACCGGCTCGCTTTTGGTCCAGTCGATGAGATAGGCATCGCTGTCGCCGGTTATCGTCTTCAAGCGACGGGTGAGACCGCCCCACACCCCAGAGAGGTCGCTAGGCTGCACTCCGATCGCCTTCGCTACATCGGCGATTTGGAAGTGCCGACTGCCGCTATCGGCGATCACGTCGATCGCCTTGCGCGTCTTGGGGCCGCACCCCGCATAGAAATCGCGCGCCTGACCGGGCGACAGCTCAGCGAAGTGCTCGTCCTCCTCCACATCCTCTTCCTGAGAGACCGGCTGTGACGCCGGGGTATCCATAGCGGCCTTCCGGCCGCTGATGATGCCGAACAGGAAATCCTGCTCCTGCTTCGGGAGTGACTTCAGGTGGTCGGTCGTGATAAAGATACCGCTGGTATTCATGGGTTTCCTCCCTTGGGTGTCGTAGCAAGAACGAACCGGCTCCAACCATCGTTCGTACTATAAGATGCTTAGACACCATGAACGAGCATGAATCAAGATGATTCGTGTTCGTTCATGAAAATAGTTACTGGCCTACCGCCCGAAGCCGATATCCGGTCCGTCGAGTCCGCGTTGCCGTTCCCGTTCCTGCTGTCGCTGCCGATCGCGCTCGTCCTGTCCATGATCGAGGGCCGGCGTCTGTTGCTGCCGGGGTGATTGGTCGAGCGCCGGCACCGCCTCGAACCCGTCACCGGTGTTGGTCTGCAACCCCGCCCGCATCGTCCGCGCCGCGCCCTGCACCAGGCTCGCCATGCCATGCGCCGCCAGCTCGGCCTGGTCGCGCACCCGCTGCCCCATCTCCTGCAGCCACTCCCGCCCACGCTCGAGATACGCTCCCAGCCCGCGCTTCTCCTCGATCGCCTCGTTCATCTGCCCGCGCGGGGTGACGGCTTGCGGTTCCTCGCCCGCCGCGATCTGCTCGGCATACGCGCGCCGTTCGATCGCGGCCGACGCATGGCCCATCTTCACGGTCGGCTCCATCTCTACGCCCTGGCGCGCATAGCTGCGATGATCGACTCGCTCGGCAACCTGCGCCAGTTCTAGCGCATCGTTGACCTGCGCCGCCCAGCTCGCCCGGATCTCCTCCACCTCGATCGACGCAGACGATCGCACGTCGAGCTGGCGTGTCTTCGCCCCCAGCCCGTCCGCGTCCACCACCCGCGTCGTCGTCATGACGTGGGCATGATGGTTCCGATCGTCGCCATAGTCGTGCGGGGCATGGATCGCCGCATCGACCGCCACCCCGTAGCGGTCGCGGATATCCTCCGCGAAAGCATGAACCAGGTCGCGGCGCTGGCCGGCGTCCAGCTCGGCCGGCAGCCCCAATTCATACTCCCGCGCCACCTTGGCGTCCTTGCGCTTCTCTGCCGCCTCGGCCGCGTTCCACAGCGCCGATCGATCCTGCGCCCATTCCGCGCCTTCCGGCACGACGATGAACGCATCCTCGACGCCACCCCGTCGCGTGTAGTCGTGCACCAGGCCGTCGCGCTCGTTTTCGAGAGAGACGCCGGCACGATACGCGATCGCCGCGACCGCGCTGCGCCCGGTCGAGCGCGACACTGATTTCACCGCCAGATGGTAGATCGCCATCGTCCGCGTGCGCCTTCTCAAACGTAGTCCAGCGGCATGACGCTGGTCGGGGTGTGGGGCAGAGGCCCCGCTGTCGCTTGCGACATGGGTGCAGGGTGTCCCTGCCGCACGCATTACGCAGTAATGCTAAAGTGCGCCCTTGTCTCCTACTGTCGCCTCGGGTGGCTTCATTTGTTGGTTTGCGCTATGCTGGCTTTGTGATCGTGCTTTGACGCGGAGAAGGTATGGCTGCCCCCACTCCCGAGTCTGTCGAACTGGCGAAAAAACGTCTTGCCCAGGCCAAGGCTCGCCTCGATGCGCTCAACGCCCGGATCGCC
>JAHFRU010000023.1 GCA_023266115.1 Gammaproteobacteria bacterium
CCAACTCGTCCAACCTCACAAACCCACGAAACTTAATATACTTTGCGGCAACGCTCAGGCTTTTGTTGACCATTTGTTCCGACTGCCGCTGTCCATATGACAAACCTTGAGGTGCCCCCTTTATGATCGGCCAACCGAGATGGCGGCACGAGCCACCACGCTCCGGCACCAATCGCCCGATGGATCCTGAAACAAGTTCAGGATGACGCAAGGCGGGGGCGCGATGTCCGCTCCCCACCCCTTCTTGCCGTTTCGCTTAGGGTGTCATTTCGCCCTCAGCCGGAACCGACCCCTCTAAGGCGGACGGGATCGGGACGGGTTAGCTTCAGCTCGTGCGCAATGCCGTTCAGCGCTGCCCCAAGGTTTTGATGGGCGCCTATCAATCGGTTGGGCTCGGCCTGGGCGTCGAACTCCAGATATTCCCACAGATAGAGCAATCGCCAGCGGGTGACTTTGCCGCGCATGAAGCGAAGGGCCGCGACGACTTCAGGGCCGGTTTGCGGCGCCTCTGCGATGCGATCGGCCGCCAGCTCAAGGATTATAAAGGCGTCGTGGCTAGGGTCGCTCAACGCGATAGCTCTTCTCTACGCTGCCTGTTTCGATTCCAGGATTGACGATCGCCGGCCGGACCCACGTTGTCCGATCGCCTAGCCGGCGGATATGACCTCGGCGCAGATGCGAGCGCTTAGAGCTGCCATCCTGCGCGCCACGGTCCGAACGCCGAGCTTCGGCCGCCTCACCTGTGAGGGTCAAAACCTTATAATCGTAAAACGGTAGTTTCCCGGACTTGGCTCGCGCTCGCGCAAGTTTCTCGGGAACGGGTACGTCGGCCTGCTCGACGTTGCTGCAATTCAGAACGGTGCAAAGCTGCACCATCATGATTTGCTCATCTAAAAGATTGCCAAGCATTACCGATTTTATTTCGTTATCGGTCATCATCCCTTTCTCGCGCATCCCGGTTAGAACTACCGGCCGGAGAGGAACTAGCGACGATCGGATAGCCATCTTAGAGAGTTTTCGACCCTCTGCCGCTACATCCTCAAGCATCGCAAGCGAAGCGGGCGTATTGTAGCCGGTGACGCTGTTATAGGCTTGTTGGTCATACGCAACGTATGCGCCGCAACCGCTCACTTCCCAATGCTTCATGTCATCAATGTAATAGACTGCGATGACAAGAACGCCTGTTGTACCTTCGGGCGGTTTCTCGGCTCCTGGGAACTGGCTTAATACCTCGGCCGCTGACATCTCGATATAAAGACCGATCCGGCGCGACGATACCTCTTTGGTATCTGCAAGTCGCTGTTCGGGACGCGGCGGAAATGGTGCCTCTATCACTGTAACAGGGTAGGGGAGCTTTATCAGCTCCGCGTGTCTTTGATCAAAACCGGTAAGATCAAGCAACTCGCCACGATCTGGGAGGATGAACTTAACAGCCTGGTCTAGATGATCCAGCGTCCAATCTACCAACGGTTCGGCCATTTCGGGGTATTTGGCGAACTCGTCTTGCTGGCGTTGAATATCCTCGATCGCATGGGCCGTATAATTGAGCCGGTCAGTCATCGCTCTATCCAATCAGCTTCGGCCGCCCGATCGCCAGATCGATCCGAGAACGAGAAGGGCGCTTAGGCTCACGCCGCGCCTGGGCGCCTCTGCGGGCGGCCGGTCTTTGACGAACCACACATAGGCGATCAATGCGGGGATGCCGACCACAAGGGCAATGATGTCATACCAAGCCATAATGCTACGTCCTCCGTCTTCCGTATATAGTGACGCTCGAACCGTTCCGAAAGCTCCATACTCGATAAGCTAGGCGCAACAGAAACCGCTTGCTCCTTTCGTGGAGCATTCGCGCCGGCAAGGCCGGTGCGTCCTACAGTTGTTTTAAGTGCTGCCGTCTGGGTTGTTCACCTCAAAGCGCGTTGGCCGGCTAGGCCAACTCCCTATCTAATTAAACTTTAGGTTAGTTTCATTACGAGCCGTTGAATCACGTTGATTGACGGACGCGCCAAGGCTCGCAATCGCAAGCTGAAGCTGGGGGTCTTTCGTCATGTCGGCAAAGGCTGCGCGATCTTCCTTCCGCCGCCACGCCTCGTCGGCCGGCAAGGGTGCCTCGCTCCATGTCGCCGCGACTTCTGACGGAACGGTGATCCGGTAGGCGTTCGAGGATTGTTCGAGCTGCGGCCCTTTGCGACCGCGCCGGCCTGTCTCGACGTAACGCCGTATCCATTGGATGAAACCGGCCTTAGCGAGCCGCGCCAACGCATCGTGAATCCCTTGGATGGAATGTCCGGTTTCCTGGGCGATCGTAGCGTGGGAGGGGTCGAGCTGGCCCGTCGCGGCATTTACCGTGCGCAGTAGATAGCGAAGGACACTCAACCCGGTGTCGCCTAGCGGGCCGTTCCGACGCCGGTTCCTCGCAAGCCGGTTCGCCCGCTTGCCTAGCCGCTCTGCCTGCTCGGCCGCGAACATGATCTTCGCGCGCAACCGCTTATGCAGGCGCGTGTAGAACGCGCCTTCATCGCCTCGACGCTGCGAGCCGGGGTGAACCTTCCAGCGGTTTTCGCTGGGGTTCACGATCCCGCCTATGAGGTCGCCGATCGCAAACGCACCGATCTGCGATGCGTGTTGCTCCATCCGTTCCATCTTCCGTCCCCTATTGGGGCTGGGACCGGGGCAAAAAGAATCCGTGGCGCAAAACGCGCATCCTTGAACCGAAGCTCTGAAACGGCTATGTGAGGATCGTTGATTTGATCCGTGGAAGCCCTGGCAGGCTCTCACATAGCGTTTCTGGGATGCCCGGCCTTTGCGCCGGGCTTTCCTTTATGTGGTCACAACCCAAGTTCCTTAGTCAGTGCTGGGTAGGCGAGCGCGGTGCGTAACACCTGCTCGATCGCCTGTGAGCGATTCTTAAAACCTTTGGCTGCGGCGATGCTGTCCAGCAGCTCGGCCGAGCTGGGCGACACGGAAACCCGCACGCGATCGGGATCGGCGCCCGGTAGCTCGTCCAGGATCAAGGCGACGGCATCGGACCTATTACGGAAACCGCGCGCCTTCTTGAACGCGTCCACCCTCTCGGCCGCTGCCTTCGGGATCATCAAAACAACCTGAACTATACCGGCCTTGGTCGCCCTGGCGCGGTGGTTAGCTACGTGAGTGCGGACGCGCTGCCGCTTCTCCTGGCGCGCTTCTTCGCGCACAGAGGGGGGCACAGGGTCCAGCTCAAAGGGTTGATTCGTCTCCACGGACTGGATTGCTACGCTAGAACACCGGGTGAAGCAAAGCGGTAAATTACACGTAAGCCTTGGCACAGGGGGCTATAAGTTACCGGGTTCTCTCCCTACGCGGAATCTCACACTGTCGTTGGCTATGCGTTGGGAAAAGAAAACGGAGCAAGTAAGGGTATCGCTGTCGGTGTCCGACGTGGAGCTGATTGACCAATATGCCGAACGGAAACGCATTCTGACCCGCCCCGAGGCCATCCGTCGATTGCTTCATGAGGGCTTGGTCGCCGTAGGCTCGTTGCCTGCCGATGAGTAACCGCGCGTGACACCCACAATCCGGGAGCGCCAGCTATCCAGTATGCGACCGCCTAACGGGATCGTGACTGCGGCGCGACTGTGCGAAAGTCTCGACGGTCTGTGGACCACGCAAGTCCGTGTGTCGTGGCGCCCCGAAGATTGGTTAACAGTTTACGACTATTCGGGGTCGAACGCCCGAACCTACAAGTCTGCGAGCCTAGCCGTCGAACACGTCCGGAGTGGTTATCGCTACTTCGGGCAAGTGATACTTGAGACGCAACGGCGCGAAGACAGCCCGCCGCGCCCGAAGAGGCGCAGCGACACCCTATAAGGTCCATTCCCGACCGAATTTTATTTCGGTTTGTGGCATTATGGCAATATCTATGTCGTTCTGATTCGTTCATGCTGCGGTCATGGTCCGAAAGGGTCAGGCGATAGCGTGTGAGTCTCATATGTCGAATTGTTGTGATTATCCGTCGTTTTGTGATAAACGAACGGAATGATCCTATCCCTCGCCGTCGCGGCTGGTCTGGCCGATAAATGCGCGCCCCGAGTGGCGCGCGAAACAATCCTGTCTGTAGCGTATCACGAGAGCCGGTTTGATACCCTGGCGATCGGCGACAATACGGGCCGCAAGAGCATCCATCCCAAAAGCCGGATGGAGGCCGTAGCCATCGCGCAAGACTTGATCGCTCGGGGTCACTCGATCGACATGGGTATCGGCCAAGTGAACAACCGGACCGCTGCCCGCCTGGGCCTTACGATCTTCTCCGCGTTCGATGCCTGCGCCAACATGGCCGCCGCTGGTAAGCTCATGGAGGCGAACTATCAGAGCGTCGCCAAGAAGGGCGGCAATACGCAGCAAGCGGTCGCGGCGATGCTGTCGATGTATAACACCGGCAACACATGGCGCGGCTTCGGCAATGGTTACGTCGGCTCGGTTTACCGCGTGGCCGCCAACATCGTTTCCAAGCTCGGCAAAACAACGCGCGTCGATGTCGATCCGCGCGCCCTCGATCCGGTCGAGGCAGTAACCCCTATTCCTGTCGCGACGGTCCAGCCTTCAGCGCTGGCCGGTGATCCGCGCTCGATCCCAATGGGGTCGCCACTTTCCCCAATGGGGTCACCACTTCCGGCGCCCGTCGCGCCTGCTCCAATTCCAACGCCGGCACCACCGCCGGCATGGATAGCGTTCGGCAATCCCTCGAACGTGATGGTCTTCGGGTCACGCTGACCCGTCGTCGTTAAACCCCAAAGGAGAAGTCCCAATGAGTGGAAAGAAGAGCATCCTCCGGCAACCGGCCTTTTGGGCGATGGTGGCGCTGGTCACGCTGACCGCTACGGAACCGGCCCATGCGCAGACGGCCAACATTCAGAGCTTTGCGGACAACATCAAAAGCTGGCTGACCGGCGCGCTCGCTAAGAGCATCGCAGTCATTGCGCTTGCCGTGTGCGGCTATCGCTTCTTCTCCGGCCGCGCCAGCGCCGGCCCCCTGGTTGCCGTTCTCGGCGGTATCGCGCTGATCTTCGGCGCCGATTACATCCTTAACACGATGACCGGGGGCTGATTTGTCCGACGAAGAGCCCCTAATCGTGGAGCCGGTCTATCTGGCCCTGTCACGGCCGGTAATGTGGTTGGGGCTGCCGATCGAAGCGGCGCTGTTGATCGCAATGGCCGCCGTCTTGGCCCTGCTCTTCGCTAACCCGCTCTATGCGGTTGGCGTGGGCGGGGCCGGGTTCGTGGCTGCACGTTTGATCGTGCGACACGAACCCAACGCCTTCCGCCTTCTCAATCTCGCGATGCGGACCAAGTGGGCCAACCGCGATCGTGGCCGGTGGGGCGGTAGCAGCTATTCGCCGCTGCCGGTCGCACCTCTCAAGCGCAAAGGCTTCCGCTGGTGAAATCTAAAAAGCTCGAACGTGCCGGCACGCCATCTTACAAGATGGCCGCTCGCGAGAAAGAACCGTCTGAATTTCTCCCCTATGCACGTCACGCAGACGAGGGCGCCATCGTTACCGATGGTGGCGCCCTTATCGCCGTGTTGCAGCTCCAAGGCGCTTCATTCGAGACGCTCGATCAAGGCGACCTCAATGGGATGCACGAAAAGATAAACGCGACGCTGCGGAATCTTTCAGATGAACGTGTCGAGTGGGTCACGCATACGATCCGGACGCGAAGCGATGCCTATCCATCGGGCGTCTTCAAATCAGAGTTCGCGCGCATGTTCGATGAAGCCTACCGGCGCCGGACTGCGGGTGAACATGGTTTCATCAACGAACTTTACCTTTCCATCGTGGAAAAGCCGGCGGTCGGTGCAGCCGACAAAATCGCCGTTGCGTTTGGTGGCCTGTTCAACAAGCGCGAGAAGGTAGACGAGTTTACGAACGTAGAAGTTGAACGCCTGCAACGCTTCAATGAGCGCGTACAGGAAACCATGAAGCTCCTGGGCCGGTTTTCGCCGCGTCACCTCAAGCTCTATGAGTTCAACGATCTTACCTTTTCGGAACCGCTAGAGGTATTCGAACTAATCTTGATGGGCCGGCGTCGCCGCGTGCCGCTGGTTCGCGGGCACCTGGGCTCGGCGCTCTACGGTGATCGCCTGATATTCGGTGCAGAGCTGGGCGAAGTTCGAGCGCACGACAGGAGCCATTTTTTCGGCATCTTCGGCATTCGTGAATATCCAGCAGCTACCCGGCCGGGTCAGCTCGACGCGCTTTTGAGCGCCAATTATCAGTGCTGCATTACCCAGAGCTGGGCGCCAAAAGCTCGCTCGGAAAGCGCCGAGAAAGTTAGGAAGGTTCGCCGCCAGCTAATCGCCACCGACGACGATTCCCGAAGCTCGCAAGAGGCGTTGGACGAGGCGTCGGACGATCTGGCGAACGGCTATTTCGTCATGGGTGAACATCATTTCAGCCTCGCCGTGTTCGGCGATACCGTCCGCGATCTGAACGACAAGCTGTCGGCCGCGCGAAGTCTCATGGCTGACGCTGGGCTGGTTGCCGTTCGCGAAGAGAGCGCGAACGAGGCCGCGTGGTGGGCACAGCTCCCCGGCAATTCGCGTTGGCGGCCTCGGCCGGCAATGGTCACGTCGCGCAACTTCGCGGCGCTGTCGCCCTTCCACACCTATCCAGCAGGGAAAGCTGACGGCAACCATTGGGGGCCGGCGATCATGATGTTTCAGACGACGGCGCTCTCGTCCTATTACTTTAGCTTCCATGTCCATGATGTCGGATTTACCGGCGTGATCGGCCCTACGGGCTCGGGTAAGACGGTCGGGCTCAACGCCTTGATGGCGATGACGGAGAAGACCGGCGCCCGTCAGATTTTTGTCGATAAGGATCGCGGCGCCGAAATCTATATTCGGGCCTCGGGCGGTACATATCTGGCACTCAAGAACGGTCAGCCTACCGGCTTCGCGCCGCTCAAGGGCGGCGAATACACCACGCACTTTAGATCGTTCCTCGGGCGGTTCATCCGCCAGCTCGTCAAGATCGACGGCAAGCCCTTTTCGGTTGCTGAAGAGAGACTGATTGACGAGGGCCTGGTCGCGCTCGGCCGCCTGCCTATCGAGCTGCGCACGTTCGGCGAGCTGCGCGAAGTGCTTGGCTTCCGCGATGCGGAAGGCATTGGCGCCCGTCTAGAGCGCTGGGCGCAAGGCGGCGCCCTTGGTTGGGTCTTCGATAACGAAGAGGATCTAGTCAGCCTGGAAGGGCGGTTTGTCGGGTTCGATATGACCGACTTTCTCGATAACGCGGAAGTCCGCACGCCGATCATGATGTATATGTTCGAGCGCATCGACGGTCTGCTCGAAAAGAAAGAAAAGCTCGTCGTCGTCATCGACGAGTTTTGGAAGGCCCTCGGCGACCCGCAATTTCAGACCTACGTTGAAAATGCGCTTTTAACTTGGCGCAAGCTCAACGCCTTCCTGATTTTCGCAACGCAGAACCCAGAACATGCGCTGCGCTCGCCGATCGCGAGCAGCATCATAGGACAGACACCGACCTGGATTCTCTTCCCGAACCCGCGCGCGAATGAGGAAGATTACCGGGGCGGCCTTGGTCTTACTGCCAAGGAATATCGGCTCATTCGATATGAGCTGGTGCCGGAATCTCGCCAATTCCTAATCAAGCAGGGGCAAGATTCCATCGTCGTGAAGCTCGACCTCAATGGAATGGACGACATTCTTGCGATCTTGTCGGGCCGTGCATCGACTGTCGAGCTAGTCGATGAACTTCGCGCCGAGCTGGGCGACGATCCAAAGGATTGGATGCCAGCGTTTCAAGCAAAGCGTTTGGGTTTACGATGAAAGGAAACGACATGAAGAATTATCTATTGTTCGTGGTTCCGATGCTGGCGTTCACAACGCCGGCCGCTGCGCAAATGGCCGTGTTCGACGTGAAGAGCTACGCAGAAATCGCCAAGCAGCTCAAGACGGCACAGGATACCTACAATCAGGCGGTACAGACCTATCAACAGGTCAGCGGAATTACGCAGATTAAGGACGTGTCTTCTTTGCTGAACAATCCAGCGGCGAAGACAATTCTTCCGCCAGATATGCAGAATATCCAACAGGTTTATAACAGCTCCGGCCAGCTATCTTCAGCCGCTGCCAACATTCGCAACGGCCGGAAAGTCGAGCTTCCTGGTCTGTCGTCCAGCGCGACGGCCGGGGACAAAGCGAGCCGCGCCGCGCTGGAAGCCAATGGCAACCTCGCGGCGACGAACGCCGCCATTGCTGAAGCTGGCTACGCATCGACCGCCGTGCACACGACTGGTCTAGATCAGCTCCAGACGGCTTTGGAGCAGGCGACGACGCAGAAGGATCGCGAGGCCATCACGGCGCGGATCGGCATCGAGCAGGCGCGGATTTCGAACCAATCCGTGCAGCTCCAAGCCCTCAAGATGCGCCAGGACGCGGAAGAGCAGTTGCGCGGGCAACAGGGGCGAGAAGCCTACATAGCCTCTATGACTTCCGACAACGCCGGTAAGTCACAGTGAGGGTCGCGGCATCGCTCGCTATGCTCTGCGTCCTGGGGCTTGCCGGCTGCGACCGGGCACCGGTCGAGCCTCGGACACTTCACTATTTCGAGACACATGCGGATGATCGCAAATCTGTGATTGACCAATGCAAGAATAGTGATCGCCAGTATCAGCCCCAAGAAGAGTGCGGCGCCGCGCTGAACGCCGACTACATTGTGTCGATGAAGCAAGACAACGGGGCGAAGGTGAAATAGCATGGCTGAACCTACCAACACGTTCGGAAGCGGAACCATATTTTCCGACAGCTACAAGTTCTTTGATGGACAGCTTGACAACTTCCTCAACGCGCATCTTTCGAACGTGTTGGATCAGGTGCGAGGCCCGCTAACAGCGGCGCTCGTCATCTACCTAGCTATATATGCAATTCTAATTATGCGCGGTGTCGTTCAAGAGCCGTTGCAAGACTTCATTTGGCGTGGGGCGAAGCTCGCCCTCCTGTTCGCGGCTGCGACTACGGTGGCCTATCAGGATTGGATCGTTGAGCCGCTGTTTAAGGGCGCTCCTGGCGCTGTCTCGCAAGCCATTTCTGGCGTGGATTACACGACTGCCGGCGCGTCGTTCGACAAGCTCTTGAACAAAGCCGCTGCTGTTTACACTACGCTCCAAACTCAAGCCGCAGCGCTGCCAGTAACCAGCATCGGCCTAGCGCTTCAAATGACCTTTGCGGCACTAGCGCTAGAGTTATGCGCGGCTATCGCCTGCATCATTGGTTTTGCATTGACCGTATTTGCGTTGATCGGCCTAGCAATCACGATATGCCTTGGTCCGATCTTCATTGCCCTTTCGCTTTTTGAGTGGGGCAAGGGCATGTTTCAAGGCTGGCTGCGCCAAGCCTTCAATTATGTCGTACAGCTCGCCGTTATTACGGTGATGTCCGAGCTTATAATTGCTCTTGGTACTGAGATATTGGCGAAAAACTCGTCAATTAATCCGGTCAATCAAGCCGTCTTCATGTGCATCTACTATCTCATGGGTGGATTCTTCTTTTTCCAGGCGCCTAGCGTTGCCTCGGGTATTACCGGCGGTAGCGGTCTATCAGCCGGCGAGCTGGTGGCCGGTGCTGCCGGCGCTGCTGGGTTTGCCGCTGGCAGGGCCGGCAAGGCGTTTGAAAGCGCGGGTAAGTCCGCCGCTGCAAGCGGCCGGAGCGCTCGCGGCGCTGGCCGCTGGGCCGCCAACAAAATTCGTAATCGCAACAGCATTGCAGGGTGAACGAGGTTCATATGAAACGATCCATTATCTCGATCGCGGCGCTTGTGGCCCTCGGGGCTCCCTTAGCGTCGTGCGCTACGTCCAAAACCCCAAAGCTCGCGGTCTGTGACGGCAACCCGAAGCATCGCCGCAACGCCAACCCTTACGGCTCTGTGCTTCCTGGCGCTCCGGCGCCGGGGCCTGTGCCTCTGGGGGATAAGAAACATCCTGTGATGTCGCCCCCGCCGCCGCCGCCGGAAACCTCGGCGATTAGTGTTCCCTCTCATTTTGCGAGTTGCTGATATGCCAGCGGAAGGCGTTTTCTCGTCCGATCTGAAGAAGTATTTTTCAGATTCCCGAAGCTGGGATGAAGAGCGGTTGCGTACCGCCAAGCGTTCGCAGCGCATCGCCTGGATGGTGGGCGGCGTCGGCGCTGTTGCCGGCATTGTCGGCCTCGGTGCTGTCGCTGCTCTCGCACCGCTCAAGCGCGTTGAAGTCGTCACCGTGAAAGTGAATCAAAACACTGGCGCGGTTGATGTTCAAACGGAGCTGACCGGAAAGAAGGCCATCGCCTATGACGAGGCGGTCACAAAGTATTTCCTGGCGAACTATGTTCGTGATCGGGAAAGCTGGAACCCGGCTGCGGCGAAGGACAACTTCAATACCGTGGCGATCCTCTCGGCAGTAGCCGAGCAAAACCGGTGGGCCACCTACTATTCGACGCGCAATCCTTTGAGCCCCCGCGTCGTCTGGGGTGACAGGGCTTTCGCCGATGCTGTGATTACGAACATCGCCTTCATCAACAACCGGGTCGCGAACGTCCGTTTCACCCGCACGGTGCAGACAGACACGGCCAAGGAATCAACCGATTGGATCGCCACTGTGACTTTTGGCTATACCAACGCGCCGATGGCGGAAGGCGATCGTTATCGCAATCCGCTTGGTTTCCAGGTGCAAACCTACCGCTCCGATCCCGTCGTGGTGCCAAAGTGATCCGCGCCTCGGCTCTCCTACTGTTGGCCGGCGTTGCATGTGCAACGCCCGCCTTCGCGTCCGAAACCCCCCGGCCTGGCTATGCGGATTCCCGCGTTCGCCAAGTCAATTACGATCCATCCGAGGTCTATCGCATCGTCGGTACGTTCCGGACTGCAACGCAAATCGTGTTCGCTTCCGATGAAACGATCGTCAATGCGGCGGTCGGCGATACCGTATCCTGGGAGGTCGAGCCGCGTGGCTTCATGATCTTCGTGAAGCCCCGCGAGCGGGCCGGTCCTACGAACCTGATTGTCACCACACAGAAAGGCGGCGAGCTGCGCGACTATACGTTCGAGCTGGTCGCTCGGTCGGGAAGCATCGCGGCCGGCACGCCGCAAACCGTCTTCCGCGTCCAGTTCCGCTACCCTGAAGACGAACGATTGAAGCAGGAACGGTTGAACGTGGTTCAAGCCGCAATGCGCTTCTCGGCTCTGCAGAAGGAAGTGGTCAAATCCGCGCTCGATACTGGCGTGGTCGAGGGGACGCGTAATCTTCATTACACCGTCCAGGGCGCGAGCGATCTGCAACCCTCGGAGGTCAGCGACAACGGACAATTCACGGTGATGCGCTTTCCAGCAAATCACGAAGTCCCGTCGATTTTCCTGGTCCGCGAAGACGGCACGGAAACGATCGTTCCCTATGACGTGCGCGACGATTTCGTGATCGTCCATCTGGTCGCCAAGCAACTCCGGTTGCGACGGAACGGGGAGGTGCTGTGCATCTTCAACGAGGCGCCACAACCCTACGGCGTGAACTACGGCACCAACACGGCATCGCCCCATGTTGAGCGCACCATGAAGGAGGAGCCGAAGTGAGCAGCATTCCACCCGTCGGCAGCAGCGGCATTCCACCCGTCGGCAGCGATGATGCTGTCGAGTATCGCGAAACGATCGTCCGCGATCGGACGCCGGAGCGCGAGGAAGTCGAGCGCACTGTAACGCCTGTCGGCTCTAGCAAATTCGGGGGCAACAAAACCGGCGCGATCGTCGGCGTTGCCGCCGTCGTCGCTGCGCTGTTCTTCATCAACGTGGGCGGTAGCAACAAAGAGGCTACCACCAATTCGATGACCCTATCGGATCAGGCCAAGAACCGGCCGGAAGACCGCGCCGCTCAAACAGCGGCATACGATCCAGGCCAAGTCCCTCCTAACCTCGCCGGGGGGCCGCCAGCGCCGCCCGCTGCGGTTACATTGGCCGATGGCACGGTCGTTCCGGCGATTCAGCCTGGTGCAGCTCCTACGGGCGCCCCTGTAGGCGGGGGCGCGCGGCCGAGCGGGGAATCGCTCGCCGATAAGACCCGCCGCGCCTCGATGCTGGTTAGCATCGGCGGGCAGGATGGCGGTCAAGGCGTCGCCGCTCAAGCGCCTGCTGGTTACGCGGGACAGGCGGAAGCACCTGGACAAGCTGCGGCGCCTCTCGGCGAGCTGGACAAGCTGCGGCAAGTGTCGGCGATCGGCACCTCGCGCGCGTCGATGCTCTCGAACCGTAACTACCTTATCACGGCCGGCACGCTCATTCCGTGCGTGCTGCAAACCGCGATGAACTCGTCTCAACCGGGCTATACGTCGTGCGTCGTTCCGCGTGATGTCTTCTCGGACAACGGCCGGGTCGTGCTGCTCGAAAAGGGCACAAAGGTTCTGGGACAATATCAGGGCGGGCTTAGTCAGGGTCAAAACCGGCTTTTCGTTCTGTGGACGCGTGCGACGACACCTCGGGGCGTTGCGATCGATCTGGCGTCGCCGGCCTCCGACGCGCTTGGCCGTGCTGGCATGGCTGGCGGGGTCGATACGTTCTTTTGGGCGCGCTTCGGCGGTGCGATCATGCTGACGCTGATCGACGCGGCCGGACAGGCGGCCTCTAGCGCTGTCGCCAGCGGTGGAAGCTACAACGTGACGCAACCGTCACAGGCTGCGGCGCAGTCGCTTCAGCAGACGCAAGGCATCCGCCCCGTTCTTAAAAAGAACCAAGGCGAGGAAGTCGGGATTTTCGTGGCGCAGGACTTCAATTTCTCCGACGTTTACAACGTCGGCGTTCGGCCATGATCGCACCAACCCGCGCCGTCCTCGAACATCATCTTGCGCCGATCCGGAGCCTCATGGCTCCGGACGACGTAACCGAACTGGTCATAAATCAGCCGGGGCAGGCGGGCATAGAGCGTAAAGGCGGATGGGAATGGCACGATGTGCCCGAGCTTACGTTTGATTGGCTCCTGACGCTCGCACGCGCCGCCGCTGCGGCCACCAAACAAGACATTCGATCCGATGCGCCGATCGTCTCGACGGTGCTTCCCTCGGGGGAGCGTTGCCAATTCTTGATCCCTCCGGCGACGCTGGAAGGGATCGTTTCTGTGACGATCCGCAAGCCGTCATCGATCAACCTGACCCTTGCCGACATGATCGCGGGCGGTGTGTTCGATGATACGACGATCGTGGGGGAAACCCTGTCCGACGTAGATGCAAAGCTATTAGAGCTTTTGAAGGCTAAGAACTGGGGCGAGTTTCTCCCGCTCGCGGTTACTAGCCGAAAGAACATCATCATCAGCGGTGCCACTGGCTCCGGCAAAACCACGATTTCTAAGGCGCTAATTCAGCTCATTCCAGAGGATGAACGTCTTTTGACTATTGAGGATGCGCGCGAGCTTGTCGTTCCTCACGTCAACCGCGTGCATATGATGTATTCGAAAGGCGACCAAGGGCTCGCTAAGATCGACGCCGAGCATCTTCTAGAAAGTGCATTGCGGATGCGGCCTGACCGTATCCTGTTGCAAGAGCTGCGCGACGGTACAGCGTTCTACTATCTGCGAAACGTCAACTCGGGGCATCCTGGCTCGATCACGACGGTTCACGCAAACTCCTGCGCTGGCGCCTTCGAACAGCTCACGTTGCTTGTGAAGCAATCTAACGCCGGCCGCGATCTGGGGCGCGATGACATTCGGGGCCTGCTCAAAAGCCTGGTTGATGTCGTCCTACAGGCCGCAAAGGTGAACGGTCGATGGGTAGTAAATGAGGCATATTTTGACCCTATCTCGGCTGAACTCCCTACCGCCTAAGGTCGCATTTGCGGGTGTAATCCTGGCGGCGCTGGCGACGTGGCGCCGCCTTCGTCGCCTCGATCGGCCGCCGGTCCAGGTCGCGGCGCCAAGTGTCGGCGTCATGGTTTTGTATCGTACGGAACAACAACAACGCGGCAAAGGCTGCGGGCAACTCTTCCCGCTGCTCGATGACTGCGGCGCCTTCATCCCGATTGACGATCGCGGCGACTGCTACATCGCTGCACCAGCCCAAAGGACAATCCATTGATCCACATCCCTGGAAAAAGCACTGCGAGCAAGGCGGCCTTTCTGGTCGTCGTGGCCGTCGTCATGCTGGCGATCTGGACGGCGCTAGCGATCGTCGTCGCGTTGTTCGGGCTTCACCAAATCAGCGCACATACGAACTGGTCGGTCCTGCCTGATTGGCTGTGGTTCTATCGCCACTCCCCGCAACTGCACGCGGCCTTGGTCAAAGGCTATACGCTCGGCGGGTTTGTCGTCGCGCTGCTCGTCATCTTCGTGTTCGCGAAGCTGTCGCGAGATAAGAAATCACAACATGGCGACGCGAAGTTTCAAGATCGCGCCGAAGTTGTCGAATCCAAACTCTACGAGAATAAAGGCATTCTCGTCGGCACCGCATACGGCCGGTACATTCGTGCTTCCGACGAAACCCACGTACTGCTTGAGGCTCCAACCGGCGCGGGTAAAGGCGTCGGCATCATTATTCCGAACATCCTAGAGCGCGATGGCTCTTCGATAATTCTCGATCTGAAAGGCGAGAATTACGATACGTGCAGCGGCTATCTTGCCGCTCATGGCGTCCGCGTGATCCGCGTTGAGCTTTTGAACCCTAAGCTCCGCACTCACCGGTTTAATCCGCTTGGCTACATCAACCGCAAAAGCGAAATCGAAGTAATCGGCGAGCTGCGCAAATTCGCCGAACAGCTCTACCCCAAGGAAGGCGATCAGTCGTTTTGGACGGACAAAGCCAAGTCGGCCTTTGTAGGGGTCGGGGCGTATATTGCAGAGACGGAAGAACTGCCGTTCAACTTTACGGAAATCTATAAGCAATTCGTTAGCGACGATCCACGCACGCGGTTCCCTGAACTTATCCGTCAGCGCGCAACCTCCGATCGCCCGCTCTCGACAGGCTGCACGCTCGCTCTCTCCGAGTTTACCGGCGCGAGCGAAAAGACGTTCTCGGAAATCATGTCCAGCGTGACGGCTAAGTTTAGCATCTTCCTCGATCCGCGCGTGCGTGCCGCAACAGAGGAAAGCGATTTCGACCTCGCCGATCTGCGCCATAAAAAAATGGCGATTTTCCTGGTGGTTCGGGTCGATGAAATTAAGGAAATTAAGACCTTCCTCAACATCATATTCCAGCAGGCTATCAGCCGCGCGCTCGCGCAAGGCGAAGCGAAGACAGCAGCCCGTCACCGGGTGTTGCTGGTCCTCGACGAGTTCTATCAGCTCGGCGAAATGCCAACGGTCAATCAAGCGGCGTCGTTCGTCCGTAGCTACGGCTTCAATCTGTTGTTCGTTTTCCAGAACCGGGGGCAGGCGCTAGAGGTCGATAAACCTAACCTCATTCGTAGTAACTGCGACGTGCAAGTCGTCTTCGCGCCGAATGACGCGGACGACGCAAAGAAAATCAGCGAACGACTTGGCACGCATGGCATAGATTCGACCTCGAAAAGCAATTCCCTTGGTATGTTCGCCAAGAGGAACAACTCTCAATCTGTGTCGTCGCAATCGCGGGCCTTGATGCTTCCGCAAGAGATTATGCAGATGCCGGAACGGGAAATCATTGTCTTTATTCGTGGTAAAAACCCGCTGAAAGCGGACCGGATAACGTACTATGAATCTAAGGACTTCATGCCTCGGCTCATGAAGGCTCCCGATCTTCCTTCGCCTGGCAAGACGCCGGCCCTGGTCGTGCCGCTCTCGATCGTGCCGGCATCGCCGGAAGCTGCGCCGGCTGGCTCGATCGGCCCATCGCACGACGGCTCCGATCCGATCGCCGCGGCTCCCGAAGAGGAAACCCCCGCGGTTGTCGATCGCGAGCTGACCGACGCGGAGATAGATGGCGTCGAAGAGATCCCGGAAGATGCCCTTGTCCTGGGCGACCTAGATCCTCGGATTACCATCGCGCGCGGGGTCGAGCCGGAAACGGCTGTTTCGGCGTGGATGACGGACTTTGTAGGCTCCGACGTGCGGGATCGTGCGGCGGCATAAGCGAGGGAGTTTAGGCTATGGCTGAACGACAATATCTCTCCGTTCCATTCAATGAGAGGGACGCCGCGAAGGCGGCCGGCGCACGCTGGGACGCTAAGGCTAAAAGCTGGTGGGCGAGCGATCGTGTCGGCCGCGCTCGAATCGAACGCTGGCTTCCGGAAAACCAACAGGCACAGCAGACGGCGCGCATTTCTGAAGAGGAAGCGCGTTTGCAGTTTACGAAGGCAATGCGCGACCTGGGCCTGAAGGTCAGCGGTCAACATCCGATCATGGATGGTAAGACGCACCGCGTCCCCGTTGGCGACGATACCGGCGCAAGGGTGTCCGGCCGATACGTCGGCTATCTCGACGGGCATCCGGCCGGCCATATCAAAAACTACAAAACCGGCATCGACACGAATTGGAAAAGCGACGGCGCGATAAAGCCACCGGGGGACATGGCCGCCGCTCGGGCGGAAGATGCACGTCGGCGCCAAGAGCGCGACGACGCGCGCCTAGCCGCTTTCGAGGCCACCGCTCGGCGTGTGTCGCGGCAAGCTGAACGGCTCGCACCTCTGACGGCTGCGACGCCGTACATGCAGGCCAAGGGCATCGAGCCATCGGTCGGCGCTCTATCCGATCGCGACGGACGGACGCTCTACCTCCCCGCGATCGACGTCGAGGGGAAGCAATGGACGATGCAATATATTCGCGACGACGGTTCAAAGCGGTTCGCCAAGGATAGTCGCAAGGAAGGCGCGTTTCACGTCGTAGGCGGCGATATGGCGGTCGTTAGCGCTGCCGCTGTCCTGATTGTGGCGGAAGGCTACGCCACCGCTAAGACCGTCTCTGACGCGGCCAAATCGCCTACGATCGTCGCGTTTGATTCCGGCAACCTCTCGCCTGTGGTCGAAGCGCTGCACGCGCGCTTTCCAGATAAGCCAATCCTGGTCGTCGGCGATGACGATCGGCGCGTCGAAATTGAAAAGGGGTTCAACCCTGGCCGCGATAAGGCGACGGACGCCGCCGCTTCCGTGGGTGGCGCTGTCATCCTGCCGGCGTTCGCGCCCGGTGAACAGGAAACCGATCTGCGCGGCTTCACCGATTTTAACGACATGGCGACGCGAAGCCGGCTCGGCCGCGAAGGGGTCGAGCTGCAAGTGATCGCCGGAATCGAGGCGGCGATCCTGGCGCGTGAACTCGCGCGATCCGTCACCGACACACCAACGCCGGCACACACGCCGGAGCATATGGAAGGTAAGACTATGGCGGATGATACCAAAGCCGGAGCTTCTACCGAACCGGCGCCCATCGCTCCTACGCCAGCGCCGGCCCCTGGGCCGGCCTCGGCGCGCAACGCTGACACCGATGTTTCGCGGGAAACCGAACGCCCGCCGGTCGTGGAAGAAAACACGATTGCGCCATCGTTGACGATCCCGCCGCCGGGTCGTGATGCGAAGCAGGATGGACCGGAGAAGGCGGCCGATGCGTCGCCACCTATCGAGCCTGGGCGGGCTGCTGCGGCATCGCCTGAAGCTGCCACGCAAGGCGACAAGCCCCGCGAACGATCGACCGATGTTGGCGACGTGCCCGACGAGATAGCGAAACGGTATTTCGTCCAGAAATCGAAGTGGTCGGGTGAACCGGCCTATCACGAAACGGCAACGTCCAAAGAGCCGGCGTTTCGCGATCAAGGCGCAAAGCTCGTTGCCGGGGGAGATAGCCCCGCGATCGCCCGCGATCTTGTCGCCATTGCGGAGCATCGTGGCTGGCATCCCGTCCAGGTGGCCGGCGCGGAATCGTTCAAGCGTGAGATATGGCTAGCCGCTTCGGAAAAGGGGTTAGAGGTTCGTGGCTACAAGCCGAACGAGCGCGATATTCAAGAGCTGACGCGCCGCGCTGAAGCTCGATCCGATCGGGTTGGAAACTCGATCGCCCCTACCAACAGCGACGGGACCACGCGCGAAGCTGCTGGCCGTCCACAGGGGGCACGCGAGGCCGGCAACGCAACCGCGAAAGAGCCGACTTTTGAAACGGGAATAACCGGGCGGCTCGCCGGCTCCGGTGAGGCCATTTATGACGAGAAGAAGGGCGGCAAGCCTACCCCTTATGTAGACATAGAGCTGGCCGGCGGTGCCACGAAACGCGCCTGGGGCGTCGGCCTACCAGATGCCCTAGCCGCATCAGGAAAGGCTGTTGGTGACGCTGTGACGGTCCAACGCCTGGGTAAAGAAACTGTCCAGGTCCAGGTTCCGGTTGTTGATCCAGAAACTAAGGCTCGAACGCTAGAAACCCGTGATGTCGAGCGGAACCGCTGGCTAGTCCAGGGCGCCGATCGTTCGGCCGATCACGCTCAACCGTCGCCTGTCGATCGTCAAGCAACCGGCACACAAGCGGAGCCGGCTGGCCCGAAAGTGGCCGGCGCTAGTCCGCAATCGGTAGCAACGCCAAAGCCGGCCGATCCGCCAGCGCCGCGCGAATATCTCGCGGTGCCGTACAAGGATCGTGATGCTGCGAAAGAGGCCGGCGCGCGCTGGGATGCGCAAGCGAAGTCCTGGTATGCCGGGGAAGGCGCTTCGCCTGGTGCCCTGGCGAAGTGGCAGGTTCGCGACCAAGGGGACGAACGGGCCGCGAAGCTCATTGGCGGCGACCGCAATGCACGCGCGCAAATGCGCGTGATCGAAACCGTCGTCGCTAAAAGCCTCGCCGACAATCCGGAAGCTGCGGCGCGCATCCTGAAGGAAGCGCGATCGGAGCTGGCTAAGAATGTCGAGCAAGGGCGCGAGGGAAAGCCGGCGTTAGTTCGTGAGAACCGCGCTCGAGCGCAGGAACCGGCGCGGCCGGCAACGGCTCGGCCGGTGATCGAACGCACCCCGCCAGCCCCCTCGCACACGCCTAAGCGCAAGCCTCCCGAAATTAGCAGGAGCCGGTAATTCCTGTGAAGGGTCTAGGTACGATCGTCATCGCCGTGTTTGTGGCGGTGACGAATTGCTCACCGGAACACGGTTTGAATGTTCCGAATATCCCTGGCGCCGATGCTCCGGCCGGCGCCGGGGTCGGCTGCGCCTCATCTTACCTCGCGGGACGATCGCCGGAGCTGCTGAACGGCAAGCTCCGGTCTGATACCACGCTGGTTTGCTACTCGGCCTTCTCGCTGCTGTTCTCCGGCGTCACACGCACCCCGCTTTGGTCTGCTGAACTGCTGACGGCCGGCAATGTCCGCGCCGCTCGCCAGCTCGATCGCGAAGGGGAGTTTCACGCGGACCCGCATCTAACCAACCGCGATCGATCCGAACTGTGGGACTATCGGCGATCGGGTTACGATCGCGGGCACATGACACCATCCGGCGATATGCCGACACGCACCGCGCAACAGGAATCCTTTTCGCTCGCCAACATCGTTCCGCAAACCGCGATCTTGAATCGAGGGCTATGGAGCGACCTAGAAAGCGACGTTCGTCGCCTCGCGGTTCGCTATGGCCGCGCCTACGTCGTCACCGGCCCATTGTTCGAGGGTGCGCAGCTCGATCGCATCGGGCACCGCGTCACGGTGCCAACGTCGGTATTCAAAGCCGTCTATGTTCCTGGTCTGGGTGGCGGCGCCTGGGTGGCATCGAATGGCGGCAACCCTACTCTTCGCGTGGTCAACCTGGTGCAGCTCGGCGAGCTGGCCGGCGTCGACGTTTTTCCTAGCCTGCCGCCTGCGGTCAAAGCATCCTCGATCGCGATCGGCGCCGGCTCGTCTCGCCAGCATCGGCGCCATAGGAGGATTGAGAATTGACCGAACCCTTCAAGCCCTTTGCCGATGATAAGTCCCTGACGATCGGCGATCTGACCATTGAGAACGACGCCGATCGTATCGCCTTCTACGGCGACATCGACATAACCCGCGACAAGCTCGGGCGCGAACACGCGGAAAACCTAAAAGCCGTCCTCGATGCGATCTGCGCCGCCCTGGCTGGCGATGCCGCGTTGCCGGATAGGATAGCAGCGCCGGACAAGCCGGACCGTGTGAACAACCCATTCCAGTAGGTGGCATGGCTGATTTTTGCGGTGTGAATCAGCACCCCCCCCCGGTGTGAATCGCCACCCCCTGCCGGTGTGAATCAGACCCCCCCCTTTATCATTTAGTACGCATCGCGTCTTTTTTGTGCTAAGGCGTGGCTATGAACAAAGCACTCGCCACCGCCCCCGCCGGCTCTGCCGATCTCTGGGATGTCATCGCCGCCGGTCTCGAACGCGATGGCGATTTCGCCGTGCGCGAACACCTCGCCGCTGGTCGGCCGGTTTACTCCTGGGACGATGACACGCCCGAAGGGTTGTCGATCAAGCGCTATCCGGACGGCCGGCGCGAGCTGGTCCGTCAGCGTCGCGAAGGCGACGAGGTTGTGAAGTCCCTGTAGTGGATCAACCCCAATTATGGGTATTCGCCGGCCCTAACGGGGCCGGTAAATCGACCATTGCTGACCACTACGTCAAAGACCGCATACCGGTCGTAAACCCCGATAATATCGCGCGCGATCTACCTCGGACACCTGACGGCCGGCTTGACGAACTGGAAGCCGGCAAGCGCGCTCTGGTTGAGCGTAAGGGCCGGCTAGCGGCTCGCGAGAATTTCGCGATTGAAACCACGATGTCCGGTAATTCCGAACTGAAGCTAATGCGCGATGCCTCGGCCGCCGGCTTCAAAGTGAACCTCGTTTACGTGGGTATCCCTAACGCGGCTGCGTCGGCCGCCCGCGTCTCAACGCGCGTCCAGGCTGGCGGGCATGACGTACCCCTTGCCGAGACGGATCGCCGCTACGCTCGCACGATGGGAAATCTACCTGAAGCGATGCGGATCGCCGATCGGAGCTTTGTTCTCGATAATAGCGGCGAGCGTCACCGCCTGCTGCTGACCCGCGAGAATGACCGCACACGGTTTGAAGCTCGATCGCTGCCGGCCTGGGCGGTCGCGGCTATCCCTGCGGATATGCGCCGCGATCCCCAGCTCGTCCGCGCCGATCACGCGAACTTGCGGGTTGTCGAGACGACGATCGCGCGCAACCTTCCGAACAATCCTGGTGAGGCTTCAGCGCTCGCAATGTCGGCAAAGCTCGCAATCCAAAAAGGCGCCATAGACGGGAAGCCGGCCCCTACCGTTGCGATCGGACGGCAAGCGGAGCGTGTACCTGACGGCGCCGAAAAGGTGTCCGTGATGAACGGTAGCCGCCTGCATGAGAGTTACCGCGACGGGCAATGGACCGTGCAGACTTCGGACCCTCAAGGCATGTTGCCTCGGGGTGTCTATCGCTTGGACAAGGCAACGCCTGTGAAGCCGGAAACCGATCGTCGCTATGACGGCGCGGTTCTGCATGTCGGGAAAGCCGGCGTGTACCAGCTCCACGGCGATACCGTCCTGCGGCACGATCGCTCGCGGTTTCAACAAGTCCCGTCGATCGGCGAGGCGGCCAAGATTGAGTATTCGAACGGGCGTGCCACCCTGGCTAACCGTGCGCCTCAATCGCCAGCGCCGCCGGGACCGGGCAAGCCTCCGGAGCGCAAAGGTCCGGATCGCGAGCGCTAAACGACTGGCCTAGCGTTCTTGTCCTGTTCTCATGTAGCTGGGCCGCTATGGCGGCGAACTACAACAGGCCGAAGCCTATCGATCCGATCTGGTATCGGCGAAATTGCTTCCTCCGGATCAGTTGCGGTTGCGGCCGGCGGGTGTCGGTCGAGCTGGGCGCCTTCGCCGATGCCAACGGCATCCCGCATAAGCTCCTAGTGCATCGCTTGATTGCTCGGCTGCGGTGTAAGTCCTGCGGCGCTCGGCCTTATGCGGAAGTGACGCGCTCGCATCGTGGCTGAATGAAAAACGCCCCGCTGCGTGGGGCAGCGAGGCGCTTGGTAGCCAGCAAAGGCAGGGGGGGGAAACCTCACCGGCTCCAATCAGAACGGGCGTTGCCGGCCTTCGTTCCCCGCTCCTGCCATTCAGTCCTAACGCTCGCGCTCTGGCTCGCTGGGACGCTTGCGGCTTACCTTTGGACCTGTCGCGCCTTGGTCGGCCGCCCGCGTCCTGGTGGGCTCCTGCGGCCGGCTGGGCGCCTGGGTCGGCTGCGCTTGGTCTTGATCGTCGCGGGCCTTGGGCTTCTGGCTCCTGCTTGCCTGGGCGATTAGCTGCGCTTCGGCTCGGTCGCGTGTCACCGGGCTTGGCATCGCCGCCACGAACGCGCGTGTCTGGCGGGCTAGATCGCGGTCGGCCTGGCTGTCGCTGCCGTCCAGCAACGCCGCTGCCTTGGTGTAGCTCTCTCGGATCGCCGCTTGTTTGACGAACGCCTGAACCTCCCACGGTCGCGGCTTGGCTGGTTGTTCCTTCGCCATGCTGCGCGCGGTCGCCTGACTGTCGCGCATGACCTGGGGAAGCTCGCCGCCAGTAGCGCTACGCTCCCGTATCTTCCTGACCGCGATTTGCTCGGGCTTCTGCACGATCCCGCGCGCACGTCGGGGCGTGGCCTCGGCCTCGATGCCTCGGGCTCGTAACTCGCGGGCGAAAGATTCCCGCCAAAGCGCAAGGTCGGGCTTGGTCGGGTGGAAGCGAACGCCGCCCTCGCCGCGAGCTGCGACCGTCAAATGAACGTGCGGGTGCGCCTCGTCGGTATGAAGCGCCATCGCATATTTGAAGGGCTCAAGCTCCACGCGCGCAAAGGCACGAACCGCTTGCTGTAGCTTCTCGGGGTCTGTCCCTGGCGGCATCGACATAACCATAGATACGGAAGTCAGCGGTTCGCGTCGTTTGGTCGATGCTAGCTCGTCGTCAGTCCACTCGCGCGCTAGCTCGCGCAGCTCGGCTACGTTCTTGATCGTCTGCCCGTCGTTCGTTTCGACCTCTAGCTTTCCGTGTCTCGCGATATATTCCAGGTGCGCCGCTGTATGGGTGCCGCCTTTCTGGCGGCCCGACACCTTCACCATAACCTCGGGCGTTTTCTTGGTGACGCGTGCGAGCTTGTCCCTTGCTCCGACGCGGGCGCCGCCTTTTCCGACGCTGCCCTTCCCATCGCTCGGCCGGTGCGATCCCTTGGCTGCGGCGGCCAGCAGCGCACCCGCCACGATCTTCCCGCCGCGATCCTTCTTGCCTCGCCCGCCACTAGCCGGCCGGAAGCTGTCGTCTAGGAAGTCGATGTTCGGTCGGCTCATGCTTCACCCTGCCAATATGCGAGGTCGCCTTTCAGCGCTGCCCCGATGGCTTCGGTCTGCTCGGTGATCGACGCGTGAAAAGTCGCGATGCGTCCCGCTTCCCTTTCGAGGTCGAGACGGCTTCCCTCCATGTTCGCGACGTGAAGGGCCTTCACGGCTTGGTTTAGATTCTTGCCGATCGAACGCAGCTCGATGCGAATGTCGATTAGCTTTTCGAGGTTGTCACGCGGCGGAACGGTCAAAGGCAGTCGCGATCGGATCGCCGCCGCCACCCAATCCGTGCGCTTCACCCCGCGCTCGGCTGCGGCTTGGTCGAGCTGCGAAAGCTCGTCGTCACTAAGCCGAACGGTAATCCGGTTCGAGCCTCGCGACCGCATGGCCGGCGATGGCGGCGACGTTGGCGCGTCTGTTTCTGGTGCCCGCGACACGCGCTCGATCAAGGCGCGAAGCGCGGAAGATCGACCACCGACGCCAGCCGCAACCGCATCAAAGCGGGCGGCTAGGTCGTCATCAAGGCGGAGTGTGAACGTAGCCATAGACCGTATGTAATACAAAAGCGCCGCTAAGGCTATCCTGCCATCATAACCTCAAAGAAAAAAGACGTTGTATATACAACGCCTCCCTTCCTCCCCCGCCTTAGCTGGGGTCGATTTTGCTCGCCGGGATCGTCACCAACTCGCCATCCTCAAACTGCACCTCAACCACGTCCGGTAGCTGGATTGTCGCCGCCCGCCCCTCAACAAAAATGTGAAGGAGAACGGGTTTGGCCTCGCTCTTTGGCTTTGGTGCTGCCGGTGCCTTGCTTGACTTTTCGGCTTGGCCTCCACCTTCGTTTTTGGACGGTTCGCTTCCCGGTTGTTCGTTTTTTCGTTCGGCCTGTCCTCCCTCGGGGCGTTGTACGTACAACGGTTCACCCTGCCCGCCTTCGCCCTGCCGGCCTTCGCCTTGGTCGCCTTCGCGGCCTGGGTCTTCCTCTCGGGACTGCTCGCCTGGGTTCTTCAATGACCGGACGAACGCCGCCGCCCTTGCCGTCGTCACCCCTGCTTGATGCTCTGCGACAAACGCTAGAACCTGCTCGGGCGCCGTCTTCCACGCGACGAACAGATTGTAGACCGCCCGAATTGATGACCGCGCAAGGAAGTCGCCCGCCAGCTCGTCCGGAAATTCGGAAAGGGAAGCGTACATGGAAACGTCGGCTCTGGGTCGTCCAAGGCGCTTGCTTATCGTCTCTTTCGAAAGTCCGTCCGCGACCATCTCGTTGACCGCCTGGGCCATTTCGATCGGCGACAAGTCGGCGCGCTGGTCGTTCTCGATTACCTGGTCGATGCGCTCGTTTTCGTCGGCGCCTTCCTCGGTCACGATCGCCGGAATATCTGCCAAGCCAGCTAGGCCGGCTGCGCGCCAACGTCGTTCGCCAAACCGAATGACGTAGGTCTTGCCCTCGTCCAACGTCCGGAGCGTGATCGGCTGAATGACCCCGCGCGCCTCGATCGACCTTGCCAGCTCTTCTAAGGCGGTTTGATCGAACACCTTGCGAGGCTGCTTAGGGTCCGGCGTGATCCGGTTTAGGGCGATCTTCTGCACGCTCCGGCCATCGCTCTTGCGTGAAAGAGCGTCGCCCACGTCGTCCAGGCTGTCCATAAATGACATTACGCTTCCTTCTGTGTTTGAGTGGCGCCGATGCGCTCATGCACGGTCGCTAGAATGGTGCGTATCTCGGCGCCCGCGACCTTCGCGCCCGACGTTTTAATCGTCCAGACGGGGACGCGATCGTTCACCGCCTGCTCGTATCCGCGTCGCACGGTGATGACGCCGGGGAACATCATCTTCGTTCCGACCTTCTCGACAACCATCCGTAGGTTGCTCTTCTCGCTCTCGTCGTGGCTGTTGAACCGCGACGCTATCAGCCCGAGAAAATTGATCGGGCGGCCCTGGCGGCCCTTCTCTTCAACCGCTCGGATCGATCGTAGAAGCTGGCCGATACCGTCCAGGGCGAACGCCTTAATCTCGATCGGTGCGAGCAAATGATCGCAAACCGCCATCGCCGCGAAGTTTCGCGCATCCCAAGCGGGCGGCGTATCGAAGACGCAAAAATCGAATACGTCGGCCATCGCTTTGAAGTTGCGCACGACGTTTGCAACGCCCGCGATCTTCACGCCCTCGATCCGGTCATCTTTGCTCATGACCGATATACCGGCTTCGGCCGCGCTCGGCATCGTCGCTTCGGCCTCGAATAGATCAGCGGCAAAACCGACCTGACGCTCGCCTGATAGAACCTTTGTCGAATTGCCCTGGCCGTCCAGGTCCACGAAAAGCACGCGATAGCCTAGCTCGGACAAGTACCACGCCAGATGTAGCGCGAGCATTGTTTTCCCGACGCCGCCCTTCTGGTTGTTGATGACGATCGTTTGCATTGCTGCTGCCTCCTGCCGGCGTAGCCGGCTAAAATTGATCGACTAGGCGGCTGGGGTGTCCTGGCCGGCCGTCTGCGTGTTTCGGGTAGGTAGCGCCTCGATCTCTCGGCCGGCCTCCTGGGCGGCTAGCTGGATGTCGTAGACGCTTTGCAAATTCATCCAGGTTCGCGGGTCGTTCTCGAACCAATGTCCAAGCCGCAAAGCCGTGTCGCCAGTGATGCCGCGCAATCCCTTCATGATCTGGGTTATCCGGTTCGCCGGGACATTGATCTGACGCGATAGCTCGGCCGGTCTGACGTTCAGCGCTGCTAGCTCCTTCTTCAAAACCTCGCCGGGATGAAGGGGAGTTTCGCCGATCCTGAAGGCATCGGCGGGGCTATCTGCATGATCCTGATTCATGGCGCTGCGTAACCAAAGCTACGCACTACGTCAAACGTCGTTAAGCGAGTCACGCGATGTTCTCGGTAGCCGGAAGCAAATCGAAAAGGTCGAGCTGGGCCGCCCGGTCTGCCTTGTCGCGAAGCTCGGCAAGCTGTCCGGCAAGCCAAGCCTTTTGCTCGCCGATCCCTAGACCCTCCATCGGGACAGTTGCCCGGTTTCCCGTCCAGCTCGCCAGCGGGTCGCGGTAAAGGCGGCCGGCTAGAATCACGACGCGGGTTCGCGGCCCGATCTTCTCGGCGAGCTGGGCCGCGACGCGCTCGCCCCACGCGCGCCGGTCGGCCGCGCTCATGGTCGCTAGGGTGACGTTGTAGGGGTCTATCACTCGGCCGGGGGGGACAAGTCCGTGAAGGGCTGAAAGGATGAACCAGCGGCCTCCCTGCGCCTCCACATAGGCGCGCGCCTTCTTGAACCAATCGGATTGATAGAGGTCACGCGCGCGCGCTGGGGTCGGGCGTTTCTGCCCGACGCACGCGACGAGGTAGACGGGCGCGCTCATGACGCGATCGGCTCAACGTCGCGCACCTCAACAAACGCGATCTTCTCGCTGCGCTCATTCCCTACGGCGTCCAGATAGACATAAACGCGATCGGCAAAAACCGGGCTGCACAAGCGCCAAACGACGCCTTCGCGCGCGGCGAACTGGTGGGGGCTGTCGGCCTCGATCCGCACGCGCTGTCGGGTGCGTAGCCAATTCGCCGCGCTGGCGAGCAACGCCGCCCGTTCGGCCGTGGTGAGGTCGGGGCGGCGCTTGTGCCGTGTCGGGCTCGCGATCGGCTTGGCTCTGCCGGTCGGGTGGTAATGCTCGATCGCTGCGCCTCCGAATAGGTCGGGCTGCACGGTCGCCACGCGCTCGGCGTCGCGCTGGCGACGAAAGGCCGCGCGCCATGCGGCGTCGCTGCCTGGGGCCGGTTCTGCGGGCGCTCTCACTGCCCGTTCAACTCGTTGCGCTTCGCCTCGATCTGGCGTTGCGTCGGAACGCGATCGAACCGAACGATTTTGATGTGCCGGCCGCTTACGCCTCGGTCTTTGTGATCGTCGCGCTCAAAGTCCACGGCCTCGCGGTCCTTGTCGCCGAACTCGGGGGACCAGCCCGCGCCGTTGTCCGGCTCGCCATAGGCGCGGGCGTGCATGAACATTTGAAAATAGGCCACTGTCAGCGCTCCCCGGGTAGGGTGAGGGTGAAGCGCTCGCGCTGCTGCTCAAGCTCGCGGGTGGTCAGCTTCTCAAGCCAGCTCGGCCCAAGCCGGTTGCGGATCGCGCGAAGCTCTGCGCCGTGGGGCTGCAAAACGTCGTTGCCGTTCTGCCAAGCCGTCCACAGTGCGAAAGACCAGGTGCGGCCATGACGGTCGCGGAAGTCGCAAAGTGCAAGCCATTCTGCGTCGGTTGGGGTCTGTGCGCTCATGCTGGGAACTCCAAAAAATCAGGGGGCGCGGTGCTTGCGCCGTCCCTCCTGTCTAAAGAAAAGTACGTGATACGTCAAGCGTACTTTTTGCTTGTACGGTGCTGATTTGATGTTATTGTATCGTACGAAACAACGGAAAGGGCGAGACGATGAACACCCCGACGAACCGCCACTATGACGAATTGAGCGCCGCTTACGATCACTTCAACCGCGAGCTTTTCGAAGGCCGGTTGCCGCTCTGCCTGCTGACGATGCAGCGCAAGAATAAGGCTTATGGCTACTTCGCCGGGGGCCGGTTCGGATCGCGCGACGGTGCCAACGTCACCGATGAAATCGCGCTCAACCCGTCACACTTTCGCGAGCGGACGGTCGAGCAAAGCCTTTCGACCCTCGTTCACGAAATGACGCACGTAGAACAACACCACTTCGGCAAGCCGTCGCGCGCTGGCTACCACAATAAGGAATGGGCCGGCCTCATGCACTGCGTGGGCTTGATCCCGACCGATACGGGCCACCCTGGCGGCAAAGAGACGGGGCAGGCCGTGACGCACTACATTGAACCGAATGGCCGTTTCCAGGCGTCTTGCGCTGCCTTGATCGCCGGGGGTTTCAATCTCCCGTTTGTCGAGCTGTGGGACGAACAAGAGGGAAAGACCCGCGCGAAGAAGGCCGCGAGCAAAACCAAGTTTTCGTGCCCGAGCTGCGACGCGAACGCCTGGGCCAAACCTGACGCCAATTTGATCTGCGGCGACTGCCACGAAACGATGAAGGCGGAAGAGGCGGAAGAGGCCGACGACGGCTGAAGGGGGGAGGGGGAAACTCCTTCCCTGTGGTGAAAACTGCCGCCGTTAGGCGGCATCGCCGACCGGCGGAATCCTGCCGATCGTTGCTGTGCTTACGCCCATGATCCGCGCCAAATGCCGGACGCTCTCGCCTTTGCCGCGCTCGGCCGCCACCCAGGCCCGTTGCTGGGGTGTAAGGCTGAACTTGGGACCGAACTTCACGCCGCGCGCCTTTGCGCGCTGGCGGCCCTCTCCGGTCCTGCTCAAGATTAGCTCGCGCTCGAACTCTGCGAGGCCGCCTAGAACGGTGACGATCAACCGGCCATGCGGCGTCGTGGTATCGGCCCACGGATCGCGCAACGATCTGAACGCGGCCCCGCGCGCCTGGATGGTGTCTAGCGTGTTCAATAGGTCGCGCGTCGATCGCGCCAACCGATCTAACCTGGTCACGATAAGCGTGTCGCCGGCCTCAAGCGTTTTGAGCGCTCGCGCGAGCTGCACCCGCGCCGATCGCGCGCCCGATGCCGTTTCGGCGAACGTCTTGGCGGCGCCGGCCGCGTCCAGCTCGGCGAGCTGGGCCGCTAGGCTCTGGCCCTCTGTCGATACCCTGGCGTAACCGTAAATCATCCGGCTTAGTGAGACGGAATTATGAGACGCGCAAGGGCGCGGAAAAGCGTGGTGTGACCTCCGGCGCTGATTGGCACGGTTCTCCAGCGCTTGGCGGCACGGCAAGAGCGAGTTGCCTTCCGGGCATCAGGCGGCCTTGGCCGTCACCTCGCCCGCGCTGCGGCTCAGAGTACGATACACCGTTGGCCGCGAGATGGAGAACAGCTCGGCGAGGTCGCTGACCGAGTAGTCGCCGGTATCGTACATTCGCCGAAGCTCGCGCTGCTGCCGATCGGACAGCTTGGGCTTCTTGCCCCGGAGCTTACCCTTGGCCCGTGCGACCGCCATGCCTTCGCGGGTGCGCATGCGGATCAGGTCTGCCTCGAACTCGGCGAAGGTAGCGAGGATGTTGAAGAACATCTTGCCCATCGGATCGGTCGGATCGTGGACGCTGGACCCGAGCTGCAGCTTCACCCCGCGCGCGGCGAGCGCGTCGGCGATGGCGCGGGCATCGGGGACCGAGCGGGCCAGCCGGTCGAGCTTGGGCACCACGAACGTGTCGCCGGCCCTCACGGCCGCCAGTGCCTGGTCGAGTCCCGGCCTCAGCCGGTTCGATCCGGTGAAGCCGTGGTCGGTGTATATGCGATCGGCGGCGATACCCATTTCGGCGAGGATGCCTTTTTGGGCAGCCAGGTCCTGCTTGTCAGTCGAGCACCGGGCGTAGCCGATCATAGTGTGGGTCATGGAGTCGATCTGTAACGATAGTGGCCCCATCAATGCAAAAGATATAGTACCAGTCTTGTGAGACTCGGCCCAGCCCGGGATTGTGGCCCTGTAAACGCTCACGCTAAGTGGCGGCATTCTGATCGCGGTATTTGTCAGTTGCCGGGCCCGATCACCAGGCAGTCGCGCGCGGCCTGAACGATGTCGGGCGACACCTCGCTGATGCGGTTGAGGGTCATGATCCTTCGCATCTGCGCGAACAGGCGCTCCATCAGGCGGAAGTTGCCACGCGTGATGCGGATAACCGCCGCCTGCGCCTCGATCGCGTCGAGCTGGGCCGGATCGAAGGTGATGCCGAAGTCGCTGGCATGGGTCGCGAGCAGCAGGCGCATCTCGGTCTCGGTGAGCGGCTTGAACTCATGCACGAAACCGATGCGTGAGTAGAATTGTGCGTAACGAGCAAGGCGCTTTTCCAGGCCCGGCATGCCCATGAGGATCAGTCCGAAGCCTTGCCGGTCGGACAGGTCGCGCAAGTGTTCGAGCGATTTGATCGACAGGCGATCGGCCTCGTCGACGATGACGAGCGGACAGGCGACGCGGGCAACATCGTGGGTGGCTTCCTCGTGCGAGCCGCTGGCGACCGTCAGTCGCGCATAGCCCATCTTGATCAGGTTGAGGCCCAGCGCCGCGTCGATCGTCTTGGGGGTGTTGCTAACCGAGACGGTATAGAAGACGGCCCGGCAACGCGCGACCTTTTCGGCAAGGTGCGGCGCAATGGGACGGAGCGCGGCATATTCCGCCAGGTCGGGGAAGCTGGAAAACTCGCGCGCCGATCGGGTCTTTCCGACGCCCGGCCGCCCGTGACACACACCGATATAGCGGTAGTGCGCGCAGGCTTCGGCGAACTCGACGAACCGGGCATGTTCGCGCGTCGCCAGGAACGGCTGCTCGACCGGGAACTCAATCGTCAGCGGCGTAGAGCCGGAGGCCTCGATAGGTGATGGGCTGGGAAGCCGTATCCTCTTGGTCGCCATCGAAGGCCTCCGTGTTGGCGAGCGCCTGTTTGTCACGCTCCCTTGCGCTACGCCGCGCGTGCTGGATCGCCCGCAGCGACGGGTGGCCTACGTGCTCGGGACTGAGCGCGCGGCAGACGAACCGGCCTTGGTGGTAGACATGGATTTCGGTGAGATCGCGGGGATCATAGATCGCCTCGACTTGTTCACCGACGAAGGCGGCGAGCGTGGGTTCGACGTAGCGCCGGCCCATTAGGCGGATGCCGTCGCGCAGGACCTTGCGGGGCTTGGGCACGTGAACGAGCAGCATATCGAGCTGTTCGAGGCTGTCGGGCATGGCGGGCAGAAACCCGCCCTTTTGCCATCGCGTGATCGGCGGTTCCCCGGTGCCGCCATGTGAACGACGATGATAAACGTTACACACGAACGCCTCGAAACGCGTCCGCAGCTCGTCAAGCGTGAGGGCTGGTGCCGACAGCGGCTTGCCCGCGATCGTGTGTCCAGGCAGGTCGGGCAGGAACATATCGTTGATGGTGCGAAATACCCGCTCGATCTTGCCGCGTCCGCGCGGGCGACCGGGCAGCGAATGGATGAGGCGAATTTTAAGGGCGATGCACGCCTGCTCGATATGGTCGGAGATGAAATCCGAGCCGTTGTCGACGTAGAGCTGTTCGGGAATGCCACTGACGATCCACTCGGGGTTGGGCTTGCGCCAGATCGCCTGTCGCAGTGCCAGCGCCGTGTTGAGGGCGCTAGGCGCATCGAGGGTGAGGAAATAGCCGGCGATGGCCCGACTGTGATCGTCGAGAACGACGGTCAACCAGGGGCGCTCCGGCGCTCCGTCGTCATCGAGAACGAGGATGTCGAGAACAGTATGGTCCGCCTGCCACATCTCGTTCGAGGCCGCGGCTTCGCGCCGGTGCAGCAGCTCGTGCTCGTCGCGGTAGGCAGCCGGATTGGAAGCCACGGCGATCTGGCTTGCCGGTATTGCCCTGACGACGCGCGCGACTGCCGGGTAGCTTGGCGGCCGGTGCCCTTCTGCAACAGCGAGTTCCTGGACCTTTCGGTGAATGGCGCTGATCGGGGGCCGCGGGCGCTTGATGGCTAGATCGCGGGCAAGCCTGACTAGGTGGTCCGGCAGATGCAGCCTGCCCCGGTCGGCGCGCGAGATGCGTGCGAGACCGGAGAGGCCTTCGGATCGATAGCGGGCAAGCCAGCGCTGCAATGTTCGTTCGCTCACCGAGCTGCCGCGAGCAATATCCGCGAGCGTAACGCTATCGACAAGATGCGGTTCAAGAATGCGATAGCGCTCGATCGCCAGCGGCGGGGCGAGCGCCGGATGCGTCACCGCCGACCCGCCGACGCGCAAGTAAGGAAAACGGAGATTTGCTTGCCCATAGACATGCCAATCCGATCGCATTGCCAATCCGGCCTGTTCGACGTAAATCTACCCGGTAAAGAAAACTAGGGCAATTTAATCCTGTCGATGATGACTTTTCTGCCAAAAGCCCGTTGCCAGGGCCGCATCGCTCGCCCACGATGAAAATCGGATATGCGCGCGTCTCGACGACCGAGCAGAATCTCGACCTGCAACGGGATGCCTTGCTGGCCGCCGGATGCGGGAAGGTTATCACTGACAAGGCTTCCGGCGCGACGACCGCCAGGCCCGGACTTGAGCAGATGAAGGAGCAGCTGCGCGCCGGGGACACACTGGTGGTGTGGCGGCTTGACCGCCTCGGCCGATCGCTGCGCGACCTCATAGGATGGATGACCTACCTCGAAGAGCACGAGGTCGGCCTGCTGAGCCTGCACGAAGCGATCGACACGACCACCACCTCGGGCAAGCTCACATTCCACCTGTTCGGCGCGCTGGCGGAGTTCGAGCGCAACCTGATCCGCGAGCGCACCCAGGCTGGCCTCACCGCGGCCCGCGCCCGTGGCAAAAAAGGTGGCCGGCCGACCGCACTCAACAAGGACAAGCGCGACCTGGCTGTTCGGCTCTATCACGAAAATACCATGCCGATCGCCAAGATTTGCTTGATGCTCGGCATCTCCAAACCGACGCTTTACGCTTACGTCCGGTCGGCCGAGGCCGCCGATAAAGCGGCGTGAGAGCGCGGCCGTCTCAGGCTCTGGGCTCGTTGGAATTGGTCGCAGCTGGTGTGTTGCCTCGGCGCAAGAAACACAGCATCGTTTGTCGATGATGTTGCTACTGTTTCTCGCCGCAGTCGTATCTAGTCCCGTGCAGACGACCGCGCGGATGCGCGCAGCGCCGGCGTCCACGCCGACGCCGGCTTCGGCCATGTCGCCAAATGCGTTAGCGGCCCTGCGGCAATTCAAGGATGCAGTCGCGGCCGAGCAGGCAGCGTTTCAGACCCTGCCTGTCGCAAATGGGGCCGGACCTAATTTAGCAGTTCGCGTTGCATTGGAGCAGGCGATGCGGCGCGCGATCGATCCCGCTGTCGCGACGCTATCGGACGGCGATCGAGCCGCAGCGTCGGCGGTGATCTGGCAGCGGATCGGTGAAGTCGATGCAGCGAATACTGCGTATGTGAAGTCGATCCTGCCGGCGGACGGCTGGTTCAGGAGCCGTCGCGATGGCGCGGATGTAGCCCGCAATGCCTGGCTGATCGTCCAGCACTCGCCCGATCAAGCGTTCCAGCGCGTCGTCGTGACGCGAATGCGGCCGCTGGTTGCGTCGGGGGATGCGCGTGGGCCGGACTATGCGCTGCTCTACGACCGGACCGAGATGTTCGCAGGACGGCCGCAGCTCTATGGCAGCCAAATGACGTGCGTTAGCGGGCGGTGGCAGGCAGCGCAGACTGTCGATCCGGCGAGCCTCGACCGTCGTCGCGCCGACATGGGGCTGCCACCAATGGCTGAATATCTGAAGAACTTCGAAGGTGGCTGCTGAACGATACCGCGCTCGTCAGGGCCGACGACAGATAGCGCGATCAAATGCCGCCAATTACCGTGAGCGTTTACACCCGGATTTCAGCCGTTTTCCAGGCGATGCAAAACCTATGAATTTTGCATCATAACCAACTAGCTCCTTACAGGAGATATGCATAAGATACTGAAATCTTACCGTAATATGACATAGTTAATTATTCATCCGTCGCGATTACGGCACGTTCTACAGAAATATTATGTATCATTAGTATTATTGCAGATAGCATTAAGCGTCATACGGTGCTTGCACAGTCTGACTTCGTTATGATGGGAGTGAAACATGAGAACTTCATTGTTGAAAGCTTTTGTCGGCATCGCAGTCAGTGGAGGGCTAACGTGCCTATCCACGGCCGCGCTCGCTGGTCCCCAGACGTACTCGCGCTGTGCTAATGCAGCGGCAGCATCACCCGTGAATGCGGGCCAACAGTCTACTGCTTGGTCAAATTTCTGCCAGAGCGTTCCCCTAACATCGAGCTACAAGTTTACGTGTTCGCGTGAGAACCTGACAAGTCGGCAGTCCAAGCAGAACTTCTGCTACAACTTCCGCTACGATGATGGCGAGACGCCGTAATAATACGAGCGTATAGCTCACCCTATACCCGGCTGGCCGCGATTGATTTCGTGTGCCAGCCGCATATCGTTAAAAATCGTCAATGAGGACATCGCAATGAACGGCAGTCTCCATCCTGTATCGGAATATATCGATATTGATCATGCCGATTATGAGCGAAAGATAGTTCCGTTGGTAAAAGCCAATGGCCCTGAAAAAATCACGGTCAAAATTTGGAACCCAGTCCAGTTTGAAAACGGCGGATACGTTTCCGCGGTTAGCGTTGAAGGGCTGCCGATCCCGCTCCTTTCGGCAATGCCTGGAGAGGATAAGCTCGATGCACTGTTGAATGCTGTAGCATTTGTAAGTGAGACGTTGAATCGGCACGGAGTCGTGTGTGAGTGGCAAGGTAAGCCGCTGGGCGGTTTTCCACCGTTCTAAACCGGCTTTTTTTGACGGTCTGGTGTACAATGCGGAGCCCCTGGCAGCGCGGTATAACCGCGCTTAGCTATTTTCTAGCACCTGCGGTGCTAACTTATCAGGCACAAGGCCAGAACCGACCACCTAGCTTAGCGGCCGCAAAACAGCTGGAAAGTGAACATTCCCGAGGCCAACGACGGGCGAATGTCGACGAGATAGTCGTTGTTGGCCGCCGATCGCGTATTCAGCTTGAGCCTCCTACATCTACCATCTCTACTCAACAGCTACGTCAAATTGGCGTCAAGACTGTTGGTGAAGTAGCAGAGAAGCTCCGCTTACAACTCGCGGGGGGTAATACCACACCAAATAGCCCGATAATAACACTTCTCAATGGTAAGAGAATATCGGGACAGGCCGCGATAGCTGATATACCGGTCGGTGCGATTCTGCGTGTTGACGTGTTGGCATCTACGGCTGCCGAGGTCTACGGTTATCCTTCGCCGCAGCAAATAATAGACATAGTTTTGAGGGATAAATATCAATCACGAGAATTTACAGCGACAACTAATATTGCTCGGGAAACTGGAACTGTAGAAGGTAAAGGTGATTACTCACAATTTAAATTGATAGGGAGTGATCGCCTTAGTTTACGTGTAACTCAGGAGTTCCGAGAACCCCTTATAGATCGTTCGCAATTTCTTAAAGATACCGGCTTTACCACCCGCCGTAATTCTACGAATGGATCTATCAACGGTGCAACTAATCTAGGCATTCTTCTACTTACGTCAGGATTAACCCTTTCAAAAGACAGTGACTTTTTGCCTACTCTTTGTCTCGAATGCGACGGCGTTAGCAAAACAGTGCCTCGACAATCACGCGACCAAGCCAGCTTCACAATCGGGGGAGATGTTGAGAATGGGAATTGGACGTTCCACAATGATTTAGCTGCAAATATTGATAATACTACGCTAATAATTGATGGGATGGAACAATCTCGGTCTAGATCTAGTTATGTATTTTCCAATACAATTATTACCGGATCAGTGAAAAATTTATTAGAAAACGATCTAGTTTTTTCAATTAGAGAAAACTCTCGCTATACAAAAATAGCGTCCAACCTTTCAGGTTTAGGACCATCTGTTGTATCTGGATCTTTGCATACTGGCACAGTGACTACTTCAACAGCCCTACTAGCCAACAAGACAAAATTCCCTAAACTATATGCACATCTTACGATTGGTGCAATTAAATCGTCAGGTTCGCCGTTATCTTATAATACCAGCGGGGGCCTAAAGCTGCGCTTAAGCCCGCTTTTATCGCTAGAAGCGCGGTACGTGAAAGAACGTACCCCCCCCACGACTATGCAGATTGGTGATCCTACTGCAATCAGAACCGGGTACTCGATTCTCGACTTACGCAACGGAACAGATACTCTCGTTGCCCTCGTCTCCGGAGGAAACCCTTCCCTTCAACCAGAAATTCGTGAAAGTTTCAATTTATCAGCAACAGCAGTTTTGTCACCTCGGCGTGAAATCGCGATCAGTGCTGTGGTGCAGAGAGAAATGACGCAGGGAGCCATTGCATTTCCAAACCTTATCACTTCTCTTTTGGAGGAGCAGTTTCCCGACCGGTTTGTTCGAAACTCGGCAGGAAAACTTGTATCGGTCGATGGACGATATCTTAATCTTCCCGCCGCATCGATATGGACTGCCTCTGGTACTTTAACCGCACCCATATTGCGTCCAGACCGACCAACCGCAACTCGCCTAGACCTGGCGGTCGAATTACGATCGTTTTTCAATCGTACTGGTGCTGATATCAATCAGAACTATCGTCCATTTGATGGCAACATCAATATTAACGGTAGCAAGGGACGTATCGGAGCTACCGCGCAAATTGACTACTCAGCACCGTATACCTTGCGGTCTGATATTCAACGTGCATCTTTCTCCTCAAGCATTACGACCTCGTTTTCCGCGTTTATTGATCCTCGCATTACTTCCGAAACTAGCAGATCTCCACGGATAGAAATAACAGTACACAACCTTTTCAATAAGTATCGAATACTTGATAGTAGACTTGCACAATCGAAAGATATTTCACGGAGAATTGCGCAGGTTGATTTGCCTTTTAGTGCTAGCGTCGCCGTCCTTATGCCATTTTAGTACGCTCTCTTACGCCCAAATTTAACAATTTCATATTTTTCTTGATCGTAACTATAGTAATTGACATTACTCTATCGCTAATATGAAAAATATTTTGTCATTTTGGGGTCGGTTCCGGCTGAGGGCGAAATGACACCTTAAGCGCCAGTGTCCTTGGGCCAGAGGTATTCGCCGGTGAGAAGGATGTCCCTGTTGAACAGAAGTCTGTTTTGGACAACACTGACCCCACGCAAATCAAGGCTTTTCGAGGCCTAATTCCAGAAGGGTTCAATTGGGACAGCGCGCCGCCATCTACGCCAGGGTTTCGACAGCCGACCAGTCGTGCGAACGGCAGCTCCGCGACCTGGCCGGCTTTGCCGAGCGTGGCGGCTATGAAGTGGTCGAGGTCTTCCGCGAAACCGCGTCGGGCATGAAGGCAAACCGTTCGGCGCGGGCTGAGGTGATGAAGCTGGCGCAGGCACGCCATATCGATGCGATCCTCGTTACCGAACTCAGTCGCTGGGGGCGTTCGACCCAGGACCTGCTCGATACACTCAACCGGCTGTCGGGCTGGCGCGTGTCGGTGGTCGCGATGAGCGGCATGACGTTCGAGGTCGATACGCCGCATGGGCGGATGATGGCGACGATGCT
>JAHFRU010000024.1 GCA_023266115.1 Gammaproteobacteria bacterium
GCCATAAGGGTTCACATGACTGTAGATCAACGGCGTGAGACCACGATAATCTTCCGGCGTCATCCGCCCCGCCCACTTCGGCTCAACCAGTACGGTCTGAAGCATGCGGGTGTTCACATAACCGGCTATCTCGCCAGCCTCGACACCGAGTTGCTCGGCCAGGTACGAGAGGCCATCGGTAGGGATTGAGCCGGGATCGATCGCGAAAAACCCCAGGGAAGCGAAGAATTTCAGCTGCGCGGCGAGGCCAAGGCGCGTCAGGGCCGGCTTCGAATTTACAAAATCAATATCGGCAAAGCTCAGGCTCCATCGTCCGATCAAATCCCCGCCCGGAATACTCCGATCCATCAACCCACTCCCTATGATGGAGCGAACTGTCCTCTTCTATGATTTCCATCGTCAATACCGAATGCCACGTTCCCAAAACGTTCTCCGACTTGGCCAAAATCGCAGCTTGGGGCCGACTGGGCCTACTATGCCGATCGCGAGTTCGCCGGGCGGTTCGATCCAGCGTGATTGATCGCGGAAAGCACGAATGAAGCTGGGAGCGGCCTGACCGATTTAAGCCCTGCTGGTGACGCTCGCCGCGTCAGGCTTCCCGAACCACCCGAATCCCTTCCCCTGCCCTCACGGCGCGCCTGGGCGGCCGTAGTGAGTGATTGCGCCGCCCACCTGCCTTACTTCTTTCCCGCCTAGCCAGCGGCGCTTGCGCCGCTTCTGTGACGCCGTAGGCGGCACCTAGCGAAAGCGCATCGGCCGGTAGGCCGATTCCGTTGGTCCCTTCTGTTCCCTGCCTCGATGCGGGCCGTTCGACGTTAAAAGATTCTGTTAAATATGAATCGTTAAGTAGGTTAAGCCGAAAAAACGGCCTTGTTTCAGTAAGGAAATCAACAGCTTGCCAGAACCGCCGGTGGGTGAAAACACGTGATTCGGTGTGTGAAAACACGATAGTGCGGTGTGTGAAAACACGAGTCAAAGGTGTGTGAAAACACGATAGCACACGGCTCGGGAACGCCGATCGCCCATATCCTGGGAAGTCTTGCCGCCGATGATTCCAACCATGCCTCGCCGCTTCTGGGGGTGGCGGTGTGTGATAACACGATAGTTAGGAGCGGCCTGAAAGTCGGTCCATGAGGTCATCGACCTCTGTGGTGCGCCGTCGATCGGCCTCCATGCGGTCGCGCCGATCCTGCTCGGCCTGGAGCTGCTCGGAGAGCGCCAAGGCTTCCGCCTCCCCTCTCAACCGGAATTGAATGGCCGGGCTGCCATCGTTCGTCGCCACCATTTCGACCGCATAATCGGGAAGTTGGTTGATCTCCACGATCTTGCGGAGCATCCGGTTGAACTCTTTGGGCTTGCTGTCGCTGCCGGTCTTGTCGCGCAGCACCTCCACCCGGCACGTCCACCCGCCGCGCTGGTTGCCGGCGTGCTTGCGGGCGATGCGATACAGCGCCCGCTCAAGCCCGCCGGTCAGCAGGAAGTAATCGGGGTGCATGGTGAGAAGCGACCGCTCCGCCATGATCCCCTCATAAACCCAATCCGACAGGGTGATGGTCATGCCGCGGGGCTGGTCGGTTTCGGGGTCGACCTCCAACGTCCATTTGTCGAGCCAGTTGAAACCCGCCTTGCTGCGACGCTTCGGGGCGCGGATCGACGTGGAAATAGAAGTCGTCTGCAACCGCTGTAGAGCGGCTTGAAGGTCTTGATAGGCGCGCCCGCTGGTGTTGCGCTTGATTGCCCGCAAAAGGTCGTAGGACGTGGTTGTCAGCGTCCTGGGCAGGTCGTTGACCCCCTGCTCCCGCATCCGATTGAGCGCCGACGTGGCCCATATGATGATATCGGCGTCCCAGATCGTCGCCATGCCGTAGGCGGGTATTGCCTCGATCTTCACCCAGGTCGCGCCGTCCGGGCTGGTATATTCGATCGGCTTGACCCGCTTGCGTTTCTGCAAGGAAAAGAACGGTCGTTCCATCGTCTCCCGCTGATCCTTGAGCGGAAGGTCGCCCATGATTGGCAGGAACAGGTCGAACTCCGGACTAGGGTCACGCCGCTTCTTCATTGTTCAATCCTGCACGCTTGCAGATTTGCATGTGTGCACACGCTCAAGCACGTCCAAACTGCTTGTCGGCGTCGTATTTGGCGACCAGCTCGGCAATCGCTTCGGCCAGCAAGTCCTGGTGGCTGCGGCGCGTTCGTGCCGCCAACACCCGGAACGCCTCGGCGGTTGGATCGGCGGGATCGAAATAAGCACCCAAGTGATATTTGCCCGGACGTTGCCCGCTCAATCGGGGAGCGCGCGCGTTTGGTTGAGGCGCTGCACGCTCGGGGGATGCGGACTCGGGCTTTGCCTTTGTGGTGACGGCGGGCGCTAGGAGTGAGGAACGTCGTGCCATGATATCAAGCCTTCACATTTGCAGGTGTGCAATTCTGCAATTCATCAAATAGGAATTGGCGAAGCGACGCAATCTCCTGGGCGGCTTTGCCGTTGGGTTCGTGCTCGGTCACGCCAAGCCCGTAGGGCCATGCTGCCCGATAGGCGCTGCGCTCCCTGATGACTGCGCGCGCGACCTTTAATCCAGTATCCTCCGCCAGTGTCCTCGCATCATCCAATAGCGTCGTTGCCGTAGGCGGGGCCGCATTGAGCACGACAAAGCCGGTCCTGCCGGTGCTGATGATGAGTTGGGCCGTGCGCTTGATCGCGTCGAGATCAATGAGGGAAGGGCGGCACGGTATCAGCACAATATCGGCCCGTTGCGCGGCTGCGGCTGCCTCGGCCCCGGCTGCCGGAGGCGTGTCGATGATGGTGAGGTCGAAACCGTTCGCCTCGGCCGCGTCGATCGCCTGGTTCAAGCGGCGCGCGCTGATTGGCTCTACATGAGGTAGCTCGGCCTCACGGCGCTCGCTCCACGCCGTTGCGCTTTCCTGTGGGTCTAGGTCGAACAGCGCCGTCCTGATGCCTGCCGCTTGCGCCGCGACCGCCAGATTGACCGCGAGCGTCGTTTTGCCGACGCCGCCTTTTTGTGCCGCAAGCGTGATTATATGCACGTGTGCACACTCCCAATATTGATGACGTGATAGTATGCAGAATGGCAGGACTGCACAACCGTTCTCTTGCCGGCTGAAGGTGACCCCAGGGTTGGGTGGGTGGGACAACAGCACGGCCGCCTCGGCGGCCTCCCTTTTTGCGCGAGCGATCGTAGCCGTCAGGGACGAGACGCCAGCATGGCGGCTCGATCGGAGCTGCGAAGCGGAGATAGAGCGCGGCCCGTTAGGGCGCGTCCAGCCCTTGACGATTGGATCAATGGTAACATATATGGAACTGATGGTGCTAAAGGAGTATGAGGACGGGGAAGGGCAAAGCCCCTTCGGACTCTGGTTCGCCGCGCTGGATGCGGTAGCGGCCGCAAAAGTGGTGGTGGCGCTGAATAAGGTCGAACGGGGCGCGCTTTCCAACGTCAAACCGGTGGGAGAGGGCGTCTCGGAATACAGGATCGATTTTGGACCTGGCTATCGTATCTATTTCGGAATGGATGGCCAAACCCTCGTCATCCTCCTGAGCGGCGGGACGAAGAAACGCCAGCAGCGTGATATCGACGCCGCCAAGTCGCTGTGGGCGGATTACAAGGCGCGGAAGAAAGGAAGATCGTGATGGCTCTCACCCGCAACTTCAAAGACACCGTGCGCGCACGTGTTCAAGCGGACCCAGCGTTTCGCTCAGCACTCCTCACCGAAGCCGTTAACGCCTTCCTCGTCGGTGACATCGATACGGGTAAGGCGGTCCTGCGCGACTACATCAAGGCGACGGTGGGTTTCGAGGAACTGGCCGAACAAACCGGAAGACCGTCCAAGAGTCTGATGCGGATGTTCAGCCCGGCGGGGAATCCGGCTGCCGACAACCTGTTTTCGGTCATCAGCACGCTGCAACGAGCATCGGGTGTAACACTGGAAGTTCGCGCGGCGTGATTTGAACCCTGAAAGTGGTAACTTTCCTCTTTCGTTCTCATCGGCCATGACTCATAGAATCGTCATGCCGATCGCGCGTGAACATCGCTGGCTCTATCCGATCGACTGGCGCGAGCTGTCCAACCTCATCCGGTTCCAGCGTGCCAAAGGGCGCTGCGAGCATTGCCGTCGTCCGCACGGCCGCGACGTGCTGCACCTGGGCGATGGAGTATGGTGGGACGAGGACGCCGCGACCTGGCGCGACGGGCAGGGCAGGGGTCTTCGCCATCTGCCGTCGCCGGACGAGCTGGCGCGGGCGCAACCGGGTCTCGCCGGCATCGACCCGCCCGCTTATCTTCGGATCACGCGCGTGGTCCTCGCCAGCGCGCACCTAAACCACGATCCCGGCGACAACCGGCCGCGCAACCTCGCCGCGCTCTGTCAGCGCTGCCACATGGTCCACGATGCCACTGAACATCGCCGGCGCCGTTGGCTCAACGCGTTCCGGCTGCGCGCGATCGGCGACCTGTTCGCCTGACTGCCGGGCCGTAGGACCGGCCCCCGGGTTGGGTGGTGGGACAAAAACGCGGCCGTCGAACAGACGGCCTCCATCTAGGCCGGTTGGCTAAGTGAGCTGCGCCCGCCAGGAATATGCCGGTATAGCGTCGATGGCTGCACCCCGATCTGCTGCGCCACTTCCTCCACCGTAATAGTCGGATCGGCGAGCATCGCCTTGGCCCGCTTAATCTCGGCCGGCCCCATCGCCGGCTTGCGCCCGCCGCGCCGCCCCAAGGCCCGCGCCTGGGCAAGCCCGGCATGGGTGCGCTCCAGGGTCAGTTCGCGCTCGAACTCCGCCACGGCCGCGAAGACGTGGAACACCAACCGCCCGCCGGGGCTGGTGGTGTCAATCGCCTGGGTGAGCACCTTAAGGCCGATCTCGCGCTTGGCGAGATCTTCGGCCGTCTCGACGAGCTGCCGCACCGATCGCGCGAGCCGGTCGAGCTTCCACACCGCCAGCGTGTCGCCGGCACGAAGATAGTCGAGCGCAGCTTTCAGCTCCGGCCGATCGCGCTGCGCGCCCGACGCCCTCTCCATGAAAACGCGCTCGCATCCGGCTTGCCGTAGCGCCTCGATTTGTAGGGCAGGGGACTGGTCCCTGGTGGACACGCGCGCATAGCCGACGAGCAAGGGGCTTCTCCGAAAACTCGACACGACCTAGCCGGATTCCGGAGAAGGAAACAAGGGAGGGTTTTCGGACGCTTGACGGGCTGTTCTAGCGACCTCGGCCGCGATCGGCGCGGCCCTCCCGCAATCGACCGTTTGACAGACATTGGTCGATCTGTGGGGTCTATCTGCTGCACGCCTCACATAGGCCGCAAACTTCGATCACCGGCTTTGTTGGCCGAAACCCCGCATTGGTTGCGGCACCCCGGATACTTGTCGCAATGCTGTCGTCGTCCAAATGCGTGATCCTGCCGCACTGCTCGCAGAAAAGCAGGATGCAGTCGTGAACGCAGCCGGGGTGGACATTGGGTAGGTAACGGTTTGCAACCTCCACGCGAGTGACGATGTTGGCTGCCACGAACAGGTCGAGAATGCGGTAGACCGAGTTTGCGGCTACGCGCCGGCCGCGCTGTTCCGAAAAGCGATCGGCGATGTCGTAAGCCGACGCGGGTCGGTCGAGACCGACGATGACATTGAATAGCTGAGCCCGCATATCGGTCCACTGCTCACCGACGCGCTCAAAGGCGGAGCGTGCGGCCTCTGCAAGCGCTTCTCCTTCCGGCTGCTCGTGCTTGTGACGCATGATGCAAGAATATGGCTCGACGGGGGTGGCGGGCAAGGCCACCCCTCTCTCAAGCACTTGGTTCATGTCGCGCGCCCCAGCTTCAGATTGCCGACATGCGCGATGGCGAGGACGATAGCGCCGGCAACCGTCAGCGGCGTTTCCAGCGGCGTGTCACCGAACGACAGCACACCGATGGCGAGCACTATAAGCCCAGCCGCGCCAAGCATTACGGGCCACCAAGCGCCATGTCGTGTCCTGCCGGAGAGAAGGGCCAAGCTGCTCGTCGGCACGGCAATCGCCAGCATCACCAGGTGAAAGGTCCGGCTGACCGGAATGACGCTGCTGAGCGCGGGAAGGGCGGCAAAGAGGAGGGGCAGCGCGAGACAGTGAATGAGGCACAGCAACGAAGCACCCAAAGCCGTGTGTTCGATCAGCCCCCGATGCAAGTTTCTCAACGTCCCTGCCACAAACCTCTCCATTATGGGGGTGGGGCAGGCCCTACCCCGTCTCCCTGTAACCTTTTGAAATGGCATCCCAGGTGGGGGAGGCCTGCTGCCCGCGACATCTTTGTCAGAGGCCGAACCTTAGCGAGACCCGGATGTCGCGACCGGCGAGCGGCGCGAAGTCCTTGAGAAAGCTAGAATGACGGCGTGCAACCACGTCGAAGATATTGTTGGCGCTGAGCAAGAGCGAAGTCCTGCTGCTGTTGGCAAAGGGTTTGAGGCTCACACTGGCGTTGACCAAGGTGTAGCCGGGCGTAGTGGTCTCGAAGTCGGCGATACGGTCCTGCTTGAACACGCGCTCCACCTCGGTACGCGCGGTGAACTTGTCGCCCTGAGCCTCCAGACCGCCGAGTAGACGAAGCGGCGGGATGCGCGGCACGGGGCCGCGGTCGATGATGGTGGCCCGGACATAATCGCCGAGCAGGTCGGCGTTGATGCGCGTGCCGCCCACCTCGAACAGCTTGGCCGAAAGATCGCCTTCGATGCCCCAATAGCTCGCGCCGGCTTGCTGGTACTGAAAGCAGGGCAGGTCGACCTCGCGGCCTGACGGTGCGGCCGCAGCCTCGCATACAGCCTGGTCGACCTGCTGCTCCGAAATATAGTTGTTGAAGCGGTTGTAATAGGCGGATGCGTCGAAGCTCAGGCGCTCACCGTGAACGTGAAGCGTCGCCTCGATCCCATAGCTCCGTTCCAGCCGGAAGTCCGGGTTGCCCAGCTCATAAGCTTGTGTGCCGGCATGAGGCCCGTTTGCGAACAGCTCCTCGGCTGACGGCGCGCGCTCGGTATATGAACCGTTCAGGCCGATGCGGATCGCGTCGGTGACGCCGTAACCGACCCCCAGTGAGCCGGAGAACGCGCCATAGTTGCGCTTCCCGCCAAAGAATCTCGGGTCACTGCCCACGGTCTTGGCGGTCTGGTTGCTCCACTCGTAACGAGCGCCGGCCGCAGCATGAAACGGCCCCGCATTATACTGCTGAAGCGTGAAGATGCCGGTCTGATTGGTTTCATTGCGGGGCAGGAAGGCTTCGACACCCTCGATGTTGAACGAACGGTTGAAATATTGGACACCGCTCGCGCCCTGCCATCCACCGCGATCTGCCTGAAGGAGTTCCAGTCGCCCCTCGGTGCCTTTGCTGTAGAACGCCGTGCCGATCTCGCCGGACGGTTCCAGCTCAAAATGGCGGTAGCTGGCATGGCCGGCGCGGATGCGGATGCGGTCGAGGAACCCGCCCCCGGTCTCGACTTCGCCGCGTAAGTCGACCCGGTCCTGCTTGACATCGAGCCGGGGCGACTCCTGCGCCTGGCCCACCTCGGTCGCATAGCGGATCGGCACGCCGTAGAGGCTGTCGTAACGACTGTAGCTTACGCCAAGTTGGCCCGTGTCGGTGATGATCGACGCGCCGACGCCCGCCGTCCAGGTCTCGGCGGCGGTGTTGGGGAGCTTGCCTCGGATAGCAGCGGAGGCCGCGAAGTCGATCGGGTCCTCGCCTGGTGCCACGTCTTGCGGCAAGCCGACTTGCGAGAGCGCAGCAGCGCGTGCCGCTGGCGATAGCGCGTAGCCGCCGATCCTGAGGTCGTCGGCTTTGAGATACGAGCCGTCGGCGTGGAGCACGAGGTAGGGACCGACCGCCACGTCAGCAGCGCCGGCGATCGAACGCTCGTTCGCGGCCGAGCCGTAGGTGGCGATGCCATTCAGCCGATAGCCGTTCTCGGGCCGGGTCCGCGGAATGCGCGTGTCGATGACGTTCACCACCCCGCCCACCGCAGACGAGCCGAACAGCAGCGCCGATGGCCCGCGCAGCACCTCAATGCGCTCGGCCAGGAGCGGGTCGATGACCACCGCATGATCGACGGAGGTATTGGACAGGTCGATCGCGCCAATACCGTCCGTCAGCACGCGGATGCGCTCGCCCTGGAAACCGCGCAGGATGGGCCGGGACGCCGAAGGGCCGAAGGAGGTCGCCGACACGCCCGGCAGACGCGAGAGCGTCTCGCCAAGTGACGGGCGCAAGTCTCGGGTCAACGCCTCACCCTTCAGCACCGATGTGCCCTGAAGGACGTCGGTTTCGCTTTGCTGGAGTGGGGCGGTGACGATGATGTCGCGGTCCGAAGCGGGTATCTCCGGGCGGGATGGCCTAGGCGCAGTCGCCTGAGCGGTCGGCGCGTTCGCGGCATCGGTTTTGCTGCTCGGCATTGCGGTAGACGCGCTCTGCGCGACCGCGTTGCCGCTGATCGCAACAAGAGAAATCCCGATTAAAAGCACCGCCCTGGTTCTCATTCCCATCGCCTTGCCTGAAGAATATTGCGTCCGCGCGGTGTTATACTGTTACGCGATTCGAGGCCGAGCAGCCGCGTTTCAAAGGCGGTTCAAGGGGAGGTGCATTTGATCTGGGCCCCACAACAGGCCGCTGGCTGAGAACCGGCCATGCTGCACGACGAAACCAGATGACTCTTTGTGTATAAGAGCCGCTTGCCACTTCTCTGCACGGTTTATGGACCATCCGCCGACGCCGACTTCGATCGAAATGCCGGCTGCTGCCACTCACTTCGATGGCTGCGAAACCGACTGTGGCACTCCGGGAAACGGCAATGGCGGAAATGCCCCGCTTCTGCCGACACCGACTTACAAAACTGACATATTCACTGAGTTCATGTCGTACGCCCCAGCTTCAGGTTCCCGATAAGCGCAATGACTTGCAAGGCCTTCTTGAGCCTCCGCAGATCTCACTTCTTCGCGCAGAATTTTTCACTTGATGAAATCCACGGGTAAATTAACACAAAGAAAGGCATCATGATAGCGGCCCGGATCGGTAACTCTCCTACCAATCCACTCCAGTGACCGGTATACCAACCATGAACAAATGTTCCTATCGCGACCGCGATAGCACCTGTTGCAAGTCCGGGTATCCACCTCAATCTATATTTCATAGATATTCTCATTATTGTGAGATTTTTATTAGATGAGTTGGTCCTTAAGCATCGGCGGCGACCGCTTGGCATCGTAAACAGGACCCGGCTCGCGACATGCCTGCGCGTGAGCGCGAATACGACGCTTATAGTGGTAGGTCTCGGGCGCGAGTGCGACGAATCCAAGTACGATACCCACGAGGACATGGGCCGCGACCGTGATACCTGTGACGAGTACGATCGCAGCAACGATCTCCAGATTTTGGCCAACGAAAAGGGCAGCAACGCCCACGAGCGCGACGTCCTTGTTGGGGACTAGCGGAAGGCGCGACATCATCAGGCGGACGCTCGCCAGCAATATCCACCATCCTGCTGCGACGTCGGGAACAACGAGATGCCACATAAGCGCGGAGAGCGTCACCGTCGCCGCAATGCGCAGGAGATGGACGACGAAGATGCGGATCAGCACAGGACGACGAAGCGTGAACATTCGATGTCCGAATGCGGTGATACCGATCGACACGGCCATCACGAAAAACACAGACCCGACAATCGCGGTTCCGACGCTTCCGGTCCTCAACTCAAGGAACATGGGATAGGCGAGAGCGAGTACGGCGATCGTCGCCACATTGCCAGCAAGCGCGGACAGAATCGCGACATCCTTTACGGCACCAAATGGCGACGCGACCATCTCAGCCCGGCGTTTTGCCCAAAGATAGAACTGCGTCTCTCCCATGTAGCCCAGGACAAGATTATTGGTCACCTGCTTGTGAAGCAACGGAAGCAGACCAACGACGGGCAAGCGCCATAGCCCCCGGAAGATCGCCCACTCGGACACCGGTGTAGCTAGGTAGGAAGCCGCAAACGCCAACCAGAACAGAGCGCTCGTCGGTACTAAGGTGGTGAGAGTTATGAAATCGATGGAGCGCAGCTGAAATGCAACGGCGGCAAGAATCCCTAGCGAGAACGCAAGGCTACCCCAACGGGTGAAGCCGGGCCGGACAACGCCCTGAAGCGTCCTGAGCGTGGCTGGCAGCGTACTCGGTTTGATGCGCAAGCCCAAAGGCCCGATATTCATGTTCGTTAAGTCCCGAAAATCGTAGCCCATTGTCACAGGCCGCGGACAATTCGTGTGGTTCGAACGCCGACACGGGGGTGGCATTGCGCGCAAATAGCGTTCCGCTAGGGGTCGCATGGCTTGTCGGATAGAGTCACGACCATCATCGCCGCCACTGCTCCGATGCGATCGGCAACCCCCAGCTCAGACTGACACATTACCAACGCATGATTTGGCGCGCTGGGAGGCGTCCTTGCTCCCATCATCAATTTTCCCGGCCGCTCTGAAATAATGTCTATTGTCTGAAGACGCCGCGGCCGAACACATCCGCAGTCCGTTTGCAAAAAACGAGCGGACCTGCACGGCCTTCAAAAATCGCGAGATACCGAGATCGAGAAGGCGCGTGGGCGGGCGGGTGTGTACTGGCGTTCCGTGCGCACCGAAAAGGGATTGCCAAAGGCAAGCGTGTCGCCCCGCGCATTGAAGAGGTTCGTCACCGACAGGTCCACCACGAACGCTCCCCTGCGAGCCTCAAGCCCCGCCCCGAACTCGGCGAACCCGCCCATCCGCCGGTCGAGCCCAGGGTCCAGGCTCAGCCTAGACCGTCCTAGGTAGCGACCGGTCACCGCGGGCGACACTCGCCAGGACCCTGCATCGATCGAATGTCGCATGTCGAAGTGGCCGGATACGTCAGGTACAACAGGAAGGCGCGGGTCACGCTCCAACTCTGCACCATCAATGCCGCGAACCAGCCGGGCGCGCTGGCCGGAGGCGCCCGCAACAAAGGACCATGCCGATGTCGGCCGCCACCGAACGGTCAGTTCGCCGCCCAGGATATTCGCGTCGCCAGCGTTACGCGTCGCCACAAGGCCGGAATTAAGAAGATAGTCCGACTGAACGTCCGACCAGATGGAGCTGAACGCGCCAACTTCAACCTGAAGCCTGCCCCCGTCCGAAGTGCGTCGAAATCCAGCTTCGAATGCGACCAACTGATCGGCATCGTAGCGGCCGGTTTCCACGTTGGTCGGATCAAGGCCCCCGGGCCGGAATGCGGACGCAACGCGAAAGTAGGCCAACGAGGCGGAGGAGGGCAACCATGACAGCGTCGCGCTGGGCGATACGCCCCATAAAGACTTGGACCGAACTTCGGTTCCGACATCGTCGTCGCGGTCCTCCTTGACGGTCGAGCGGAAAACGCGGATGCCAAGGCCGAGACGAAGACCATCGATAAGGGGTCGGCTACCCTCGGCAAACATGGCTGTTTCGGTGACGCTTCTTGACGCGTCCAGCAAATCTGCGATCATCGGGCTGATTTCCGATGCTCGGCCGCGAGCGCCGCTACGGGATGAGAGATAGGAAACGCCCAAAGCCCAAGGCGTTCGGCCGCTTTTGTTCGCAAGGCGGATTTCCTGGTCGAATACCTGATATGTGCGGGTTTCGGCATACCGCAGCGGCGCGGTCAGACCGAGGGACGAGGCCGCGCTGCTCGCGTCGTCAACCTTCAGCGTCCTCTGCGTTGCTAGGCTTGTAGAGACGGTCAGGGCATAAGGCCCAAGCTCACCTTGCAGGACGCCCGAGGTGAGCCAGACATTATTCGACCGTGGCTCCGGCGTCCGGTCTGCGCGTGTCAGCTCTTCCTTGTCGCGATCCACATATTTGCTGTCGAGCGCGCGGATGTTCTGACCGGCGCCAATGAGGTCAAAAGTCCACCCCTCGCTTGGGACAACGCGAAGCGACGCTCTGGTGCCGCGCACGACCGTTCGGTTGACGTCCGAGCGACCTCCAGCGTTGTTGATCCAGCCTGGCGCGACATCGACGTAGCCCACCAACCGCAAGGCGGCCTGATCCTGGCGCACGGGTAAGTTGACGACGCCCTCGACCGACGCGCCGACACCGTGACCCGGGAGGCCGGCGAGACGCTGACGGGAGCGACCGGCAAATTGGCCCAAATCGGGCGCAATGGTCATCACGCGGTAGACGCCGCCCAGTGCTCCCGTGCCGTAAAGCGGCCCCTGCGGTCCCTTCAGTACCTCGACCCGATCCACATCAACCATTCGGAAGTCGGGATCGGGCGCGTCGTAAGTGATCCGGGCCTCGTTCAGGTACACGCTCACCGGGGATTGTCCGAAGCCAATAAACGGACTGTCGGCTATGCCCCGCAAGAACAATCGGCTCGCACCTGGCCCGCCATTCGTAGCAATCAATCCCTGAACCTGGGTCGCCACCGCCGACGTGCCAGCGTCCGAGCCCGCGGCGGCGCTTCCATCCAGTACATGGACCGTGACCGGTCCCGGCACTTGCGAAAGCAACTCGCGCATCTTCCTGGCGGTGACGATGATGTCCGATGAAACGGTTGGATCTGCGCTGGCGGCTGTCGGGCCGGCGTTCGGGGCGGCGGGGGCAGCCGATATCCGAAAGGTCGCCGGTCCGACGCGGTGGGCCGAGAGGCCGGTGCCTGCCAAGAGTCGCGCGTAAGCGGCATCGATCGTCATCCGGCCTCGCAACGCGATCGCCCGGCGCTGTGGAAGCGGAGCATCGAGCGCGAACGATGTCTTCGTCTGAGTGGCGAGCGCGGCGAGCATCGTCTCAAGCGTACCAGCGGGGACGTCGATCGAAAGGACACGCTCCTGAGCCGCTGCCGGTCCGGCAACGCTAGTCGCCAGCGCCGCGGACGAGACGCACAGTGCTTCCTTCCACTCTCGCATCCAACCCCGTCAACTGCTTAAGCGTGTCGATGGCTGACGCGCCCGGTTCGATCGTGATGACGCCCGAGAAGCGCCTGTTGGCCAGGTCGCGGCGGATCTCCACCCGCCGTCCTGCATAGCGCGACACATCAGCGACGACCAGCCCGAGCGGCGCGCGGTTATACACGAGCCGACCCCGCCGCCAGCTCCCGACGGCCTCGGTCGCCTGGGCGGTGATCTCCACCACACCGCGTCCCGGGTCTGCGAAAAGCGCCTTGCCCGCGTCTAGCACGACGGGCTGAGCGAACCGAACCGAGCTCACCGAAACAGTCCCGGCCTGAACCGCCACCCTGAGAATACCGTTCTCCAGAGAGACATCGAACCGGGTACCGACATCTTTGACGAGGAAGTCGGCCGCCTCGACAGTGAAGGGCGAAGCAGGATCGTGGCGCACGTCAAAGAACGCGGTCCCGGTCAGCCGCACGTGACGGGCATTGTCGACATTGGCAACCAATGTCGACCCAGGCGCAAGTGTCGCTTTCGCGCCGCTTGGCAGCGTGACGGACCTCATTTCGCTAGCGGCAGTGCGATAGACCGGCGAGGCGGTCGGCGCGTCAAAGCGCAGAAGCGGCAGTGATACGATGGCCACGGCCGAGGCTGCAACGGCGCCCGCGACGATGCGCCAGCGCAGCCATTTGCGTGCGCCTTTGTTTTTGACCGCGCGCGGAAGAAGAGCGGGCCGTAGGCGATCGATCTCTTCATCAAGCAGCGCAATCTCGTTATAACACGCACGATGCTCAGGATTCGCAGCTAGCCAGCGAGTAAAGCCATCCCAGTCAAAGTCGTCGCGATGCTGTCCCTGATGCCACAGCGCGGCCTGCTCGTAGATGTCCTCTGTCGTGGTCATTTCGCATCGCCGCCGACGGAGCACGCCGGCAGTCTCCTGGTTCGAACGTAAGACGCCGAGCAAGCCATCCCGCCTCAGTCCCTCAGCGATCGCCGAAGAAAAGTCATCGCGGTTGCCATGTGCTTCTCCACGCCGCTGCGCGTAATGCCGAGCTCTCGAGCCACATCCGCGTGCGGCAACCCATCGAGCTTGTGAAGCCGGAACACTCGGCCGGCTGCGGGCGGCAGCGCCGCGATGGCGGTCGCCAGACGTGCCGAGCGCTGTTGGTCCTCCATCGCCTGTTCGGCGCCCGGGCGCGGATCGGCTGTTTCGCCTGGGCTGGCGGCACCATATTCCGCAACCGACCAGTCACGGTCGCGCGTTGAGCGGCGGCGTCTTTCCCGCATCCGATCCAATACAAGGTTCTGTGCCGCGCGATAGAGATACGCGCGGCCATTTGCGACGGGGCTGCCGCCGGCCGCATGAACTCGCAGCCAGAGCTCCTGAAGCACGTCTTCCGCTTCGGCCGGATCGCCTGTGCGCGTGATCAGAAAGCGGAGAAGCTCCGGACGGTACGCTGCGTACAAGGCGGCAAGACCGGATTGCGGGGCGTGGACGAGCTTCTCCCGTTTACCTTTTTCTCCAGGGGCGTTCGGAGGCAAAAAATCCGTCTCGGCTTTTCGGCAGGTGCGGTTGCGTCCTGCGGCGGCGTCTCATTCGCAGAGGATGGCCCAAGGGCGGTGGACTTGCAACGCCCAGGTGAGCTCTTCCTGTCGAAAGGTTATGAGTTGGGCACTGCTATCGTGGCTGCGGCACTGTTTCTGCCTCCTCCAGTAATGCTGGATCAGATGGCGATCGTGCCGGTGCTTTTTCAAGAAACGGCACCTGTCGGCCATGTGCCGCAAGAGGTACCGGCTATAGGCTCCGAAGGCGAAGCAACGTCGGCAAACCCCGTTGAGGCTCCCACGCCACCGTCGTCACCGGAGGAAGGTTTGCCGATAGATATTGGCGCCGAGCAGCAGACGGTCGAACACAATGACATTGTGGTCACTGCTCGACCGGGTCATGCGCCGGGAGATCCGTTGCAAGCTGTCAACGCACAGGCATTTGCAATCACCCAGACCGTTGACAAGGCGGTCGTCGCGCCGGTGGCGATGACCTATCAACGCGCCTTGCCTGGCCCGGTTCGTGGGGCAATCCGCAATTTCTTCAATAATCTGGCTGAACCGGTTGCATTCCTCAATTTCCTCGTTCAGCTCAAACCCGGCAAGGCGGCCGAGACGGCCGGACGGTTTGCGATCAACACAACGGTCGGCGTCGCCGGGATGATCGATGTCGCCCGGAAAAAACCGTTCAAACTACCTCGTAGATCGAACGGCTTTGCCAACACACTGGGCTATTACGGCGTAAAGCCCGGCCCCTTTCTGTTCCTTCCGCTGATCGGCCCTACGACCGTCAGAGACCTCATCGGCCTTGGTATCGACCGAATGGTTCTTCCGTCGGCGTTCGGCCAGCCGTTCAACCAGCCCACCTACACGGTTCCAGCAAGCATCGTTGGGTCGCTTGATTACCGGGTCCAGTTCGACTCACAACTTCGCGAGTTGAAAGACACGCCGGACCCGTATGCTGCTTCGCGCAGGAACTATCTGGAAGGCCGCCAAGCGGAGATTGACGCTCTGCATGGGCGAACGTCACCGCAACCGATCACGCGCCGTACGCTCCCGGTTTTCCCATGATGCATGGCTCTCCTGCTCGTTCCGAACTACGCCGCATACAAGAGAATTGGCTTGCCAAGAGCGAACGACGGGTTCTCCAATGGCTTTGCGCCCGAATGCCTGCTTCCATCACGCCGGATCGCCTGACCGCCATCGGCATGATTGGAGCCACAATGGTTTTTGGCGGCTACATTGCGAGCAATCTTGGCCACCTTTGGTTACTTTTGTCCCTCGCCGGCTATGTCGTTCAATGGTTTGGGGACTCAATGGACGGAAGCCTCGCGCGGTATCGTAAGATCGAGCGCCCCTCCTACGGATACTTCATCGATCACAGTTGTGACGGGATGGCAAATCTGATGATCGTGGCCGGGATCGGCCTTTCCCCGTACGTGACCATGAACATCGCCATGGTCGCGCTGGCCGGTTACCTCTTGATGTCGGTTCACACATTCCTCGCGGCGCGAGTGATGGGCGAATTGCGACTGTCCTATCTCGCAATGGGTCCTACCGAGCTTCGCCTTTTCCTGATCCTGTTGACGATTGCGATGATGGCAATCGAGCCCGGCGGAGACCGTATCTGGACGATACCGGCACTAGACGCTCTGGTAGGATTCATCGGCGCCGCGCTGATTTGCCTATTTATAGTGCAAACCTTGCTAGTGGCTAGAACACTTGCTCGTGTCGATTCAAATGCGGATCGTTGATGTCAATGAGTACTACTGCCCGACAGGAGGTGGGGTTCGAACGTACATCGACCGGAAAATGCGACTCCTGGCTGATCTTGGTCACGAACTTATTGTCATCGCACCCGGCCATGAGTATCGTCTCGAACACCGCCCCGGCGGGGGGCGCGTTTTCTGGGTAGCCGCACCCCGCCTTCCGTTCGACCGAAGCTACGGGATGTTCTGGGATGGGGCTCCGGTAACGGCACTGCTCGATGAACTAAATCCCGACGTCGTCGAGACAAGCTCGCCGTTTCGCCCCGCATGGATCGTCGCCAACTGGAGAGCGCCCGCGGCTAAAGTCTTCTTCGCACACAATGACCATATGACTGCCTACGCGCAGCGTTGGGTGGGACGACTGGCCTCGCGGCAAAAAGTTGAGAGTTGGTTTGGGTGGTACACCCGCTACCTTGCTCACTTCCTCGACAGGTTCGATGCCTTTGTCACGAATGGCAGGACGCTCGACCGTTGGTATTCCGGCCGCGGACTTCAGGTCGATGCACCGCTTCCGCTCGGCGTGGAAGGCGGCGTTTTCGCCCCGCATCTTCGAGATGAACAACTACGGGCAGCGCTACTGGGCGAGTGCCACCTTCCGCCTTGTGCGCATTTACTTATCGGGGTCGGGAGGCATCACCCGGAGAAGCGCTGGCCGATGGTTATTGATGCGGTTGAACAAGCCGGCCAATCGGCACCTATTGGGCTCATCCTCCTTGGCGACGGCGTCGATCGACCCAAAATCTTCAGCCGCGTCGCTGGCAATCCCCACATCCGGCTGTTTAAGCCGATCTTCGAGCGTGAGCGATTTGCATCCGTGTTGGCCAGCGCAGATGCGCTCGTGCACGGATCGGATACCGAACCTTTTGGTCTCGTTGCCTTAGAAGCCATCGCGTCATGGCTGCCGTTGATTGTTCCTAACGAGGGAGGGTCAGCGGAATTTGCAGCACCAAGCCATTCCGAATCCTATAATGCGCGTGACGCGAAATCCTGCGCAGCGGCGATCCTGCGCCTGTTGGCGCGGGATTCCGTACAGTTACGTTCGGCAACCCTGGATGCAGCAGGAAGAGTTCGTACGGATCTCGATCACCTAATTGATCTACTGGATTATTATAATCAGCTACTCTTACGACGATCGATTTCATGATAAATTTCGCGAAAAAAAATGAAGCAAGGGTTGTAGTCATTGACGTATCTTACGGAAAACATTCCCTGGTGGCTTGATATAGCGCGCATCCTACTGGCAGGGTTGCTGGGTGCCATAATTGGCTGGCAACGTGAGCACCACGGCAGGGAAGCCGGAATCCGAACCTACATGGCTGCTTCGCTAGGAGCCTGCGCCTTCGGACTTGTGTCGAACGCCATCGGGGACCAAGGTCGCATCTCTGCGGGAATTGTTACTGGAGTAGGATTCATTGGCGCCGGCATCATCCTGCGCGACGCTGGGCGCGTGACGGGGCTCACAACGGCAGCTACGCTCTGGGCGTCTGCAGCGGTCGGGTTAAGCGCCGCGTACGGGATCTATCATCTGGCTGTCATAACCGCTCTGATGCTTCTTCTGATCCTTGAGCTGCCTCGCATGCCTGGGTGGACGCGGGTTTCGCACCGAGCCCGCTTGCATGTACACCATTCGGATTCCGACGACGAACCTACTCGATGAACATCACCTTGCACGCCGAAGCAGGCCAATCGGCTCGGAATCTAGCGCCGTGGAAGTTGGAATTGACGTCCCTTTCTCGGGATTTTCGCTTCGATGCAGCTTTTGAACGGCCAAATGAGCCTGCGGCTCAATCCGTGCTATGATACGCTTGTACTGGGGATGTTCGATGCGCTCGCTAAGCCTCGCTGTTTGCGGCCTTCTTCTCGCGGGGCCTGGCTTTGCTCAATCGCCGAACTGGTTGAACGCCCGGACGATCGAAATCGACATGAAGAATTTCGCTTTCGTTCCAGCCACGATCACGCTTCAACGCGGTGTTCCCTACCGCTTGCGCTTTGTTAACACGGCAGGGGGCGGCCACAATTTTGTCGCCAAGGCCTTTTTCGAGCAAGCCAGTATTGCCCCTGCCAGCCGGTCGACGATCAACAAGGGTGAGGTCGATCTGGGAGGCGGAGAAAGCGGGGACGTGCGCCTGGTTGTCAACCGGATCGGAACCTACGACGTGCATTGTTCGCACTTCATGCACTCGATTTTCGGCATGAAAGGCAAGATCGTCGTCCGGTGAGCGTCACTGGCTCGGCTCTCTTCCATGTCATGGCTGAGGACGTTCGGCGTAATGCAACGGCAAAGCCAACTCAGGCTCTGATAAGTGATCTCGTCGGGCTTCGTAACATTGCCGTAGTCCGTTTCGCTGGCCTCATATTTTAGAGAGCAAGTCAACGGGCCCGACAGCGACCACCCCGAAGGGCTATTGCGACGCACTCTCAAATCACCTATTGCGTTGGTGAGAGAGATTCGCAAAAGGGTCAACGGTGAGAAATCTTGGTATTGGAACTGCACTCGGCTTCGGGCTGCTCACCGTCCCGGCAATGGCTCAAGACCAGTTCCTGCCGGGACCCGGCAGCACCTCGCAAACGATCATCGTGACCGGCGTCCGCGACGGCTATCAGATCGATGCGACCAGCACCGCCACGCGCACACCGACCGAGCTCAACGATGTCCCCCAAGCGGTCTCGATCATCACGGAAACGCAGATCGACGACCAGGCGATGCGCTCTATTGCCGATGTACTACGCTATGTCCCCGGCGCCGTAATCTCCCAAGGTGAGGGACACCGCGATCAGATCATCCTGCGCGGGAACAGCAGCACCGCAGACTTCTTCGTCGATGGCTTGCGGGACGACGTGCAATATTATCGCGGCCTCTACAATGCAGAGAGGATCGAGGTTCTGAAAGGTCCCAACGCGATGATCTTCGGGCGCGGCGGCGGCGGGGGCGTAATCAACCGCGTCACCAAGCGCCCTGTCGCCAACGCCTTCATCAGCGGCAGCGGTTCGGCGGACACATATGGCGCATGGTATGTCGACGCCGACATCAGTCAGCCACTCAGCGAGTCCGTCTCCACCCGGATGAACGCCGTTTACGAGGAGTTCCGAAACAATCGCGACTTCTATGACGGGCGCCGGGTTGCGATCAACCCGACCGTCGCGCTCTCGCTCGGCGGTGCGACTCGGATCGATCTGGGCTTCGAATATAACAGCGACAAGCGAACGATCGACCGAGGCGTCCCCTCGGCCGTTCAGGGCTCGCTGACGAGCCCGTCACGCCCGCTCACCGGCGCCCGCGACACCTTCTTCGGTGTGCCGGGATTCAACGTCAGCGATTTCGAGGCCAAGGTCCTGAATGGGCGCGTCGAGCACCGCTTCAGCGACAATCTGACCCTGACCAGTCGGGTCCTGTATGGTGATTACGACAAGCTCTATCGGAACGCCTTTCCGGTCACCCCGGTCACGTCGCGCGGCGGCGTCCAGAGCGTCGGCCTCGAAGCGTATAGCGATCCCACGACACGCAAGAACCTGCTCAACCAGAACGACCTTGTTTGGAGGGTCACCACTGGACCCGTCCGCCACGTGCTGCTCGCTGGCTTCGAAATTAGCGACCAGCGCACGCGCAACCAGCGGATCAACGGCTTTTTCGGGGGTGGTGATATCGTCAACGGGGGGCGGCGCGTCTTTGTCGGGTTGGCCGACCCGATCACGGTGCCGCCGGTCACGCTGCGCACCACTCCCAATACCGGCTACCGGTCAATCCGCACGAACGCCGACGCCGCCGCCTTCTATGTGCAGGACCAGATCTCGATCGGCGACCATGTCGATCTGATCGGCGGCGTTCGCCGCGACCGCTTCACGCTTAACGTCGACGACCTGGTTGCCGGGCAGAGCTATCGCCGGACCGACACGCTTTGGTCTCCCCGAGTGGGCGTGGTGCTCAAGCCGGTGCAACCTGTCTCGATATACGCCAGCTATAGCCGGTCCTTCCTGCCGCAGTCGGGGGATCAATTCTCATCGCTCGATGTCACCAGCGCCGCGCTGGAGCCGGAGAGGTTCGACAATTACGAGCTTGGCCTCAAATGGGATATCCGCCCGACGCTGAACCTGACCGCCGCCATCTACCAGCTTGACCGCACCAACACCCGCGCGGCCGACCCCAATGACCCCGCACGGACGGTGCTCACGGGCGCGCAGCGCAGCAAAGGGCTCGAACTCGGCCTTAGCGGCGCGATCACACCCCAGTGGCAGATCAGCGCGGGCTATGCGCTGCAGGACGCGACAATTCGCAAAACGACGAGTGCCGCCCCGGCCGGGCGCGAGGTTCCGCTGGTTCCAAAACAACAGGCTTCGCTCTGGACGCGTTACGACCTCACCCCACGCTTGGGGGCCGGCGCCGGTGTCTACCACCAGTCGAAAAGCTTCACGTCCATCAGCAACACCGCCATCCTGCCCGCCTTCACCCGCGTCGATGCCGCCGCATTCTTCAAGCTCACCCCCCAGATCGAGGCGCAAATCAACGTCGAGAATCTGCTTAACAGCGATTATTTCTCGTCCGCCTACAACGACAACAACATCATGCCCGGCGCGCCGACGACGGTGCGCGCAACGGTTAGAATGAGATTATAACGGTGTTGGCCAACTTGGTCGGGTGCGGATCAAGCCGCCCTCGCAAAAGTCGGTGAGACGCCGCTGGCCGGTTTAGAAACCAGTCTTCGCCGATGGATCACAGGACTGGCGCATGAACTCCAGGGCATCACCGACGCGGCGCACCGCGTCGTTGTCCCCGACGAATATATCGAGACCCTCGTAGGGCTGCGCGCCCCCTTTGATCTCCACCGACGCCTGGGGCGCGTTGGCCGAGTAAAGCGGTCGGATCGCAACCACCTGATCTAGTTTCACGCTGAGGGCGCTTTTGTCGGCGAGCGTGAGCGTAACGAGGCAACCACCTTTCACTCCTACGCTCGTGATCCTGCTGTTCCGCACGAAACCCGGCCAAGGCTTTGCGACGGCTGTGCCGCGGGTCAGCATGTCCTGGACGAACTTCGACGCACCCGCGGCGGTTCGTGGTTTGGCGGGCACCACCTGCTGAGCCGCCACGGGCGCTGCGCTTCCGAGCGAAAGTGCGTAGATCAATAGGTCAGGACGATGGGGCATCAGTGAACTTTAGCCGACCTTAGTCCTGCGTGGCGATAGGCGGAGGCGGCGCGGGCGCCTGATGCCGGGCGGGAAACAACGGCACGCCACCCCTATGATGGCCGTAGCCGTAATCACCTACGTCGAGCTGGAGAAGGCAATTCGCATAGCTCTCCGTTCCAGGCTGGAAGCCGTAGCTCGCACACGCCGCCCGATGGCGAGCGGCCATTTCTCGCGGACTGACGCAGCCAGAAAGCACGAGCGACGTCGAGATGGCGAGAAGCTTGAAAGCGTCACGCACCATTGTCCTGGTCCAAACAAGGGCGGAACCCAAGGGGAAGAGCGCCGCGCTGGACGCAGAATGAACCAGTCCTCGTCAAAAGCCAAATGCCATTGTGGCCGGGACTCGCGATGGGAAAGCGGTCGACGACAACGCCACATTAACCTTCTTCCTTCACGGTGGAAGCCGGACCAACCCCGACGCGAGCGTGCATGTCGCTTTTCCTCGATCAAACGTTTGCGAGCACCGGGTTAGCTGCGATCCTATTCGGGGCTGTTGGTCTCGGCTGCGTGGTGAGCTGGCCGCTCCTACCCTCGCGCCGGGGAGCGCTCATGGTGCAGGGCGCGGGCGCGGGCGCATTCGCGCTTCACTTCGCGCTGATCGGCGCGCCTACCGCTTCGGCCGCATGCGTTCTTTCCCTGATGCAGCTCACCGTCGCGCTGGTGGTTCGTGACCGGGTTGCCAAGCTCGCGCTCGACGGCGCGACGTTGCTCGCGCTGCTGTTGCTCACCGTGGCGACCTGGCATGGAATCCTGTCCGGCCTTGCCGCTTGCGGCGGTGCATCTTCTTTCATTGCGCGGACCCAGCGATCAACGACGCGGATGAAGATCGTCTTTCTCGTGGCCGCGCCCTTCTGGCTGGCCCACAATCTTCTCATTGGCGCACCGTTCGCCTTGGCCGTTGATCTTGTATCGGTCGCGGGGAATCTGCTCGGGCTTTTTGCCTTTTGGAAGCGGGAACAGCGTCAAGCGGACGGGCCGCGCAGCCTCAGCTATCCGGCGCGGCTTTCCCCACGTCACGCTTTCCGCTCTGGTCACCTTTCCCTCGGCAAACTCGCGATCTCAAAGCGCGCGCGCGCGTTACAGGGAGTCCAGATCCTCACATGACACAGGTAATATACGCGCGCCCACTCCCGCCGGCGCGTTCGATAGCTCAAGTAGGCGGAAAGCAGAGCTGGAGCGAGCTACGGCCGGCGAACCTTGACGACGCTAAAGCTTTGGTACGCTTGAAGATCGCCCTCGCTCGCGAAGCGGAACATATGATCTTCGATGTCCGGGATCGAGGGGAACTCCTGCGCCGCACAACTGCCGAACTAAACGCCGCCGTAGCCGGCGAGCGAGGCATCTTCGTCCTGCAACGCATAGGCGACCTCGTCGGCTACATAGATGTACGGAGCGTGTGCATCGAAGGCGCTGCAGAATTTGCCTCTTTTGATCTGGCTATCCGGACACGGTGGCAGGGACGTGGGCTTGGAGCAAGCCTGGTGAAGTCCGCCGAGGAATGGGTACGTCGCCGTGGCTTGCTCTTCCTGATCTTCCACGTCGCTGTTCGCAACGACCGGGCGTTCGCATTTTATGAACGGCTTGGCTATACCGTGTGCGGAGATGTTGTGGCAGCCAATAAAGAATCAGGCGTTATTGGCGATTACTACGCGATGGGCCGAATGCTCGATGCTGATGCTGAGGAGGATGCGTTAGCGTGATGCATAACTATCATCCCGCCGGCTCTGTTGCAAAGATTGGCGGCAGTCAGAGGTAGGCTGTCGCTCTGCGCCGATCAGGCGGCTGCTGCGAAATGGTGGTTGAGCATGCCCATGGCCTCCGTCAGCGCCGAGGGCCCAATGCCAAAAGCTCTCTCCACAAGGCGCACCTCGCCCCTGATGCCGGGCTGCAGGCACCAGGGGCGAGCCTGTCCTTTGCGCAGGGCTCGCATGACTTCGAATCCCTTGATCGTGGCATAGGCCGTGGGGATCGATTTGAAACCGCGCACCGGCTTGATCAGTATCTTGAGCTTTCCGTGATCGGCCTCGATCACGTTATTGAGATACTTCACCTGCCGGTGGGCCGTCTCCCGGTCCAGCTTTCCTTCGCGCTTCAATTCGGTGATCGCTGCACCATAGCTCGGCGCTTTGTCGGTATTGAGCGTGGCAGGCTTTTCCCAGTGCTTCAGGCCTCGCAGGGCCTTGCCCAGGAACCGCTTCGCTGCCTTGGCGCTGCGGGTCGGCGACAGGTAGAAATCGATCGTGTCGCCCCGCTTGTCGACTGCCCGGTACAGGTAGGTCCACTTGCCCCGCACCTTGACGTAGGTTTCATCCAGGCGCCAGCTCGGATCAAAGCCACGCCGCCAGAACCAGCGCAGCCGCTTCTCCATCTCCGGGGCGTAGCACTGGACCCAGCGATAGATCGTCGTATGGTCGACCGAAATGCCGCGTTCCGCCAGCATTTCCTCAAGGTCGCGATAGCTGATCGGATAGCGACAATACCAGCGCACCGCCCACAGGATCACATCACCCTGGAAATGGCGCCACTTGAAATCCGTCATCGTTCCGTCCGTCCAATCTCCGCCAAGCATGCTCAAGCTTCACGATTTTTGCAACAGAGCCGCTGCGGGGCAGCCATCAGCGGCCCCGGCGGACCGCTAAGTTCTTGCATGATCGCAAATGCTAGTATACCTTGGTTCCGCTCATCACAAGAGTCAGGAGATGGATATGGCTTGGAAGAAACCCGAAATCCGTGAAATCGCGCTCGGCGCGGAGATCAACTGCTATGCCTGCGCCGAACTGAGCGCCTAAGCATCACTCCATGAAGATCATTATGCTGGGGGCAGCCGCCGGCGGTGGCTTCCCCCAGTGGAATTCCAATGCCGGTGGGTGCCGTCGCGCCCGCAGCGGCGACCCCCTAGCGAAATCGCGAACCCAGACCAGCGTCGCGGTTAGCCGTGACGGGGAGCGCTGGTTCGTGCTCAACGCATCGCCCGATCTGCGCCAGCAGATCAACGACACGCCGGCGCTGCACCCGCGCGATGGCCTTCGGCATACGCCGATCGCGGGCGTCGTGCTTACCGGCGGCGATGTGGATGTAGTCGCGGGGCTTCTGACCCTACGCGAGCGCCAGCCCTTCACGCTCCACGCTTCGCACCGGATTCATGACGTGCTCGACGCCAATCCGATCTTCGAGGTGCTCGCGCGCGATGTCGTGACGCGCAGCGTCGAGCAACTCGGCGTGCCTTTCACGCTGGAGCCAGGATTGACCGCGCGCTTCTTCGCCGTGCCAGGGAAAGTGCCACTCTATCTCGAAAGCGGCAGCGAACCGCCGCCCATCGTCGTCGATGATACGACCGTGGGGCTAGAAATCGTCGAGGGCGACAAGCGCATGCTCTTCATTCCGGGTTGCGCGGCCATGCCCGAGGATCTGCGCGCCCAACTCGTCGGCGTCGATATCGTCTTCTTCGACGGCACGCTCTGGCGCGATGATGAGATGGTGGCCGCCGGCTTCGGTGGCAAGACAGGCCAGCGCATGGGACATATGAGCCTCTCGGGACCGCAAGGCACGATCGAGGCCTTCCGCACCGTTCCGGTGAGGCGCAAGGTCATCATTCACATGAACAACAGCAACCCCGTTCTTCTCGCCGACAGCCCGGAGCGGGCGGAAGCGGAAACCGCCGGATGGACCATCGGGGAAGACGGCATGGAATTCATGCTATGACGGAAACGGCCGCCCCCCGATTGCTGAGCGCCGATGAGTTGGAGGCCGTGATGCGCCAGATCGGCGGCGAGCGATACCATATCCACCATCCCTTCCACCGCCTGCTCCATGACGGCAAGCTCGACCCGGCGCAGGTCCAGGCATGGGCGCTCAACCGCTATTATTACCAAGCTAGCATCCCGGCGAAGGACGCGACGCTGATGGCGCGCCTGCCCACCGCCGAGATGCGCCGCGAATGGCGCCGGCGGATCGAGGATCATGACGGCGATGGCGACAAGCCCGGCGGCATCGAACGTTGGCTGAAGCTGGCCGAAGGGGTGGGACTCGACCGCGCCCTGGTCGAGAGCGCCGCCCAAATCCTGCCCGAGACGCGCTTCGCCGTGGATGCCTATGTGCACTTCGTTCGCGACAGGACGCTGCTCGAAGCCATCGCGTCCTCGCTGACCGAGCTGTTCTCGCCGACCATCATCGCCGAGCGAGTCTCCGGCATGCTCACCAACTACGACTGGATCACCGAAGAGACGCTCGCCTATTTTACCCCGCGCCTCACGCAAGCGCCGCAGGACAGCAAGTGGGCGCTGACCTATGTCAAGCAGCATGCCAATACGATCGAGAAGCAGCAGGCGGTGCTCGCCGCGCTGCGCTTCAAATGCGACGTCCTGTGGTGCCAGCTCGACGGCCTCTATCTCGCCTATGTCTCGCCAGGCATGATTCCGCCTGGCGCCTTTGTTCCGGGGGAGAGCTGATGGCGGATGGATCATCGGCTCCCGCCTTCCGGCGCGGCGTCAAGTTCCGCTTCGATTCCGTGCGCAATGCCTGGGTGCTTCTCGCGCCCGAGAAGCTGTTCATGCCCGACGAGATCGCGGTCGAGATCCTAAAGCTGGTCGGTGGCGCACGAACCATTGATGCGATCGTGGAGGATCTCGCCGCGAGCTTCGATGCGCCGCGCGACGTGATCGCGACCGATGTCATCGCGGCTCTTGAGGATCTCTCGACACGAGGCGCCGTAGAGCTATGAACGTGCCGCCGCCGCCGATGGGGCTGATCGCGGAGCTGACCCACCGCTGCCCCCTGCAATGCGCCTATTGCTCCAACCCGCTGCAGATGGATGCGCCAAAATCCGAGCTAGCAACGGCGGAATGGCTGCGCGTGCTCGACGAAGCCGCCGCCATCGGTATCTTGCAAGTGCATTTCTCGGGCGGCGAGCCCATGGCACGGCGCGACCTGCCGCAGCTTGTGGCTCATGCCAACCGGGCAGGGCTCTATACTAACATCATCACGTCGGGCGTCCTGCTGACCGACGAGGTGATGGCGGTGCTGCTCGACGCCGGCATCGATCATATCCAGCTCAGCTTTCAGGATTCGAGCCACCAGGGCGGCGACAGGATCGGCGGCTATCGCGGCGGGCATGCGAAGAAGCTGGAGGCGGCGCGGCGCATTCGCGAGGCGGGCCTGCCGCTCACCACTAATTTCGTGATCCACCGCCAAAACATCGAACGCGTCGAGGACATGATCGCGCTCGGCGAGGCTTTAGGCGCCGAGCGGATGGAGATCGCCCACACGCAATATTATGGTTGGGCGCTGCTCAACCGGAACGCGCTCCTGCCGAGCCGCGACCAACTCGATTTCGTGAACACCGTGGTGGACGCGTCACGCGAGCGGCTCCGGGGCCGGATCGTGATCGACTATGTGGTGCCCGATTATTATGCGGCCCGGCCCAAAGCCTGCATGGGAGGCTGGGGCAACCGCTTCATCAACATTTCCCCCTCCGGCAAAGCCCTCCCTTGCCATGCCGCCGAAACGCTGCCCGGCTTCACCTTCCCCTCGGTTCGCGATTCTAGCCTCGCCGAGATCTGGACGGCTTCAGATGCCTTCGCCCGGTTCCGAGGCACTGAATGGATGCCGGAGGTGTGCAGGAGCTGCGATCGGCGCGAGATCGATTGGGGCGGCTGCCGTTGCCAGGCGCTCGCGATCGCCGGCGATGCCGCGCTGACTGATCCGGCCTGCCATCGCTCGCCGCATCATCATCTGATGGGTGAGGCAATCGCAGCGGCGGGCGGCCACGCCGGGCTGGACCTCGTGCCGCGCAGGCTGCAACAAGCAGCCCATAACTGAGCTGCGCACCTTCTATCCCGAGATCGAACCCTATGAGAGCGGCACGCTCGACGTAGGCGACGGGCACGTCCTCTATTACGAGCGCAGCGGTACGCCTGGCGCCAAGCCGGCCGTTTTTCTCCACGGTGGGCCTGGCGGCGGTATCTCGGCCCGCCACCGGCGGCTTTTCCACCCCGACCATTATGACGTGATGCTTTTCGACCAGCGCGGCTGCGGGAATTCGACGCCGCATGCGGGCCTAGAGGCGAACACGACGTGGCACCTTGTCGCCGACATGGAACGGCTGCGCGAAGCGATGGGCGTCGACAAATGGCTGGTCTTCGGGGGCTCCTGGGGCTCGGCGCTGGCGCTTGCCTATGCGCAGACCCATCCCCAGCATACCAGCGAACTGGTGCTGCGCGGGATCTTCACCGTGCGCGAGTCCGAGCTGCACTGGTATTATCAATTCGGCGCATCCGAGATTCATCCCGAGAAATGGGTCGATTTCGTGCGCCCGATCCCGGAGGTGGAGCGCGGCGACCTGCGCGCCGCCTATCGCAAGCGCCTCACCGGCGACGACGAAGCGGTGAGGCTCGAATGTGCGAAAGCCTGGTCGCTATGGGAAGGCCGCACCCTGACCTTGTTGCCCGATCCCGAAACCTCCGGCGGCTTTGAAGACCCGCATTTCGCGCTCGCCTTCGCGCGTATCGAGAACCACTATTTCGTTCATCATGGCTGGCTTGAGGACAACCAGCTCATCCGCGACGCCGGAAAGCTCCACGGTATTCCCGGCACCGTCGTCCAGGGCCGCTATGACCTGGCCTGCCCGACACGCACTGCCTGGGAACTGCACCAGGCTTGGCCCCAAGCGGACTTCCATCTTATTGAAGGTGCCGGGCACGCCTTCTCCGAACCGGGCATTCTCGACCGTCTGATCCGGACAACGGATCGCTATGCGGGGCTGGCGGAGACGTGAGCGACGCGGCGGCTGTCAGGGCTTCCACAACCGCAACCGCTGACGGGCTTGCGGCGCCGCGCCGCTATTGGGCGCTGACAGGCCTGTGGCTGGCCATGGCCATGACGGTGATCGACAGCACGGCCGCCAATATCGCTCTGCCGACGATCGGGCGCGATTTCGGGGTCGGCCCCACGACGACGACATGGATCGTCACCACCTACCAGATCGCGATCGTGATGACACTGCTTGGCGCCGCGTCGCTCGGCGAACGATTGGGCTATCGACAGATATACATGGGCGGGCTCGCGCTGTTCATACTGATGTCGGCCGCTTGCGCAAGCGCACGCAGCCTCGAATGGCTCGCGTTCTTCCGCTTCGCGCAGGGGCTGGGGGCTGCCGCGGTCATGGGCGTGAATGGCGCGCTGATCCGCCTCACCTGGCCCAAGGAACTGCTCGGGCGAGGGCTGGGGTATAATGGCGTGGTCATCGCCGGAACTGCGGCGGCTGGACCGGCGCTGGCTGCTTTCCTGCTGTCGATCGGCGACTGGCATTGGCTCTTTCTGGTGAATATTCCCGTGGGGCTGCTCTCGCTGGCGCTGGCGGCCCGCTTCGCCCCCGACCGTCCGCCTGAGACCGACAAATTCGACACGGCTAGCGCGCTGCTGAGCGCGACCGCATTCGGGGCGCTGTTCCTGGCGATCTCGCGAGTCATCCACGACCGCTGGTCGCCCCTTACCGCCGGCCTGCTGCTCGCCAGCGCCGTGGCGGGCGGCGCCATGCTGCGCCGGGCACGGACAAGCACCAGACCGATGATCCCCCTAGACCTGATCGGCCACCCACGTCTGCGGCTTGCCTATGCCGCGTCGATATGCGCGTTCGCGGCGCAAATGTGTCTGCTGGTGTCTATGCCCTTCCTGCTCGAAGGCGAGCGGGGCTTGAGCGTCGCCACAGTGGGGCTGCTCATCCTGCCCCTGCCACTCGCTACCGCACTCAGCTCGCCTCTTGCCGGAAGGTTCGCCGACAGGTCATGGGCCGGGGCCATGAGCGCCGGCGGCCTGTGCCTGCTCGCGGCAGGGCTGCTGGTCCTCGCCTTCGCGCTGCGGTCTACGCCGCCGCTGCCGCTTGTCGGCGCTGCGATGGCATTATGCGGTGTCGGCTTCGGCCTGTTCCAGGTGCCCAACAACAATGTCATGCTGCGCACCGGCCCGGTAACGCGCGCGGGCGCCGCCGCCGGCATGCTGACGCTCTGCCGACTGACCGGCCAGACCGGCGGCACGTTGATCGCCGCCGTGTCCTTGTCGATGACAGGGGAGGGGACTATTCCGGCGCTGATCGGAGCGGCGCTGGCGCTTTGCGCAGCCGCCTTCGCACGCGGACGCTAATAGACGCGCATGCGCGGCCCCGTCATCAGCGGGCTTCGGCCGATAAGCTGGCGGCTCGCGAGCGTCGTCGCGTTCGTCGCCGCCTACGCTCGCCACCAACCGCTCGAGATCCTTGGCGGATAGATCAGGATTACACTGCATCAGCTTCTGGATGAGTTCTGAACGAATCATGCCTCCTCCAATCAGAGCGCAGCGACAACGCCTAGATCAACACCCGTTCCACCTCATCCAGCGTCACGTCGTCGGGACGGCGATCGTAAAGCTGGGTGGTGCGCGTGGAGGCATGGTTCGCCATCGTCGCGGCGCGCTCCAACGTGCCGCCGTTCTTCAGGTAGGCGGTGATCCCTGTCGCGCGGAACGAATGGTTGCCGATCGCCGTCTCGATCCCGGCCGCCGCGGCGCGCCGTCGCACCATCTGAAACGCGCTCGCCTGGGGCAGGGGGGTGTCGCTTAGTCGCCTGGTGCCCCGCGCGATCGTGCGGAACAGCGGCCCTTTGCGATCCTCGCGTAGATCGCAGCCATCGATGTAGGCGGTCATATACTCTTCCAGATTGTGGTGGCAGGGCATTTCGTGCCGCTTGCCGCCCTTCTCGTGCAGCCGAACCCATAGCCGCCGATTCTGCACGAACACGTCCTCAACCCGCATCGCCAGCGCCGCGCCTATCCGCGCGAACGAATAGACCATCAGCCCGATCAGCGCCCGATCGCGAAGCCCGGCGGGCGTGGTCACGTCGATCGCATCGAGCAGCCGCCGCGCCTCGTCGGGGGCCAGCACGGGGGTCTTGCCGCGCCGCACGCTGTGCGCCGGCCCGCGCACCGACGCTGCCGGGTTCGTCGGCACCACTTGGCCCGTCACCAGCCAATCGAACAGGTGGCGCACGCCGGCGAGCTGCTGCTTGACCGTGGGCGCGCTCACCTCGCGCCCCAGCGCCTCGATCCATGCCGCAACGTGGAGCGGCTGCACCGCGGCGACCGACACGACTCCGCGCGCATCGCACCATGCCAAAAACTCACTCGCGGCACGCGCGTAGGCGCGCCGCGTATGCGCGTTGCGGATGGTGACCGCGAAGAACTCAAGGAAGCGGCGTTGCGTGGCGTTGTCGGCCGATGCGACCAGCGCCGGCAGCGCCAACGCGGGAGCGGGAGCGGGCTGGAGGGCGAGCTGGTTCACGCCTAGAAGCTGCGCTTCTCGATCGCTGCCAGCACCTCGGGCTCGGTGGCAAGCCGGCGGCTGGTATCGACCAGGCGCTCGATCCATGCGCGATTGCCCTGCTTCGCGGCCGCGCGCGCTGCCTCTTCTTTAGGCAGGTTGCTCTTGCCGCGAGTCCCGCCGCTCTCGTTGCTGCTCATGTCGGGCTTCCATCGTTCTTCGGCGGCCATTCAAGGCTGTCGATCGCCTCCTGCAAGCGGACGGCGGTTGCCACTGCGCCGGCGGCGTGAAGCTGCGCCAGCGCCTCCAGCATCAACGCGCGCGCACCGGCCAAACGCAAGGCCGGGCTGATCTGGAGGGCCTATGGGGTCCTGGTCCATAGGCCTTCATAGCGCTCCCGATACATCCGATAAAGGACATTATCACACATTCAGGGGACCATGATCGCCATGCCCGAGACGGCCTCGACACCGCCGCAGCGCCGCCCTGTCATCCGGACCGTAAGCTTCGATGAGGCCGGCGCGGCGATCGGCCGCTTGCTGCCGATCGCGCTGCCGCCCACGCGCGCGGCCGAGACCGGCGCGTCGGCCAAGGTCGCGGATTTTCTGTTGGCCTGGTGGAATGGCGACGAGTGCGGGCATTTCCCGATCCTGCATCTTTGCAACGTCGATGCCGTCATTGCCGAGGATATGCTGACGGTCATGGCCTATCTGGCGCAGGAGTCGACCACCTATGCCGATGCCTGGGGTTACCGCGACGCGATGCACGACCTTTGGGTGCGCTATCGCGGCGACCCCGCCGAGAGCGTTTAAACGTCTCCGAAGATCCACCGTAAAAAGGGATGCCGGCATGATCGAAAATGACGACGAGGCTTTTGCCGACAACTGCGCCGAGCGCGACCAGGCCAAGGCGCTGCGCGAGCAGGCGCGCGGGGGCGGGCTGCGTTTCGAGGTGTATCTACCCGGCGACATGGCCGATTGGCTGTTGGCGCAGGTCGAGCGGGGCCATTTCGTTGATCCGTCCGAGGCGGTGTTCGCGATCGTCCAGAACTTCATCGAGATGGAGCCGCACCGCGATTTGCGCGACGAGCTGTTGCGCCGGATATTGGACGAGTCGGTTGGACGCGGGCTTGAGGACGTGAAGGCGGGCCGCGTTCGTCCCGCCGATGAGGTGTTTGACGAATTGCGCCGGGAGCTGGCGAAGCCCCGCCGCGAGCCGGCCCGCTGGCAGAAGATCGCACGATGAACCAGCTCGCCCTCCTACCCTCGCCCGCGCTGGCGTTGCCGGCCTTGATCGCGGCGGCCGACGACGCCACGCGGCTGCGCTTCCTTGAGTTCTTCGCCGTCACCATCCGCAATCCGCATACGCGCCGTGCCTATGCGCGCGCGGCGGGCGACTTCCTGGCCTGGTGCGAGGCGCGCGGCGTTGCCTCTCTCGCTGGCGTGCAACCGCTCCACGTCGCGGCCTGGGTCGAGGCGCTGGGGCGCGAGCTGGCCGCGCCCAGCGTCAAGCAGCAGCTCGCCGGCGTGCGCCACCTGTTCGACTGGCTGGTAACGGGCCATATCGTGCCGGTGAATCCTGCCGGATCGGTGCGCGGGCCGGCGCATAGCCAGCGGCGCGGCAAGACGCCGGTGCTCGCCCCCGACGAGGCGCGGCGGCTGCTCGATACCATCGACGTGACGACGCCGGCGGGCCTGCGCGACCGCGCCCTGATTGGATTGATGGTCTATTCATTCGCACGGATCGGCGCGGCGCTCGCGATGCGGGTGGAGGACGTGTTCGTGCAGAATCGCAGGCTTTGGGTGCGCCTGCACGAGAAGGGCGGCAAGCGCCATGAAATGCCCTGCCACCACAACCTTGAGCATTATCTCGCTGAATATCTCGACGGGTGCGAGTTGCGCGAAGACCGCAAAGGGCCGCTGTTCCGCACGATCGCGCGCGGCACTAAGCGCCTCAGCGATACCCCCCTGCCCCAAGCCAATGCGTTCGCGATGGTGCGCCGGCGCGCGGGCGCGGCCGAGATCGGGACGGCGATCGGCAACCATTCGTTCCGCGCGACCGGGATCACCACCTATCTGAAAAACGGCGGCACGTTGGAGACGGCCGCGACGATGGCAAACCACAGCTCGACGCGCACCACCCAGCTTTACGACCGGAGACCCGATGACGTGACGCTGGACGAGGTGGAGCGGGTGTTGATCTAGGCGGCGATCGCCGGCGCACACGCCCAGCGGTCGCCATCCCAATGAAACCCTAGCCGCTGCGCGTTGCTGATCGCGGGCGGCTCGCCCTTGCGCCAGAAGGCGCGCATCTTGGCGCGCTCGTCCAGATCGGCGTCGGCGACGATCGCGCGCGCGGCCTGGATGAACTGCCCATGTCCGAACACATAGACGAGCGAAGCGGGCGGCATGGCCGCGAGGCGGGCCAGCGCCGCCTCGCAGCGCCCGAGCAAGGCGCGGAAACTCTCCGCCCCTTCCCCGTCGCAATAGTCCGGATCGGCCGCGCTCCAATAGCGTTCGAGGTGCGGCATCCGTTCGGCGCTGCGCGTGCCGTTCCAGCGCGCCGGTTGCAGATAGGTAAATTCTTCGATCGGCCACACTTCGACCGGCACGCCAGGAAAGCGCGCTATCGTCGGCGCGGCCGTCTGCCGGGTGCGGGTATAGGGCGACGTGACGATGAGCGCGGGCGCTTGCGTCCAGCTCGCCGCGACCTGGCGCGCTTGTTCGTGGCCGCGCTCCGTCAGCTCGATCGCCGCGAGATCATGGCACGGCACGCCGGCGTTGCCGGTGGATTCGCCGTGGCGGATGAAGATCGCCCGCATGTGCGTCATCTATCCGAATACCTCGCTATGCGAGCCAAGGCGCGCGAGGCGCAGCGTTTCGTCGTCGGGCTTGGCGTAGATCAGCACCAGATCGGGCTTGACGTGGCAATCGCGGTAGCCCGCCCAATCGCCGCTCAGATCATGGTCGCGGTATTTGGGATCAAGCGGCGTGTCGGTCGCGAGCGCGGCCAGGACAGGCAGAAGATCGGCATCGAGGGTCGCTCGATGCCGGCCCTTTGATTCCCGCTTGTAGTCGCGCTTGAACCGGGTCGAACGATCAATCGTCCGCACGGAGGTCCGCCATCAGCGCATCGACGCTGGCGAACTTGGTCCCCTTCCCCGCCGCCAGCTCTGCCATTGCCTCGCGTGTCGCGGCGTTCGGAACCTTGACCTCGAAAGGCAAGCGCCGTTCGTCGGCGATACGCAGCATCAACAGTCGGATAGCGTCGGAGATCGAAAGGCCCATCGCGCCCAGCGCGGCGGTGGCGCGTTCCTTCGTCGTATTGTCGATCCTGGCGCGGACATAGGTGTCGGAAACAGCCATTGGGATTTCCTTCTGAAAACGTAGTCCCAACGTAGTCACAAAATCTGATTTTGGCAATGGGTGCGGTGATTATGCGCCTGCCGCTGACGCGGCATCGTGGCTCTAGTCGCTCACGCTCCCCAAGCCCGCAAGCGGTCTTGGCCCAAGGTGACGATCCACATGGCGGAAGCGAGATCGCTGCGCGGATCTCGCGCAGCAATGCCGGCGTGCGCCGGCGCCGATCCTGTTTGAAGGGGGAAAGGCGGTCCCGGCCGCCTCTCCCCCGCAACGGGATAGACGGGCCGTGCCTCGCTACGCTGCGGCCGCTCCACCCCGTCGATTCCCGCTGCCCCCCTCTCCCGCCGGCGTTCTTGGGCGTCCGTGTTCCGGCCGATGGCATGGCCATCGCCGGACAGGCGATTTGAAGGGAGTAAAGACGATGACCCACGAAACCCGCGAAAGCTGGCTCAATGCCGTGGCGCAGGGCATGGCTCCGCTGTTCGAGGCGCTGGACGCCCCCCTGCCCGACCGCGTGCGCGTGGCGATCGGCTTCACCAGTAGAGGCGCGAAGGGCAAGGCGATCGGTGAGTGCTGGGACAACCGGCTCAGCGCGGACGGGCATTTTGAAATCTTCATCCGCCCGGACCTAGCGCATGCGCCTGACGCCATGCCCGCGCAGATCGCCGCCATCCTCGCCCACGAGCTGGTCCATGCCGCTGTCGGCATCCCGGCAGGGCATGGGAAGGCGTTTAAACGGGTCGCGCTTGGGCTGGGCCTTGTCGGGCCGATGCGCGCCACCACTCCCGGCGACGCCTTACTTGCGGCCATCGCACCGATCCTTGAGGCCGCTGGCTCCCTCCCCCATGCCCATCTCGACACCGGCGGGGAGTCGACCGCGCCCAAGAAGCAGAAAACCCGGATGCTGAAATGCGAGTGCGCGACGTGCGGCTATACTGTGAGGACCGCGCGCAAGTGGCTGGAATTGGCCGGAGCGCCGCTTTGCCCGATTGAAGGGCACGGGATCATGCAGCATGAGCCGCTGGACGCCGACGATGACGAGGGTGGTTAAGCGTCCTCCCCCTGCCCCTTTCATTCAGGCACGGCTTGCACTATGCCCACATGCAAACATGCGGTCATGTAAGGATATTCACATGCCAACAATCGCCATTATCAGCCAGAAGGGTGGTGCGGGGAAAACCACCCTCGCCCTGCATCTGGCCGCCGCCGCCGAGGATGCTGGCCATACCGCGCTGGTGATCGACCTCGACCCGCAGGCGACAGCGAGCCAGTGGGCGGCGTGGCGCAAGGATGCGCCCCCGGTCGTGATCGACAGCGCCCCCCCTCGCCTTGCCGCCAAGATCGAGCAGGCGAGGGCGCAAGGCGCAGCGTTCATCGTGATCGACACCCCGCCCCATGCCGACAGCGCCGCCAGCGCCGCCGTCGAGGCGGCCGACCTGGTGCTGATCCCATGTCGGCCGAGCGCGTTCGACCTGGCCGCGATCAAGACGACCGCCAGCCTTGTGAAGATGCGCGGCAAGCCCGCTTTCGTGATCTTCACGGCGGGAAGCCCGACCGCGCCGCGCATGTATGAGGAAGCGACGCAGCTTGTGCAGGATTATGGGCTGGACGCCTGCCCGCACCGTGTTGCGGATCGTGCCGCGTTCCGTCACGCGGCGGCCGAGGGGAAAACCGCGATGGAGATCGAGCCGGACGGCAAGGCGGCAGACGAGGTGCGCCAGCTTTACAAGTGGACATGCGAGCATGTAAACATGCAAGCATCAACGAAGCGGAGGGCCAGCGCATGAGCCGGAAGGGATCATTGCTTGCATTGCGGGATCGCGATCCCGCACCAACGCCGGCGTCGACCGAGCCGGAGGGAAGGGCGGCCGCGCTGACCGCCCGCAGCACTGGCGTAGGCACCGGCAGCAGTTCGAGCAGCAGCCCGGTTGCGCCGAGCCGTCAGGGCAAGAAGGCGATGACGGGCTATTTCAGCCCGGAAATGTCGTTCGCCATGCACATGACCGCCCGCAAGCACGGCATGAGCTTGCAGGACGCGATGGCCGAGGCGTTCAACGACTGGCTCCGAAAGATGGGGGAAAGTCCTGTAGGCAAGTGAGCATGTTCACATGCAAACATATAGCTTAGGGGAAAACTCATGCCGTGCTAATCGTGTCCGCCATCTTCGCACTGGTGATGATCGGATTGTCCATCCGGGCAAACGCCCGTTTCCGGCAGGAAAGGAACTGCCGATGCAATAGCGGCTTTCACGATCAGAGCCGCTTTCCAATTTGGTGAATTGGTCCGCACCTCGCGTTCTAGCTCTCAGCTTCACGCCCTTCCTTGCGATCTGTGTGCTGGGGCTGTTCAATGTTGCAGCGATGACCCTAACGCCGAGGCCGGGGCAGGAGGGGATGCTGTTACCGTCCCTGATCTTTATTGGAGGCGCGTTCGTGGCGGCCCATGTTTTCCACCTTTGGTTGATCGGAAGGAGCCTGGGCCGAAGTTAAACTCAATGTCGTCATGTTCACATGCAAACATGGCAGTTAACGCCACGACACTGTCCTATTGCCGCCACGATTTTCGGCGAAGCAATCACGCCATGGTAGTTATTAGGCCCAGTCGGCCCGAAGCTGCGATTTTGGCCAGGTTGAAGAACGAACACTGAACGCTTGATTGATTCTACCAGGACCGTTGCTGACCACCGACCTCGTAGATATCGGCTTCCATGGAG
>JAHFRU010000045.1 GCA_023266115.1 Gammaproteobacteria bacterium
GGCACATTGCCGACAAAAAATTCGGGGAAGACTCTTCCAGTATTGGCTTTCAGCCTTCAACCTCGTATCTGCCGGGTAGAGTGCAGAACCAATCCTTTTTCCTCCTTCCTTAGCCGTATCCATGCAGTCACAAACCACGAATGAACACTAACCCAAGTTCGTCAGTCTGGCGAGACGCTCCGCTGATTGGCAACCGCTTGCGTTTTTGAAGGGCCGTTTTTCGGCACTACATTTCTCAGGTGCTCCACGATTTTGGGTACCCGTGGCAACTCCAGTCCCAAATGGGCCAGTAACTGCGCCAGCAGTTTCTCCGGGCGCGCCACCACCCGCAGGCGCACTTCCGGTCCCTCGACCGTCGGCAGCACCACGTCCAGTGAACGCAACTCGTCCAGTTCCAGCAGCAGTTGGCGCGCGCAGTCGCCCAGGCCTTTGGTCCGCAGCCATTGTTCCAGCGACCGCCACAACGCCAGCGCCAGAAAGCACACCAAGATGTGCGCCTCCACGCGCTCGGTCTTTTGATGAAAAATCGGCCGCAACCCCAAATCGCTTTTGGCCGTGCGAAAGGCCGCTTCCGCTTGCGTCAACTGGATGTACCACCGCCAAAATTCCGTCGGCTCACTGCCCGGGTGATTGGTCCGCAGCAGATACGCTCCGTGCGCGTGTCGCGCCCATCTCAGTTTCTCGCTCTGCTCGCTCACGCTCAATCCGCTCGCCCGGCCGGCCGCGTCTTTTTTCAATTCCACTTGCAACACCGCCGCCGCTGCCGGATACCGTCCCAGCCAGCGGCCGATCCGCCGCTCCACCGGCTCGACTTTCCTCGTCGGTCGCTTCTGCAAGGCCGCGTCGAGTTTGGTCAACTCGGCGCGCAAGCGTGTCAACTTCTGTTGCAGCATCGCCGTCTCTTTGGCCGCCCGCGCTTCACTCCGGCAGAGCACGAAGCGCTCGGTCAGTTCGCCTTCCGTCACCGTGACCAGTTTGACCTTTAATCCGTCCTGCACGGTCTGCCAGTCCGCCTCCTCCAGCAGCGCCGCCTCGTGCGCGCGCAACTGGCTCTTGGGCGTGCCCACCAGATAACTGGCCCCGCGCGCCCGCAGCCACGCCAGATTTTCTTCACTCACGATCCCCCGATCCAACACCCAGATCCGCTGCGCCTGGCCGTACTTTTCTTCCATCAACTTCACGATGTCTTCGAGCGTGGTCACGTCCGCGCGATTGCCCGCAAACACTTCGTAAGCGATCGGCAACCCTTCCGGCGTCACCACCAATCCGATGCACACTTGTTTGCAGTCCGGCCGCGAGTCGCGACTGTGGCCGTGCGCCGCCTTTTTATTTTTCTCCGCCAAGCCCTCGAAGTAACTGCTCGTCACATCGTAGAGCAGGAACTCAAATTTCACCCCGAACCAGTCGCGATATTTTTCCAACAGCTGCGCGCACAGCGCGTCCTTGTGCGGCAACAGCGCGTCCAGTCCGCGATAGAGCCGCGCGTCGTTGATCTGGGCCAGCGGCACGCCCAGCAAATCCTCCAGCGCCGTGTCGTCATACCAGCGCTCGGCCAGCGCCAGTTCGCTGGGCTGTGCGGCAAAGCGTCCGAGCGTGAGCACGCAGGCGATCAAATCCCAGCCCACGTCCTCCGCGCCGGCGGGCAACAATTTTTTCAAAAGCGTGTGCAACCCCAAGCGCCGCCACAAGGCCAGCCCCAGATACACGCGCCCGAATTGGCGCAGCCGTTCCACACGCAGCCCGCGCAGATCGACGGAGCGCCACCACGGCGCCGGCGGCGGGGGTGGCGGCTGACCCAACTCCAATTGCGTGGCGGGCACACGGCCTTCCAGCAGCGCGTCCAGATCACTCCACTGATGCGCGCTCTGAATCGTGGCGTCATCAAGCTTGCCCACATGCGCGACGATTTGGTGCCGCGGCCCCTTGGCCGTGCGGACAGTTTTGACCAGCGACCAATATTCGTAGAGTTCGCCGCCAGCCCGTTTGCGATGACGCCGCAAAAACATGGGAGCGAGTTTGGCAGAAATTTTCGACCCGCCGCAAGGGGGTCTTCTGCACTACACGGCCTGGGAGAAATTCGTTGGCGCTACTGCAAGCACTTACAAGCGCCAAACCCAGGAAAATCGCAACATCCCGGCGAAGGTTGACGAACTTGGGTTAAGGCTGGATGTTGTCCTATCAGGGCAAGGCGACTTCCTTCGCCACAATGCGGACGGGACGTGGACCTCTCAAATCGCCGAACCAAAGGCACCCATGACGCTCAGTGTTCGCGGAAGCGGCGGGGATTTGGTGCCGATGTGGGCCGGCAGCGGGTCTTTTCATATCATTGGCCTAGGTGAGCCAGCGGCCGACGGCTCCTTTTATTTCAATAATGAAGCCGCTTATTTTCACGCTGAGGGG
>JAHFRU010000009.1 GCA_023266115.1 Gammaproteobacteria bacterium
GCCCGGGCGGCCTGGCGAAGGCATTGGTAGCCGCCCTGTCTGCTCTGTTGCCCAACCTCGTGGTCGTCCCATCCAACACCTCCTGTATCGAGATGTTGCAACGATCGGTTGAATCCGCCATGACATCCTTGATCCGTACAGATCCCTCCCTCGGCGCTGCGCTTTGCCGGTTATATGCGCGGAAACATCTTTATTTATTGATCTTGGTCAATTACTCCGGAGTTACCGCTACTTTTGTTGCCGTCCAGGCATATCGTGGCTGTGAAAAACCGCTGAACACGCTGGTAAGTTCACCGACGAAATTTGCGGGTATTCCATGATTCGTGAACAAGCGCCGTTGTTCTGCCGTTTCCCGGTCACCCTGGTTGACAACGAACATCAACCCGTCGGGAAGCAGCCGTGACCATGCGTGCTGCAGGAGCATATCCGGCTGATAAAAACGCCTGGGCAGGCGCCATGCATGCAGTGCTGCCGGCATGACGAAAGGCAGAAACCACGTGATACAGGCGTAGGAGCCGTCGACGCCGAGCAGCGATCGCGGAAAATATCGGCAGCCAGGATATCGGTGACACATGAATTCCGCATGCGCACGCCGCGTTGCCAGCGTCCAGTAGCGGCGATGCGCATCGATTTCCACGCCATCCCACTGGCGGTTCGTGGCTGTAGCGAGCGCCGGTAAGTAACTCCAGCTGCTGGCGCCTATATCGAGCCCGCGACCGACAGGCTTGTCGGTTGGCAAGTGGCGGTCGAGAACATCGAGAATGTAGAGGTTGAAAAGTAATTCTTTCGGCGTGCAGTGGCTGGTCCAGGTGCCGACGGGGTATCGGTCGGCGAGCTCCTGGAAGCGATCCAGCTGTCCGGGAGAGAGCGTGCGGATCAGCCGTTCGACGGTGGCGATATTGCGCTTGATCACCGGTAACGAGGCGGTCAGCGTATTTTGCAGACGCCAATCGATCTCGCGTCGTAATGTACCCAGGTCCATGGGGCAAATATACCGTTGATTTCCCGCCGAAGACAAAGAGAGTTGATTGTTGCGACACAGCGATGGTTCGCCGACTGGTATACTCGCACCCCTGTATCGGGTTATGAGCGATGGTATTGCGCCGTCGGGTTAACGCTGCAGCGCCAATGGACGCGACGTCGCTGCCACGGGTGGAATCAATGATCAAGCGGTCGCGTGATCGATTGGTGCGTCGGGAAAGGTATCGCCGGATGAAATGCGTTTTGACCGCCCGTGTGGGCTGCGGCGCCTGAATATCGAACCGTTGAGTCAAACAGTAGCAGGAGACAATACAGTGCACATACACGTTTTCAAGATTGTCGTCGGTTTGGTATTTCTGACGGCTTTTTCCGCCGGCTTTGCGGCAGAACACCAGATCAATATGGTCGATAATGGACCGGACGGTATCATGGTCTTCGATCCCTCGTTTCTCAAGATAAACAAGGGCGACACCGTGAAATTCGTTATCAAGGATATGGGCCACAATATTGTTTCGCACGTCGTACCTGACGGGGCGCAGACATGGAAGGGCACGGTTAACAAGGATCTCGTCGTGACGCTGGATCACGAGGGCGTATATATCGTGGAATGCGACTTGCATACGCCGCTTGGTATGGTCGGGGTGATACAGGTGGGGAGTCCGGTGAATCTTGTCGCCGCCAAAAGTGCTGCTACGAAAATGGCGCAAGGCATGGCGATGCACGCCGAGCGGCTTGAACAGTATCTTGCGAAGGTCAAATAGTGGCAGTACCGCGCCGGTCGCGCGATCTCGAGCGACGGCCGCCGGGCCGCGTGAGGCAGATCAGGTTGCCGGCGAGACCGGTGGTCCGCAGAGACGGGGCTATTGTCCCTCGCTTTGCGGGCGCGGCGCGCTCTTCGGTTGCGGAGTTGTATCGATATCCTGGAAGTACATGTAGCTGTTGACGAATAGCATCAGCCTGGCCCGCCTTGCGGCGTCCGGCTCATGGATAAAGCTGGCGACTTCGCGAAAAATCCGGTGGCGCCACAGGTCCTTGCTGTTTTCCATGTCCATGGAGTTTCCTCGTTTGGCTGGTTAACCGAGTCCCTATCTAAACCGCGGGGTATGACACGGTGATGACGGTTCTGTGATGGCCGCCTTAATTCTAAGGTGGCAGGCGTCTGCGTGCTGCGAACCGAAGCGCGGGTCTTGCCGTGTGGTACCAAGTGCCGGACTGATAATTTCCGAGGTGATCGTCCTCGCGGACTTCGCCCGCATTTGGCCGGAAAGTCAGCCGCGCGCCAACAGCTCACGCAAATCGATGATTGCCGCATCCGCGCGCGCGACATAGTTGGCCAGCGTCAACGAATAGTTGGCAAAGATTCCGAAACCACTGCCATTCAGAATAACCGGCGAGAGCGTATATTGCTGTGTGGCTTCGAGTTCGCGGATGATTTGGCGCAGGGATACGACCGCGTTCTTTTTGCCAAGAACATCGGCGAAATCGTGTTCGATAGCAATCAGGATGTGCATCAGCGCCCAGGTAGCGCCGCGCGCTTCATAGAAGACGTCGTCCAGCTCGTTCCACGATGTTTTGACGACGATGGTCCCCGGTGTACGCGTTGCCTGACGCGCCTCGGGATCGCCGGCAAGATCCGTATTCAGCCGGACCTGTCCAACGCTTGCGCTCAGGCGCTGGGACAGGCTGCCAAGACGTTTTTCGACGATTTCCAGATACTGCCGCAAATTGTCGGCGCGCGCATAGAATTGGGTATCTTGTCGCGACTTGTCGGCCAGGCGCATGCGATATACAGCGAGCAGGCCGATGCCGTCCCGGTAAATCGATTCTGTTGGCGGCAGTATCCAGTTGTTGTTATTGAAATTGAATTTCGGTTCTGCCTCGCCCAGATCAGGATCTTCTGTCGACTGGGTCTGGGAGCGAGAGAAATGGTTGCGCAGCGCCGATGACGCGTCGCGCAGTATAACCAATACGCCGAATTCCCAGTTGGGGACGTTGTCCATCAGGACGCCGGGAGGTAACCGGTCGTTGGACAGGTAACCGCCGCGTTTATCGAGCAGCGTTTCCCCAATTTTCTCAAGCGTTGACGTGAAGATATAACCGGTGACCAGCGCGTCGGCGTTACCGTCGGCGCGTTCCAGCGCGACCTGACGAACGTTGAACGGGTCAGGCTCCTTGTTCCACAGAAAGCCAAGTAGCACGATAACCAGAATGAGGGTGACGATAATCAGCCCGCTGCTCCAGACGATGCCTTTTTCCGCCATCGTGTTCGGGCGATAGAGGCTTATTAATCGCCGAATATTTTCGGACAAGTTTTGCCAAAGCTGCTCCACACGGAACTTTACGGAATCGAACACGGTTGCCGCAACCTCTGGAGAATTTCTGTCAGTGAATAGTAATATAGGCCAGACACCGATACCAATGCGGCGCAGGTCATCGCAGGTGCACCCAAACAGACCGATATTCCCGGGCGCCGGCGGGGGCCCTTGGTGGTATTCATCGAAACGCGTGCCGGAGCGAGTATCAGGCCGGTCCGCGCGCCCGGTGCCAGGGCAGCGCCATGAAACGTCGTATCCGCAGTGATGGCGACGGCCCTGTCGCCGTGCCCTAGGCAGCAAGTGATACCATTATTCGCCGGAACGTAATTCAGCCATGGACGTCGATCCGGAGCTTGCCCATGAGCCGGACACGTTCAGCGACCCGCCCGGCGATGGCCTGCACTGCATCCTTCGTGAGAACCGGACGCCCTGACGTAGAAAACCCGGCGCTGGGCCGGGTTTGTGAACGATTGTAGAACGCGCGGCGAAGCGGCGAGTCTAGCCCAACAGATTCGGACAACTGTCGGCTAACTCCAGCCAGTACCCCGGGTCTTTCGCCGCTCTCTGCGCGTGCAAGGGAATTGAGGAGCGATGCTCTTTTAAGTGTGCGGCGACCCGCTGGAGTTTCGAATGCCACGCCGCCAGTTCTTCGGGCGACCTGTAGGGGAGTATTCCGCGCTCGTGCAGCAAGGTCCTCGAAGTCTTGGTCGGTGAACTCATTGCCTTTGCTATCCTCAAAGCGCCGTGTATTGAAATTATACCCGATTTCGGCGATTTCCGGAACCAGAGGCTTGATGGAAATCGAACCCGCCGCGTGGGTCGCCGATTACCGTCGTCGGCGCAAGAATTCGCTGGCGGACCAGAACCTAGTCGTGGTGATGGTCCCCGGGTCTGTGCACGTGACCGTGCTGCAGCTCCTCGTCGGTGGCATCGCGGATATCCAGTACTTTAACGCTGAAGCTGAGGTCGATGCCGGCCAGCGGATGGTTCCCGTCAATCGTGATTTCGTCGTCGCCGACCTCGGTTACGGTCACGACAGCCATGCCACCGTTCGGTAGTTCGGCGTGAAACTGCATGCCTTGCGCGACCGGCTCCTCGGTCGGGAACGTGTCCCGCGGTATTACCTGTGTCTTGGATTCATCACGCATGCCGTAGGCGTGTTCGGGTGCGACCTGTACATCCAGTTCCTCGCCGGCGGTCTTCCCGGTCAAGGCGTCCTCCAGCCCCGGAATGATATTCCCGGCGCCGTGCAGATAGGCGAAGCCGCTGTTCTGGGAGCTATCGATCAGATTGCCGGCCAGGTCTGTCAGGGTGTAGTCGATCGTTACAACCTTGTTGTGCGCGATTTCCATAGGATAATTCCTGGGTATTTTGGATAAATATGCCGGTCAAGCTGGGAGTTGTTATCGGCTCCAAATATGGGACTATGGGGCACCGACCGACGCCTGCCCGGAATGGTAACACAGAAGGTTGGCGAGATTGACCATGGTTTCCCGCGAATTGTCGCTCAAGACAATGGCCGGGAGCGTAGCGATATTTTACCGGCGGAATAATCGGCCAAGCGGCCGAAAGCATTATGTATAATTTCCCGCGTCTGGCGATTCGCATCTGAACGAATTTAAAGGTGGGCAAACTGCAATGACTGAAAACACCCCGGCGTTACCGGATTTTTCCCTCGCTTATTATAGCGGTGATCGCAAGACCGGTGCGATCGCCATTGTTCGCCACCGCAACGGTAAGACGATGGCGCAGCCCATGCGGAGTTCCCCTGTCACTGACAGGGAAAAGGCGTTGAAACCGCTGATGATCGGGATGACCGAAGAGCAGCACGTCATTCTGCTTGATCCGGCTACAAAAGCGATACAGTGCCTGGATGAATTCCCGGTCGATGCGTTTCCGGCGCACAAGTACCCTGATTCCGGCTCCAATCGTGCCTGGTACATGAATGACGGTGACAAGGAGTCCGGCAACGATACCTTGAATTGCGCGGACAAAGGATCATCGGTTACCGTCGTGGAAAACAGCGGCAGTTCAACGGCGAGGTACCTGACAACGATCTGTGTGGGTCGTGGTCATCACCAGGCCAGCTTTGTCTACCCATCCCGGCGGGCCCCGCGTGTACCGCCTACGGCGTATATCAGTAATCTCACGGACGGTACGATCACAGCGATCGGCAATGATCCGGCCAACAAGGCGACTTATCTCCGGATTATCGCGACGATCAAGCTCGGTGAAAGCGGTAAGGAAGAGCTGCCACCGGACGGTGTGCCGAACAATTCGTTTCCGCATGGCCTCGTTTATTCGCCGGTTTCGGGGAAGTTGTACATACTGAAAAATGGTTATGGCACCGTATCCGTGATCGATCCGGTCAGCAATGAAATCGAGAAGACTTTCGCCTTCAAGGGCCATAGCAACCTGCTGGTGACGCCGGGCGGACGTTTTATTATCGGGCGCGGCGCCGATCGCAAAAGTGATGCCGAACATGTCGTCGCGACGCTGACGGTATTCGACGTCGTCAGCGAGCAGGTGGTTGATTCCGCTAAACTGCCCGACGTTTACATCAGCCAGTACTACTTTAACGCGGACGGCAGCAAACTTTATCTGACGACCAGTAGTTCGGGTAGCGACGCTCAGCAGGCCAATTGCAAAAGTGACTGCCTGCTGATCTTTGACCTGACGGTATTACCAAAAATCAAACTGCTGAAAGAGCTCGATTTGGGGGCGCCGGCGGGATCGCTGGCGTTTTTGAACAAGAATGGCAAGACACAGTTGGTGTTTTCGTCAAATTCGGCGGAAGGTGCCGTGGCCGTTATCGACGGTGCGAGTGATACGCTACGGCAGAAAATCAGCGTCGCGGACGGGAGTCCGCATTCGCGTATTTTGTCGCTGGCGGGCTGATTGGCGCCAGGTAATGGCGCTGTTCGGAAGTGACGAGCGGCGCGTCCGGCCGCCCGTCACTTTGCCAGTAAGCGGATTATTGCATGATGTTCTTGAGCGTTTGCTTGTCTGCCGGGCTCGGTTTATGGCTCAGGTTCAATACGATATTCGCGATATCGCGCGCTGCGGCGGGTGTTTTATTGTCGCTGACGACCGCCTGCAGTTTCGCTCTGTCCCCGTCGCTCGCCTTGTGATCCAGGTTTGCGATCGCGGTGGCCAGTGTGCGCTCAGCCTCGCTGGCGGACGTGTCGTTCATGATTGCCTGCAGCGCGGCTTTGCCGGACGCGTCAGGATGGTGATTGAGGTCCACCAGTATTGAGGCTATTTGCTTTATGGCTGGCGTCGCACCTTGTGCGGCGTCAGGATTGGCCAATACGAATTGACTACTGGCGAACGACAGCAGCAACAGTGTGGGCAACAGAAATTTTACGGATTTCATGTAGTACCTCCTCAAGCGATCGAGTTGGGTTCTTGGGAAAAGAACGGACGTTAATGGTATTACAAAAACCGCTGACTAGGGCTAGTTCGCCTGATTGCCGGACGATCCTGGCTTGCGGGCGGGCCGAAAACCACCATGAAATTCAGGACATAGTGAGCCTGTGGCGACGATAATTGGACAATTGGCGCGTCAATCGCCAATCTAGGGCAGCAGCTTTGACAGGTTAGGAGAACGAACCATGGAAAGTAATTCCGAACGTAAAGCTCGGGGGATAGTTGAGGAAATTTCCGTAAAAAGTGAGCAGGTTGTCGAGCGGATCAAGGAGCTGATCCGGGAAGGCAATGTGCGCAGACTGGCGGTCAAGACGCCGGCGGGACGTGTACTGGTGGAAATGCCGATGACGGCCGGCGTGTTTATCGGCAGCGTCGCGACCATACTCGCGCCGGTCGTGGTGGTGCTGGCAGCGCTGGGTGGCGTCGTTGCGGATATGAAGATTGTTGTCGAGCGTAACGGCGGCAGTGTGTGAGCCGCAGATGTTGGTCGGAATGCGGGGTCGATGGAGTCGGTGTGCCGCGCTTGTGGAGCGTGGAGGTGTGTTGATGGCCCTGGCACGTTCCGACGCCGCGGGACCACATACCCTCGACAGCGAAGCTTGCGGCGCTGGTCGCTGAAAAGCCGGAGTTGCAGGCGTTGCGAGATATGAACGATTCTGTTCTGGTGCCCGGCGGCGGCCTGCCTGTCAGTATTGACGCCAACGTGATTGGTGGCATCGGCGTAGGTGGCGCGCCGGGCGCGCATCTCGATGAGGCTTGTGCGCGCGTCGGCCAGGCAGTGACAGAAAATCCACCGCAGGAAACCGCGCCGGAGTCGTACTCTACAGCCGCAAGGGCTTGACCGGTTCATTCATCCAGGCGGTGTCTTTTTTCCAGTCAATCGCCGGATCGTCTACGAATAACTCGATTTCATTACCATCAGGGTCGCGCAGATAGAGGCTTTGGCTCACCGTATGATCCGACATGCCGTCGAGCGCGTAGCCGGCCGCGATAATGCGGCCGTGAACGACGCGTAGCGCTTCCAGCGAGTCGCCGATTTTCCAGCCGACGTGATAAAGTCCGACATGCCGGCCTTGCATGGGCCCCGGTGCGGCACCCACCTCAATAAGCAACAGTTCATGATGTGTACGCCCGCCGCTGAGCAAGGCCGCCCGGCCGCCAAACAGCGTCCCGACAAGTTTCAGGCCGACAATTTTGTTATAAAAACCCGCAGACTTTTCCAGGTCGCGGACGTAAAAAACGACATGACCGAGTTCTGCCATCGGGCGCCTCCTGACGTAATTGTGCGCTGCTAGTGTAGGCGGAAGTCGGGTCGCAGGCACGCGTCAGTGCGATACCGACGGCAGCTTTACGACTCGGTGACCCAAGAAGGAGCGAACGAGAACTTACGCGCCTTTCGTGCGGCGTCGGAAAGACCGGCGTTTGGTCATGCCGCAGCGGCAGCATTCCCAGCAGCCGTATAGCATGACTTCCTGCGGCGAGTGTACGAGCCGATTAAAGCCGGTGAGTTTGGCGGTCGTGAGATGGTAGTCGTGGCCGACGAATGTGCACAGACTGAAAAGCTCATGAATGTCATCCAGAAGCTGTCGGGGAGCTGGTTTCCCGGATAATCGCTTCGACGAACGGCGTTTTAGTGGATCCCGGCGGCCGGGCATTTTGCGCTGTGAGTGCGAGGCAGTAGCCATTTGATCCTCCACGAAACTCTTCATCGGTAGACATTGAGTCGGTACGGTTATTAGCCATTGCGGGAGATTGTACCGAGCATCGTCGCCGACTTATCGGCTATCGAGGGACGATCTTTATTCCGCGTCCGCGCTTCGGGTGACGGAAACCCGTCGTTCGGTGATGGGCTCAGTGTGCATCGCGAGAATTGTGCTCTGCGACGGGAATCAGCTGTCAGGGCGGGTGGGGTTCATCGGTACCGTCCGGGGGATGGGGGTGCCGGGATTCGATAAGGTGCGACGACAACGCCTGGCTTGCCATTCGAATTGTTGCCCCTTATTCTAGCGCTCGCTAGGGATCCCGGTGCGCATGGATATGTTCTGCAAACCGGGGGAGGGGTCCCTGGCAAGTTTCTGCCAGTGTCACGGTAACTTTTCAAAATCCTGGTCGTCTGGGTCCGCTTTGATTATGTAATAAGGAGGAGTTTTGATGAGTGATAAGAACAAGAATGCCTTTCTCGCCTTAACCGCCATGGTAGCGGGCGTCGCTTGCATGCCGGTTGCCGCGTTTTTCAGCACGGTTGCCGGATTGACTCTGGCCACGATGTCGGTCTACCTGATCTATCTGGCTGGCTAGCCCGGCTGCTGAGCGGTAAAATCCTGACGCTCCTCTCGGGGCCGATGCCGGGAGGGGCGTTTTTATTTATGGTTCACGGTCCAGGCCGCGAGTTTAGGGCCCGCCCACAAGAGGGTAGCCGGCACGCTTCCATGCCTGTATGCCGCCATCGAGTGCGACCGCCCGGCCAAACCCCATGTCCTTGAGTGTTGCAGCCGCTAACGTCGATATCTTGCCGTATTCGCAGCACGCTACTATGCGCCGGGTCGGATCCGGCAACAGGTCGTTGACGCGTAATTCCAGCTGGCCGCGCGGAATGTTGATCGCGCGGGGGATATGCCCGGCGCGATAGGCCTCGTGTTCGCGCACATCGAGGACAATGATATTGCTGTCATGTGCATCGCCAAGGCGGAGCACATCCTCCATGGCCATGAAAGCGATCTTGCCCGACGCGTCCGCGATCAGGCTCGCGACCGATTTGCCGCCGCTGCGATTGACGCGCAGGGCTTCGGTCAGGTGCGCAGGCATGCCCAGCTCCAGAGCTCGCATCTGCTCGACAAAGGTATTGCGATCGCGGCTTTGGAGCCGCGGATTGTTCTCGATTTCGTCGCGCAGCGTTGAATTAGTGCGCCCTTTATAGTCATGCGCGGGGAACACTTCTAGCGCGGGTTCGAGTAGCAATATCCCGTGAAAAAGACTGTCGTACAGTTGGTAAGGGTCCCCGCTCGGCAGGTCGGTCCGGCCCGTTCCGCCGATCAGCAGCGTGTCGCCGGTCAGGATGCGGTCACCGAATACCATGCATGTTGAGTCCGATGTATGCCCCGGTGTGTGCATGACCCGCGCGCGCAGCTTGCCGACAATTAATGTTTCGCCGTCATCCACCGGCATATCAATGAACGGTGCGGCCGCCGCACGGTGCATGACAACGCGCGCTCCGATGTGTGTCGCAAGCTGTTTGCTGCCCGAGAAATGGTCAGCATGGGTGTGCGTGTCGAAAACAAAATGTATCAACAGGCCGTCGCGAGACACAAGCGAGAGATATCGATCAATCTGGCTGGATTCCGGATCGACGACGATTGCTGTGCGGGTTTCCTCGCAACCGATCAGGTAGGAGAGGCAGTTGCCGCAGCGAATCTGGTGAAATATCATCGCATCTGCCTGCCGGTATTCACGATATGAGCGGCATTACGGGCATGAAGCCGAAATCATAACCCGTGGTCGTATCGATATTACCAGTGCCAGAGCTGATCGTACCGGGAAAATATGGTCGGTGCCTCGGTACGCGAGACGCGCCGCACTCCCGGTAGCAACTGCGCCTCTGTAATACCGCGTGCCGCGGTATCTTCCGAATACACCATGACGTTGATGTTCTTCCCGATCAGCCTCGCAATATCATTGTCCAGTTTCGGTGGATTTTTCTGGACGATCTCGCCAAACCTCAGGCCCGAGGCATCCTGGCCCTTCACCGCATAGTTAACGGCGTTGCCGCACAACAGAACATCGAGGTCGGCGCCAGCGCCTTTCATCGCGTGCGTAATCCATACAGCGGGATCATCCTGTTCCTCAATTGTGCAACGGTAGGCGCTATCGATTATTTGCAGTACCTTCATGGTTGATCTCCCTAGCGAGTACCAACGATAAGAGTGTTGTCCGATTGCTGGGCCCATTTCCACAGATCACCCGGCGTGCCGCGCCGGCAACCCTCGATGGCCTCGTGGGCGCCGCGTTCGTCAACGCATAGCCCGCAGTTAATCCAGTCGAGAGCGCCGCCATGCTTTTTCGCGGTCTGAATCAGCGACGCGACCCAGTCCTTGGGCAGCGGGTGATCTTCTTCCGCGGCATCATGCCCATGCACCGCGTTCGGATGCTTCGACTGTTTGGAAAAGGGCAGGTTGACCGCACCTTCATAGGCAAACACATTGAGGTTATATCCGCGGCGGGCGGCATTATCGAGCAAACGGAAAACCGTGACGGTGCGCGCCTGTTCGTAAGGGCCATCCATGATCGAAAATGTCAGTGTCTTCTTGTCCTTCATATTGCCTCCTCAGAGCCAGATGGCCTTACGGCCTTCCGCCAGTTGGTCGACGACGACGTCGATGGGGGCCGCACGAATACCTTTCGGCAAAGTATCCATTGCGATGCCGCGCTCGCGCAGCGAAAATTCGTCGCCCAATACATGCACTCCGCTGTTGATAACTTCCTGGAGCCCGTTGAGTTTGGCGCCCTTGCGTGCGGGGAGTACACCGTTTTGCACGAGAAATAACGTGACGTCATTTCCAGCGATCGCCAGTGAGGATGCCAGCGCATAGTTGTTTTCGACTTCCCTTGTTTCATACGGATCACGCGATTCTATTAACAGATATTTCTCCATCGATTACCCCCCTTGTTTGGTAAAGGCAAGACCGGCGCCAACGTGAACACGTCTGCAAGCACTGCCAGGTGAAGAAAAGCGAAGTCCGAATTCTAGTCGAATTTTCGTGTGACAGGATTGCCGTCGGGCTAAAAAATCATTTTCTTTCAATTAAACATGGAATTAGAAAGCGCCCGGTACTGACCGCCGACCGCCGATACGGCTTCGAGGCGCAGTTACGAGACCGGGGCAGCAGCAACATAGAGTTAATATCGATGAAGGAACTGGCGACGTAAGGCCCAATTAATTTACGGGCACAGCGGAATTCGCGTAGCGCTGCAACGCCGCCAGGGTCTTTTTCGATTCACGTTCCAGCACGTGCTGTACTGCATATGGGCCGATGATCGGAGGAATCCAGAACGCGGGCGTCAGTTGTGCATCCACCCGCACCCGGCTGTTGCCTTCAATGCCGCTCGACTCGATTTTCCAGCGAATCACACCGACGCTGAAGTCGCTGTCCTGCGGAATGGTCCGGGCGATGATGGTAGTGTCGTCTATCTTCTCGATCTTCTGTGTTTGTTTGATCACCCGGCAAAATACCAGGATGCAGACGCTGGTGGTCGAGCGGACGGTGTCCATTCCGGAGTCCGGATCATGTACGGCGGTGCTTTCGATGATGGAGTTATTCAGGATTGGCCATCTTTCGTAATCGGTCAGTACCCTGACGACTTGGTCACTCGTTCCCGTGACAATGGCATCGACCGTCACCGTGTATGCCGCGCCCTGCCGTGCGACTTCGATCGAGTAAATATCAGTCGTTAACGCCGGCTGCGAACAGAGCCACATCAGGGCCGTCGTCGACAGGATGCCTGGCGTCCTGGAAGTGGCGTTGCCCGGCCCCTTCGGGCGGGCGTAAATCAATCTATTGGACATCGTATCCACCTTACCGAAAAACTCAGCGAATTTCCTTTTTTGGGAGACCACGGTACCGGCAATGGTTACGTTCGCCAGCGATCGTACCGCGTATGTCTTCGATCTTTCACACGATACTTTAGCGCCGATGACAACCAAACGTTGACTGATTCTGGCACTGGACGGGACTCGGCGCGGTAGCCGCTTGTCGATCACGGATTTTGGCGCCGGCAATTTGTAGAAAAATTATCTGAAGCGCCTTCCGATCAATTCGTTGAAAATTGATTGTTCCTCGGTCGTGAAGCAGCGAAATCGTGCGAGTGCACGTTAATGCGACAGCAAGCCGAGCGACAGCGCGGGCCAGTAGGTGATGACGAGCACGCTGGCTAGCAATATAAAAAAGAACGGGAACGTGGCTCTGCATAGCTGCATCACCGGTTTTTGGAAACGGTGACTGGCGATAAAGAGGTTCATGCCCACCGGCGGGGTGAAGTAACCGATTTGCATATTGGCGAGGAAGATGATGCCAAGATGCACCGGATCGATCCCGTAGCCGATGGCAATTGGTAGCAACAGGGGGATCATGATGACTAGCGCCGAGAATATATCCAGCATGGTTCCCAGGATCAGGAGAAAGATATTGAGCAGTATAAGGAACGTGTATTTACTGGTGACGACTGCCTGGATGGCTTCAAAAAGCTGTGTCGGGATCTGCGCGTCGATCAAGTAATTGGTCGATGCCAGTGCGGCGCCGAGAATAAGCAGAATCGCGCCGACGAGGACCATCGAATTGCGCATGATTTGCGGTAATTGTCTTATCCGGATTTCGCGATAAATGACGACCTCGACGACGAGCACGTAGAGCGCCGTCACCGCCGCTGCCTCGGAAACGGCAAAGTATCCGCTGTATATTCCGCCGAGCACGATGAATGGCATGGGTATTTCCCAGCGCGCCTCATAGACTGCCAGCCATGCCTCACGCGCAGAAAAATCCGTTACCGGGTGGTCGCGATTGGCCCAGAGCGCCCACGCGGAAAGCAATGCGAGCATCAGCAGGCCTGGGAAAATGCCCGCAAGGAACATCTCGTCGACGGTAACCGGCTCGCCGATACCGATTTGTTGGACAATAACGGCATATAAAATCAGCGGTAAAGACGGTGCAAATAACAGCCCGAGACTGCCTGAAGTGGTAATAAGCCCGAGACTGAAATTCTCGCGGTAGCCGGCCTGCATCAGTGCCGGGTAGAGCAACGCGCCGAGCGCTACAATGGTGACGCCAGATGCCCCGGTGAATGCCGTGAAAAATGCGCACGCGAGCAGCGACACAACCGCAAGGCCGGCCGGCATCCAGCCGAGCAACGCGCGGGTCAGGCGTACCAGCCGCATGGGTGCCTGGCTTTCGCTGAGCAGGTATCCGGCAAAGGTGAACAGCGGAATAGCCAGCAGCACAGGCATTTCGGCGAGCCGATAGAATTCTATCGGAACGACGGACAGATCAATTTCGGCACTATAAAACCCGATCAATGCACTCGCCGCGATCACGGCAAATAATGGCGCGCCGAGGACGGCCAGGGCAATCAAAAGTAATGCGACAACGATCATGAGCTGGTGGGCGACAAGTGCTTCAGTCTGGACAGGGAAAGCAGCGCGTATCGCAGACCAATCGCGCCGAAACCTGTTGGAATGACGATTTCGCATGCCCACGCCGGTATGTTCGCGAATGCGATGGCGCCATCCGCCCAGTCCATCCATACGAAACGACCGCCGTGATACGCGAGTACCGCGCACACCAGTGACGCGAACAGGTCGGTGATCGCGCGTGAGAGTAGCCGGATCTTCTCGGGAAGAAAGCGCGACAGGATATCGATGGTGATCTGGTTGTCCTCGCGTGTAGCTACCATCGCACCGACCAGGCCTGCCCAAAGCACAAGGATGCGTAGCAAGGGATCGCCCCACGAAAACCCGCTGTCCAGTATGTTGCGGAGTAAGATCTGCGAAGCGGCCAGAACAATCATTGTGCCGACGACCAGCACAAGGACACCGTCCTCGACGGCGGCTATCGCCCGAGCGGCGCGATTGAGCAGGCTACTATTGTGAGGCGTGATTTTGTTTGCGGAATTCATCCAGATGGCCACGAAATGTTTTTAGCATGGCTTCGGAAAACACGCCTTTCTGGCTGAGCCGGTCCATGGCGCCGATAACGCTATTATGCCAGCGTTGCCGGTTTTCCTCGGACGGCTTGATAAACTGAATGCCGTTCTTCTGCAAGGCCTCGCGCGCCTTTTCGTTGTCTTCGCGGTTGAGCTGATTCAGTTTTCGGAAGACAGTCGTCATTATGTTGTTGACCACGGCCTGATCTTCCAGTGTCATGCGCTCGAATGCCTTGCGATCGACGATCAGCAGGCCGTAAATATACATCAATGGCGTATCCATCACATACCGCACGCGGGTATGCCATTGCAGCGCGATCGCGCCGGTTGGAGAGGCGCCCACGGTATCGATGAGTCCGGTCTGCAAACCTGTCATTACGTCTACCAGCGGCAGCGGAATCGGCGACACATTAACCGCCTGCAAGCCCGCGCGGCTGATTTCGTCTCCCTCCGGCACCCAGACCTTCTGGTTTGCCAGGTCCTCGCTTTTTTCAACAGGGCGATTGGACATCAGGTACGCGAACCCCCCCTCGCCAATGCCGAAGCTCACGAATCCGCGCTCCTTCAACTCGGCGAGAAGAAGATCATCCATCTTCCCGCGCACGTAATCGACTTCGTCGAAAGACCGGAATGCGAGTGGCAGCGAGTATATCTGGCTGTCCGGATAGATTTCGGCGACCCCGCCGCCGGTCAACGCGCCGCCATGCAACTGTCCGACGCGTATTTTTCGCAGTACGTTCTTGTCGTTGCCCATCACGCCGCCGGGATAAAACCGGAACGTCACACGGCCGCCGGTACGTTTTTCTATCTCGTCGGCGCCTTTGCGCATTTCTTCCATCCAGTGGGTGCCATCCGGAGCCAGCGTGGCGATCTTGAACGATTGAGCTACCGACTGCGAAGAGAAAGTGACCAGCAAGAGCGACAGCGTAAGCAGGAGGCGTGTCATCAATTACTCCAGAAAATATTCGTCGGATGTATCCAGTAACTTGCGAGCGCGTTGCTGGGCCAGGGTGTTGCTCAATGTCATTGCCGGGTCGACCGGATCCGCCTCGAGAACCTCGGTGAGTAGCTGATCGTGCAGCGGCTTGTCGAATACCATGCGGGCGTATCGACCGGCCATCTCCACTTTTGCCGACAGGTTTCTCCCGTTGGACAACTCGATAGCCTTCTCGAAATAGGCCCGACCTTTTTCGGGTTGTCCGCCAAGCGCTGGTGGCAGATAGGAATTCATGACACCCAGCAATAAATAGGGTTGGCCTTTCTCGTAACTTGCATCCAGTTGAACGACCCGCAGCATGACGGCCTCCGCCTTGGGCAAGTCGGCCAGTGCGTTCCACTCGCCGGTATGGGTCTGTATCCAGATTGCCAACGAGAGTCCGTAGGTGTAAAGCGCGTCGATTTCGCCTTCGTCAACGGCCGCCAGCTGCTGGAGAAATTCATCATAGGGTTGATGCTCTTTTTTGCATATTTGAGGGTAATCCAGACAAAGTGCGCGACGGCCATAATTTCGGGCGCGAACCGCGAGCCGCCCGGCGCGTTCCGGATCCTCAACGAAAGCAGCGGCGTAGGCACCGTAGAGTCGGGCGCCGGCAATCAACATCGGCCGGTTTTTTGGATTGTCCTCGATAAAACCGTCAATCATCAGCAGATAGGCGGGCGCGCCATCACGTACGATTGTCGGATCATCCTGATTGGCGATGGCCTGCACAATTCCCCGTGACAGGCCACCGGACACTGAGACGCAACCCGTTAGGCCCAAGGCCAACCACAGGATCACCAGACTTGATCGATGATGATGGATCTGCAAACCGTTCATTTTCTTTTTATTTGTCGCAGAGCTCGTCTTTTCCCTGAATCTTCACCGGCGCGACCCGGGTCAGCACCGTGCCCACGATCCACCATGGTATCGGCTGTTAGCGCAAATTTCTAATTATTGGTCGATTTCGGTCGGGTCCCCGGGCGATGCCAGGCCAATGGCGACATCTGCGACCGGATTTCCACCACTTGCCGATAATACATCGTCTTGGGTGGGTGTAGCAGCCTGCGCCGCTCCGGCAAGGGGCTCGTCGACATGTGTCAATCGGCAAAAACCGGAATTGACGTCAGCGTTATTGTCGAATGCCCTGTTCGAAAGACCTGGCGGAACGTGTCGGGCCAGCGCTTCGGCACCATGCGTGCGGATAACTAATGCCGTGCCGGAGCGTGGCGGACTGTGGCCCCAGTCAGAATTTTTTCTGCACAAGGCCGGGCGGCTATTCCGGCATACGGGCTTACCGCGCGACCCGGTGTCCGTGCGCTACGTCGAGCATTGTTCGTCGTTCGCAGGCCGATGCACCGAGCGGGCGCAGGGGCTGGCGTATCCGACAGGTTCGATTGCCCGGAAATCCGGCGATTTCACAAATTACTCTTTTTAGTATTAAAGTCTTGTAAGAAACGGGCCGAAGAAAATAGGCAGAGAAATTCAGCAGGTGCCTCATGTGGTGCTCGTATCCTGAGCCACAAGACGCTGGTACCCCGATTTCTGTTCGTCAAATTTGCAACAGATTCCGCGCCGGTAAGTTATATCTTCGCGCCTTCGCGAGCTGTGTCGTATCAAGGATATTGTGAGCTTTGCCATGCAGGAGAAATCGGGTTTTCTATCGCTGGCTGATTTTCGGCGCCGTGGACGGCGCAGGGTTTTCACCGATCATCAGTCGCTGTCGACGGTAGAATTGGCGCTCGGCCACTCATACGGTTGTGGGGCTCGTTTGTTTTCAGACGTGATAAAGGTGGCATGGGATGATTGACGATCCACAGAGCCTCCCGTTGTTTGCGGGGCTGAATGACGCTGCTCTGGATCATATAGCGTTGCTCTGTACGGTAAGCGAGCATGACGACGGTGATATTATTATTTCCGAGCAAGATTCGTCGGACAGCAACTTGTATATTCTGCGACACGGCCGCGTCGAAGTCGTGTCGACAGGCTCAGGGCTGGTCAGCGACGAGACGGTGCTGTCACGTGAGGACAAGGAGGTGCTCGGCGAAATAAGCTGGTTGACCCATGCGCCGAAGGCGGCAACGGTCAGATGCATCGGCCCGGTAGAATTGATTTCGATAGACGGCCCAGGGTTAATGCGGTTCATGACCGAGAATCCGGACGCGGGGTTTGTGATAATGCGGCGGATCGCCGTTTTGCTGGCGTGCCGTCTTGAGCAGGCTGGCGTACTGTTAAAACAGGTGCTCTGGGCCAGCAATATCTAGGAACCGACGTTACCCGGGGAATTCTCCGGCCGAATATTTCCAGACCTTGTCTCATAGCGCGCCGGACAGCGCGTCAAGCTTGTTTTTTTCCTGTCGGTGGGGCGATACAATGCTGGAATATACCGACCCGGAGTACGGGGAGAGGAGTGTTATGTCTGCAATACCGCTGAAGAATTTTGAAGATGAGGCGCAAGCGCTCGTCAGCGTCGGGCTTGAGGCGTTTGCACGTGGCTGGGTTCCGGCGACCAGCGGGAATTTTTCTGTCCGTCTTGGTCCGAACGAAGTTGCTATCACGGTATCCGGCCGACACAAGGGCCGTTTGACGATAGCGGATATCATGCGCGTCGACGGCAGTGGCAGAGCGCTTGACAAGAAACGGCCGTCCGCAGAGACGTTGCTGCACGTGAGTCTGTATCGCCGTTTTCCGGAGATACAGGCTGTGTTACATACGCATTCCGTGAATGCGACCGTACTATCGCGGCTGGTGGACGGCAAATTGGTGCTTGAACAGCTGGAAGTGCTCAAGGCATTTCGCGGTATCGACACGCATCAGGCGTCTGTTGTGGTGCCAATATTTGCGAATGATCAGGATATACAGCGGCTGGCGTCGACAGTAGAACAATATCTGGAAGCGCATGGGCCGATACCGGGTTATTTGATCGCCGGGCACGGTTTATATACGTGGGGAGCGTCGCTGAACGAGGCCATGCGGCATCTGGAAGCGTTTGAATTTCTGTTGCAGTGTGAACTCGAGATGAGGAGGGCAAGTCGGCCATGAGTATGCTCAGAATCTATCAGGACAGTGATGCGTGCGAACTGGGGTCCTTCAGCGATTTTGCGTCTGTCAGCAATCGGCTGGAAAAGATCGGTGTGTTGTTTGAGCAGTGGTCGGCGAGTCAGCCGCTCAAGGACGGCGATTCCAGTGACACCATTTTGTCCGCGTACAAGAGCCCGGTTGACCGGCTCATGGCCAAATACGGCTTTCAATCCGCTGATGTTGTCAGCCTGCAGCCCGATCACCCCGACAGGGAGACGTTCCGCAAGAAATTTCTGGACGAACATACCCATGTGGATTTCGAGGTGCGTTTTTTTGTACGAGGACAGGGGCTTTTCTACATTCATGCCGGCGACAAGGTGTATTGCGTGTTGTGCGAGAAAGGCGACCTGATCAGTGTGCCTGCCGATACCAGGCACTGGTTCGATATGGGTACCCGGCCGCGGTTTACCTGTATTCGCCTCTTTACCACGCCCGAAGGCTGGGTAGCGAGCTATACCGGCGACAAGATTGCGCAGCGATTCCCGACATTCGATGAGTTGATGCGGGAAGCGGCGTGACGAAAGCCGTCGTTACCGATATCGAAGGTACTACTACCTCGTTGTCATTTGTCAAAGATATTCTGTTTCCGTACGCGCGGGAACAAATCGCGACATATATTCGTCAGCACGAGCATGATGGGCGAGTCGCGCCGTTGATCGCGGATGTGCGGGCACAGATGCAGGATGATGTTTCGCTGGATAGCGTAATTGCACAATTGATCCGCTGGATCGACGAGGATAAGAAGGTCACGCCACTGAAGGCGGTACAAGGGTTGATCTGGGAGCGCGGATATCAGATCGGGGCTTTTCGCGGTCACGTCTACCCTGACGCGGAGCGGGCGTTACGGCAGTGGCATGCCCGCGGGATTCGGCTCTACGTCTACTCGTCTGGCTCGATATATGCGCAAAAGCTTCTGTTTGGACACACCGAATTTGGTGACCTGACGCCGCTGTTTTCCGGGTACTTTGACACGACTGCCGGGGCGAAGGCGGATGTGCGGTCATACGCCAAGATCGCCGAATCGATCGGGTTTCCTCCGGCAGAGATTCTGTTTTTGTCCGACATCGAGCAGGAACTTGATGCTGCACGCGCGGCCGGGTTTCAGACTGGTTGGTTGCTGCGCGACGGTACGCGAGATACGCATGCGGGGCATCGCCAGGTGACGAGTTTCTCTGGTATTGCGCTTTAGGCGCTGCGCGATTGGCGCAGAACCCTGTCGGCGTTTCAGCTTCGTGTACTTCGAGCCTTCGAGCGTCAGGTTCTACATCAATCCTTTATTACCAAAAACGAATCCCGCGATAGGTTGATTGGCTACAGTAGAATCGATTGATGCGCCGGCGCCGAGTTCTATGAGTGCAACCGACCCGTCGACGCCGACCTCCCAGCCATCACTGCCACGGAATTTGTTAAGTGCATCCTCTTCAAGAAGAGCCAGCACGACACTCTTTGCCTGGGTGCCGAATTGCAGGCCAATCGACGCTGCTGCAGTGCTATAGTAATCGACTGTTTTGCCGTCGATTCGGAGAGCTCCTTCTCCATACTCACCGCCGATACCGAAGCCTGCCTTGATAATGCTCGGGAACACCAGGATTCCCTTGGCCTTGCTGACAAAATCCTTGCTGCCCGAAACATTCGTGTAGAAAAGGTCAATGGTGGCGTCGGCCTTGATGTCGATCTCCTGCGCCGAGGCAGCCTGCGCAGAATTTGGCGGTATCATGCCGACGACCAATACGAGCGCCAGCAGGGGGCCTTTCGCCAGAGTGCTACTAACGACCGTGATGCCAGTCTCCTGCGATGGTGGAAAATTGAAGTACAGCCGTTAACAACATGTTATAAGCTGAAAATTCGGGGTGCGACGGCGGGCCCAGGCGACGATGGTTGCTCAGTCGGGCCTTCAAGACCAACGGTCAGCGGTCGCTACATGGTAAATTACCGATAAGGATCGTTTGTTTCCAGTGTTGTGCGTGACGTCAAACCATACTTTGGACAATTCATGCGGCAGATGCTTCTAGCAGCCTTTGCGCTGATGGCGATGCTTGGTCATGCGGCGATGGCAGCCGCATTGGATGACAGGCACAAAGAAATTCTTGCGCTACTCGAGCATTCGGGGCTGACGCAGGTGATCGAGCAGTTGCCGCAATTCATACAGGCGGGGATGAACGACTCGTTGCAGGGGCAGGAGTCCGAAATATCGCGCGACGATGTATCGGCGATCTCGAATATTCTGCAGCAGTCGTTTGCGAGCGACGTCATTATGCATGACACGGTAGCTCATATGGAGTTGCATTACGACAAGCAGCGGATTACCAATGTGTTGAATCATCTAACGTCGCCGCTTGGCGGGAAGATGATTGCGCGGGAGAAGGCGTCGAGTACTCCTGCGTCATATGAAGCAATGCTGGCTTATGCGGCTAAGCTGCAGGCCGCCCCGCCAGACGAGGGCCGAGTAGCTGTATTGTTGGAACTTGACCGGGCATCGCATACCACCGAGCTGACTGTGGCGATGCAACTTGAGATATTCAGAGCCGTAATGCTGGTGATGGGAGCCTATGCATCAGAGCAGGGCGCACCACAACTCGCCGGTGATATGCTCGAGCAGACCATTGCCGTTATGGCGGAGCAGATACGGGAGGAGGCTCAGGGCATGACGCTGATATCGTTTCTGTTCACCTATAAGGACGCCAGCGATACGGAGCTGCACGAATACATAAAAATGCACAATGATCAGGATATGCAGTGGTACCTGGCGCTGTCGTCGAGCGCGTTGATCCACTCGCTTTCGCGGGCGATGGGTAAGGCGGGTCAGGGCATAGTCAGGCATTTGAAGGGCATGGAGCGCTCCTCGTGATGTCAGCGCGGTTTGCCCGGAAGGACGCCCGCGGGCCGTCTGACAATTTCTGCCGACGTTTGAATTCGCACGGGTGATTAGGGGCGTCGCGTAGAGGCGAGCCGACGCTGGAACTTGTATTTGCCTGGCAGGTAATATCGGATGAATGTCGCGCTGGTTGTGATTCGTCTTGCGTTAACGCTGTTGGTGTTGTTTGCCATATTCTGGCTGTTCACGCACAGGAACCTGTTGGATCTTGGAGTCTTGCAGACCCGCCTTGAAGATGCCGGTCCCTGGGCGTCGGTGTTTTTCATATTCCTGTACACAATATCGGTCGTTTCCTGCGTTCCTGCGTCAATACTTACTGTTGCCGGTGGAGTTGTATTCGGACCGTTGCTGGGGACGACCTATAATATGGCGGGCGCGCTGAGCGGCGCGACCCTCGCATTTTTTATTTCCCGTTATATGGCTTCACAATGGGTGCGTGCACGCCTGGGAACGAAATTGACCGTCGTTCTGGAGGGCGCCGAGGCGGAGGGTTGGCGTTTCGTTGCATTTACCCGGCTGGTGCCAGTATTCCCATTTTGCGTGATCAGTTATGCACTGGGCGTAACACGTGTTCAGTTTTCCCATTATCTGGCAGCGACGCTGTTGTTCGTTTTGCCCGGTATGTTCGCGTTTACATACGCAGGCTATGCCGGACGAGCCGTTTGGAGTGGTGATCAAGAAGCTTCCGTCAAGGTATGGTTGGCCCTTTGCCTTATCGCTGTCCTGATATTTTTGCCGCAGTTCTTGCGGCGGCTGCGAACGCGCGGTAAATCAGATAATCATCCGGGAACCACGATTGAATGAATCATCGTTTCTAAACTACATGTCTGGGTTCTGGTTTTGGCGCAGTTCGTGGGATTCAGAGAATATCGCTGGATGCGCGAGATGCCAGCGCCATAACCGATACTTTATACTGGTGATGATCACGCCGAGACCGTATTTTATCGAGTTTCTTAAATTTATCGAACTCGCGTCCGGGAAATAGCGGGTCGGACACGAAATCTCCCCGATTCGAAAATTAAACGCCACGGCCTGCGTCAGCATCTCGTTGTCAAATACAAAGTCATCCGAATTTGCCAGAAGCGGCAGGCGCTCAAGTACATGTCTCGAGTACGCTCGGTAACCCGTATGAAACTCGGATATCTTCGATCCGAGCATGACATTCTGTACTGCAGTCAGGAGGCGGTTAGCGATATATTTATGACGCGGCATTCCTCCGCGTAACGCAGTATTTCCCAGTATCCGCGAGCCAAGCACGAAATCATATATTCCGGATTCGACCATGGCAGCCATAGCGGTGACGAGTCGCGGTTCATATTGATAGTCAGGATGTAGCATAATCACGATGTCGGCGTCGGTCTTGAGTGCCTCGCGATAGCACGTTTTCTGGTTGGCGCCGTATCCCCGGTTCGTGTTGTGCTGGATCGTTCTGATATGCAATGATTTGGCGACGGCAAGCGTATTGTCGCTGCTTGCGTCGTCTACGAGCAGGATATCATCGACAATGTTGTGAGGAATGTTGCGGTAAGTACGCTCGAGTGTTTTTTCGGCCCGGTAAGCGGGGAGTACGACGAGAATTTTTTTTCCGTTGATCATTCGCCGATATCCGTTGCCTGGTGAAGCAGTAGCGACTGCCATCAGTTTAATCAGTCGCAGTCGTGTTATCGAGAGAATATGCCGCTGCTTTAGCCGGTCTCTCCGATCACGACGCGGGGCCATGGATCCTTGTTGCTGGCAATGTTATGTTAGGATTGTGTTACTTGGCATGCAAATGGCGAAGAGAGACTGCGGTTGGCCCCGAATATGCGAACGAATGGTACGACGATAGTCGTCGTTTTGTTCAGTATCGTCTTCTTTTTCGTTGGCTTGGCGTTTACCTGGAATAACAGCCTGGCATCGTTTGCTGACGACAGTGTCAGCTATCTCGTAATGGCCCAGTATTTTTCGCCGTACCATGCGGTAAGCCCGGCCATAGCCGGCGCGTATGCTGGCGAAACCAATTACCCCCCGATATTCCCGATTGTGCTTGCCATTTTCGGTGGATCTCACGACTTCGCGATCGCTCATCTCGTCGTTGTGGCGTGTCTGTCAGCGACGCTTCTTGCGAGTTATTTCTACCTTCGCCGGGCTATCGAGTCCGCCGTGCCGGCCTTGGGCGCTGTCTTGCTATTTGCCACCATGCCGGTGGTTTGGATGAACATCCAGGGAATCCTGAGCGAGGGCCTGTTCCTGCTGCTGGTTCTGTTTTTTTTGCTGGTATACGATCGGTGGCAGCCGGTTCTCAAGGCAGACCTCCGGCGCGTTATTGTTCTGGGAGTGTTGCTGGCGGTCGTTGTTCTGACGCGTAACGTCGGAGTTGCATTAATCGGGGCCTATGTTATTACCACGTTCCTTGGTTCAGAGGCGGGGAAACGCCTGCGTGTGCGAGCGTATGTTCCGGCGTTGATGGCGCTAGCCGGGATGCTCGCATGGGTGTGGCTGCGCCCGTCGGGGCTGGATGGGCTATACACCGATATCATTCGTGACATTGTCGGTACAGCGGGCAGTCCCGATGATGTTTCGACCGCATCGGAAGGGTTGCTCTTCCCGCAGATATTCGCATTGTATCCGGCGTGGGCCAGCTCGTTTCTATTGTATTGGACCGATGTGTGGACCGCCAGGGAGGCCATCGTTATTGGTCTCGCGGCGACGGCGATTCCGGGTTTGGTGATACGGCTCGCCGGAAATCGAATAGATGCCTGGTACGTTCTTTTGTATTTCGGCATTATCACGTTGTGGCCAACCTCACTGCAAATGCAGCGCTTTCTTTTCCCGATCATGCCTTTTCTACTGCTGTATATCCTCGAAGCGTTGCGTTTTTTCGTTCGGAGGATTGCCCCAAAGACCAGAACAGAGTTTCCCTCGATGGTAGTTATGGCGGCGACAATGCTCGTTGTGACGGTTCCCGCACTCGCCTTTTTCTATCATCGATCAGTTGATGGCCGTGGCTCGCCTTATCCGTATATAGCGGAATATTATCGCGTTCCGAATCTGGCAGAAGCGCAGGCGAAAGCCACGCTGCACGTGGAATTATTTAAGGATATGCAATCGATAGCGCGGACAACCGGGCCGGACGATACGATCGTTTGGTATTTGCCGGGCTATCTGGCGCTGCTCGCGGACCGGAAATCAGTCGCGATGCCGCCAGTAACGTCCCCGGCAGAGTTCTTTGGATATCTGGGAGCGAACCAGGTGGATTACATTTTCCTTTCGAGGTTGCATCCGCGTTCGACGTTGGACAAGACGATACTGACTCGATGGGAAGGTTATTTCCCCGAATTTACGTTGCCGATATGGAGGCGTGTCAATAAAGCCGGCGAGACGGAATCGGTGCTATTACGCGTCGATCGGGAAAAACTGGAGCGGCTTTACCGGTCGGCAGTCGACGCGTAGACGAGGCAGCGGTGGTGTGCCAGCGGGAGATCGACGACGTTTGTGACCATGGCTCACGTGCACGTGGGGGCCGGGCACTTAGACGATTTTATCCGGGCCAGCCGTTTGAATCATCAGGCATCCGTCCACGAACCTGGTAACCGGCGCTTCGATGTACTACAGTCGACGGAGGCTCCGTCGAGGTTCGTTCTTTATGACGCCTGCTCCTCGACGGAAGATGCCGCTGCGCACAAGGCGACTACCCACTATCGGCGGTGGCGCGAAACAGTTACCGAGTAGATGGCGGGGGCGCGCGCTGGTATTCCCTATAATGGACTGTGTCCTGAGTAACTACTCCGGGTAGGGGTGTATGTTTTCTATCGCGCGTTTGCCGCGTATCGAGTTTGGTAGCGGGTGTGTCGCCAGAATTCTGGAGCTCGTCGGGCGATATGGCCGGCGGGTGCTCGTTGTGACCGGCGCTAATTCCTACAGGAGTCTCCCGACGGTTGAGCGGTTTCTCGCGGACCTGCGTCGCAGCAGCATCGCCTGGGAGCATTTGTCCGTGTCCGGTGAGCCGTCGCCTGCGCTGATTGATGAGGCGGTGCTAGCCTACAAGCTTGCCGGTATCGATGTGGTGCTGGGTGTCGGGGGCGGCAGCGCGCTGGACGCGGCGAAGGCCATTGCGGGCCTGCTTCAGGGGAATCATTCGGTTATGGATTATCTTGAGGGCGTTGGTCCGGAGCTTCCGTACCGGGGCCCGGCGACGCCATTTATTGCGGTGCCGACCACCGCCGGTACGGGCAGCGAGGCGACCAGGAATTCCGTATTGAGTGTTTCGGGTACGCACGGATTCAAGACGTCTTTTCGTGATGAGCGGCTGGTGGCGCAATATGCCGTTGTTGATCAGGATCTTCTCGCATCGTGCCCGAGGGAGGTTATTGCCGCCAACGGCATGGATGCGTTGACCCAGTTGATGGAGTCGTTCGTGTCGACCCGGTTGAATCCGTTGACCGACTCGCTGGCGGAAAGCGGTATGCACGCCGTTCGCGAAGGCTTGTTGAACTGGTACTTGGGTAACGGCGACACGGCTGCGGCCCGCGCCTCCATGGCCTATGCGGCGTTGATATCGGGAATCACGCTGGCGCAGACCGGGCTGGGATCGGTGCACGGCCTGGCGTCGCCACTGGGTGCGTTTTTTCCGCTTCCGCATGGAGTGGTGTGCGGCACGTTGGTTGCTGCGGCAACCGACATGAATATTACCGCTATCCGCCAACGGGAGCCGCATAATCCGGCCCTGAAAAAGTACGCCAGGGTGGGAGAGATACTGGCTGGTGAGAGACTCGCCGATGAGCGGACCTCGCGGTTGAATCTTCCGCGATTGTCAGAGTACGGCGTATCGGAGCGCGATGTTGACCGTATCCTCGCGGGTTCCCGTGGCAGTAGTATGAAGACCAACCCGATACTGCTGGAGGATCGCGAGATCCGCGATATCGTCGTCCGGCGGCTGTAGTCCGGGTTGTCGCAGAAGAAATGCCACTCGCTACGGGTTGGCGATTACCGGCGCTCTATAAATGCAATCCACATTCGGTCTTCGGGCTATTATTCCAGCGCCCACTACGATCGTTGCCGGGCGCCGTGCAGTGTGTGCAGCCGATCGACGAATATCCTTTTGCAACCAGCGGGTGGAAGGGCAGGTTGTGTTCCCGAATATACGCTTCGCGTTGTTCCATGGTGACATCGATGAGCGGATAGAACTTCAGAATACCACCGCGCTGTTCGAAGATATCCAGTGTCGCACGATGATCCGATTGCCAGCTCATCAGGCCGGAAGCCCAAACCTCATAATTCTTTTTGACTTCATCGAGCGGTTCGACCTTATTGATCGAGCAACAGAAATCGGGATCCTTCTTGTACCATTGCTCTTTGGCAGTCAGTTCGTGTTTCCAGGCTTCAGCCCGGATGTCGACGACATCAAGCGCGTAAAGGTCTGTGAGCAATTTCTTGTATTCGAGCGTCTCCGGGAAATGGAATCCGGTATCGATAAAAAACACCTTCTGGTGTGGCGCCATGCGCGAGAACAGGTGCAGGAATAATGCTGATGTCGCCGCGAATGACGAGGTCAGCATTACGCGCGCAGGATCAAAGTCCTTATATAGTTGATCAATACGTTCCTCGACAGTCAGATGATGATATCGCTCGTTGAGTTCGCGAACGGTTTCATCTTCGTACGACCGGATTCTAGGTTCGGTGTCGGCAACGCTACGCATAAAGGTTATTGGTCTCGCATCGGGTAAATGGAGGCAGATCAGGAATTACTGTGGAAACAGAAAAATGCGCCTATTGCTTGGTTTGAAATACGAAAATATTATAACCAAACGGTAGAAGATAATCATCTCCCATGCGCGTTATCGGGCTGATTGGCCGACAAGTCAAGGCGCGCTCAATAGAGCAAATCATTATATTTATATACGATTTCCAACCACGGTTATTATCGCGCCGTCGGCAAAATATCTCTCCAGCCGACCAGCCGGATATCAAGGGACGTGATCAGTTCCCGGGTTTGGGTGTCGGTAAACACTCGATAGTCCGCGGCCCGTTTCGGCAGGCCATCAGCGGCGCCCTCCATCATGTGTTTCATCTCGTCGTTTTCGAGGCCGGGATGAATCACTAACTTCGAAATTCCCGGTTTAAGATTCCGCAGTATCTGGAAGTAGTTCTCCCGCCGCTCCTGAAGATTCACGCCGTTGACGACCGAGATAAAGTCGTCAATATTGGATATGCCGCGTGCGTCATATGACTCGAGCAGGGACTTCATGTATTCCGGCGGTACACCGCGGCTCTCGACCTCACGTTTACTGAACGCGCTGGACCAGCGTACCATCGTCAACGGAATTCGATACCGGTCGCTCAGGCGCCACGCGATTTCAACCCATTCCGGGTTAAGAAACAGCGTCCCCATGTGAAAATCCATGTGAGTCGGTTTGAATCCGAGCAACAAGGCCTTTTCGATCTGTGCGGTCAGCTCTATCTCGATTTCGTTACTTTTCGCGTGCGAGCGTGTGTCCGCCGGCGAACGCCAGAAGCAGCCTTCGCGGTCCAACAGGCTGTTGACTTTATCCCGCGAGGCGACCGGGCCCCAGCGCAGATTCTGCCACTCGCTGTTAATGGTCAGATGCAACCCGAAGTCCGCCGCCGGGTTTCGCTGAAAATAAGCGGCAACTTCATTGACCCAGGGGCAGGGCATCATGATGCTACCCGATTTTACCAGCCCGAATTCCATCGTCCCGAAAGCAGCCTGGTTGGCCGCATGGCATATACCAATATCATCCGCATGGATCAACAGCAGCTTTTCGCCAGCCCCCGGGTTGTGATTCATATGTTCACCAAACTATGGTTCATCGTGGTAACTCGATTTTATAAGGTTACTACCAAATTTCGGCCAGCAGACGGATCAAGTTTAGCAGTTGCAGTATTTTCGTCTCACCCCGAGCGACCGCGTGGGCTCGGGCGCGACACTGCGGGCATCAAAACCATATGGACGCGCCCTGTGAAAAATAATTACCATCTAGCGCTTTAACGTACCGACAATCCCGTTAACCGGACCTGAGCCGTAATGAGGAGACAATGAACAATCATCCCCGTAATACCAGAAAGGACGGTGTTTGTGAACTGTGCGATCGAACTGTGGACGAGTTGACGCGGCATCATCTGATGCCGCGGACCACGCATCGTACCAAGCGTCTGCGGCGCGATCACAAGATCGAGGTAATGTACGCGAACACCTTGTGGTTATGTCATGCGTGTCACGGACAGGTACACGCGATATTTTCGGAGAAGGAGCTCGGCGATGTATTCAACTCGCGGGAGCGGCTGCTCGGCCAGTCGGATATCAAGCAATTCGTCGAGTGGATCAGCGCCAAGCCGGCGGGATTCAAGGCGCGTAATCATCTCAAGCGACGAATATGATTTGCTGAACGCTCGCGGCGGGTGATGTTGATGTACTGCGTCTGGCGGATATCGGTGAGCCCGCAGTCCGGTTGCCGACTCAGGTAGTTGAAGCCGGTGGCCAGAGGGCCGCGCGCATCACGGGGAGATACCGGATGCTTGCAGCGCTTTGATCGAATCAGGAAACTGAAGATTGAGGTGAGTCGGGCGTTTCTACCCGACCAGCGGAGACTCATCCGTTGATTGAACCGGGGCATACCCTTGGCAAGGTTGTGCTGACGATCTAACAGTGGTTAGATGGTGACAAGGCTTTTCCGGATATCTGCAGCTGCGACGGGCCTGCAGCCCGATTAGTCACTCACTATCAAGTTGTGGAGGGCGCCAATAATGCTACGACTGTGTCTTGCATTCTTTCTGCTGGGTTTGGCAGGTGCTGTCAACGCGACGGTCGTCGGTGAGCCGGTCGAATACCGGTCCGGTGATACCGTATTGAAGGGTTTTCTCGCCTATGACGACAGCAGCGACGCCAGGCGGCCAGCCGTGCTGGTCGTGCATGAGTGGTGGGGGCACAACGAATACGCGCGAAAGCGGGCGCTGATGCTCGCCGAACTCGGCTATGTCGCATTGGCGGTCGACATGTACGGGGATGGCAAGCGAGCGACTCATCCCGACGACGCCGGCAAGTTTTCGAGCGCCATCGCCAATAATCTGCCCGAGGCGCAAGCCAGATTTCTCGCGGCGATGGATGTTCTAAAAAAACACAAGGCGACGGACAGCGAGAAGATTGCGGCGATCGGCTACTGTTTCGGCGGGGCGGTGGTATTGCAAATGGCGCGTCTCGGTCTCGATCTTGATGGTGTTGCCAGCTTTCATGGTCATCTCGGTACGGCGCAACCTGCGCAGGCTGGCAAGGTGCGCGCGAAAATATTGGTTCTGCACGGTGCCGATGATCCGTTTATACCGGCGGAACAGGTGGAACTATTCAAGACCGAAATGAAAAACGCGGGGGCTGATTATAAATTCATTGCCTATCCAGGCGCGTTACATTCGTTCACGAATCCGGATGCCGATCGTTACGGCGAGCAATTCAATCTGCCGCTGAAATATAACGAGGCAGCGGATCGTGCCTCGTGGACGGAGCTGCAGTCCTTTCTCGCGTCGGTTTTCAAATAGCACCGTCATAGAGGTTTGATCCTTATGCCGGCGTCGCTAGCCGAATTGTTGACGAATCCGGCGTTTCAGTCCGGTGTCCTTCCGTTTGGCGTGGCATTACTCGCGGGATTGCTGTTGCGCCCGCTGGGAGGATACTGGGCGGGTCTCGCGATCACTGCCGGAGTTTATGCAGCCGTCAGTCTCATGATCGATATCAAATGGTCGCCGTTGACCAGCACCCGGAAAATTCTGTTGATCGGCGCGATTGCTGCGGTCGTGGGCATTTTGCTTGATCACGTGTCGTTCGCGCGGCGTTACCTGCCGGCACTGCTGTTCATCGGCGGCGCGGTCGCGGCGACCTGGGTGATCTGGCCGGTGCTCGCCAGGAAGGACGCTGCCGAAATGTGGTTGCTCGCGGCGGGTGGCATGGCTTACGTCGGCTGGTTGGCGGCATCGGCAGAGACATTGCGTCACCGGCCGTTGCCGGGGCTGGTCGCGCTGGCCGCGCTCGGTTTCGGCACTGGCGGCGTGGTGTTGTTCGGTGCCTCCGCGCTGCTCGGTCAGATGGCGCTGGCGACAGGCGCCGCCGCGGCCGCTTGTGTATTGCTTGGCCTGCTTGGCCGCACGTTCAGGGTTGGCTCGATTGCGCTGCTGCCGGGAATGTTGCTGAGCGCGCTGCTGGGATACGCAGGATTAGTCTACGCCCGTGCCCCATGGTACACGCTGCCGGTGCTGGCCGTTATTCCGCTGGCCGCACGTCTGCCGGTTCCGGCGGACAAATCGAAATGGTTGCGCCTGGCACTGATAGTCGCGGCCGTGGCGCCCCTCGTGATGACAGCAGTCGCCGCAGCGTGGTGGGCAGAAGGCGCTCCCGGGTTATAGCTAAAAGTCACGCATCAAAAAACACAAGGAGCAGAAGATGAGAAAAACCGTTCTCGCGTTCGCAGGGATGATGGCAGCCGCACCGGTGTTGGCGGCCGATACCTATACCATTGATCCGAATCACACGTTCCCGAATTTTACGATCAATCATCTCGGATTCTCGACGATGCACGGTCGGTTCGGCAAGACCAGCGGCAGCCTCACCATGGATGAGAAACGCACGACAGGTAGTGTCGAGATCGTCATTGATGCGTCTTCAGTGGATACCGGCATGGCGAAACGTAATGATCATCTGCGTTCTCCTGATTTCCTGAACGCCGCTGAATTTCCCGAAATCACCTATAAATCCACCAAGGTGACGTTTAACGGCGCAAGCAAGGCGACCGTAGTGGGCAATCTGACCATCAAGGGCGTGACGAAGCCGGTGACGCTGGATGTGCATAGCGTCAACTGCGGTATTCACCCGATGGACCCTACCAAGAAGAAATTCGTCTGCGGGTTCGACGCAACGGCAAAAATCAAGCGGTCCGATTTTGATATCACGTTTGCATTGCCCGCCATCGGCGACGACATGAATCTGTTTTTTGAGGTGGAGGCCGAGCGTAACTGATTGCCGGGTTCAGCTCACCAAGACATCGGGTCCTTGATGCGGTCGGACGGCAGCTCGCTGGCTGGCAGCGCGTCCAGTAATGGCAGTCCATAAGGCACGTCGTGGGGGAGCGGCTCCTTGGCGAGGATCGCCTGCAGCGTATAGCCCAGTTCCTTCTGGTAATGTGAGCCGTAGCGCACCTGCTGGATGACGCCGTCGGTGCCGATCAGCACGCTCGACGGCGTGACGTCGAGTCCGTAGGACTTGGCGACGGAATCGTTGGCATCGAGCAATACCAGATAGGTCAGATTAAGCGCGCTGGTAAAGATGGCCGCCTCGTCAGCGGTTTGGCCGCGATTAATTATGATGATCTCGAGGCCCTGATCCTTGTACAACTTGTACATTTTTTCATAGACAGGCAGTTCATCGACACACTCGTCGCAGCTGGTCGTCCAGAAGCCGACCACGACGACCTTGCCCGTATGCTCGCTCAACTTGTGCGGCGTCCCGAGGTAATCCGGTAGCATGAAGTCCTGCGCGTGGTTGCCCCATTGCGTCGGCGTGCGCGCACCGATAGGGCCAAACACGGGCTGGACGATCACGTTTTGGTTGGCCACGGATGCCGTCATCTGCGAAGAAAACACCCAGATGGCGATGATCGCGAACGCGCTGATCAGGATAAGTCGGTTTGTGTCCATAGTCCGCCCGCCAAAGAAGCAACGGAGTAGTTACCGCATCACCCGTATACTATAACACCCGAACCTGCGGTGATAGCGGCGCGATACCCGGTTCCCGCGCTGCTGACTGAATGGTCAAGATTCTGCAGAGGCCGGGCGTAACGATTCCGGTTCGCGATGCAACCCGCGCGACGGCGAATACCCTGACGATTTTGCCGTGTAAGTGGTTATAATAAAACTGATGCGGAACTTATATATGAAATACCTGCCATCACTGCTGTTGTTTCTGGCCATCGGCGTCGTGCCGGTCGCGCACGCGGCGCAGGATATTGATAATCTCGGTTCGCTGGGCCAGACCGATTTCAAATTATTGTCGAAAGACCTCGGCTCGGCGCTCGGCGCCAGGGCGCTGTCATCCGGGGAACCGCCCGGTCTGACGGGGTTCGATATTGGCCTGTCGGTCACGGGTAGCGGTCTTAAGCATCCGGAAATCTGGCAGAGCGCGACGACGTCGGCGGATGCACCGGGCACGCTGCTGACGCCCAGGCTGCAGGTGAGCAAAGGTTTGCCAGCCGGTTTCGATATCGGCGCATTCATCGGCGCTGTGCCGGATACGACTATACATCTACTCGGCGGCGAACTCGGTTATTCCATCGCGACCGGCCATCTCGCGTCGCCATCCCTGTCCGTGCGCGGCACGTTCAGCAGGCTCGCCGGTGTTGACCAGCTCGACCTCGATACCACCGGTGTTGAGCTCAGCATTTCGCAAGGGGTCTCGGTGTTTACGCCGTATGCCGGTGTCGGCCGTATCTGGACCGATAGCGAGCCGGCCGTCAGTACCGGGCTGACCCGTGAGACCCTCCAGCAGAACAGATATTTCCTCGGTACCGATGTGAATTTTCTACTATTCCGTTTGTCGCTCGAGATTGACGAGACCGACGCTGTCACGTCTTACAGCAGCAAGCTTGGCGTGAGGTTCTGACCGCTGCGGTCAAGGCAGTTAAAGGAGGCTGTATGATGACCACACAACACCATCCCGAGTCCGTCGGCGCGCCGGATCCGGAGCTCAGAACATCGCCGATCATGGAAGAGATGGACGAGGATCGCGAGGTGCTTGCCCAGGAAGCGGAGGATACCGGTGTCTGTTATTTCAATGACATCGCCTATACGCTCGGTAATTACGTGTGCACCGGCAGCGGCGAGCTGCTGCGCTGCGATGGCGGCATGTGGGTGCAGGTTGGCACGTGCGACCCGGACAATCCATAACCAGTGATAGATAACCAGTAAGGGTATTCGAATGACGGTTTGGCTGGTGTATGGTACAAGTATTAATGATCCCGACCGGCGCGCCTACATCATAGGCGCGCACTCGTCGCGCGCAGCGGCGATCGAGCAGCGCGATGGCGTCGCGGGTGCCTATGTGGCGCATGTTGTGAACGTCGCCGTGGACGGAACCCAGCCGCCGATTTTGATCGGAAAAATCGCCGTCACCAACCCGGATCCCTGTGCGAGCGACCGCCTCGGCGATCAAGACTGACCCTGACGCTAGGATTTCCCGCCTGCACCGCACTGCCCGCCGGTTTCTGTGCCTGTTTAGGGCGCGTGGCTGTGATGCGCACCTGAACAGGGCGCTACCGTTTTTCCAGCAGCCTCCATGCATGCCCCGCCTTCCGGAGAATCAATTGCCAAATCATTGTATTAAGTCCGTTTCGCTGTGGTGGTACGGTTGTTGCTCAATGCTTTTTAACGGGGCAACGATCGGAGATAGGCGGCAATGAAACGGAAACTGGTGCTGGTTGGTAACGGCATGGCAGGCGTGCGCACTTTGGAAGAGCTGCTGAAGCTCGCGCCGGACATGTACGACATTACCGTATTTGGCGCCGAGCCCTACGGTAACTACAACCGGATTTTGCTATCGCCGGTGCTCGCCGGTGAAAAGACCGTCGACGACATCATGCTCAACGATCTGCGCTGGTACGCCGACAACGGCATCATTCTGCATACCGGCAAGACCGTCGAGCAGATCAATCGTGCGCGGCGCGAGGTAGTCGCGACCGATGGCACGACGGCCAGTTACGACTATCTGTTGCTCGCAACCGGTTCCAATCCATTCATCATTCCGGTACCGGGCCATCAATTGCCGGGAGTTATCACATTCCGCGATATTCATGACGTGAACTTCATGCTGGACGCGGCGAAGACGCATAAGAGTGCCGTTGTAATCGGCGGCGGCCTGCTCGGTCTCGAGGCCGCGTACGGATTGCAGAAACTCGGCATGGATGTCACGGTCGTGCATCTGCTCGACACGCTGATGGAGCGCCAGCTCGACAAGCCGTCGGCCGACTTGCTGCGCCGTTCACTCGAGGGTCGCGGCCTCAAGTTTCTGATGCAGGCGCAGACCGACGCGATTGTCGGCGACGACCACGTCGCCGGCGTGCGCTTCAAGGACGGCAGCGAGATCCCCGCCGATCTGGTCGTGATGGCGGTCGGCATCCGGCCGAACTTTGCGCTGGCCAAGCAGGCCGGCCTGCACTGCGAACGCGGCATCGTCGTCAACGACACCATGCAGACCTATGACCCGCGTATCTACGCGGTCGGTGAATGTGTGCAGCACCGCGGCATTGCTTACGGCCTGGTTGCGCCGCTGTTCGAACAGGGCAAGGTCTGCGCCAATCATCTTGCGCACCTCGGTTACGCCAGATACGAAGGCTCGGTGACGTCGACCAAACTGAAGGTCACCGGCATCGATCTGTTTTCCGCCGGGGATTTCAACGGCGATGCCACCAGCGAAGACATCATCTACAAGGATCCCGGCGCCGGTATCTACAAGAAACTGGTGATCAAGGACAACCGCATCAAGGGCGCGGTGCTGTACGGCGACACCATCGACGGCAGCTGGTACTTCGACCTGATGCGCAACGAAACCGATATCTCTGATATCCGCGAGGACCTGCTGTTCGGTCAGTCGCACCTTGGCGATTCCGGCCACGGCGAGAATCGCATCGCGGCGATGGCGGACAGCGCCGAGATCTGCGGTTGCAATGGCGTCTGCAAGGGCACTATCGTCAACGCGATCACCACCAATGGTCTATTCACTCTCGAAGACGTGCGCGCCCACACGAAAGCGTCGGCATCCTGCGGATCGTGTACCGGGCTGGTTGAGCAACTGTTGGCGTCGACGCTCGGCAGCGACTACTCGCAAACTCCGAAAAAGAAGTCTATGTGCAGCTGTACCGACTTCACGCACGACGAAACGCGCAAGGCGATCACCGATAGCAGTCTTAAGACGATTCCTCAGGTGATGGAGTTTCTGGAATGGCGCACACCGGATGGCTGCCACCAGTGCCGCCCGGCGCTGAACTTCTATCTGCTGTGCGCATGGCCAGGCGAGTACCAGGACGACAGCAAGTCGCGCTTCATCAACGAGCGTGCGCACGCGAACATCCAGAAGGACGGTACCTATTCGGTCGTGCCGCGCATCTGGGGCGGCGTGACGAATGCGGCCGAACTGCGCGCGATCGCCGACGTCGCCGACAAATATAACGTGCCGACGGTAAAGATCACCGGTGGTCAGCGCATCGACCTGCTCGGCGTGAAAAAGGAAGACCTGCCGAAGATGTGGGGCGATCTGTCCAGGGCGGGATTCGTCTCCGGCCACGCCTATGGAAAATCACTGCGCACGGTCAAGACCTGCGTCGGTTCCGAGTGGTGCCGCTTCGGCACGCAGGACTCGACGACCATGGGCATCAAGATGGAACGCATGGCGTGGGGCTCGTGGACACCTCACAAATTCAAGATGGCCGTGTCCGGCTGTCCGCGTAACTGCGCCGAGGCGACCATCAAGGATCTCGGCGTCGTCGCCGTCGATTCCGGCTGGGAGCTACACGTCGGCGGCAACGGCGGCGTCAAGATCCGCGCGACCGATTTTCTGTGCAAGGTTGAAACGATGGAACAGGTGCTCGACTACACGGCCGCCTTCATGCAGCTGTATCGCGAAGAGGGTCGCTATCTGGAGCGCACTGCGCCGTGGATTGAGCGTGTGGGTCTGAGCTACGTCAAGCAGCGCGTCGTCGACGACGCGGCCGGGCGCATGCAACTCGCCGGGCGCTTCCATGAATCGCAAAAGACCGCGCAAATCGACCCATGGGCGGAACGCGCCGAAGGTATGGATCACGCCGAGTTCGTCCCGATGAAGAAGTTCGGGTGAGGAAAGGATGGTTGCAGGTTACAAGTTCAAGGTTGCAAGTTGCCCATTGCGAGTTACCTATATTTGTAGGTTGGGTAGAGCGAGGCGAAACCCAACAGGGAAGTCGCCGCAGGCGACACAAAATATGTCGAAATGTTGAAAACGAAAAGGTATGGCAATGAGTGAGTGGTTTGAAATCGGGGCCATGACAGACATCCCGCGCCTCGGCTCGCGCGTCGTGCGGACCGCGCACGGCGACATAGCCGTGTTCCGCACGGCGACCGACACGATATTTGCGCTGACCGACAAGTGCCCGCATAAGGGCGGGCCGTTGTCGCAGGGGATAGTCTTTGGTGAGTACGTCGCGTGTCCGTTGCACAACTGGGTGATCGAACTGGAAAGCGGCGAGGCCGTCGCGCCCGACAAGGGTTGTGCGCACCGCCATCCGGTCAAGGTCGAGGATGGCCTCGTGTTCCTGAAGGTGCGTAGCGCCGTGGTCAATATCGCCGATTACTCCGTGGTGGCGCAGGCGTGAGATGCAAGCCACACAGGCAGCGAATATCGTACAAACGGTTTCCACCACATGTCCTTACTGTGGTGTCGGTTGCGGTCTCCAGGCCGCCGTCGGACTAAACGGCGCAGTCGCCATCGCGGGTGATCCCTCCCACCCCGCGAACTACGGCCGGCTCTGTTCGAAAGGGTCCGCCCTGCCCGAAACGGTTGGCCTGGACGGCCGCTTGTTGTATCCGGAAATCGCCGGCCGGCGTGTCGGCTGGAATGAAGCGCTGGATGCCGTCGCCGATAACTTCCGGTGCATCATCAATACACACGGCCCCGACGCCGTCGCTTTCTATGTCTCCGGCCAGTTGCTGACCGAGGACTACTACGTCGCCAACAAAATGATGAAAGGATTCATCGGCAGCGCCAACATCGATACCAACTCGCGGCTGTGCATGGCCTCCAGCGTTGCTGGCCACAAGCGCGCGTTTGGCTCCGACACCGTGCCGGGCTGTTACGAAGACCTCGAACTTGCCGAGCTGATCGTGCTGACCGGTTCCAACACGGCCTGGTGTCATCCGGTCGTCTACCAGCGCATCGCCAGGGCCAAAGAACAAAACAAAAAGCTCAAGATTGTCGTCGTCGATCCGCGCCGCACGGCGACCTGCGATATTGCCGACCTGCATCTTGCGCTGAAACCCGGCACTGACGTCACGCTGTTCAACGGCCTGCTGGATTTCCTGCGCCGCGAGGACGGCGCCGATTACGCGTTCATCGAGAACCATACCGAAGGTTTTGCCGCGGCGATCAAGACGGCGAAGGATACGGCAGCGTCGATCCCGGCGGTCGCACAATCCTGCGGGCTTGATCCGGACGATGTCGCGCGGTTTTACCAAATGTTCCTGCGCACCGAAAAAACTGTCACGCTCTACTCGCAGGGCGTCAACCAGTCGTCCAGCGGCACCGATAAGGTCAACAGCATCATCAACTGCCATCTGCTGACCGGCCGTATTGGCAAGCCCGGCATGGGACCGTTTTCAATCACCGGCCAGCCGAACGCGATGGGTGGCCGCGAGGTCGGCGGGCTCGCCAATCAGCTTGCCGCGCATATGGAATTCGGCAACGAGGCGCACGTTGATACCGTTCGCGCGTTCTGGCACGCGCCGAAGCTGGCAACACAGCCGGGGCTGAAGGCAGTCGACATGTTCAGCGCAATAGGCGATGGCAAGATCAAGGCCGTCTGGATCATGGCGACGAATCCCGCCGTCAGTCTGCCGGATGCCGGCCGCGTGCGCGAGGCACTGGATCGCTGTGAGTTCGTCGTCGTGTCGGACTGCATGCGCGACACCGACACCACAAGGTACGCCGACGTGCTGCTGCCCGCTGCTGCGTGGGGCGAGAAAGAGGGTACCGTAACGAACTCCGAACGCCGCATCTCGCGGCAACGCGCGTTTCTGCCATCGCCCGGCGAAGCGCAACCCGACTGGTGGATCGTCACGCAGGTAGCGCGGCGCATGGGATACGCGGATCAGTTTGGCTACCAAAGTGCGGCGGATGTTTTCCGCGAACATGCGCGGCTTTCCGGGTATCGTAACAACAGCACGCGCGACTTCGACATCAGCGCGCTGGCCAATATCAGTGATGCGCAATACGACGAGCTGACGCCGCTGCAATGGCCCGTTACGGCTGACACCGCATCCGGCACGGCGCGCATGTTTACAGACCGGCGCTACTTCACACCAAACGGACGGGCGCGCTTCATCGCGACCGATCCGCGCCCGCCCGCGAACCGGCCCGACGCACAGTACCCGCTGATCCTGAACACCGGAAGGTTGCGCGATCAGTGGCACACGATGACACGTACCGGAAAATCGCCGCGGCTTGCCGCGCACAAGGTCGAAAGCTTTGTCGAGGTCCATCCGGACGATGCGAAGCAACACGATGTGAAAGACGGCGCGCTGGCACGAATCACCAGTCGCTGGGGCGACATGCTCGCCCGCGTCGTGGTCACCGAAGATCAGCAGCGTGGCTGCGTATTCGTGCCGCTGCACTGGAGCGATCAATACGCGCGCCACGGCACCGTCGATGCGCTGGTGAATCCAGCGACCGATCCGGTATCCGGCCAGCCGGAATCCAAGCATACGCCAGTCGCCATCGAGACATGGCAGGCCGCATGGTATGGTTTCGCGCTGTCGCGGCGCCGTCTCGCGTTCGATGACGCCGCCTACGGCACCGTCGCGATCGGCAAACAGTTCTGGCGTTACGAACTCGCCGGCGACAACCGGCCCGACGACTTCGCACGCTGGGTGCGCAGCCACCTATGCGCGAAAGACGAAAAGATCGAATGGATTGACTATCTCGATAAACCCGCCGGCCGATACCGCGGCGCGCGGCTGATCAACGGCAGGATCGAGAGCTGCATCTTCATCTCAAACTCGTTCGAACTACCGCCCCGCACCTGGCTCGCGGAACTGTTCGTGAAAAACGAACTCACCCCGCAGGAGCGCGCCAGCCTGCTTGCCGGTAAACCCGCAAAGGGCATGAAAGACGCCGGCCGTATCATCTGCGCCTGCTTCGGCGTCGGCGAGAACACAATCAAGGAAACCATTGCCGCAGAAAAACTTCGCACCGTCGAAGACATCGGCCAGTGCCTCAAGGCCGGCACGAATTGTGGATCGTGTATCCCGGAACTCAAGAGTCTGCTGGCATAATGTATTTGCAGGGTAGGTGCAGCAGAGCGAAATTCATCAATAACGTGATCGCAAAACGCTACAAGCACCGCGCCCCCCGGTCCGCCGCGGCTGGTGGCGGCGGATAGAGAATGGGCGGCCGCGGTGCCCGCCCGAGTCGGTTTTGATGTGGAAAATACCGTTTTAGACAATAGTCGCCTGCGGAATCTTGTCGAAGAGGTATATATTATAATGACGTGGTCGGATCCGACCCGTGCTGAGGGCGCGGAGGCCGTTAGCCGGTAAGCACGTGCAAAAAACCTCGTTCAATATCTGGAGAAATAACATGCGTACATTATGGCTCGCTTTGGCGGCATGGCTTGTGTTAAGCCTGACCGGCTGCGGCTACAACACGTTGCAGAGCAACGACGAACAAATCAAGGCGAGCTGGTCCGAGGTCGTGAATCAGTACCAGCGGCGTGCGGATCTCGTGCCCAACCTCGTCAATACCGTAAAAGGCTTCGCCGCGCAGGAAAAAGAAGTATTGCTGGGCGTCACCAACGCCCGCGCCAGGGTCGGCAGCATTCAGGCCACCCCGGAGCTCGTCAACAGCCCGGAGGCATTTGCCAAATTTCAATCCGCACAAGGCGAGCTCTCGGGCGCGCTCTCCCGGCTGCTGGTGGTGTCCGAGAATTATCCGGAGTTGAAGTCCGACGCCAACTTTCGCGATCTGCAGGCGCAACTGGAAGGCACGGAAAACCGCATTACGGTCGCGCGCAACCGCTATATCAAGGCGGTCGAGGAATACAACGTGACCGTGCGTTCCTTCCCGTCGAATATGACGGCGATGGCGTTTGGCTATAAAACGAAGCCCAACTTCACCGTGGAAAACGAGAAGGCAATTTCCTCCGCGCCGAAGGTGGATTTCGGGACGGCGCCGGCCCAGCCCCAGGGCGCGACGCCGTGATTCGCTAGGTGATGGCGATGAAGACGGCACGAGCGTCAGGGCTCGCACTCGCACTGGGCTGGTCATGCATCGCGGGAGCCCAGGTCGCTGTCCCGCCGTTGACCGGCTGGGTCGTGGATCAGACCGGGACGCTCAATGCCGGGCAGACGGCCGCGCTCGAGCAGACACTGCAAGCGTTTGAAACGCGCAAAGGCAGTCAGGTCGCGGTGCTCATTGTGCCGACCGCCGCGCCGGAAACCATCGAGCAATATGCGCTGCGCGTGGCGGAGATATGGAAGTTAGGCCGCAAGAAAGTCGATGACGGTGCGGTGCTGGTGATCGCCATGACCGACCGCGCGCTGCGCATCGAAGTAGGCTACGGCCTTGAGGGCGCACTCACGGACGCGACCAGCAAGCGCATCATCAGCGAGGTGATGACGCCGCGTTTCCGCAAAGGAGACTTCTATGGCGGCATTACCGCCGGGGTCGACGAGATCATCCGTATTATCGACGGCGAGCCGTTACCGGCGCCCGCCGGCGGCGTTGCCGGTATTCAGCAATATGTTCCGGTCATTTTTATTCTGGCGTTCGTCGTGGGCGGAGTGCTGCGCGCCGCGCTCGGTCGATTGCCCGGCGCGCTCGCCACCGGCGGGGTGGTGACCGTGGTTGCCTGGATATTCTTCGGCGCCTTCACCATCGCGTTGGTCGCCGGTGTGGTCGCGCTGCTGTTTACCTTGTTCAGCGGCGGTGGCGGCCCCGGTATCGGAGGCATCGGCGGTCGTCGCGGCGGATTCGGCACCGGCGGGATGCGTAGCGGCGGCCCGTTCGGCGGCGGCACCTTTGGTGGTGGCGGCGCATCGGGCCGGTGGTAACGATGAACATCCCGCGCATAGCCCGACATCTCGCCATGACCCGCCGGCAGGTCGACCGGGCTTTCCCGCCCCCAACCTTGCTCGCGATCGAGGAGTCGCTCAAGGCGAGCGAGACCAAACACGCCGGCGAAATCCGTTTCGCCGTCGAAGGCGCACTGGACACAGTGCCGCTGTTCAGCGGGCAATCCGCGCGCGAACGCGCGATTGACGTGTTTTCACAATTGCGGGCATGGGATACCGCGCACAATAACGGCGTGCTGATTTATCTGTTGCTCGCCGACCGGGACGTCGAGATCGTCGCCGATCGCGGCATACACGCGAAGGTCGGCGCAAGGGAATGGGAGGCGATATGCCGCGATATGGAAGCCGCATTCACGCAGGCCGACTATGAAGGCGGCGTGCTCGGCGGCATTCAGGCGGTGACGCAACATCTGATCCGGCATTTTCCCGTTTCAGGCGTGGATCAGAATGAACTGCCCGACACGCCGGTGATACTGTAGCCCGGCCAGCCTCGTCCCCCGCGTCGGCGCGCGCATGGGCATTTCCGGTTATTCCCCCGGTAACATTGCCCGGCCGCGAGTGACATAGTTTACATCGCCCGCGACGCGGGTCATGACAAGGTTGTTCTTGAACGGCCATCCATCCGCCAGCGATGGCTTTCTTGCGACAGCAGGAGGAACAACCACGTGAACGTGACATCACGAATAGCGTCGGGTCTGCTCATCGGCGCGATAACGGGAACATCCTTCGCTGGCACGCTGTTGCCGGTCATCGCGCCGATCCCCACAAATTAACCATGCTCGATCCCGTCGGAACGGATTCCGGCAGCGCCGGAACTGATGGTCGCCGGTACACGCCCGTGACCGTTGCCGATGCCGTGGCGCTGGGAAGTGGCGCGTAACCTGTGCGTGCAGCCGGTGCGCCTCGGTCGCCTCGTCTGGACCTGGCCTTCACTGAGCATCCAGTACACCGGCGACGGACTGGCCTTCGGCCTGCCCGGCGCGCGCACGCAGTGGAAGAAGGCGGATGTGACCTTCACCGTGCGCGACTGGAAGACCGTGTGGTGTTCCGATCTGTACAACTTCTCCACCGGCGAAGCGGCTGATCTGCTGGATGAAGTCAACGATGCCGATTGCGTCGAGGTCTACTTCGTCAAGGGCGATAACGCCATGCACACCAACTGGGGCGGCGGCGCGACGTTCTCGTCGGGCAGTGCCAACACCAGGATCATCTCCAGCGACGGCAACGTACCGCCCGGCATCGACCTGACCCATCTGGCCCATGAGCTCGGCCACGCGGTCGACCTGCCGCACCCGACGGCCGCCAATGCATCGAGCACCAACACGCTGATGTGCCCGAGCGGCTTCATGAACGACAACCCCAAGCGCAACAGCCAGGAAAACAAAAACAACCTGTCGAACCCGCTGCTGACCTTCAGCATCAAGCCCGTCAGCGCCGGACCCGACTGCACCAACAGCGCCAGTTGCGGCGCGTGTCCGTAAGTCAGTTAATTCGCAAGTTCGCAAGCGTCAGAAAACCGTGAAGGGCGGAAGGCCGCTCTTCACGGGAATAGGGGCGACCGGCGCGGGTGATCATGATGCCGCGCCGGTCGTGCGGCGTTTTGGGCAGCACAACCCGCGTCCCTCGTTTCGTAGCAGCGGGCAGGATAACGCCTGATTCGTGTGGTGTACTTGCCGATTTTGTTAGGGTGTCGAATACTAGTGTAGGTGCTACAAGGAGAGGGTGATGGGACTTCACGTGCATAATCTTGGCAATCTTCCAAATACGGACGATGGAAGGGATTATTTTATCTATGTCCTAGATTACGGATGGAAGGAGCCCCTTACAGATGCGCTGGTTGCGAATTTTACCAACATGGCGCGAATGGCTTCGCAGACCAGGTCGGTTGTAGTTGCGGGCATTGAGCCAATTCACTTTGCGAATGACATTTTTTCCTGGCACGGAATAAATGGGGAAGATGGCGAAAAGATTTTGCCCGCTATTCTAATCACTACCCTTACTCCTTCCTACTTTCGAGAACACAACGAAGAGTACCGACAGTCCGGTGAAATTCACGACAAACTCTTGTTGATTCCACTGAGGGCCGCGTGCAATACCACAGACGACGTGATTCAACTTATTAAATCGATCTTCAGCGATATCAAAGAAAAGAAAAAGCTTTCTGGATTTACCGTGGCGAAAACAATTAACAGGAATGGCGTGCGACGTTTAGCTGACGCCATAATATTGGAGCCCAATATTTCGGGGGTGGGCATTGATCTTCGGAAGTTGTTTCAACCGGGCAGCTAACCAGCCCATCAAGCCGACGCTCATTCCGCTGCGCTTCATTCGCGTGGCTTATGGGCGACGTTAGTCGCCACGAGCAATGTCTGCTCTTGTCGACAAAGGGTTGAAAGCACGACGGGAATCCAAGTTCGTCGACTTCAAGCGTTCGTTTGATCCGGACTCGAATGGCGAGTGGTGTGAACTCGTAAAGGACATCGTCGCAATGGCGAACAGCGGCGGCGGCGTCATTCTTGTCGGTCTAGATAATGCTGGACTTCCTTCCAAGGCTAACGTGGAGCCACTCTTGGCTCTGGATCACGCCAAGGTTCTCGACAAGGTTCGGAAGTACACTGGATCGGACATAGCCGATGTTGAGGTTCAGGAAGCACAGAAGGACGGAGAGACGATCGCTGTTCTAGAGATCGCGGCCGTCAAAGTGCCAATAGTTTTTCAGGAGGTCGGCACGTATGAGATCCCTGGAGGAAAGCAAAAGACAGCCTTTTCAAAGGGGACCATCTACTTTCGGCACGGTGCGAAGAGCGAGCCTGGGACAACGGATGACATTCGCAGCGTCATCGAACGTCAGCTTGAAGCCATCCGCGGGGAGTGGCTTGATGGCGTCCGGAAGGTTGTTACTGCTCCCCAAGGATCGGCGGTGTCTGTCCTTTCGGGCGAGATCCGAGAGAGCGCCGCGGCAGACGCCACGCCAATCCGTTTGGTAGACGACCCTGACGCACCGGGCTATCGCCTCATTGACCATGACACAACTTATCCCCATCGGCAGAAAGAACTCATTGGCGTCGTCAATGGCATGCTTCCAGAAGGCGTCAACGTCACCACGTACGACATTCTTGCAGTCCGCAGGGTCCACGGCATTGATCGCGATCCTCGGTACTGCCATACGCCGAAGTTCGGAAGCCCTCAGTACAGCGACAATTTTGCGAGGTGGGTCGTAGATCGACACAAGGAGAACAAGGAGTTCTTCGCAGATGCTCGTAAGCAGTATCAGGAGGGTCACTATGTGAACGGTCGGACACATCGGTAACAAAATAGTCCGAAGACATAGGTTACATGTTGTGGCGTTTCAGTCTGCCATAAACATCCTCAATACGCATGTGGCGTTCGAGCAGTCTTCCGAGTTTGAGCGGGCCGAAGTAAACGTTCCAGACGCCATCGTCGATCTCTTCGAGCCCCACGTATTCCCCGACACACACGATGGAGACGTTCAGCCAGTCGTTATTCCAGCGAATGCCGCCGTTGGCACTGACGTAACGCACCTCGAAGCGATCCGGGTATTCGAGCGGCGGTAGTTTGTTGGGCATTTCGCGGCGGGACGGTACATAGAGTGACCCCGGCGTCTGCTGATCGAGCGCTTCATGCGGTCGCTCGTCATTGAACTCGGACCGGAAGTGGTTGAACTTCCGCTGTTGCGCCTGGAGATTACCCGCCGGCGGTTTGGTGGCCTCGGCCTTCAAGGTCTTGTGCATGCGTTCGTGCCGGCCGTTCTGTTGTGGTTTACCGGGCTCGATCAGCTCCGGCAATACCCCGAGCCGCACCCACCAGGCCGAGAGACTGGAGAGTCGCGCCAGCGTGTTGGTCGCAAACGGTACGCCGTTGTCGGTGCGGATGCGCTTCGGCAGTCCGAACTCCTTAAACAGGTGCGTGAAAACCGGCTTGGCCTCCTTCACCGCCGTGGTCAGCAGCCCCTGGCAGCCCAGCAGGTAGCGACTGTAACCATCGGTGACGGTGAGCGGGTAACAATAGATTCCGTCGTGGGTCTTGAACTGCCCCTTGAAGTCGGCGCACCACGTGTCGTTCGGAGCGAGGATGGCGCTCGCGGGTTTGCCGGGATGCCCGATACGTCGACGGTTACGCTGCTTTGGCACCATGCCATGCCGACTCAGAATATCGCAGACCGTCGAGCGTCCCGGCAAGTCCCAGCGCGGATGGCGCTTGTGCACGATGATCAGCAACTTCTTGGCGCCCCACGAGGGATGCCGCCGGCGCGCCTCCAGGAAGGCCTGAACAATCTCCTCGGCGGTGGCGTTCGGGGAGCGCACGGGTCGGCGCGAATGCTCCACCAGTCCCGCTGGACCGTGGCGCAGATATCGGTCGATCCATTTATACCCGGTCTTGCGTGAGACCCCGTAGAGGTCGCAGAGCTCGGTGACCGTGAGTGATTCACGTAGAAAATCGGCAATGAATTGGGTTCGTTGATCCATGGGTGACGTTTGACTCCAGGGCATGGGGCACCTCCTTGCGGTGCCCGTGAGTGTGATCCACACTTGTTACCCATGTCCCCGGACGAAACTGTTACCTATGTGTCTGGACCGTACCATGTTGGTGGCTAACCCGCGCTTCCAGCCGAGGTCCTCGCGCTGGCGCCTGCGGCGCGAACTATATCAGGATCGGACCAGTTCAAGCGATTGAAATAAAGCCAAAACAATGCAAAAAAGCGTGCATACGAGGCTTGGAGCGTACTTTTCGCGTTCGAAAAAGCCACGCTAAAGCAGGCGCCCGGAATTTGTTCGTAGCAATCGGCGACAGACTAGCCACCTCTGATTACCGGCACTGCCGCGATAAAAGCTACGCCCCGGCACGCAACAGTCCATAATGACCAGAGCACCGTTCAAGCAACCACGCGGTATGTCTGACCGCTGCAATACCCGATGCGGCCAGACAGGCAATTGACGAGCAATCCGGAGGTACAAACATGCGCAAACGAATCATCACACCGGTATCAAAAGAAACCGCCATTGCTGATGCGGACTGGTTGAAGCTCGACGAGCTCGCGGAGGTGGAAATTACGTCGGAGGATGCCGCACATCCCATCGAGTCGGCGTTGTTGCCGGGCCGGGGGTCGGGCTGGCGTGCCGCGGGGCCGGGCAAGCAGACGATCCGGCTGTGCTTCGCCCGGCCGCAACCGCTGCGGCGCATCGCGCTGAATTTTGTCGAACCCGATAGCGAACGCACGCAGGAATATGTGTTGCGCTGGTCGCCGGATAACGGCCAGTCGTTTCGGGACATTGTGCGGCAGCAGTGGGTGTTCAGTCCGCACGGCGCCACCTCCGAGTCGGAGGACTATGCCGTCGAGCTGCCCGCTGTGACGGTACTGGAGCTGGGCATTGTGCCGGATATCAGCGGCGGCGCAGCGATAGCGTCGCTGGCACAGTGGCGGCTTGCCTGACGTTGCAGGCAATGTCGATCGAAGCAGGTCAATCGGCTCACGCAGAAGATTTCTCGCTACGCTCGAAATGACAGATTATTCAGAGGTTTCCCAGGTCGATTATTTTGCCTGTGAATGAAATCGACTCTGATCCCGTTTCTCCCGATTATCCTGCATTGACCGTTCGGCAATATCTCACAGAACCCTGCCGACGTAACGCGTAGATTGTCGCTATAACTATCAGCGTGTTTGCCTTTACGGAGGTTCCCGGTCATGGCTATTGAATGCGTTGAAACCCAGGAGTGGATCGAGGAAGAGATCTCGAAGCCGGTCGAGGAGTGGGTCGAGAAATCCGAGAAGAAGTGCAAGAAGCGTAAATGGTACGACCCGCGGCGCTGGCTGTGCTGGCTGGTGCTGACGCTGGTCAAGGTGGTGCGCTGGGTGGTCGTCAAGGTCGGCAAGTGGGTGGTGCGGACGGTCTGCAAGATCGTTGGCGCGGTGCTCGGCTTCGTGCGCGACTTCTTTACCGGGCTGTGGGACGTGCTCGCCGGTATCTTCACGCTGGACTGGCGGCGGATTCTGGACGGGCTGATTACGATCGGCGCGGGCTTCATCGATCTGGTCGCGACGCTGGCGCGTATCCAGTACCTCGGTGACACGCTGGATTACATCATCGAGGAATACAATCGAGGGCAGTTGCGCGATTATGTGCGCAAGCTGCTGGAGAAGAAGTACAGCGGCGACGAGCTGGCCGACATCAAAAAGACGCTGCGTGTCGATCATGGCGCGTTCGGTTATCGCATTCCGATGCGCGCGATCCGTACTATTCTCGACTCCGAGACGCCGTCGCCGCGCGAGCCGGGCGTGCCGAATCTGGTCGTGCTGCATGAGCAGGGTGAGATCAATCTGCGCGAGCTGTGTGGCTTCGATTTCACCGAGGGCTTCTGGAACCGCAAGCGTTACAAGACACTGAAGAAGGGCCTGCACGTCGGTGGCGGCGGGGGTGGCGAGATCGACAACCCGATCTCGGCAGGCGAACTCGACACCTATTTGTCATCGCGCGGCGCGCAGGGGCCGAAGTTCATCGTGCTGTGCATGCGCGACGGTGTGCTGAAGACCAAGCTGCGCGCGGCCGAGCTGAAGGGCCGGGAGCTGGGGCTGATGCCGCAGTGGAAGGAAGAGACCCGGGAGGTCACGCTGCCCGAGCATATCAAGCACAAGGGTTTCGATACCGGTGTGGCTGACCCGTCACTGGTGCGCTTTCTGACTGACATCATCGGGCGACAGAGCAAGGTGCGTGACGCGAACGGCGTCCTCATCGACGAGACGGCGGCGCTCGGCGATCTGTGTACGCCGGTCGCGGTCGGCGTGTTCCGTTACACAGATACCCTGCGAGGCATTTCCGCGTGTCTGAAAGGCAGTTCGTGCCAGCGGCTGCACGACGCGTCGGGTGTCACGTTCATCGACAACAAGCCGGACATCGTCTGGAAGTATGTGCCGATCCACGAGCTGGGCCACTACTTTGGCCTGTGTCACGTCGACGGCGTCGACCGGATCATGTATTCGCCGCGTCAGAACAGCTGGTTCGACTGGTGGACGTTGCCCAAGCTGCTCTACACCAAAGGCGAGCCGAGCTTCACGCTGGGTGAAGCCAAACAGAGCTGGGATTACATCGTCGTGCATTTCCCGGCACATTGCCTCGGCGGTAATGAAGTGGGGCCGGTGATTCTGTGAAATCAGGAGCTAACTTCTATCGTCAAACAACTTAGAACCTATCTCAAAATTGCTGCGCTTGGCGATGCTGCGTTAAGGATGCTCGAATTCATTCGTCATTCCGGGCGGAGCGAAGCGAAGACCCGGAATCCAGCGGTCGTAAGTGGGACTGGATTCCCCGGCGGCCGTTCCAGACGCCGCTCTCGGTCCTTGCTCCCGACAGGACTCTGCCTCGCCCGTCGTTGGGCTCGTACCTCCTGCATGCCCGCAGTCGCGCTTTCGCGGGAATGACGATCCTTGGCGATGTCATGCTTATAGATGATTCTCAATACTCAGAGGTTTTCTGATTTTGAGATAGGTTCTAGTAATCAGAGCGATGCTCCTCCTGAACGTGTGATCCCCGTGCCGTGTCCTGTGGCCGGAAGTTGACTCATGGCCAAATAGTGCCCGGCTCGCGTTCCAATGTTCGAACACTGGACTATAATCATCCTGTACGCGCCGCGCCGGGGGCGTTTTCTGCGAACGTCATGCTTTCGCGGCGGCGATATCCTTACAGTACTTTCATTAACATTGTGAATTTCGTTTTACTGAAACGGGAGGTGACCATGAGCATACTCGACGCTGTGGCAGGCGCAGCAAAACAGGAGATCGGTGCAGTCGCGTCGGAAAGCGGAACGATTGATCAGATCATGGGCCTGCTCGGTAACACAGGGACGGGCGGTCTGGAAGGGCTGGCGCAAAAATTCAAGGCAGGCGGGTTCGGTGACATGGTGTCGTCCTGGATCAGCACCGGAAAGAATCTGCCAATTTCCAGTCAACAAATTCAACAAGTGCTGGGCAGTGACTTGGTGAAGCAATTCGCCCAAAAGGCCGGTGTCGCGCCGGAGGCCGCCGCCAATTCGCTTGCGCAGTGGCTGCCCGTTGCCATTGACAAGCTGACACCCAACGGCCAGCTGCCTGCGGGCGACGCGTTGAACCAGGGGCTGACGTTGCTGAAAAAGAAGTTGTTGGGAGCGTAGTTCTTGTTCGCTAAGGGGGCCGACGGCCCCCCGGGCGCGGTGAGCCACGGGCTGAATCTTGAAGGTCACGAGTCACGGTATCTGACCCTGACCCCCTGGGAGTGCCGCTGCTGAGGCCGAAGCACTCGTCGCTATGCATCTCCTTAAATCAGGATCGACGTTGTGAGGCACATTGAAAGACACAGAACACACCGTATCGGATGGCTCCGTGCGGCTGTGCTTGGCGCAAATGACGGTATTGTTTCCACCGCCAGCCTCGTGTTGGGCGTGGCGGCGGCAGGCGCAAGTTCAAAGAGTATTTTGATCACGGGCGTTGCCGGCCTTGTGGCTGGCGCCATGTCGATGGCTGCCGGCGAATATGTTTCGGTGAGTTCGCAAGCCGATACCGAGCGTGCGGATCTCGATCGGGAACGTAAAGAGCTGGCGACTGACCCCAGGCACGAGCACGAGGAGTTGTCGGCTATCTATGTTGGGCGTGGACTTGATGCTGGACTCGCCTCCGAGGTCTCCAGCCAGTTAATGGATCATGATGCACTCGGCGCACATGCGCGTGACGAGCTGGGTATATCCGAGGCATTGACCGCACGTCCGGTTCAAGCCGCGTTGGCGTCGGCCGGCACTTTTTCAGTTGGCGCTGTCCTGCCTCTCCTGGTTGTCCTGTTAGTGCCGGTATCTGCGCTCATGTGGGTTGTTTCGGCCAGCTCACTGGTGTTTCTCGCAGTACTAGGCTCCCTGGCGGCGCGCGCCGGCGGCGCTTCTGTGATTACCGCTGCCGCGCGGGTGACCTTCTGGGGCGCTCTGGCTATGGCCTTGACCGCTGGAGTTGGCGCGTTGTTTGGGGCAGGTGCTTGAGACCCTGTCAATCATAATCTCGACGCCTAATAACTCGTTGCAGGCGCGACGAGATTAACAGGGGACAGTTGAATTATGGTGGGCAACGACAGGCTTATCACGCTTCCATCCAGTGAGAACAGTTTGTTTTTAAATCTGAAACCGTGCCGTGGCGCATGATGGGCGCAGCGTTGGTACAACATCCCGAACACGGATGAATAAAACGCATAATCCAGTGTTTCGTTGGCGCGTCCGGGCGCCGAGCGGCTGACGGATTGAGATCCCAGATGATAGCGATGGTGCGATTGGCTTTGGAGCGTGGATTCAATGTCTCTCAGGCTGGTGCGTCCTGCCAATTGCCCGATACTTAATGCGACAAATTGCGACCATCTTGATAGCGCATCACTTCGACGCCGTCCATCATGCTGATTTCCCGGCTTTTCGAATTCAAGTCTCGGCACCATTTTGAGTATTGGGGAGAGCGTTGTATTATGATAAGCCATCGCCTGATTTCCCTTTGTTATTAGTGTTTTCTAGACAACTACATGTTAACAAAGGACTCGAAATCAGGCTTTTCTTATTTATTAGCTGGGACTGCAGTGGCTCTGACCCCTTTTTATTCGTCGGCAATGACAGTCCCGCCGCTGTCACGGTAAAGCGATGATGCTCAGGTCATCGATATAGCCGGTACCATCGGCCTGGGTAGCGAGGAAGCTCAACCTTCCCTTGACGGCACCGGGCGGTGCGACAGCCTGTTGGCTAAACCGGGTATAAGGGGTATCACGGAAGCTGGTTCCAAACGAGGTCGCTGTTCCTGTCTGGTTCCCCAAGGCGTCGTACCAGCAAATCTTGAACGTATAGTAGTTACCGCTGCTGCTGGAGGTGGCAGTCTTGCCGACAATTCTCATCCAGCCGCTGAAGTCGTAGGTCTTGCCGGCGACAACGGTCACGTCCTGTTTGAGGTCGAACCATTGTGTTGTGCTTCCCCACAAGCGATAGGCCCAGATTCCACCGTGTATATCGGCCGTACCGTTGGTCTTGCCACCGGCGCCTACCCATGGTTCCTTGAAGCCGGTTTCGAAACCGCCATTCACGAGCAGGTTCGTGGATACATGGGCATCACCGATCGTCACCGTGGTAGATGCCGGCGCGGAACGGGTCGTGCCGTCGTTGACGACGAGCGTGACTGTGTAGGCGCCAACGTTGTTGTAAATATAGCTCGGCCTGACGCCCGTGCCATGCGCCGAGCCGTCACCGAAATTCCAGTCGTAGGTCAATGGTTGCCGTTCTGGATCTGTCGATGAATTACCATCGAACACGACCGTGCTTCCCAGAGTGGTGTTATAGGGGCCGCCGTGATAAGCGACCGGCGGCTGATTAGCGACGGCGTTTGACGATGCTGCCACTGTTACCGGAACACTGGCATTGGAATAGGCCAAATCGCTTAACCGGAGTGCGCGCAGATAGCATTTTACGATATCACCCGTAGATACCGGCAGTGCAAGGGATACGGCCGTTTGGGCCGCCGGCACGGAAACCACTTGATAGGCCGTGGCGTTATTAATACCGCAAAACGCGACTATATTATAGCCGACAGACCCGATATAAGAGCCCCACGTCAACTTAAAATCAGCAGCTTCGACGCCCATACTGAGAACACAGCCAACTACGATACTGGTTTTTTTCATTTTGATAGCCCCAGTCGCGTTACGCAAAAGCGTAATTAAAGAATTTTGAAAACAAAAAGCCACTCCCGCGAACGGGAAGATTTTTGCTCTCGTCGTGGAAAAGACCGGTGTTGTCTAGGACAAGCCAGCCTGGCATCCGAGCCGAGCGAACCAAGCAGAATCTGTATGAAACAGCTTTGGAAACCGCATCCTGCGGAGAACGGTGACGAGTATAACCTGACATCACTTGATATGAAACCCGAATATGCAGAATCGCTCTGTCACGTCTGGTCGGTATTTATGCGGCCATCGCGGCGAGAAGGCTGTTTCGAATGTGATCGGCGATTTCTCAACTACTGAAATGCACACTTCATCCAGACAACGCGATCATGACGAACGCGCGATTTTATTTCGCCGAAGATAGTTAAAGCATGGTTCGCGCAGACGCCGTGCGTTCCCCGTTTTAGTCGACAGATTACCCACCGGGGGGGGCTCCAACAAGCGCCCCGCCCCGGCGTAGCGATGCGCGTAGAATAGAGAGCATGGTCAAAGGCGAGCGTCTCAACAGCATCACGCATCTGCTTGGCGCGGTTTTCGCGTTGGCCGGCGGCGCGGTGCTGGTCACGTTTGCCGCAATGGATGGCGATGCCCGCAGGATCATCAGCTTCAGCGTCTACGGCTTTACGCTGTTTCTGCTCTATCTCGTCTCCACGCTCTATCACAGTATGGCCGGCCCGGCGAAACGGGTGTTGCAGATACTGGATCACCAATCCATCTATTTATTGATCGCCGGGACCTACACGCCGTTCACGCTGGTCGCGCTTAAGGGTACGCTGGGCTGGTGGATGTTTGGCGCGATCTGGGGGTTGGCGGTGGTCGGGATCGTGCTGGATGCATTGTCCCGCAAGGGGCGCCGGGTGGTGCCGATCATTATTTACCTGGTGATGGGCTGGCTCTGTCTGTTCGCGCTGGATCCGATACTCGCCGCGTTGCCGCCGGCGGGCTTTCGCTGGCTGCTGGCAGGCGGGCTCTTCTATACCTCGGGCATCGTGTTCTTCGTGCTCGATCACCGGCACCCGTGGTTCCACGGCATCTGGCATCTGTTTGTCCTCGCGGGCAGCGTCAGCCACTACTTCGCGATTCTGCTGTTCTTGTAATGAATCGAGTCCGGTGACCTGACGACGCCCACGCAGGAAATTGATCGCGCCGGCGGGCTGTTGGCTGCTAGCCTGAGCGCACCTATCATGAGTTCCCAATACCTGCCGGTCATCTGACCGGTGCGTCGCCGTCGCCCCCTGCCGCGTACGAGGAGATCGTCATCGCACGGTTCGTCGCGCCATGTATTCTGTTGAAAAACTCATTTTTCTGGTCAGGCTAAATAATATTTTTTTCCCAGGCAAGAAGCTGTCGCCCCACGCTTAGGCGGAGACAGCGGTGATGTCGTGATTTATCTGTGTGAATGTACTGATAAGGTTAGACATCGAAATAGCTCGGAATAATCGAAACAATGAGTTTTCGCCTAAATTGTCGACCCAGATGATTTTGGAGTTTTTCAACTGAATAGGCCGGAACCGGCTTTCGCTACTGGAACCCTGCGCTGCGCGTCTTTCGCGTGATGCCCGGGAATGACACATCGCTGGCTTGACAATTCCGGTTACTCATCTATCCTTGTTGTCGGGAAAATTCTCGCGTTATTTCTTCCTGTTTTTGTGGTTTCCGCGTCGTCGGAGTCAGGGCAGTTCATGCAGCGAATGACGCGGTGGACGTTACGCGCCTTCAGGCCTTGCAGCTGCAGCTGGAAACGACGCCGATACAGGTGATCAACAATGGGCATGTGATTGAGCAAGAGTACGAGACCTTGCCACACGCCAGCACACTCACCTTCGACAGCACCATCTATACCCTTGCTCAGTTTCACTTTCATACGCTGTCCGAGCACACTGTGGGCGGCGAGCGCGGCGCGATGGAGCTGCATGCGGTTTTCAAGGATCAGACGTCCGACAAGATCGCCGTGGTCGGCATGATCTACCGAATCGGCGCCGCCAATCCGTTTCTGCAGAAGCTGATCGATGCCGGTTTGCCGGCGAAGAAGGGCGACGAGGTAAGTCCGCCTGATGGAGAAATCAATCTTGCCGCTGGTCTCAATAGTACTTCGGAGTACTACACCTATCCGGGGTCGCTCACCACGCCGCCTTGCTCAGAGACCGTAAGCTGGATTGTGCTCAAGCCGAAGGCGGAAATGTCGCAGGCGCAATTCAATGCCTTCAGACATATTTTAGGTAACGACTTTCGGCCGATCCAGGATCGCAACAACCGGATCGTGCGCGCGACATCCCGAGGAGGCAAAAGCGCAGCGCACTGAGCAGACAGTAAAAAGGGGCGCGCTCCCGATAGGGAGCGCTGGCCCGAAGCGCGATACGGTCGCTCGTATATCCCGAACTCACCAGGCACTGCGGGTGGCGTCCCGGACTGACCCGGGAATTTCTTCCAGTTGATATATTGGGTTATAAACAACGGGTGAAAATATTGGCCAAGCGTTTGAAAGAGCGCGTCACTAGTTCCCCGCCCATTGTCAGCCTTGTTGAATGTGTCCGTGAAATCAGGGGAGAACCCGGATCTTGGGCCGGCGATCATCCGGGAGCGCAACGCGCTTGATGTCCGGCTGGGCGACACCGAATCAAGACAACGCCGAGGCGATTCTGGATATCCTGCGCGTCTGCAGGCGGTGCGCGACCGAAGGCTGTGATTGCCATGGACAGCACCGGCAATGTGACGTTGGGCCAGGCCGAAGTGCCGGCGGGACATGATTACCGGATACTGAAATTCGATGGCGTCATCGAAGTCGGGCTGGGTGAGCCTGGCGAATATGGCCATATTGAAATTGCCTATTATCGGATAGCGACAGCGGCCGGAATCAGCATGACCGCATGCCGGCTGCGGGAAGAAAACAGTCGCGCGCACTTTAAGACCCAACGCTTTGATCGTATCAATTAAACACACTACTCATGCCGCAAGGCCTCGATCGGGTCGAGGCGTGCGGCCTTGCGCGCGGGGAAGTAGCCGAAAACCACGCCGACCGCGGCGGAGAACAGAAACGCCAGCAGGATGATGCTGCCGTCCAGCAGCAGGGGTACTTGCAGCGCGTTGGCGATGAAATAGGAGGCGATCAGCGCGACGACGATGCCGACGATGCCGCCCACTGACGACAGAACAATGGCCTCGACCAGGAACTGCCGTTGCACTTCGCGCTCCAGCGCGCCGATGGCGAGGCGTATGCCGATCTCGCGGGTGCGCTCGGTAACCGAAACCAGCATGATGTTCATGATGCCGATGCCACCGACGATGAGGCTCACTGCGGCGACGGCGCCGAGCAGCGATGTCATGATTTCGGTGGTGCCGGTCATGGTCCTGGCGATCTCTTTCATATCGATGATGCTGAAGTCATCGTCGTTGCCGGGGTTGATGTGGCGCCGTTCGCGCATCAGCAGTTCGACATCGTGCTTTGCCTTGCCGGTATTGTCGCGCGCCGAGAGATAAATGTGGCTGACCGTCTGATCGCCGGAGATCAGCCGCCAGTGAGCGCGCAGCGGCATCAGAATGACGTCGTCCTGATCCGAGCCCATGGCCGACTGGCCCTTGGCGGCCAGCGCGCCGATGACTACACAGGCGATCTTGCCGAGGCGGAGGGTCTCGCCGATCGGATCGAGGTTGCCGAATAGTTCCCGTTGCACGGTTGCGCCGAGCAGGCAGACCGGCGCACCGGCGCGCTGTTCGCTGTCGGTAATCAAGCGGCCGCGGGCCAGTGGCCAGTTGCGTACGATCAGGTAGTCGTTTTCCATGCCGCTGACGCTGGTGGTCCAGTTGCTGTTGCCATAGACCACGGTGAGCGCCTTGTTAGTGACGCCTGCAGCGGCGGCGATGGCGGGTAGTTCGCGGCGCAGCACCTCGGCATCGCTCAGATCCAGTTGTCGGGCGGCGTCGCGCGAGCCGCCGAGATAGCGTTGGCCGGGCCGAAGAATCAGCATGTTGCTACCGAGACTCTCGATCTGGGCGGTGATCCTGGCCGTGGTGCCGTTGCCGATGGTGACCATGGTGATGACGGCGGCGACACCGATGATGATGCCGAGCATGGTCAGCGTCGAGCGCAACAGGTTGCGGCGGATTTCCCGCAGCGCCAGCGACAGCGCACTCCACCACATCAGGACACCTCCAGCGAGGTCATTCCGGCGCGGGCCACACGCCAGCAATCCACTAAATCGGAACCACTGGATTTCGGGGTAATGCGGCAGCTTGCCCGGAATGACGCCACTTCAGCTTCCCTCAGGCATAAACGGCGCTTCCGTTTGTCAGGGGTGTTCATCCGTTGCGCACCTCATTTTGTATGTGGCCGTCGCGGAAGTGCACGACCCGCCGGGCGTAGGCGGCGATATCGGCCTCGTGGGTGACCATGACGATAGTCAGCCCGCGTTCCCGATTGAGCCGTGTCAGCAACGCCATGATCTCGTGGCCGCGCGCGCTGTCCAGATTGCCGGTTGGTTCGTCGGCCAGCAACAGGGTCGGATCGGTGACCAGCGCGCGGGCGATGGCGACGCGTTGTTGCTGACCGCCGGAGAGTTCCGCCGGCGTGTGGTGTTCGCGCCCCTCCAGTCCCACGGCCGCCAGCGCAGCGCGCGCCTTGGCGTGACGCTCGGTGCGCGGCATGCGGCGGTAGATCAACGGCAGCTCGACGTTCTCCAGCGCGGTGGTGCGGGCCAGCAGGTTGAAGCCCTGGAAGACAAAGCCGATGAAGTGCCGCCGCAACAGCGCGCGTTGGTTGCGCGACAGCGTTTCGACCTTGCTGTCCTGAAAGCGATAGTGGCCGCCGCTTGGCGTGTCGAGAAAGCCGAGGATGTTCATGCAAGTGGATTTTCCCGATCCGCTGGGCCCCATCATGGCGATGAACTCGCCGGCGTTGACGGCGAGATTGACATCGCGCAGTGCCTGCACCGCTACCGCGCCCTTGCCGTAGGTCTTGTGCAGCTGCTGCAGCGCGATCATTGTGGCTTGCTGGCGGTGTCCGTGATGATGATGGTGCCTGCCTTCAGTTCGCCGTCGTCAGGCCGTTTGTCCGCGAAGATCTGGGTCATGCGGCCGTCGCTGGGGCCGGTTTTGACGTCAATTGCGCGCGGCTGGCCGTTGTTGGGTACCCAGACGCGTTTGCTTTTGTCGTTGTCCTCGCGCGACGGGCGGGTTCGGCTGCCCCAGCGCGGCAAGAGTTGATCCATGAAGCCGCCTTTCTGTTCGGCTGCCGTTACAGGGGGCACAAAGCGTAGCGCAGCGTTGGGTACGCGCAGCGCGTCGTGAATCTCTTCTACCGTAATGTGGGCGGTGGCGGTCATGCCGGGGCGCAGCAACAACTCTGCGTTACTCAGTGACAGGATGGTTTCGTAGCTGACTACCCCGCCGACACTCAACGGCGCGAGACGCACCTGCGCGATGGTGGCGGGGAACACCCGCTCGCCATAGGCATCGACGGTAAAGGTGGCGGTCTGACCTTCGCGCACCTTGCCGATGTCCGCCTCGTCGACCGCAACGCGCAGCTCCATCTGGGCCAGACTTTCCGCCAGCGTGAACAGTATTGGCGCTTGTAACGATGCGGCCACGGTCTGGCCCGGTTCGATCTGGCGTTTGAGTACGACACCGTCGATAGGCGAGCGGATCACCGCCTTGGCGAGCCGGGTCTGTTCGGCATCCAGCGTCGCGCGGGCCTGCGATACCTGGGCCCTGGCGCTGGCGTCGTCGGCCTGCGCGCGGGCATAACCGGCCTGCGCTGCGTCCAGATCCTGTGCTGTGCAGAGACCTTTCGCGGCCAGCGTCTGACAGCGTTTCAGTTTAAGCTGGGTCTCCAGCACCGTGGCCGCTGTTTGTAATACCCTGGCGTCGGCCACCGCCAGCGCCGCCTGCACCTGAACCACCCTGGCCCGCTGTTCGTCGGTGTTGAGGCGTGCGAGGATCTGCCCCTGGGTGACCCGGTCATTGAAATCGACCAGCACTTTTTCAATCATGCCGGAGACCTCGCTGCCCACATCCACCTGGTTGAGCGGTGCCAGCGTGCCGGTGGCCGTGACCTGAATTGTCAGATCGCCCCGTGTGACCTCGCCGGCGACGAATTGCAGCGGTGTGTCTTTGTCCTTCGCGAACAGGAAAAAGCTTGCGATGCCGAAAACGGCAACTACCAGCAACGCAATGATCGCGCCCCGGCGCCGTGGGCGATCCTGTGTCAGTACCTGTTCGATCTTGGCGGCCGTCGTTATCGGTTGATTCATAGTGGGTGTGTCAGAGATCCGGGGTTGTCGTGGGTTATCGCGCGAGCGTATCTGGCCATACAGAGTACACCAGGTCCTGATAAGTTCTCCGTCATTGCAAGGATAAAGAGAGCGCAGCGATAAGGTCGAAGACTAATTTCGCAGCAGTTGTCTGTCCAAGGGTTGAAAGCGTTAGGATAATCGGCTCCGGGGAAGGAATCCACCGATGGCAACAAGCGATATTTGTGGCCATCCGCGGGATGGCTCCGGTCGATCGACGAAGCCTGTGCGGGTATCCTTGATTAAGTCGAAATATTTTGCAGTTGCAAGCGTCCGTATGCCGCGATTGGGTATGCCAGTCGACTGGCGCATGAGCGGCTGTATCAGTATTTAATCGTGGATTCTATTTCTAGCGTGAGAACTGTGCGTCCATACCAATGATTAACAACAAATGGGCAAATGCACTGCTGGGTAATGCACGTGCGTTCATTCGCAGTTGGAGACTTCCAAAATGGGAGGTGTCGGGAAAGGAACGTTTTTCGGATCTTCCCATAACCCTGGTCTATTTTGGCCACGACTTTGGATTTCGCACAATTTCGCAAAAGGTATTTGCACCCGGCTATACGGCAAAAAGAACGGGCAGTGCGTGGTTGGGGGCGCCCGGGTTTCCTTTGACGCCGACAAATCAAGAAGGCGATATAGTCGCCATAGAGATTGATCCTGTGCGGTGGCGAGCACATGACACGGGTTCGGGGTTTCTTCTGCCGCTCTGGTCGCGAACCAGCATCAGGGTTGAGGATGCCTGCCGTCAGATGAAGACCAGCTCTAGTTTGAAGGATGATTTGAGGAGGATACGCAAAAACAGGATTGTATGTGAAACGTCCGGAAGCAGTAGCGATCTCCGAACATTCTACGAGCGTATGTATATACCTTACATCGCTGCTCGCCATGGGGAGTTATCGCTGCCCGATAGTTGGGAGACGATCGTTGACACCGAAAGATGCGGCGAACTCATTGTTGCCAAAGGGTCAAATGGTGACCCGATCGGCGGCATCGTCGTGGGCCGAAACGCTGAAAACATGTACGCCCGTTCACTCGGACTGATCAGTCACGAAAAGGAGCTGTTGAAAACCGGGGTTATGTCGGCGCTGTATCGGGCCTGTTTTGAACGAGCCAGGTCATACGGCTACGACCGGGTTGGCTTTGGTTTGACAGGATCCTTTCTCAACGATGGGCTGCTGCGATTCAAGAAGAAATGGGGACTGCAGCTGGTGGGCGGGTGCAAGCAAGGAATATGGTTGCAATTTAACAACGCCACACCAGCCGTGGGATCATTTCTGACCAACAATCCGTTTATTTACCATCAGGCTGATAAAATTCATGGCGCGACCTTTGTCGAAGATGCCGAGTTTATGGATGACGAAAGTCTGCGCAAGTTACACGTAGACTACTATTTGCCTAATATGGAGTCGCTGCATATATGTCCGATAAAGTCGGACGAGGGACAGTCGCCGATTCCGCAGGCGCTGGCAGGCCATCTGGTCTGGGGGACAAATCGGCGCCTGTTCGCAGAAGCGACGTAACTTTCGTTTCTCCCGCCTGTTCGCGCATGGCCGCTTATGCTCGTGCAGTATTAACGCTCAGTTCACGGTGAAATATGGAACCGACAATAGCGACTAGCGACATATGGCCAAATGGTATACCTAGGGTCGGGCAGACGGCACGGCGGTCGCGGCAGGTGACGGTGCGTGACATAGAATTGTTTACCGAGATCAGCGGTGACCGGAATCCGCTTCACTACGACGAAGCAATCGCGAAAGCGAGCCGCTTCGGTGGCATCGTGGTACAGGGCGGTATCACCAGCGCGATTCTCAATGCGGTCGTCGCTGAAGATCTGCCGGGACCGGGCACGGTGTTTCTGCACGTGAGCTGGAGTTTCAAGGCGCCGGTCCGACCCGGCGACACGATTGCCGGCGAGGTCGCGATCACCCGGGTACGCCGCGATAAACCCATTACCGAGCTGGCTATCCGCGTCGTGCTGGCCGATGGTACGGTCGTGCTGACGGGCAACGCGGTCTGTTACACGATGCCTGTTGCGAAACAAGCCCCTCGGTAGTTCTGACATTCCGCGGCGCAGGACTCTCCTGCGTATCTTTATACGTAAGGTCCTGCCGTCACGATTCATTGGCCGTTCACGTTAAGCGATATACCATGTGCATGGTATGAGCACGGGATGATGACATGTCGTTACCCATGAAACGATCTGGAATTTACGCGGCAGCCTGCGTCGGAATGCTGCTGTGCACGGAGTCCGCATGGGCCTTGCGCTGTGGCAACGATCTGGTATTGACGGGCGAGCGCAAGATCGAGGTACTGAAGAGCTGCGGGAAGCCGTTGCTGGTCGAGCAATGGGCGGAGACGGGCGTTGTGTTCAGCCAGAGCGGCAAGGTCGTCGTCGGTGAAAGGGATACGAGTACGGTCGAGGTATGGACGTATAACTTTGGACCCGCCCGGTTTATTCATTTCCTGCGCTTCGTCAACGGCCGGCTGGACGAGATCATGCCAGGGCCCCGCGGTTTCAGCGGCGCAGCGGTGGTGAATGGATCGCCGGAATGCGGCAAAATCGTGAGCAAGGGCGACCGGAGAATCGAGCTGTTGCGCGAGTGCGGCGAGCCGGCGTCCGTCGATGAGCGGAGCCGGGAGCAGATGATCGGCATACGCGACGAAGCTGGCGCTACGCTGTCGCAGGGCCGCAAGGTCGAGGTCCGCGTCGAGGAATGGACCTATAACTTCGGCCCGACGCGCTTTATGGTGTTCGTTACGCTGGAGAACGGTGTCGTCGTCGATGTGCAGACGGGCGATTACGGATTTTGACAGCTATCGTTCGGAGTGGCGATGAATCTGCTGGACAGGCTTCGGGGTGGCGATTTGCGTTCGACAGGTGAGGCCGATGAGGTCGTTGCCGCCCTCGAGAAGGCCCCGGCGCGCTTTGCCGAGGTGTTTGCCGGTTTGCGGGATGCCGATCCCGTGGTGCGGGCACGCGCGGCGGACGTGATCGAAAAAGTGACGCGCAAGGCAGCGACGTTGTTGTCCCGGTATAAAAGACAGCTAATCACGATGCTGAAAACATCCGCGCAGCAGGAAGTCTGCTGGCATCTCGCGCAGATGATGCCGCGGCTGGCGATGTCGGCACGTGAACAAGACGGCGTCGTTGCTGAATTAAAACGCTACCTGACGGCGGACAGCCGCATCGTCAGGGTGTCTGCGCTCGATGCACTGGCGCGTATTGCGGCGGCGCATGACAGGTTCCGAAGCGAGGTGCAGGACATCGTGATGGATCAGATCAAGACCGGCAGTCCGGCCGTCAAGGCGCGCAGCAGGAAGCTGCTCAAGCTTCTGACCTGAAGCGTGTGCCGGCATGCCGGAAAGGTAACAGGAGTTGCTTGGTCCGGCGAACGACGAAGTGTCGCGCGCCGCGCGAATCTTTCTGTCGTCTGAAGCGCTGGCGGTGGCACTCGATGACACCCGCCAATACGAATTTTATCTGCGCTACGCGGTTTCGCCCGAGCTGTTTGTCACGCTGGATATGCAGCGGCTGGGCAACAGCAACTTCGACGGCGACGCGGCCGCGTGCGATCGGCATATATCCCTGTACCGATTACGGCTGACGGTGTTGATCGAGTCGCGGCGGCAGAATGATCAGCCGGCGGTAGCCTGTTTGTCGATGAGTGGCGTTTTGTGTGTGGTGATAAACGGATCGGCGTGGATTTCCTGCAGCGACGCGCCGGCAAGAAAGGCCTTGCGCTTGGTGTCCTTGACCATGTCCGGGTGCCCGCAAAGATAGACGCGCATGCCGGCCAGCGACTTGACCGACTGCAACGCCACCTGTTCGGCGCGGCCCCCGGCGTAACCCGTGCGCGCCGGCTCGGCCGATACGCAGGGAATGTAACGGAAGTTCGCATGCGCCTCGGCAAGATGACGCAACTCGTCGACGAGATACAGGCCGTCGTGGCTGCTGCTGCCGTGGAACAGCAAGATCGGGCCGGCGTGACCGTGGTCCAGCGCGTCACGCAACACACCATACAGTGGCGACAGGCCGCAACCGGTGCCGATCAGCAGCAGGCCCTGTTGCCGGTTATCCGGCATGTAACAACACTCGCCGTGCGGGCCTTCGATCAGTAGTCTTTCGCCGGGCAGGACGTGGTCGTGCAGCCACGTCGAGACCCTGCCGTTCGACACGCGGCGTACGTGGATCTCGATTGCTTCGTGGTATTGCGGCAGACTCGCGATCGAGTAGCTGCGTACTTCGCCGTCCGTCTCGCGGCATACGTTGATGAACTGGCCGGCGCGGAATTCGAACGGCTGTTCCGGCCGCAGGCGCAGGCGGATAATACCGGTATTGAGATGATCCTTGAGGATCACCGTCGCGGGAATACGCTGCAGCACTTTGTCACCGGGTAATGCCACCGTCAGGTCGCCCGTCGGCGTGCATACACACGGCAGAAAGTAGTTATTGTCCTGCAATGACGGTTTCAGGCCTTTCTGCGCGACGTACGGCGGCTGTCCCGACACTGCGCGCATCAGGCACGTCTGGCAGATACCGCTGCGGCAAGAGGTGGCAACGGAGACACCATGCCGTTCGAGGCAGTCCGTTACCGTTTCATTACCGTGGCAGGTGTACTGTGCGCCCTGAAAGGTAATGACCGGCATGGTGCTCCGCTTCCCGGGGTAATCAGCGACCCAGGACGTCGTTACGGGTGGACTCGGCGAGCTGCGCCGCTTCCGCGATCAGCTCGTCCGGGACATGCAGTTCCTTGAGGGTCGCGCCGAGATTTTCGACAACGGCATCGAAGTGCGTGTCGTTCAGGCCAATTTTTACCAGCTGGGCATGTCCGACGCGCATATCCTTGCCGGAGTAGTTACTTGGGCCGCCGAAGGCCAGCGTCAGAAACGCCTTCTGCTTCGCTGCCTGTTTGTCCATGTCGACGTCTGCAAAGAACTTGTTGATGCGGTCATCGCTCAGTACCTTGCGGTAAAAGATATCCACTGCTGCATCGACCGCTTTTTCACCGCCCAGTTTGTCAAACAACGTCTTGCTCATTTGTTTCTCCGGATATTGCGATTATCTTTAAAGATATATACGTAATAAATGTTATATAGGTGGCTTCGGCAAGTCAAACCAAACCTTGCAGAAGCGGTTGTTTATTTAAGATATTCCTGAGAATCCCGGTCGGATATCGCGGCCGCAGTCGCCGCGTCGGATAGCCTGCTGGCAATGGCTTTGACGCGTCACAATGGCGCGCTGCTGTCGGTCATCGGTGGCGTGTAAACACCGGCTGCCCGTCGCGATGCGCGATCGCAGCGCCCCGGCCAGGCCGGATCGATGACGGCGGATGCGGCGGCGCCGTGGCATAATGGTCGGGCGTTGGTCATGTCGCTGCCGCGGCGGTTTGCAGGTCGATATTAACCGCGGTGTGGCGACTTAACAGGTAACCGGTAACAATGAAGAACAAGACACAAGACGTACTTGTCGGCATCGTCATGGGATCGCGTTCTGACTGGGCGACCATGGAGCATGCGGCGCAGACGCTCGAGCAACTGGGCATCGCCCATGACGTGGCGATAGTCTCGGCGCACCGGACGCCCGACCGGTTGTTTGAATATGCGGAAGCGGCGCGGGGGCGCGGCATCGAGGTGATAATCGCCGGCGCGGGCGGCGCCGCGCATCTGCCGGGCATGCTCGCGGCGAAGACCCCGGTGCCAGTGCTCGGTGTGCCTGTCCAGTCGCAGGCGCTCAACGGTCTGGACTCCCTTTTGTCGATGGTCCAGATGCCGGCGGGCGTGCCGGTAGGCACGCTGGCGATCGGCAAGGCGGGTGCCGTCAATGCAGCATTGCTGGCCGCGGCCATCGTGGCCAACAAGCATCCGCGATTCGCGAGTGCCCTGGATGCCTACCGGCAGCAACAGACGGAAGGTGTGCTGGAAAATACCGATCCGCGCGACACGCCGTCTTGATAGCGCGTGCAGGTGGTGACGAGTTTGGCGGGCGAATCCTGGGAAATTGATCAGCGCGTGAAGATAGGAATTGTCGGCGGCGGACAGCTCGGGCGCATGCTGGCGCTGGCGGGGTATCCATTGGGCCTGACATTTACGGTGCTTGATCCGGCCGCGGACGCCTGCGCCGGCCAGGTCACGCGCCACCTCGTCGAAGGATTCGATAACGATACAGCGCTGGCCAGGCTGGCCGCCGATGCGGATGTGGCAACGTTCGAGTTCGAAAACGTGCCGGTCGCGGCGGTGCGCAGGCTCGCCGACCGGCTGCCTGTTCATCCGTCGGCGGATGCGCTTGAAGTCTTGCAGGATCGGTTGACGGAGAAGCGGCTGTTTCAGGCGCTCGGCATGCCGACCGCGCCGATAGCCACCGTCGATACACGCGACGATCTGGTCGCCGCGATCGGCAGCGTCGGGTATCCCGCTGTCCTGAAGACGCGCCGGATGGGTTATGACGGCCGCGGGCAATATCGGCTGCAAGGTGCGCGGGACATTACCCCCGCCTGGCAACGGCTCGGCGGCAGTCCGCTGCTGCTGGAGGGATACGTCGATTTTCGTCGTGAACTATCGCTGGTTGCCGCGCGCAGCGTGTCCGGCGACACGGTGTTTTATCCGTTAACCGAGAATACGCATCGCGACGGCATTCTGCGGACGTCGCGCGTCATCCATGACGGCATGTTGCAGGCATCGGCGGAGCGGCACGCTCACGCATTGATGCGGCGGCTGGATTACGTTGGTGTGCTGGCGCTGGAAATGTTTGACAAGGACGGCGTGCTGATTGCGAACGAGGCGGCCCCTCGCGTGCATAATTCCGGGCACTGGACCATTGAGGGGGCGGTGACGAGCCAGTTCGAAAATCATTTGCGCGCGATCCTCGATTGGCCGCTCGGACGTACCGATGCGCGTGGCTACTGCGCGATGGTAAATCTGATTGGTGTATTGCCGGACTGGCGCGAACTGCTGGGGCTGCCCGGCGTGCATGCGCACAGTTACGGGAAAGCCCCGGCGCCCGGCCGTAAACTGGGCCATGTCACGATAGTGGCCGATACGGAATCGGCGGGCGATGATCTGCTCGCGGCAGTGATACGACTGGTGGCGAACTAGCGGCGGCAGCCACCTGTTTGCAAAACATCGCCGGCGGTGACGCACCGCCGGGCTGGCCGATGAAACAGTGCCGCAAGATCCGCTGCGGGGCGGGCTTGAAAATTTTTCTATGGCCGGTATTGTACGGCAACCATTGGTCATAACCGTGGGGGAGCTGAACCCAATGATCTTGTTCACCATGCTCGGGCGATACCTGAAGATCAGGATGCCGGTTGCCTGTCTGCGATTGTTCAGCATTTTGTGGCTGATTACCCCGGGGCTGCTTTACGCGGAGGGGCTGCCGCCCGGTCCGGCAGGCAGCCCGCCTGCGGCGACCGATGCGATACTCATCGAGGCCGGCGCGTTTGTTATGGGCAGTAACAGGGTCGACACGGACAAGCTGGGCGGTGAGTTTGGCGTCAACAAGCCGTGGTACCTGGACGAACATCCTGAGCATCGTGAAACGGTTCAGGCGTTTCTCGTCGACCGGTTTGAGGTGACCAACGCGCAGTACGCCACCTATGCACGCACGCAGAAAGCGGACGTGCCGCCGTATTGGATGAAGAACGGCTACCTGCTCGCACTGGCGCGGGAGCAACTGCCGACCGAGTCGGAAGATCGGCTGCGGCGCCTCGTCACCGAAGTATTCAAACTGGATGTCGATGCCAGCGCACTCGACAAGGCGCAACTGGAGGCGCTGATCGGTTTGCGTCTGCGTTATCTGGATAATGTGCCGGTGGTAAGCGTGACATGGTTCGAGGCAGACGCCTATTGTCGGTGGCGGGGCGCACGGTTACCGACCGAGAAGGAGTGGGAGCGGATCGCGCGCGGGGTCGATGGCCGCGAATTTCCGTGGGGTAACGACTGGAAGGCAGGCGTCAGTCATACCGGCGAGAATCCGGACTATGACGACGTCGCACCAGTCGATGCGTTTGCGTCGGACGTGACGCCGGAAGGCGTGCGGGATATCGCCGGCAACGTTTCCGAGTGGGTGGCCGACTGGTACCAGCCGTATTCAGGCGCGGATTTTAAGTCAACGGATTTCGGTGAAACATCGAAGGTGGTGCGCGGTTCGAGCTGGAGCGATGGCGCCGTCCACTACAATCTTCGGCTGTTTCAACGCAGCGCTTACCGGTTCTACCTGCCGCCGGATGGGCGCTATGAAGATGTGGGCTTCCGGTGCGTCACGGATGCTGGCCGCGCTGACAAGTCATCATAGTGCCGGCAATATCCCGCACCGATTGTGGCTGCTGTCGGATGGGCGTGAACGCCGGTCTGACGGCGGCGGGCGAAGTACTGTCCAGTTTTCCGGAGGTATTATGAAGCGATGTCTGTGGGCGGGTTTGACCGCTGCTGTTATGAGTGGCGCATACTTCCCGGCCCATGCACTCGACGATATGTTGCTCGCGGCGCAGATCGATACGCTCAAACAGATGACGGCGCTCGGCCGCCGTTGCAGTGATCGACTCGATATCGATGGCAAGGCCGCTGCTACAGGCGGCGTGTGCGGCGAATACGCCGAGAAATTCCATGTGCTGTGGCAATCAAGAAACGGGCTGGATGGACAGATCAATGATCTTGTCGCGCCCTATCGAAATGGTGGCAAGGCCTGTGACGGCCGGTGCGCCGATGTGCTGGTGCAGATCGATCAGTTAAAAACGACGGTGATCTACTACCTCGACTACATCGATTTTCTGAAGGACATGTAGTTTCGTTGCCGACCGAACCGGCAGGTCGTATCAGATTTATGGGCACCGGCGTGGCGGATCAGATGTATCCAATCGAGCGTGTACCGGGCAACCGGGGCGTTCGACTGTCTGCCGCGGGGGTCAGGCGATGGTGTGATCGTCCTTGTCGTCTTCCTTCAGTAAATCCTCATCCGACACGACTTCTTCTTTGATCGAGTCCAGAATGCCGTCGCGTGTTTCCTGGAAATTGTTAACAGTGCGGCCGATGGCGTAGCCCACCACCACCAGACCGGCGCTCACGAGTAATCGAGCAATCATCTATTATCTCCTCGGCTTGAATCAGTATCGTGGTGCGATTGTAACCGCAAAGGTGGCATCACGGTACCAGGAAGCGAATATGGCCGGTCGAGCCGGTGCTCAATCCGCCGCGCGCCGGGCCTCACTGCGGTTGCAGTAGATTTGAATTCGATTGCTGCCCGATACCGAAGGCGTCAAATTGTGCGCGTCAACAGAATTAAAAACCATTGTCATCGCGTGCGGCCGTGCTACCATTTGCTCGTTTATTCGACAATATTACCCCGGCGCTGCAGGGCGGTAACCGGTTGAGCCAGCGACATATGCAGGTCGTGAGCGCATGCCGACATTTTATATCTCTCCTATATTATCGACAACGGGCTCTGGCATTTCGACTGGTAGCTGCGTCTGGTTGTACGAGGTGTCAAGTGCCACGGACTTCCGCCAGTTTATCCGGCGAGGATGTGGAAGATGCTGAAGGATGATCCGGATTGGCGGCGCAGCGGCGAAATGCACACATGGTCGAGGGCGTGATGCGAACAAGCGGGACGCCACAAGGCCAGTCCTGGTGTTACCTCCGCCCGGACGGCCGCATTGAGAATTAACAAGAGGCAGGTGCATGGAACTTGAAGAGCTTTTCGAGAACAATCGCCGCTGGGCTGCATCAATGGTCGAGCAAGACGCGGATATTTTTTTAAAATTATCGCGACAGCAGGCGCCTCAATTTCTATGGATAGGCTGCTCGGACAGCCGGGTGCCGGCCAACGAAATCGTTGACCTGTTACCGGGGGAGTTGTTTGTGCACCGTAATGTGGCCAACATCGTCGTGCACACCGATTTGAATTGCCTGTCCGTTATCCAGTATGCGGTCGATGTGCTTAAGGTCAGTCACGTGATTGTCTGTGGGCACTACGGGTGCGGTGGTGTGCAGGCGGCCATCAGGAACAGCCGACTTGGTTTGATTGAAAACTGGTTGCGCCATGTGCAGGACGTGCGTCTCAAACATGATGCGCATTTGTGTACGATCAAGGACGAGACGCCTCTGATTAAGCGGATGTGCGAGCTGAACGTCATCGAGCAGGCGGTCAGCGTGTGCCAGACCACGATCGTGCAGGACGCCTGGGCGCGCGGGCAGTCGCTTACCGTTCACGGGTGGATTTACAGCATTGAAGATGGTCTGCTGCGTAATCTGGGGATATGCGCCTCCAATATGGAAGAGCTTACCGCCTGTTACCGCGCGGCGATCGGCTCAAGTCCGGCCGGGCAGTACTACGCGGTCACGGTGTGAGTTGTCCGGCCCGGCGGAGGTCCCCGCGGCTCTCCTGCGCACGCTGCTGCCGGGCAAGGATTCATGTCGCGCCGTGATCGTTGATCGAAGGCGTGCTTGGCAATAAATATTTTGTTAGAGCGGCGGCGAGCGCGCATGGGCGCGGTCAAAAACCGTAACGACTTTCGCGGGCGGCCGCGCGCATTACCCTCCTCGACTACGTAAACAAGTCCTTCCGGTGCATGCTTAGGCTGTTTGATAACGACCTTCCCGCAGTGCTGCGGTTTCAACTACCGCTTATAGCTTGCCTGACCGCGATTGCCGATCGCGCGGCATTTTTTAGTCGCGGCAGCCGCGGACTGGGCCCCACCGCTCTGCCGGTGACTGTCGCAAGAATAAGTGATTGCGATCACATTGTGACGCCGCGCCTTGTTGGTCGTGTTGTTTGAGCGTATAAAAGAATGAATCGTATCGAGTGCGGTTGTTCCTGTGTCCTGCCGGCTGGAAACGTAAGGCGGGCGCATCGGTCGCCGCGTCGTATATCGATACGACGTGTCCGCCTGCTGTTGTTGCGGGCGTTCCCGACGCTTTCGGTTCCGCCAGGAGGAAAGCGATGGTCTGGAGCTCGGTCCTCGTGATGACCGGTATCGATCTGGCTATCATTCTGGTCGCGGTTTACGTGTGGGTCCTGCTGCTCCGTTATCGTCATAGCGTCCGTACTCTTGGCCTGGTGGCCAGCATGTATATTATGTTGGCCGGCCTTGGCTTCATCGCCTGTTTCCATCTGGTTGATCTGTATTTGATGCATATCCAGCCTTCGTTGAACTCGACGGAGTCGGCGATGGCGTGGATGACGGTACTGCATCTGACGTGGAGCAGGATCGCTATGCCGCTGGGGATTGCGGTGATCGGTGTTGGATTGGTGTTTCTCATTAAGCGCCTGATTCCGTCCCCGGTGAAAATGCTGGGTTCGCTGAACGCGGCCGAACGTGGGCTATCCAGCGAATTGGCTGCAAGACAGCAGGTGGAGGCGTCTCTACGAAAAAGCAATGACGAGCTTGAAGCCCGTGTGGCGGAACGCGCCGACGAACTCTTCGTCGTGAGCAAGCGGCTTCAGGACGAGATTACGGAACGACGTCGATCCGAAGACTCACTGCGCAGCAGCGAGGAACGTTTTCGTGTGCTGTATCACGAGAATCCGTCGATGTTCTTCACCGTGGACAGCGCGGGTAGTCTGCTATCCGTCAATCAGTTCGGCGCCGACGTTTTGGGGTATGCAGTTGAGGAATTGATCGGCACGAGTGTTGCGGAGATATTCCGGCGCGAGGATCGGGAGCTGTTCCACAGTTGCCTCGCGAATTGTTTTGAGGAGCCGGGTGTGGTTCATCAGGCTGAGATTCAGGCGTCCGATCGCCGCGGATGTTCGCTCTGGCTCAAAATGATCGGTCGGGTGATAGTGGACCGTTCCGGGCAGAGCGTCGGTCTGATTGTTTGCGATAACGTCACTGATTTGCACCAGCTGTCGCAGCGACTGTCGCATCAGGCCAGCCACGACGTATTGACCGGGCTGGTCAATCGCCGGGAGTTCGAGCGGCGTCTCGGCCGCATCCTGAGCGCGGCGCAGCAGGAGACCGGAGAGTACGCGGTATGTTACCTGGACCTCGACAAGTTCAAGTACGTCAACGATAGCTGCGGGCATGCGGCCGGCGACGAGTTGTTGCGTCAATTGGGTAATGTATTGCGCAAGCGCATCCGCAAGCGGGATACCGTCGCAAGGCTGGGCGGTGATGAATTCGCGGTACTGCTGGAGCATTGCGCGCCGATTCAGGCACGTCGCTTTGCCGATGAGCTTTGCCAGGCGATTGGTGACTTCCAGTTTGTCTGGGAAGGACAGGAGTTTTCTATCGGCGTCAGCATCGGTCTCGTGTCCCTCACGTCCGAAAGCAAGACGCTTGATCAGGTAATGGGCGACGCTGACAAGGCATGCTATATGGCGAAGGAAAAGGGGCGTAATCGCGTGTACGTCGCCGGAACCCTGCCCCGGACGCACAATGTTCAGCATGACGCGGATCGCTGGTATGCGCGGTTACAGCAGGCGTTGAAGCAGGATGAATTCCGTCTCTATCATCAGCCAATCTTTCCGATGCGGTTGAACGATCAGCCCCGGCAGCACTACGAGGTATTATTGAGAATGGTCGACGCATCGGGAAGTATTCTGCCGCCTGGAGTATTTATTCGGTCCGTTGAGCGACTGGGACTGGCGCCGGCGGTTGATCGCTGGGTCGTTTCACATGTGCTCGAGTGGCTCGCGCTGCATCCGGAGCGGTTGGATGCTCTTTACATTGCGTCGATAAACCTTTCCGGAATCTCACTTTCAGACGACGATTTTCTCGGCTTTCTGCGCGGGCAGTTGACCACTTACCGGCATCTAGCGGAAAAGATTTGTTTTGAAGTCACGGAGACAGCTGCAATATCGACACCGGAGCGAACGGCGCGTTATATGGGTGCGCTCCGGGATCTCGGCTGTCATTTTGCGCTCGATGATTTCGGCAGCGGGGCCTCGTCGTTCGAGTGCCTGAAACGGCTGCCGGTGGACTTCATCAAGATCGACGGGATATTTGTCAGAAATATCGCTCGGGATTCCGTCGATTATCTGATGGTGAATTCTTTCCACGAAATTGCGGAAACGATGGGCAAGCAGACGATTGCGGAATGTGTCGAGAATCAGGACATCTATGAGAAGCTGTTTGAAATAGGTATTACCTATGTGCAGGGCTTTGGCCTGGCCGAGCCCCGCCCGCTGTGTGGAGATCAGGAGATCGAGCCGGTGGCGGCATTAGCTGCCGGATAACCGGTTATCTGCATCGTCTGGTCATAGACATTTCGACGGATCATGCCGCACTGGAATCGCGAGCAGCGGGCCGACCCCGCCGGCGCGTCGCTTCGTTCGTCGGCTATAATGCGCGTCCTCCCGGGGGGTGGCGGCATTTCTCGTCAGGGATAGGGTTTTTTGTTATGCAGATATTCAGTGGAGCGATATGAAACGAATTCGAATGGAGCGATATGCGCGATTGATTTTAATCGGGCGCGGAATGACCCTGGCGGGGTTGCTGGTGGTTGGCGCCGTTGCAGTGGCCGCCGATATGCTCGAGCCGGTGTTGAAGGATCGTGGCAAGCATTTTCAGACGGAGGGCAAGGTGGTACCTGTTGAAAAGGACGGTATTCACGACCCGGTCAATGCGTCTGTTGGTTACCTGCAACCGCCGCACGTCGCGATGACGGATTTCCCGCGTGATAATGCCGGGTTGACTAACTGGGTGGAGACAGTCGACAAGGGCCTGATCGCCCCGCGCGCCGACTTGTTGGGACACGCGCAGATGAAACTGCTGGATACGGACATTATCTTTGCCGACACCGGAGCGATGCCCAAAGTGCGGTTTCCGCACAAGGCGCACACGGAGTGGCTGGACTGCTCCAATTGCCACCCGGCTATTTTCACGCAGCAGAAGGGGACGAGCAACATCGCGATGACTGATGTTCTTCAGGGTCAGTATTGCGGTGTGTGTCACGGCAAGGTCGCGTTTGCGCCGACGTTGAACTGCATGCGCTGTCATTCAGTACCATAATGCAGACAGGGCCCGCTGGGATCACCTCAAGTCAGGAAAGGCGCTGGCAGGCCCGTTTCCTGCTTCTTTCAATGCCGTTCCGGGCGGCGCGCGCGGATGCCGAAGATCGCGGTAGATTCGCCGGCCAGGCGGTAGCGCCGGAGCCCGTTTACGGTGGCCGTCGGCTGGTGCGCTGATAGAGACAGTTCGCGCCGGGATAAACAAACCGTGGCAATTGGTCGATAACTAGAATCGAGCCGGGCGGGTAGCATCGGCGGTTGGTGGTCAGCCGTGCATGACGCCAATCCGTTTTTTCATAAGAGATTGTTAAAAAAAAGGTTTATTATGTGGTGGGCATCGTTGGCGAACCGGGTTGGGCTTTCGGACTACCATGATCCGGGGGCCTCCGGGTCGTCGATGTTCACGGTCAGCGCACGGGATAGAAGGGATTTGGGCCAATGAATAAAGTCGTAGTGGCCGTGGTCGTTGCCGCCGCGGTCCTGATTACAAGATATTTTAAACAGCCGCCCGCTCGGAAACGCCGTCAACACGGTGCGCCCGGACAGGCCTCCCGGCCATCGCCACCGCGACAAAAAGAACCCGATCGAAAGGCGGATATCTATTTTCTGCCGGTTGGTCCGCTGCCACGCCGTCACCTGGCGGCAGTGGAAACGTATTTCCGCACGCACACGCGGTTGAACATTGCAGTGTTACCCATGGTGCCGGTGTCGCCTGAAATGCTGGACAGCCAGCGCAATCAATTGGTCGCCGAGAAGGTCATCACCGCAGTATTGGGATCGTTGCCGAAAATCACGATGAACCCGCGTGCCGTCGTTATCGGCATCACCCCCATGGACCTGTTTACGCTGGAGCAGAACTGGAAGTATATCTACGCCAAGCGTGAGGGCTCGCATTGCACGGTTATTTCCTCGGCGCGTATGACGCTCGATGCAGCAGGGAATCGCACGGATGAGGCGACTTATCTGGCGCGAATACGGAAGATGGTCGCCAAGACCATCGGTCTGCAATATTACGGTCTCGACACCAATTGGGATCACGCCAGCGTCATGTATGGCAATGTGCATGGCATGCCGGATTTGGACAAGATCAACGAAGATACGATAAGCCGCGATATCCTGACACCCGGCGAGCGTCAGCGTCAACAAACCCGACCTGTCTAGGCGGCACGTTAATCCGCCGCAAAAGCGGCCTGAAATTTCTGTTATTCGTTACCGGCAGATGATATTCGGCTGCCGCCAAAGACATCGCTGTGGTACCGTTTGCGGATGTTGATCGAAGAGATCCCTGTTGCGCTGTTAGCGCTTGTTTTTTTGACGGCCGTTCTGTACTCGTCGGTGGGTCATGGCGGTGCGTCGGGCTATATCGCCGCGATGGCGTTATTCGGTCTCTCCCCCGCGATCATGAAACCCGCGGCGTTGACGATGAACGTATTCGTGGCCGGGCTGGTACTGTTGCGCCTTGTGCGTGCAGGCCATTTTGACTGGCGACTTTTCTTGCCGTTTGCGCTTGCGTCGACGCCGCTGGCGTACCTGGGCGGCGCATGGACTATCACTGACATATCCTATCGCTATGTCGTCGGTGTCGCGTTGCTGATCGCCGCACTAAGATTTCTGGTCAAAATTGAATACGACGGTGAGGTCCGTTCGCCAGCGCTATGGGTATCGGTACCGGTCGGCGGGCTGCTCGGTTTTGTGTCCGGCCTGACCGGCGTTGGTGGCGGGGTCTACCTCAGCCCGCTGTTGTTGCTGTTACGCTGGACGACCATGCGCGCCAGCGCGGCGATTGTGGCCGCTTTTATTCTCGTTAACTCGCTCGCCGGCCTGGCCGGCCATGCAGCGGCCGGTGCGACCTGGCCGCCGGGGCTGACGTGGTATGTCGGCGCGGCTGTCGCCGGCGCCGTGATTGGTTCGGAGTTTGCCGTTCGGCGGTTCTCGCCGATGATGTTGCGCAAGGTTCTGGGAGTAGTTCTCGTCATCGCCGGCGCAAAGATGTTGTATACCGCGTAGTTACCATCGCGAGATGATAAGACCGTGGGCGGGCAGGCGTGTGGTTACGGTTAGGGAAGCTCTGATGTGTCGTCATTCCGGGCGGAGCGTAGCGGAGACCCGGAATCCAGAGCTTTCGAAACAGGGTGTTACTGGATTCCCGCGAAGTTTATGCCCGGAGGGTACGGGAATTACAACAAAACGATTAATCAGAGCTTCCTTAGGTGTTTTCCGCCTGGCGGGTGACATCTACCACCAGCACCAGCTTCTGGCCCGGCTGCAGGTGTTTGGATTTGTCGAGCGAGTTCCAGCGCACCAGATCATTGAGACTGACGTTGAATTTCTGTGATATACCGGCCAGTGAGTCACCGCGCCGCACCGTGTAATTAATCCGCTGCTGGGTTGACGGCATGCCCGGCGCCGCCGTTTTGACGCTGGACCAGACGACCAGTTTCTGGCCGACACGCAACGTGTCACGCGGTGCGATGTTGTTCCATGACGCCAACTGGTTGACCTCGACCTTGTGTTTGCGTGCGATATCCCAGAACGTATCCCCCGTCTTTACCACATAGGCCACCTTCAGGCCGGTTCCGCCGGATGTATTCTGCCGGGTTACCGGTCGCTGGCGTTCGCCGAGACTGTAGCTCGCCAGGCTGCGCGTCGCGACCGGAATGACCAGGTTCTGGTTGGCGTGAATGACATGGCCGTCCAGTTTGTTTACGTCCTTCAGCACCTGCACGGTAGTGCTGTACTTCTGCGCAATCTGGTTTAACGTCTCGCCGTTGCGGATCCGGTGCAGTTCCCATCGGATGCGTTTTTCCGGCGGTAGCTGCGCCAGCGCGGATATGAATCGCTCGCCTTTTTCGACCGGCAGAACCAGCATGTGTGGTCCATCCGGATCAGTTGCCCAGCGATTAAATCCCGGATTCAGGCGATACATATTTTCGAGCGATATGCCGGATAGATCGGCCGCGAGCGCGAGATCGATTTGTCTGCCTGTATCGACTGTCATGATGGACGCTTCGTTCGCTATAGACCGCAACGTGATTCCATAGTGCTCCGGTTGTTCGATGATGGAAGACACGGCAAGCAGTCTCGGCACATAAGTGCTGGTTTCCGCAGGCAGGCTCAGTGACCAGAAATCCGTCGGCTTGTTTTTCGCGATATTGGCCTTGATCGCATTCGTGACGGTTCCGGCGCCGGCGTTGTACGCGGCGAGTGCCAGCAGCCAGTCGCCATCGAAGGTTTCGCTCAGTTTCTGCAAATAGCGCAACGCCGCATCCGTTGAGGCGATAATGTCGCGGCGTCCGTCGTACCACCAGTTTTGCTTCAGGCCGTAGAGTTCGCCGGTGCTTGGAATAAACTGCCAGATACCCGCGGCGCGGCCGCGTGAATAGGCCAACGGCTGGAAAGCGCTTTCGATGATCGGTAGCAGCGCGATTTCCATCGGCATGCCACGTTTTTCGACTTCCTCGACAATATGGTAAAGATACGGTTCGGCGCGCTCCGCGACCCTGTCAAGATACGCGACGTGTTTAGTGAACCATTGACGTTCTGCTTCGACACGCGGATGCCCATAATCGACCAGCGCGTATCCGCCGCGAATGCGTTGCCACAGATCGACCTCGATAAGGGTAGGTCCCGGTTCGGCGGCATTGTATTGAAGGAGTTCCTCCGCGGGTATCACCGCAGCTGCGGCAATCGTGTCTGCGTCCGTCGTCGGTGACGGACTGGTATCGCCGAGCGCCGTAACATCGTCACTTGAAGGTGATCCATGCACGGGTTTGCTGGTCGATTCAGCCGGTGGTGTCGCGGCCCGGTGTCCGGGGGCGGCGCAACCGCCGATGACAGTGCCGACCAGGCCCAGTAGGATTGCCCCGGCCAGACGGTGATGACGGCTCTTTTTCATGGCGATCATGGTATGGATTACCCCATAGGTGGTCAACGACAAAGTGGCCCGCTGGACGTTTTTGTATCGCGCGACACGTTCTTATCGGCGCCATCGATCCGGATTTGAACGAGTCTGATCACATCGCGGGCCCGGGCGTCGGGAGCTAGGACACTAAAAACAAAAGAAAATTCAGAACCGGTCTTTTCTGCTGCGAAGTGCGGCGAATACCTGGTCGGCCGACTCCGGGGGCATGTCGGCGAAGGCTATTGCCGCCGCTCGGACATCAGGCTCGTCACAGCGCAGGAATGGATTGGTGCGTTTTTCCTCGCCTATCGTTGAAGGTATCGTCGGGAGATTATTGCGGCGTAACTGGTTGACCGCGGCGATGCGGGCCCGCAGGTCAGCGTTGTTCGGTTCTACGGCAGCCGCGAAGCGCAAGTTGTCCTCGGTGTATTCGTGCGCGCAGTAAACCTTGGTTGTCTCCGGCAGACGGGCGATTTTTTGTAGAGAGCAGTACATCTGCACCGGTGTTCCTTCGAACAGGCGTCCGCAGCCACCGGCGAACAAGGTATCTCCGCACAACAGCGTGTTGTGCCCAAAAAAAGCGATATGCCCTGCGGTATGGCCTGGCACATCGAGTACGGTGAATTCCATTGAGGTCGATGGAACGCAAATTCGCTCGCCGTCGTTCAATCGCCGGGTGACCGCGGGAATGCTTTCCCGAGCCGGGCCCAGAACGGGGACCGGGTATCGGGCGAGTATGTCGCCAATACCGCCGGTATGGTCATGATGATGATGTGTGATCAGAACGGCGACCGGCGTCAGCGCATGGTGTGCCAGCGCGGCGAGCACCGGTTGCGCATCGCCGGGGTCGACAATTACGGTCCGGTTAGCCGCATCGTGTACCAACCATATATAATTATCGCGAAAGGCCGGAACAGCAATGGCGTTGATCATGGTGGGTAACCGGGAGTCCTCGTGACGGGGGGCATTATATCAGCGGGCTACGGGCCGACAGGCGAAAATTGCGATTGTGGATATAACACGCTGGTTCAAAAACAGCCGTTTCTGCACCGGTCGTGCCGGATTACGCTTCTGGTATGGCGAGCCGCTGGGTCGTCGCCTGCTCGAAATCGAGCAGCGCAAGCTTGATGCGATCCTGCCGAATTTGTTCGGTTATCACCTGCTTCAGGTCGGGTGCATGGTCGACGAAGATCTGTTGGGTGCCAGCCGGATATCGCACCGTATAGTGGTCGATGTCATTGACGGCAAGCCGGTTGCTGCCATCAGCATGCAGGGACAACCGGAGCGCCTGCCGGTCGCCTCGGACAGCGTCGATGTGGTGGTGTTGCCGCATACGCTTGAGTACGAGGCTGATCCTCACCAGGCATTGCGAGAGGTTGACCGTATCCTCATACCGGAAGGGCACGTTGTCATCCTCGGTTTCAATCCGTGGAGTTTCTGGGGCTTGAGACGGCTGTTCCGAAGGCGTCGCTGCAATACTTATCCTTGGTGCGGACGGTTTCGCAGCCTGCCGCGCATCAAGGATTGGCTGTCGCTGCTGGGTTTCGATATCGTCATGACGAGCGGGTATTTCTTTCGGCCGCCGATTCAGCACGACGCGGTGATGCGCCGTCTGCGGTTTATCGAAACCGCCGGGGCGCGATGGTTTTCCGCGCTCTCCGGCGCCTATATGCTGGTTGCCAAAAAGCGGACGTCGACGCTGACACCGATCAAGCCGCGCTGGCGTCCGCGCCGGAGCCTGATTGGCGCCGAAATGCCTGAGCCGACCACGCGTAATGGATCCTGTTTGGATGGCGATGAGGGTTGAAATTTTCACCGATGGCGCTTGTCGCGGCAATCCGGGGCCCGGTGGCTGGGGTGCTGTACTACGGTATAGCGGGCATGAGAAAACCTTGTACGGTGCCGAGCGGGATACAACAAATAATCGCATGGAGTTGATGGCGGCCATCTATGCACTGGAAGCGCTCAAGCGCGGCTGTGCGGCGCGTGTCACGACCGATTCGGAGTACCTCAAGAAGGGCTTGACCGAATGGCTGCCGAACTGGAAGCTTCGGGGATGGAAGACCGCTGCGCGCAAGCCGGTCAAGAATGCCGATCTCTGGCAGCGACTCGAGGCGGCTGCATCACGGCATGATATCGAATGGCATTGGGTGCGCGGTCATACCGGGCATGAGGGCAATGAACAGGCTGACGCGCTTGCTAACCGGGCGATTGATGAGATGCAGCAGCGGTCGAACAGCAGGTAACTATCGGGAATACAGATGAGACAGATTGTTCTGGACACTGAGACCACGGGCCTGGATCCGGCCCAGGGGCATCGCATCATCGAAATTGGCGCGATTGAGATCATCGACCGTCGTGTGACAACGCGGCGTTTTCAGCAATATCTGCAACCCGATCGCGAGATCGACGAGGGCGCGCTGGAGGTGCATGGCATCACTGATGCTTTTCTCGCGGACAAGCCGCGTTTTGGCGATATCGTTGATGATCTTCTGGGGTTCATCAAGGATGCCGAAGTGATCATTCACAACGCCCCGTTTGATGTCGGGTTTATCAATCACGAACTGGCCTTGCTCAAGCAGGGGCGCAAGCCATTCACCGACTATTGTACGGTGCTTGATTCTCTCGCGCTGGCGCGGCAACTGCACCCCGGGCAACGGAACAGTCTTGACGCGTTGTGCAAACGCTATGAGGTCGACAATTCGCAGCGTGAATTGCACGGTGCACTGCTGGATGCCGAGATTCTCTCCGACGTGTATCTGGCGATGACCGGTGGCCAGGCTACCCTCTCGCTGGATGGCAGGCGCACCTCCGCCGGTGTCGTGCAATCCGGGGTTCGTCGTGTCACGGCAGAACGGGCGCGCCTGCCGGTGATTCCGGCATCCGCGGAGGAAGAGGAAGCCCACCGGCACTATCTCGACAGGATTGCCCGTGAGAGTGGTGGTGTCTGCGTCTGGAAATTGCACTAGAATCAGGAATTTTCGCGAGTCGTATCAAGTTGTTGCGGCACTCGCCGATAACGTAAGGCGGATCAAATACTTCCTCAATGCGATCCGATACAGTATCCGGACATTTTTTATAGACGACAATTCAGGGGTGCAAGTCAATGTCAGGCCTCAAGAAAACATCCGACTGGCGGCAGTTCGAACGCGTACGGCCGCGCGAAGGGATCGAAAACGAAGTGACATTCAGGCTGGAAGCCAGCAATCGCGAGCACCGGGTGGTGCAAGTAACTGACGTGTCCCACTTCGGTGCCGGTCTGAGGATCACCGAGACATTGGAAAACGGTACTCCGGCGCGTCTCGTCATGCATATTGATAACGCAGAACATGCGGTCAGTGGTCATATCCGCTGGTGCCGGACGGATTCAGGATCAAGCAGCGGTCATGAATCTATGTATCACGTCGGACTGTCATTCGATCCGAATGACATGTCGAGCAACATGATGTTTTTTGCAGTGCTGAGCCGCTACTGTTATCTGAACTAAGCTGGCTCGTGTCGTTCCATTGTTATCTGCCTGGACCGCATCACAGCGGTTTTTGCATGATGTCGGCGTTCAGCAGCAGATGCACCCATATGCTTGCGGCGTAGCCGAGCGCAATGGCCCATGTCCACTTCAGGTGAGTAAAGAATGTGTAGACACCACGCGCCTGGCCCATCAGTGCCACGCCGGCAGCCGACCCAATCGAAAGCAGTGAGCCGCCGACGCCGGCCGTCAGCGTAACCAGCAGCCACTGACCCAGCGCCATATCCGGGTTCATCGTCAGCACAGCGAACATCACCGGAATGTTATCGACAATCGCCGACAACAGGCCGACGGCGATATTGGTCAGTGTCGGACCAAACCCCGTGTACATCGTTTCAGAAAGCACAGCAAGATAACCCAGCGCCGCCAGTCCGCCGACGCAAAGCACGACACCGTAGAAGAACATCAGCGTATCCCACTCAACCCGTTTCATTGAAATATAAATGTCGAAAGGGCGGTGCCGCGGCTTGTAGAGCTGCTGCGTCTCCGGATCAACGGCGTTGGATTCGAATTCCGCCGCAGCGTATGTTTCCGAAGAAGATTCGTCCCGCTTTCTAAGGTAGAAACCGAACATTTTTAGCAGACCGAGCCCGGTCATCATGCCGAGTGCCGGCGGTAAATGATAGAAGTTGTGGAAACTAACCGTGATCCCGATCGTTGTGATAAACAGCCCGACCACGACCAGACCGCCGTGTTTAATGGGCAATTCATCGGCGATCGCTGCCGGCTTGCCTTTTGGCAATGCCAGCGACATCAGAAATGCCGGGACAAACCAGTTAACGACGGACGGGATAAAAAGATCCAGGAATTCCCAGAAGTGAACAACGCCCTTTTGCCAGACCATCAATGTCGTGATATCGCCGAACGGACTGAACGCCCCGCCCGCATTCGCCGCTACGACAATATTGATGCACGCTAACGAAACAAAGGCAGGATTCCCTGCGCCGACCGCCATGACAACGGCGGCCATGATCAGGGCTGTGGTGAGGTTGTCGGCGAGTGCCGAAATGAAAAAGGCCAGGATTCCGGACAGCCAGAAGATCGTGCGCAGCGAGAAGCCCGACGACACCAGCCAGCCGCGCAGCGCATTGAAGACATTTCGCTCCTGCATCGTATTGATGTAGGTCATCGCGGAGAGCAGAAACAACATCACTTCGCCGAACTCCAGAATATTGTGCCGGGCGAGTTCGCCTGCCGTCTCCCGGTCGCCATGGGCCGTGTACGCCATCGCCACCAGCAACCAGATCGCGCCCGCTGCGACGATGACAGGCTTGGATTTACGCAGGTGCAGAAACTCTTCGCTGATTACTGCCGCATACGCAATGACGAAAATTACGATGGCGACAACGCCGTTCCAGGTATCGGTGAGATTTATCTGAGCACCGGAACCGGTTTCCGCATAGGAAAGATTCGGGGTCGCAAAAAAAGATAGCGCGATCGTTATCGTCAGAAGGACAAGCGGCGGCATAAATTCAGCTTCTTTTTGTCGATGGCATGAGGGAGCGTATTCTCCCACGACGAACCCTTGTGGTCCAGGCGCCGGGATGCGGCAATAAATCTCCGGTTGGCAGGTCAGCTACAGGATACGTGCCGATTCTATCAACGGCCGCCGCGGATTGTTGAATACCAGCCCCGTAAAAATTTCTCAACAGATTCTCGGCAACGGATCGTCCTCGAGCTCTTCAATGACACGTTGACCACCGATCCCGGTGGTCTGGATAACCTGGCGATGCGCGCTGGTCACGCGGCCAAGGATCGCCGCATCGTGTCCATGATCTGTCGATCGCCAGACACGCAATGCCTCGGTCGCGCTCTCCGGCGCAACCACGGCGACGATCTGTCCCTCGCACGCGAGGTATAGCGGATCGTATCCGAGTATCTCGCAGACGGAACGTACCGATTCCCTGACGGGAACAGCGCTTTCGTCAATTACGGCACCGAAACCAGTCGCAAGACCTATCTCGTTCAGCACCGTCGCGAGTCCGCCGCGGGTGGGGTCGCGCATGAACCGCAGGCCGGGCAGCGGTAACAATGCCTGTGCGAGCGGTACCACGCTGCGGCAATCCGACCGCACGTCGCCGCGCAGCCCGAACTGCTCGCGCGCCAGCATGACTGCGATACCATGATCGCCGACCGGTCCGCTGACGAGAATCGTATCGCCGTCGCGAATATTGTTAATGCCGCGAGCCGGTGACGCCGGCCTCTGCCCGACGCCGGTGGTCGTGATGTAGATACCGCTGCCCTGGCCGCGCGGTACCACCTTGGTGTCGCCGCATACCACCTGTACGCCGGTCGTCAAGGCGGCATGCGCGATACTTTGCACAATGCGGCGTAACGTCTCCAGTGCGAGGCCCTCTTCGATAATCACGGCCAGCGATAGGTACAAGGGCGTCGCGCCGGCAACCGCGAGATCGTTGACCGTGCCGTTGACCGCCAGCGAGCCGATATCGCCACCCGGGAATTCCAGTGGCGAGACCGTGAAGCCGTCGGTCGTCAGCATGATCTCGTTATTGGCGGTATCGAGCGGCAATGCGACAGCGTCCGCGCCGGTATCCAGTAGCGGATTGTTCAGCGGGGCGGCGAATACCTCGTCGATCAGTTCGCGCATCAGGCGGCCGCCGTTACCATGGGCAAGTGTGATGTGAGACATGGTCCAGTCTATATCATGGCAAGTTCAGCATGGCCTGTGCCTCGATAACCTGCCCGAAGCACAGGCCGCCGTCGTTCACCGGTATCCGTTCCGGCAGATACGTACGAAAGTCGTGTCGGTCGAGCAAGTGCATCGCCTGTTCCGTCAGGATACGGTTCTGGAACACCCCGCCGGCGAGTCCGACAGCGAAGTCACCATGACGGTCGCGAATCGCCTGCGCCTGACGCAGGATCGTTTGCGCGAGCGTGGCGTGAAAACAGGCCGCGCGTTCGCCGCTGGCTCGACGCGGAGCGAGCAGCATCGGAACGATGGCGGACCAGTCGGTTCGAATGATGCCGTCGTCATCCATGGTGTCATGCAGAGCGATCGGCGCCGCCTCGACACCGGTGGCCGCCGCTTCCAGCCGCATCGGCGCGTGGCCGTCATGACTGTTGCAGAGCACCAGGCCGGTCAGCGCCGCCGCCGCGTCGAACAACCGGCCAACGGCGCTGCTGAACGGTGAGTTGATCCCTTGCTCAAACGCCGCGTGCAGCGTCGCGCTGTTTTCAGGCGCATCGGGCCAGTGCTGGCCGGTCTCCCGGCACAGTGACGCCGCGGTGCGCCATGATTCGATGCCAGCCTTGTCGCCACCGGGCAACCCGAAGCGACGCATGCTGGCGACCCGCCGCCAGGCGCCGGGCCTGCCGAGCAAGGCCTCGCCGCCCCACAGCGTGCCGTCCTCTCCATAGCCGGTGCCGTCCCAGGCAAACACCAGCCAGCGTGGTTCATTGCAAAACTCACCGGCGACGGCCGACGCGTGAGCGTGATGGTGAAATACCTCGACGCAAGGTTTCCCGGAGCGCTTCGCCCAGCGTGTGCTCGCATAGCCGCGATGCGCGTCGCAGACAATTCGCGATGCATCGATATCATACAGCCGCTGCAAGTCGTTAATCGTCTGCTCAAACACCTGCCGGGAGCGTAGTGAGCCGAGATCGCCGATGTGCGGCGAGATAATAACCCGGTTGTCCCACGCCAGCGCCACGGTATTCTTCATGTGCCCGCCGACGGCGAGCACCGTTTGCCGGATCGGGGTAGCAAGCTCGAGTTCCAGCGGCGCGTTGCCGCGCCCCAGCCGCAGCGGGCGTACTTTCGTGTTGATGACGCGGTACACCGGATCATCGGCAGGTCGGACGATTTCGCGGTTATGGTGCAGGAACGCATCGGCGATGCCGGCGAGCCTCGTCGCGACTTCGTCGTTAACCGTCAGCACGGGTTCACCGCTGATATTCGCCGACGTGGCGACGAGCGGTTCGCCGAAATCATTCAGTAGCAGATGATGCAGCGGGCTGTAGGCCAGCATCACGCCGATTTCATTTAGTCCCGCCGCGATATTGTCGGCAAGCGATCCGCGTTCCTTTTTTCTCATCAGCACGACAGGCCTGGCCGGGTGCAGTGCATGTGTCGCCTGAACGTCGTTGAATATCGCGGCATCGCGTACGCCGTCCAGTCCGTCCGCGCCGCGCATCGGAAACATGACGGCCAGCGGTTTGTCCGGGCGCTGCTTTCGCTGCCGTAACCGCGCGACCGCCGCCACGTTCGTGGCATCGCACAGCAAGTGATAGCCGCCTACCCCTTTGGCGGCGACAATTGCGCCGCGGCGTAACGCCCTTATCGCCGCCGCCAATGCCGCCTCGTCGCCGTCGGTCGTGATCCCGCCTTCCTGAAACCACAGGCGTGGGCCACACCGGGTGCAGGCGATCGGTTCCGCATGAAAGCGCCGGTCCAGCGGATTGCTATATTCCGCCGCACAGTCAGCGCACAGTGCAAACGGGCGCATCGAAGTGTTGGGACGGTCGTAGGGTAGCGAATGTATCAGCGTGTAGCGCGGTCCGCACTGCGTACAGTTGATGAACGGGTGACGGAAACGCCGGTCGGCCGGATCATGCAGCTCGTCCAGGCAGTCATCGCACACGAAATAGTCCGGCGGAATGTAAACGCCGTGCCCACGTTCATCCACGCTGCTCTTGATGCAAAACGTCGCTGACTCTACTGGCGGGGCGGTTTCACGCAGTATCAGCCGCGGTATGGCCAGCGACGGCGCGTTGCCCAGCAGCTCGGCGATAAATCCGTCGAGGCGATCGGCATCGCCCTGGGCGAGAATCTCGACAGTGCCATGATGATTGCTGACGTAGCCGGAGATTCCGCAGCGCATCGCGGTGCGATACACGAACGGCCGGAAGCCGACACCCTGTACGCGGCCACCGATGACGATGCGCGCCGCGGCGGCGGCATCACTGGGCGGTGATACGCTCGAATCCCGCTCAAGCGCGCGCTGCATTGCCGTCCGGTTTCCTGCCGGTAGCGGCGGCACGCATGCCGTTTACCCACCAGATACGGCAGGCGCCCTCGTCGGAAACCATGCACGGGCCCACCGGATCGCGCGGCGTGCATGCGCGGCCATACAGTGCACACTGCGTCGGCGAAATTTTCCCGAGCACGACCGCCGCGCAGTCGCAGCCCGGCGGCATCTCACCGATGCGTTTGCGCGCCTCTTTCGCGGGGTCATTCGCCGCTGTCGTTTTGGTAAAAAACCGGCGACGTGCATCGTGCGCGGCATACGCCGGCTGCAGTGCAAATCCGGATACCGGTATCGTGCCGATGCCGCGCCACTTCGCGTCGGTGACACCCATAACGCGGGCGAGTACCGACTTTGCCAGCAAGTTGCCGCCCGCCGTCACCGATTCCGGATAACAGTTGTCGAGCGCCGGCTGCCGGCGGTGCAATTGCCCGAGTATCGAATGAAAGGCCGCGAGCAGGCTGGCCGGGGTAAATCCGGCGATGGCGCACGGCAGGCCATGTTGTTGCGGTACAAACTGCCATTCGTCGGCGCCCATAACGGTCGCCACATGACCGGGGGCGACCAGCGCGTCAAACGCCGCCTCGCCGCTGTCGAGCAACATCGCGACCGCCGGCCAGGTGAGTCGACCCGATAACAGAACGGAAAGATTGTCGGGCACACCTTCGGCCAGCATCGCGGCGACCGGCGCCATCGTCGTCTCAAAGCCGGCGGCGAAAAACACCACTTGCCGGTCAGGATGCTCGCGGGCAATGGCAGCGGCGGCCGCCGGTGTGGCGATCGGCTGAATCCCGGCACCGGCGGCCTTCGCTTGTTCGAGCGAGCGCGGCTCGCGCTTCGGCACGTTAACGGGTACGCGCAGCATGTCACCGAACGCGACCAGCATCACGTCCTCGTTCAGCGCCAGTTGGATCGCGTCGTAGATATCCTCTTCCGGGCAGATGCAGACCGGACAACCCGGCCCGGGTATCAGTTCGATATCGTCAGGCAGGGCGGTACGCATGCCGCTGTGCGTGATGGTCCGTTCGTGACCGCCGCAGACGTTCAGAATGCGTACCTTGCCGGTACGCGGCAATGCCGCGATACGCGTCAGCCAGCTCTTTGCGTGATCGTGTGGCGCAGGCATCGTGGTTATTGGTTACTGCGCCAGTTCTATGCCGACCAGTAACAATTCGTCGCCGCTCAGCGGCCGCACCTTATGGTTGCCGCATGCGCCGCAGGCGAGCCGCGCCGGATCCGCCGTCGACTCCGCGCCGCAAACTTCGCAGGCGACCCGCAGCGGCACCAGCTCCGTGACGATCGCGGCGCCGTCGGCAATGCTGCCCTGGCTGACGAGCGGCATGGCCCGTTCCAGCTCAGTGGCGCTGACGCCGGCCAGTGGACCGAGCCGCAGGCGTATCACGCGTACGCGACCGTTACCCCGCTGTTCGGCCGCCAGTGTCACCTGGCGCAGTATCGACCGGCATATCGAGAATTCGTGCATGGAATGATCCTCAGCGCAACATCTGCATCTCGTCGTAGAGATTCCACGACGCTTCGGCGTCTGCCGTGCTGACCTTCTGAATCGCGTAGCCAACATGCACCAGCACGAAATCGCCCGGCGCCAGCGCACGATCCTGCAACAGATACAGACTGATCTCGCGTTCTATGCCTTTGGCATACGCTATGGCGATATGTCCATCGATCGTGCGGATCTGCATCGGTATCGCGAGGCACATGATGGTTGAATAACGCGCTGTGCTTCCGTTGAAGACTATGCAGCGATATTACCAAAAATTATCGCGCTGAGGCCGATGGATTTGACTCCAGTATAGCCCCGTAGCACACTGACAACAGGCACTGGGAAGATGGATGCTATCCTTGGTCCGGAGTGCATGAATAGCAACGAGAAAATTCAGGGCTGGATGCCGCGCGAGCGCTTCGATGAATTGTTTGGCGCGCTGTCCGCTCTTGGCTACACCTGCTACGGGCCGCAGGTACGTGATCATGCCATCGCCTATGCCCGAATCACCTCGTCCCGTGAGCTGCCACGCGGTGTCACCGATGCTCAGCAACCGGGTAGTTACCGGCTGACCCATACCGAAGGCGGGCGATGGTTCGACTGGGCCAATGGACCACAGGCCTTGAAGCCACTGCTGTTCGCGCCACGCGAATCGTTGTGGCGCGTTGCACGTGATGCGCAGGGGCGATTGAGCTTCACGCCGGCAGCTGAAAGGCCGGCGAAGATCGCGTTGATCGGTGCGCGCTCCTGTGATCTCGCCGCGCTGCGCCTGCAGGATCAGCATTTTCTCGCGGGTGCCTATGTCGACGAGGCGTACGCTGCGCGTCGCCGTAACCTGCTGATCGTCGCTGTCAATTGTACCCGTCCGGCGAGTACCTGCTTCTGTGTGTCGACCGGCGACGGACCGCGCGCAGCCAGCGGCTTTGATATTGCGCTGACGGAGCTCGCTGACGGATTTGTTGCGGAGGCCGGCAGTCCTGTCGGTGGCGATATCCTCGGCACACTGGTGTCCGGTGCAGCGAGCCGCGTTCAGGTGAAAGACGCGGATGAGGCGATAGCGCAGGGTGCGCAGCAACAGGTCCGATCACTGCCATCGCGAAACCTGCGTGACGTGCTGTTTGACAATCTCGATCACCCGCGCTGGGACGACGTCGCGGCGCGCTGCCTGTCCTGTGGAAACTGTACGTCGGTCTGTCCAACCTGTTTTTGTCATCGCGAAACCGAGGAGCCGCAGCTCGACGGCACCGCCAGCGAGCATCTGCGCGAGTGGGACTCCTGTTTCACGCAGGGTCACAGCTATATCCACGGGCTGACCGTGCGCGCCGCGACGCGCGAGCGTTATCGGCAGTGGCTGACGCACAAGCTGGGCAGCTGGCACGACCAGTACGGGCGTAGCGGTTGCGTCGGCTGCGGTCGTTGCATCGCCTGGTGCCCGGTCGGCATCGATATCGTCGAAGAAGCGACGGCGCTGCATGGGGGCGGCAAATGACTGCGTCTCCGTACCTTCCTCTTGAGGCGCGTATTGCCGACCGGCACCAGGAATCCGACACGGTCTTTACGCTGGATCTCGAGTTGACCGATGCGACTGCACGCGCCGCTTATCGGTTCGAGCCGGGCCAATTCAACATGGTGTATCTGTACGGTGTCGGCGAGGTCGCCATCTCGATCGTGTCGGACCCCGATGACGAACACGCGCTTGGCCACACGATACGCCGTGTCGGGCGCGTGACCAACGGCATCGCCAAACTCAAGAAAGGCGATTGCCTCGGCATCCGCGGGCCTTACGGCCGCGGCTGGCCGGTGGAGCGGTTGCAGGGCAGGAACGTTGTGCTGATTACCGGCGGGCTGGGGTGCGCGCCGGTGGTCGGCGTCATCAATTACATCGTTCGGCGCCGCGACCAGTTCGGTCATGTCGCTGTCGTTCAGGGCGTCAAGCATTCTGCTGACCTGATCTGGCGCAAACGCTATGAACAATGGGCGGCACTGCCGGACACGCAGGTACTGCTGGCGGCTGACGTTGCGGGGCCCGGCTGGCCGTGGCATGTCGGCCGTGTTACCGCGCTGCTCGACCAGGTGACGCTGGACCCGGCCAACACCGTGGTTATGATGTGCGGGCCGGAGATCATGATGCGCCTGACGATCGACATCCTGTTGCAGCGCGGTATCCGCGAACAGGATATCTGGCTCAGCATGGAGCGCAATATGCAATGCGCGGTCGGACATTGCGGACACTGCCAGTACGGCCCGCAGTTCGTCTGCAAGGACGGGCCGGTGTTCTGTTATCCGGAGGTGAAGGCGTTGTTCGGGGTGAGCGGGTTCTGATAAACACGTTCAAGGCAGGAGGTCGAATTTTCAGGATGGGTGCAGCGTAGCGGAACCCATCGAAATACTGTTTATGGAAACTCTGATCAAGTGGCTTCTTGTCATTTCGACCGCAGGGAGAAATCCTGATGTGGTGGAATCGCCTCGAAGTGTTTACCACCAGGATTTCTCGCCAGCTCCCTCGCGATGCTCGGGACAAGGCTCGAAATGACACTTAATCAGAGGTTCCTTGGTATGTAACGATGGGTTCCGCTACGCTGCACCCATCCTACATTTGAGATTGAATATGACACTCTCACCATGTAACACATAACTTTGAATCCGAAACCCAAAATCGCCGTCCATAAATTCGCCTCCTGCGACGGTTGTCAGCTCGCGTTTTTGAATGCCGGCGAAAAATTGCTGGAGCTGGCTCAGCTGGTCGAGATCGTGCATTTTGTCGAGGCCGGTATGGTGGCGCCGGATCAGACAGTCGATATTGCCTTTATCGAAGGCAGTATTTCGACGCCTGAGCATCTCGATCACATCCGCGCAATACGCTGCCACAGCCGCTTTCTCGTCACGATAGGCGCATGTGCGACCGCCGGCGGCATCCAGGCGTTGCGCAATCTCGCCGACGCCGATGAGTGGATCGCAGGTGTGTATGCACAGCCGCGCTATATCCGCAGTCTCGCCACATCGACGCCGGTATCGCACCACGTCAAGGTTGACTTCGAGTTATGGGGCTGTCCCGTCAGCACCTCCCAGGTGATGGCAGCGATCCGGCAGCTGCTGTTCGGCGTCATGCCGGTGGACGAGCATGACAAGGTATGTATGGACTGCAAGCGATCGCAGACCGTTTGCGTGATGGTGACGCAGGGTGTGCCGTGTATGGGGCCGGTGACACGCACCGGTTGCGGCGCGATCTGTCCGCGCTTCGGTCGCGACTGCTACGCCTGTTATGGCCCGGCGGAAAACGCCAACAGCCTGGCGCTGGGCCGGCGGTTCGAGGGTCTCGGCCTGACGTCCGAGGCAATCGCGCGGCGTTTCCTGTTTATCAACAACGCCGCGCCGGTATTTGCGGAGGCCGGCCGCCGCTGGAGCGGTGCCGATGACTGATTCCCGCGAGGTGCACATCAATGTGCCGGTAATGGCGCGGGTCGAAGGTGGGGGCGCGCTGGCGTTGACGATACGCGATGGCCGGATCGATATGCTCAAGCTGCAGATATTCGAGCCGCCGCGGCTGTTCGAAAAATTTCTCGAAGAGCGCAACTACGAAGAGGTGCCGGATATCGTCGCGCGTATCTGCGGCATCTGTCCGGTTGCCTATCAGATGAGCGCTGTGCATGCGCTGGAGAGTGTTTTCGGTATTTCGATCGACGGCTGGGTACGGGACATGCGCCGCGTGTTGTACTGCGGCGAGTGGATAGAGAGCCACGCGCTGCATATCCATCTGTTGGCTGCGCCGGATTTTCTCGGTTTCCCGAACGCGATTGCGATGGCGGAGCAACATGCCGATATCGTGCGCCGCGGCCTGCGCCTGCAGGCGCTGGGCAATCGGCTGATGCACCTGTTCGGCGGGCGCTCGGTGCATCCGGTCGGCGTGCGCGTCGGCGGATTTCATCATGCGCCGTCACCGGAGGAAGTCGCTACGGTCGTCCATGAGCTGCGCGCCGCGCTGCCGGAGGCAGAGGCGCTGGTGTATTGGACTGCGTCGCTCGATCTTCCCGATGATGAGCAATCCTTCACGTGCGTCGCGCTGCGTCATCCGGGAGAATATCCGATGAATGAAGGTCGGCTGGTTTCGAGTGGTGGCCTGGATATCGATATCGAAAACTTCGACAGCCATTTTGCCGAGCTGCATGTGCGGCACTCGACAGCGTTGCATGCGCTTCTGGACGGTCGGCCGTATCTGGTCGGGCCATTGGCGCGCATCAACCTGAATTGCGACCGTTTGCCGGAGTCCGTCCGGCGGGTTATCGCTGCGACCGGGGTCCGGTTTCCGAGCGGTAACATGTTTCATAGCGTCATCGCGCGGGCTGTCGAGGTCTTTTATGCGCTCCTCGAGGCGATCCGCCTGCTCGAGAATTATGCGTTGCCCAAACGACCGTTTGTTCCGGTCACGCCGCGCGCCGGCAGTGGCACTGGTTGTACCGAAGCACCGCGTGGTATCCTCTGGCACCGCTACACGCTGAATGGCGAGGGATTTATCCAGTCCGCGCGCATCGTACCGCCGACGAGTCAGAATCAGGCGCGCATCGAGGAAGATCTCAGAGTGTCGCTCGAGTCCTACGGCCTCGACCGGAACGAACAAGAATTGCGACTGCGAGGTGAGACCGTGATACGCAACTATGATCCGTGCATCTCCTGCTCTACGCACTTTTTGCGTATCCGTGTCGACCGGCAATGAGTCCCGTTATCGTCATCGGCGTCGGCTCGCCCTTCGGCATTGACCGGCTCGGCTGGGATATCGTCCGGCTGTTGCAGCAGCACGGCGCACTCAAGCCGCTGGTTCCCGATACGCTGACGATGGAGTCCGCCGACCGGCCGGGCACCCGGCTTGTTGCGATGATGAAGGGTGCGGAATTCGCCATCATCATCGACGTTGTGCAGTCCGGCATGGAGGCCGGCACGGTAGTTCAGTTGAATCAGGATGATATTCACAACGCGCCGCATCAGGTGTCCGTGCACGGCTTTGGTGTCGCCGACGTCATCATGCTGGCGGACAAGACCGGCGATCTGCCGCCGCGGCTCAATATTTTCGGCCTGGAGATGGGGCAGGACACTGACTGGACGCCGACACAGATACAGAAGAACAAGCTCGTCGATGTCATCGTCAACGAAATCCGGGAATTTCTGGCGGCACGCGCGGACGAGTAGCGCGGCGGTGGCCTGACGTGTCTTAGTCGAGCCCTTCTTGCACACTTTCGTTGGTCGGTGACACAGCTGGCGCGCCGGAGGTTTTCCGATGTGCTGGTTGTCCCTGTAATGCGGTCTGGTGGTGTCGCAGGGCGCGGTTCCCCGTTTTGGTAGAAGGTAGAGGTGCGTCAGGATCAGGTATACCTTAGCAAGGAGGCCATGATGTTCATTGATGTTCATTCGTAAGCATGTAACCGCAGTAATTATCATCGTGGTTCCAGTGTTTTCCTTGGCGCCTGCCGGTGTGTCGGCCGCCTCTGCGACGCAAGCCGCGTCGTCGGTTAACCCAATTCCGCCCAAATTGACGCCACGTTATTTCGTTGAGAACGTCGGGCAGGCCCGGCAAGGCGTGGAATTCTATGAGCAAGGAAACGGCTAATCGGTGTATTTCGGCAAGGATGGTGTGTACCTCGCGGTATCCCGCCCTGAACCCGGTGCCGGTAATGCGCAGGTCATCAAGCTCGCACCGGTCGGGGAAAATCCGCAGCCGGAGATTGCCGGAGAAGAACGGAATCAGGCTGTCGTTAGCTATCTGCTCGGCAGTGATCGCGACCAGTGGTTCACAAGCGTGTCAACGTTTGGTGCCGTGATTTACCGGGAGATCTGTCCAGGAATTGATCTGAAATTTTATGGAGTCGGTGACCGTCTGGAATACGATGCAATCATCAAGCCGGGCGCCGATCCGGAACGTTTGCGTTTTTCCTACCAGGGGTCGATGCGCTGCGGGTGAACGCATCGGGTGATCTCGAAGTGGTACTTCCGGACGGAGTAATTCGACAAGGCAAGCCGTATGTGTACCAGGATATCAGTGGCAGCAGAGTTGAAATTGCCGGCGGCTTTGTTATCGAAGCGCAGAATCGCAGCGATAAATCTGACGGACCGTTCTACTATCATTTCGACGTTGCCAGCCACGATCCGGCTTATCCGCTGATTATCGATCCCGGTCTCGTTTTTTCATCCTATCTCGGCGGCACCAACGGTCACGATGGCCCATTCGCGTTCGGATCAGAGGGCGGCATAGCCGTCGACAAGGATGGTAATGTTTATGTAACCGGTCAGGCCGGTTCCACCGATTTTCCGGCAACGGTCGGTGCGGTCAATATCGCGCCGCTCGACGGTTCCAATGTGTTTGTCTCCAAATTCAGTCCGGACGGCTCAACCCTTATTTATTCGGCAGTGTTCGGCGGCTCCAGCACCGATTCGGCACAGGACATCAAGGTGGACGCGTCCGGTAATGCCTATGTCGCCGGCGCGACCACGTCAAACAATTTCCCGACGATGACCGGTGCGTTTGACCGAACATATAACGCCGGACCGGGTACCCGGTGGGATATGTTCGTGGCGAAACTGAATGCCAACGGCACCGCGCTGCTGTATTCGACCTATTTTGGCGGCACGCTGGACGACGGCGGTAATAACTTCGACGCAGCGATGGCGACACGGCACCGGACGCGATTGTTCAGGGTGATACCGTGTTACTACGCGCAGAGCGTTCCGGTACGAAGAATGGTCGTGTCTATCATGTGTATTTTTCGGCGTCCGATGGACAGGGCGGCGTTTGTGAAGGCAGTGTTGCTATCGGCGTTTCGCATGACAGAAAGGATACTGCTGTCGACGACGGACCGCTGTTTGATTCGACTCACCCGTGAGTTACCTGTGTCGATCTTGACAGTACGTAGTCTTCGGAGCACACTCCGCGCCATGTTAAAAGTCTCCGCGTATATTCTGGTCAAGCGATGCCATCGGCCGGCATGGCTGATGGCGCATGCGCCTGTGCGCCGGGTGAGTGAAACATGTTAGTGCGGTAACGCTGTCATCTGACTGTTTTTCTGACAAAGGCCACAGAGCGCGAGTTCTGTGGCCTTTTTTTTGCGTTCGAGGAGTCAAATCGTGTCGGTGCCGGCCGCGTATATCGGGGTGATCATTATCTGGTCGACGACGCCGCTCGCTATTCAGTGGAGCAGTGTAGGAGCCGGGTTTCTATTTGCCGTGCTCGGGCGGATGGTGCTCGGCATGTTTGTGTGTTTGCTGTTGGTTGCCGTATTGCGCGGCCGGTTATCATGGCACCGTGCGGCGCGCAATACTTATCTGGCGGCGACGCTGGGCATATTCGGTACGATGCTGTGCATCTACTGGGGTGCGCAATTTATCCCGTCAGGGCTGATCTCGGTCGTGTACGGGCTGATGCCGGTCCTCACCGGCATTATCGCGGCGCCGCTGTTGGCGGAGCGCAGCTTTACCGTTGGCAGGGTTACGGCAATGTTGCTTGGAGTCACCGGCCTTGCCGTTATTTTCGGGTCCAGCGTGACGCTCGGGGCGCATGCGGCCTATGGTATCGGCGCAGTACTCGTTGGCGTTACTTTGCATGCGCTGGGCACCGTACTGATCAAGCGCATTGACGCCAACGTGTCGGCGCTGGAGGTCACCACCGGTGCGCTGATACTGGCGGTGCCGCTGTTCCTCGCTACATGGCTGATATTCGATGGTACGCTACCGAAGGATGTGCCGGTCAGGGCGGTGGCGTCGATCGTGTATCTAGGCGTGTTCGGCTCGGTGATCGGCTTCGTTCTCTATTTCTATGTGTTGCGGCGCATTTCCGCCGGCAGTACCGCGTTGATCACGCTGATCGCGCCGGTGAGCGCGCTATGGATCGGGCACGGGTTCAACAACGAGCCGTTGACGCGCGACATTGTGGTCGGGACATCGCTGATACTGGCGGCACTCGTCAGCTATAACTGGGGCGACCGGTGGTCTGGCCGGGTGTTGGGCGCGGATTCGTCCGCGCCAGGCACATTCGACCGGACCGATCGGCAGCGTGACGGCTAGCGTGCCGGTGCGCTGGCCGCGACGCCGTCGCGGGCATGTCAGGTTCGCCTGTCTCGTACTATCATAGCGCGGCTCAACCAGTATTCCGTTCCGTCGAACAACAGGCGCTCATGCCATGAAAACAACGCAGCAGGTTCCGGCCATAGGCGCGGATTCGCGAATCAACCTTGTGTCGGTTACGCGTGGTCGTACCACGTGGTTCGCGGTCGCCGTGTCGCTGGTGGTCCATCTGTTGATGTGGACTTCCCCGGTGTTCGCGCAAACCGCAGCGGAGCATCATCGCGATATCGCGCAATATGAGCGGCAGCTCGATGATTTGCAAAAGGCCATGGATGCGCGGCCGATCAGTGAGGATGAAATCACGACGCGCTGGCGCTCCTTGATTGTGGTCAAAAGCGATGTTGCCGGCATTCTGGCTGCTGCCGAGCAGGATATACACGATGTGGAGCGGGGTCTGGAGCAACTCGGCGAGAAAATGTCCCGTGAACCCGTGGACGTCAGTCTGAAGCGATCAGAGCTGGTAAGACAGAAAAACGTCGACGAGCAACTTCGCGCCCAAGCGGCGCTGCTGATGCTGCGAATCGATGAATTACTCACGGGCCTGACGCGGCTGCGGACACAGGTGCTGGCCACGCAGCTGCTCGCGCGAGGTCCGCATGCCGGTGACCTGCTGCGCGAGAGCGTGATCGAATGGCGTCTGTGGGCGGGCGCGTTGACGCAGTTCGTTACCGAACATAGTGGGCTGGAGATAGTCGGCAGTTCGGGCGTGCTGGTGCTGGCGATCGGAATCGCCGTCGCACTTGCGGTCGGATTCCGGATACGTTCCGGCGTCATACGCTGGGCCGGCGGATTTCGCGCCGACGATAAGCTTGCCAATAAATTCGGTACGGCGCTGACGGTGACCACCGGTCGTTACGCGCCACACCTGTTATCCAGTTTGTTCGTCGCAGTGGTTTTCTATCTGTTGTACGCGAAGATCAGGCCGGTGCCGTTTATCAATATCGTGGCGTACGGACTGCCATTGTATTTTCTGGCTGTTGCGGTCATCGAATTGTTTCTGCGGCCGCAGGCGCCGGCGCGCCCGTTTTTGTCACTGGCCGACGATGTTGCCCGGCCGATGGCGCGGCGATTGCAAGTGCTGGTGCTGCTTGGCCTTGTTGCCTACCTGTTCTTTTTCACGCTGGTGGAGCAGGCGTTGCCAGAGTCCGTAATTCTTGCGGGGCGCCTCGTGTTCACCGTGTTGTTTGTCGTTAACGTGGTGTGGGTGATGTGGCTGCTCGGACGTATTCCGCGCGTAGCGATGGGGTCGCGGTGGTTGCGCGCGGGCCTGTTCCTGGTGCTTGCGGTCACGCTGGTGACGGAGTTGCTCGGCTATCGCGTGCTATCGGACGCCGTGATTCGCGCGGTAGTGACGATCTTGATTGCGTTCGGGTCGGCGACACTGGCGGTACGTATATTCAGCGACCTGGCTGACAGTCTCGATGACGGCCGCTACCGGTGGCAGCGCCGCCTGAAACAGTCGATGAATCTCAAGGCCAGTGATCATATCACCGGCCTGATCTGGATGCGCGTCGTCACGACGATCGTCATCTGGCTGGGGTTTGCGGTGATCGTGCTGCAGGCGTTCGGTCTGTCAGAACCGGCCATGCAGCAGGTGCGAACCTATGTAGTGGACGGCTTCACGGTCGGATCGCTGACGGTCATGCCGTCGCGAATTCTGTTGGCCATCGCGGCCTTCGCCTTGCTGATTGTCGTCAGCGGCTGGCTGCGCATCCAGTTCGAGCGGAAGTGGTTGCCGCGCACGGGCATGGAGCGCGGCGCGCGTGAAGCGATGGTCACTATTATTGGCTATGTCGGCGGCGTACTGGCGATTGTCGTGGCGCTCAGTATTTCCGGCTTTACTTTCACGAACCTGGCCATCGTCGCCGGTGCGCTGTCCGTTGGTATCGGTTTCGGGTTGCAGAACATCGTCAACAATTTCGTTTCCGGTCTGATTCTGTTGTTCGAGCGGCCGGTCAAGACCGGCGACTGGATCGTTGTCGGCAATACCGAGGGCTATGTGCGGCGCATTCGTATCCGCTCAACCCATATCCAGACGTTTGATCGTGCCGATGTCATCGTGCCGAATTCGGACCTGATATCGAATCAGGTGACCAACTGGATGCTATATGACACTACCGGCCGCCTGAAGGTGCCTGTCGGTGTTGCCTATGGCAGCGACACGCAGAAGGTGAAACGGATACTCGAGGAAGTGGCGGGGGCGCATCCGGAGATCATCAAGGACAATGATGAATTCCCGTTACGCGTGTTGTTTCTTCAGTTCGGTGACAGCTCATTGAATTTCGAGCTACGGGCGCATATTCGCAATATCGACAAACGTTTGCAGGTGGTCAGCGATCTGCATTTTGCCATTGACGACGCGTTTCGCCGCGAAGACATCGAGATCCCGTTCCCGCAACGGGACATTCACGTCAAGCATCTTCCGCCTGGTTTGGCGCCCGATGCAGGGCAAGGCCCCCGGGCTGCCGGTACGGGATGAGGGCACGGGCTTGTCGCACAAGAAGACCGGTTCAGCGGCGGCGTTTCATTACACGTGTCGCGGATGTTGCCATGCCCGGCGTCATCAGCCTCTGGTGAGGCACAACGTTGGAGAGTCAGGTGATGTGAAGGCAAGGGCGATGCATCGCCCTTGCCTTCACGAGTACGCCTACGGCGTCATAGACATTCCCAGCCACAACAAAAATGCAAATATGGCCGCAATGCTAAGTACGATAGCTATATCGTTGTCGTTGATTGTGTTTTGATTTGCCATCGACATCCTCCTTACGTGGGAGCGGTTACATGTCAGCGGCCGGCCGGCACGACTCGTCTGTAGCTACGGATGCATCGTAATTACTTTTCTATAACCTTACAATAGGTAAGGTAAAAGTTGACTGTTTCGATAAATTATAAAAATAGTCAACTATCGGTTCGCAGTCGGCTCATAAGCGAAACTCGACGCGGCCCGCGCGATTGCTGTTATCGGAGCAGGTCCGACGATAATCATCGCGTCGGCGCAGGCGAGCAATGGCGGCGCGGCGCATGGCGCCTTCATGAACGTAAATGGTGGAGTGCGAGCGGCGATAACCTGCCTGATGGTGTTTCGATCGATGGTTTCGATCAAGCGTCGCGCGCTCAGGTCCGACAGGGTCGGCATCAACGACGCAATGCAGTGGCTGGAAATCGTGTCGGTCGTCGTCGCCTGGTACCAGCGCGAGGACGAGGTTAACGTTGTGAGCGGCGTGCAATCGGTCAGTCGCGTCATTGGTGGGCGATGCTGGGATTGAACCAGCGACCCCTGCCGTGTGAAGGCAGTGCTCTCCCGCTGAGCTAATCGCCCGATGAGCGCCGAATTCTACGTTGTCCCACCGCGGAGCGTCAATTTTTGCTGTCAGTGAGCGCGTCCGGCCTGCTAGAATCCAGCCCCTTAATAAATATTAACGAGGAACTATCAGCGACGTCATGACTGTTCGTACCCGTTTTGCGCCGAGCCCGACCGGCTATCTGCACGTCGGCGGCGCCCGTACCGCCTTGTATTCGTGGCTGTACGCGCGCAGGCACGGCGGCACGTTTATTTTGCGTATCGAGGATACCGATATCGAGCGTTCGACGGCGGAATCCGTCAACGCGATTCTCGAAGGTATGACGTGGCTCGGGCTTGAGTACGACGAGGGGCCGTTCGCCCAGACCGAACGCATGGATCGCTATTACGAAGTGATAGCGCAACTGGTGGAGGCGGGGCATGCGTACCGTTGTTACTGCTCGAAGGAACGCCTCGAAATACTGCGCGAGCAACAGTCGGCGGCGAAGCAGAAGCCGCGCTACGACGGCAAATGCCGCAGTCTGAAGCATGCCCCTGTGGCTGATCAGCCGTTTGTCGTGCGCTTCAAGAACCCGCAGCTCGGCGCGGTGGTGGTGGACGACAAGGTGCGTGGCAATGTCGTATTCCAGAACAGCGAACTTGACGATCTGATCATTGCGCGCTCCGATGGTACGCCGACCTATAACCTGACGGTGGTGGTCGACGATATCGATATGCGTATCACGCATGTCATCCGCGGTGACGATCACCTGAACAACACGCCGCGCCAGATCAATATTTTCAAGGCGCTCGGCAAGGAATCACCTGTCTATGCGCATGTGCCCATGATCCTCGGTCCGGACAGCAAGCGACTGTCCAAGCGCCACGGCGCTGTCAGCGTCATGCAGTATCGCGAACAGGGATTGCTGCCGGAGGCCCTGCTCAATTATCTGGTGCGGCTCGGCTGGTCGTACGGCGATCAGGAGATTTTCAGCAAGGACGAGATGATCGAACTGTTCGACATCGCCGATATCAACAGCTCGGCATCGACGTTCAATACTGAAAAACTGTTATGGTTGAACCAGCACTATATAAAGAGTAGTCAGCCGGAGCATGTCGCCCGCCATTTGAGCTGGCATGTGGGTCAGCTCGGTATCGACCCGGCAAACGGGCCGGAACTGGAGAAGGTCGTCGTAGCGCAGTGTGAGCGGGCGAAGACGCTGGCCGAAATGGCGCAGAACAGCGTCTATTTCTACCGGGACATTGAGGGCTATGACGACAAGGCCGCGAAACATCTCAAGGGCGATATACTCGAACCGCTGCAAAACCTGCGCGAGCGTCTGGCGCTGTTGCCGGACTGGCGGGCGGATCTGATCCATCAGACGATCAACGCCGTAGCCGAATCCCATGATCTGAAGCTCGGCAAGATCGCCCAGCCGTTACGCGTCGCCGTGACCGGCGGCACCGTATCGCCGCCGATTGATATCACGCTGGAATTGATCGGCTGTATCCGAACCATGGAGCGCCTCGATCGCGCGCTGGAGTACATACGCCGTCTCGATTCGGCCGCCTGAGCTTGCCTTGACAGGGTTGGGGCCCTGTCGTAGAGTGCGCGTTTCCTTTTCCGGGGCTATAGCTCAGCTGGGAGAGCGCTTGCATGGCATGCAAGAGGTCGGCGGTTCGATCCCGCCTAGCTCCACCAGGCCAGCGGGCCGGCTTGCCGGCCCTGTGTTGAAATATAAGTCAGCAGACCATCGGTTTAACGTCCCCATCGTCTAGCCGGCCTAGGACATCGCCCTTTCACGGCGGTAACAGGGGTTCGAATCCCCTTGGGGACGCCAGAAGTAAAAAGGCTGCACTCGGAGAGTGTGGCCTTTTTAGTATTGTATGTTTCAATGTGATGAGAGCCCCCGGGGCTGATGTGCGCTATCCCTGGCGCACATCCTTCGGGCGCACAGTATGCGTCCCGTTTCGCTCCTGGCGAAACGACTGTTTCGATTTGTCGGGAACAAATCGGAACGGCCGCGGGTTCGATCAGCGCGCGCGAAACAATGTCACGAAGTAGCGTTGGCCCCGCAGGGGCGAGGTATATCGGTGTACCGAGTAGTCCCCCTGCAGACACCAAGAATAAAAAAGGCCGCGCTCCGAAAGTGTGGCCTTTTTTATTTGTGCATGTCGCAATCTGACTTCAAGACCGGTGTTGGTATGCCGTTGGCGCACTTCTTTCCGGCGGGTTCTCTTGTCGAACTCTCCTGTACCGGAATCTGTCCATCGCATGCACCGGGAGGATTCTCTCTCAGGCGTTCGGCGAGTAGACTCGGTCTGAACGCTGTTGACCATACACAGACTATCGGTGCACGCCATGAAGATACTTATTGTCGAAGACGATCCTGATCTTCAGGCCCTGCATGGTCGGCGCGTTGCTTCGCGCGATCATGTGTTCGATCTCGCCAGGAACGGTCGTGAGGCCGTCGATTACGCGTGGCGGAATCGCGGTGACTATGATGTCTGTTTAATGGATATTGAAATGCCGGTCATGAACGGCCTGGAGGCCGCTGCCATTATCCGGCGGCAGGGGACGTACTTACCGATACTGGCGTGCTCGTCGAATCCCGCCTACCGCGTTGAATGCGCGAGGATCGGCATTGACGATTTTCTTGTGAAACCGTTTTCGAAAAAGGCACTTTTCGCCAGGTTGGGCGCGCTGGTGATAAAATCGCTGAAACTGCAAGTTGACCATGACAACCTGCGTATAACCGAGGAGAGGCCGGTGGATCGACAGCACGCACAAGAGTTACGGGAACTGGCGAAAAAGGATTTGCGCAAGGTCATTATCTATGACAATCCCGGCAAGGCGCTCATTGTTCACAAGAACGTCCTGAACAAAATATCCCACGACTTTAACGTCAAAAGACAGGTGATAACGACGTTTGTCAATCGTGACCCGGAAAAACCGACCGTGTGTCAGCTATACCGGCAAAGCAATTACCTGATGCCGCAAATGTTTATCACGGAAGAGGAGTATGGCTCGCTGGTTGAGGCAGAAAATCGGGAGCTGGACAGTTACGAAGGCCTGTCGTTCAAGGTATGCGAGGACGGGCCGTCGGGTTAAGGTTTACGCGTGCGCTTGTTAACTGGCACGGCTATATTTCGGTCCGTTTGATATTGCCGCTGGATAATTCAGGAGATGACATGTTCATCGCAATGAACCGATTTCGTATTACCCTGGGTCGCGAAGACGATTTCGTCGATGTCTGGCGGCAACGCGAGACCTACCTCGACACCGTGCCCGGCTTCCGCGAATTCCATCTGCTGCGTGGTGGTCCGTCCGGTGATGACGCGACGTTGTTTGCCTCGCATTCGGTCTGGGATTCCCGCGAGGCCTTCGACGCATGGACCCGTTCCGAGGTGTTCCGCAAGGCGCATGCCCAGGCCGGAACGGCCAGGCAGATTTATCTCGGGCCGCCGCAGTTCGAGGGCTTTGATGTCGTTTTGTAGTCGCGACCGTCTGACAAGCACCAGCAATCCGATGTCCATGATCGCCACCCCGCCTGTGGTTAATGTCGCCGTCGCCGTAGTGCAGCGCGACGACGGCCGCGTGCTGCTTGCGGAGCGAGCGCATGACAAGGAGTACGCCGGCTACTGGGAATTTCCCGGTGGCAAGGTAGAGGCCGGAGAGCGACCCGAGCAGGCGCTGGCGCGCGAGCTGCACGAGGAACTCGGTGTGGAACTCGACGCTGCCTATCCGTGGGTGACCTGCGAATATGCCTATCCCGGCAAGATCGTCCGGCTGCATTTTTACCGCGTGCGCGGCTGGCACGGTACGCCGCATGGTCGTGAAGGCCAGCGCGTGTCCTGGGAAGACCCGTCGGCAGTGACCGTGGGTCCGCTGTTGCCGGCCAATGACAAGGTCTTGCGCGCGCTCAATGTGCCGCCGATTTATGCCATTACCAGCGCCCGTCGCTACGGCGTGGCGGAATTCATCGTGCGCCTGAAAGCCGCGCTCGAACGCGGTGTGCGCCTGATTCAGGTGCGCGAACCGGAGATGCCGCCGGAGCAACTGGTGCAGTTCGCGCAGCGCGTGGTGACGCTGGCGCATCAATACGATGCAATCGTGCTCGTCAATGGCGATGAAACGCTGGCGCGACGCAGCGGCGCCGATGGTGTGCATCTGGCCGGTCGACGGCTGATGACTCTCTCGCAGCCGCCGGCGATGCGTCTGTGGGCGGCGTCGTGTCACGATGCCGACGAGCTGGCGCGTGCGGCCGAACTGCATGCCGATTTTGTCGTGCTGTCGCCAGTGCTGCCGACAGCGACACACCCGGGGGTGTCCGGTATCGGCTGGGAAAAGTTTGCTGTGCTGGCTTGCAACAGTTCGTTACCGGTGTTTGCCCTGGGCGGCATGCGTCTGGATCACCTCGATACCGCGATGCGCCACGGCGCCCATGGCATCGCGTTACTGAGCGGTATCTGGGACGGCGGTGTACTGTCCTGAGGGTTGTGATACATCGGCTTGACCAACGATGTGCGCCGCGCGTTGTCCGCGCGCAGTCCCAGTGAGCCGATCCGGACGCGTCGATAATCGACGAAAAGCCGGGCGCGGCGGTCGGGGCGATGGTCCGGGCATTAACTATTTTCGCCCGGTTATTCCGCCTGGGCCGCCTTGCTGGTCGAGGACATCGTCCTTTCACGGCGGTAACAGGGGTTCGACCGATTTGTCGGGAACAAATCTGAACGGACGGAGGGCAAGGCGCGTTCATGCGCCGAGTAATCCCCTTGGGGGCGCCAAAATAAAAAAGCCTCGCTCTTGGAGTAAGGCTTTTTTATTTTGATCGGCGGCGGATTGCCACGACAAACTGTTCTAGTCGTTTCGTCGTCCGGAATTTCGTTGCCAGGCAGTTTCCCCGGCAACGCTTCGAAACCGGCACTGTTACGCCGGTGTAATTCCAGGTCGCCTGCCTTGACGCGCAAAGCCGGATGAAAGGCCAAGCAACAAAAACGCAGCAACTTCCCACAGACCGATCCCGCCTCCGCTGCTTCCAGTCGCGCCTACCGGCAACGGATCTGTTGAAAAACAACGCCTGAAGTTGGCGTCGTAGGTTTTGGTGCCTTCGCTCGTTGCGACTTGTACCTGCAGACGATGGATATTGCAGTCGCTGGTCGCCGACGGGTAGGTAAGCAGATATTCATTGTTCAGGCGGTCGCTGATCTGTGTATATACGGCCGCGAATTGGTTTGTATCGTTGTTGGTCGAGGTATACGTACCGCCCGTGCCATCCGCCAGCCCTTGCAGCCGACTGATATTAACCGGGTCGCCGAATCCGATGGTAAAAACAGCAGCATTACCGGCGTCCAGACTGGTTGCCAGGGCGTCGAACGAAATCGTCGAGTAGTTATCGTCACCATCGGTCAGCACGACGATCGAGCGAGTACCGGTGGTATTGGTGGACAGGTTGACGATGTCGTTTGCTTTATTGATAGCATCGTACAGGTTCGTATAATATTGGCCACCCGGGTCTGTATCGACTGCGGTTTTCAGCATCGTTTTGTCGGAGGTCAGGCCTTGCGATACGACGACGCCGATATCCCCGTTGAATTTGATAACCGCGGCCTCGTCACCGGCGCCCATCAGATCGATGAAGCCTTTTACCGCCTGCTCCATCGGGGCAATCGCCAATGAAGTCCTCAGGCTGACGCTGTAGTCCATAACAAATACCGTGGTGACCGGCAGATTGGTGGTGGGGACGGTATTGGTGATGGCCTGTGAGGCGCCATCCTCGCCGAGCTGGAATGCCCCCGCCGACAGGCCGCCGATTGGATTGCCATCGTTGGCGGTAACCGACACATACACCTGTACTGGATCGGTGTCCCCGACGACGCGCAACTCGCCCTGTGCCGCTGCAATGAGCGGCGTGGTGACGACAATCGCAGTCAACAACACCTGGAATAATCGGGAAAGAGCATCGGAACTATTGGTGGTTAACAAAATCCGAACACGACGAACCATCGCGGGCATGACGCCGCCTTCGCGTTGATCAAAATTCATGGTGACACCTGCGAAAGATGATGGAGGAAAGACCCGCTAAGGCATGGACAGAGCTGCAAAAATTACACATTCTCGGCACCCGTTAACATTACACCAAATGGATGGACTTTTTCCACGGCCCCGTACTTGGGATGCCAGCCTGCCCGCCGTCAATATATTAGCGTGCAGCCGCCGGAAACCTTGAACGCTGTTCGCAATCATCGTCTTAATCAGGGCGCTTCCGGTATTCGATAGGTGAGGTACGGGTTGAAACCCACCCTCAATACCGCGTACTCTTGACTCACCTTAATAACTCTGTGACAGCCAACCCGCGACTTTGTTCCAGTACGGGCCGGTATAACAGAGGGAAAAAGGGCCAGCCACCTGACGGCTGGCCGCTTTCCGGTAACCTGTGCGTCTGGTTGCGGAATAGCGCTTACAGGATCGGCGCACATTTCGAGGGGAACGAATAAATGAAACTTTATGCGGGCAATCTGGCCTATGGCGTTACCGAAGAAGACCTGAAGGAAGCCTTTGGCGCATTTGGCGAAGTAACGGAAGTCACTATCATTACCGACAAATTTTCCGGTCAGTCGAAGGGCTTCGGGTTTGTCGAAATGCCGAACAATTCGGAGGCAGATGCGGCCATCAAGGCCTTGAATGAAACTGCGGTGAAAGGGCGCAACATCAAGGTGAATCCTGCCAAGCCCAAGGGCGATCGTCCGGCGCGCCGTCCGCGATATTAATAATCGATCATGCCAGATAATTCCGGCATGATTCCCTGTTGTGGCGTTGGCCCTGTGGTTCCCGGACTGCCGGTGACCACAGGAACCGCGCTGCAGCGGGACCGCCGCTTGCGCGGCGGCTGATTTCAACGTTATCCGCGTGAAGTTTCCGGCGCGGCATAGCTCACCCTGTCCCGTCCACCGTGTTTCGCCCGATAAAGTGCCCGGTCGGCGCGCGCGATCATCGCTTCATGTGTATCGCCGTTGCCGAGGACGGTCACCCCTTCGCTCACCGTCATGCCGATCAGCCTGTCGTCACACTTGATCGGCGAGGCCGCCACGTTTTTGCGGATACGTTCGCCGATACGCATGGCCATCTCCTCTGACGCTCCGGGCAATACGACGAGAAATTCCTCGCCGCCGTAGCGGCCGACCGAGTCGACGTTGCGTACCGCCGATTTGATACGCGCAGCCACCTGTTGCAGTACGCGGTCGCCCGTCGGGTGGCCGAGCTCGTCGTTAACCTTTTTGAAGAAATCGAGATCGAGCATGATGATCGATACGGGCTCCTGGTTCGGCCGTGACCGCCGCAGCACCTGTTCGAGCAGGCGCAGTATCTCGGCCCGGTTCAGCGTTTCGGTCAATGCGTCTACGCTCGCCCGCAACTGCAGCGACTGTTGCCGGTGCTGCAGCCGGTCGATGGAGCGGTTCAGGCCCTGTACCTGCATGCCATGATAGGCCTCTATGGCCAGCGACATATCCAGCGCGGTGATTTTAAGCAGAAAGGCGGTTAACGGCGCGCGTCTGGCCGGCGCCGCTGACGGCACCATGCAATCAATAATGATCTGCTGAAGAATAGCGTAGGCGCATTGATAGATCATCAGCGGCAGGCCGACCCAGGCATGCGCGTGACCGACCCGCAGACGTTCTTCGAAGTACTGTGCGCTGTCGAAGTCAATGCCGAGCGACAGCAGATAGGCCTTTTGCGTCGTCTTCAGCCGGGTCAGGATATCGGCATCCGCGATGAACGAGCGCGCGACCGGATCAGTCTGCAGCCTGGCATAGAAGCGGTCGATGATGTCATCGACATTCGGTGCGATCACCACCTTCACCAGTTCGTCGGCGAGCGCGTGATCGCCATTCAGCATGTCCAGAAATGCCAGACGCTCCCGGCGAATCGCTTCATCAATTCCAAGCTGGTCGCAAAGTCCGCCGGTTTGAGGCGTTGGTCTGGTGGGCATGGGTTCCCCGCTGGCGAATGTACCGGTTACGCAAATATAACGCATGAGAGCACCGGTGTCTCTGCCGCGCGGAATGCGTGTTGTGGCGGAGCAAGACAAACCGTTTTGCCAACGGCCTGTCTTTCAGTAACAATTTCCCTGTGGTGCTGACTATAACGACCCGGTTATGCCGCTGCGGTGCCAATTAGTTACGGCTGCAGTTGCGGGCTCCTAATTTGGATAGGACGGGCTATTCCGGCCGCGCGCACGAACTCGTATGCTTGGTTCGTTACGTTAAAACAGGCAAGGGAAACACGGAAGGTTGTGAAGGTATATTTAGAAGAAGCGGCCGGCGCACTCGCTGATTTGCACAGCGGAACGGCCGGGCTGAGCGCTGCTGAGGCTGTGCGTCGGCTGGCGGAATTTGGCGCCAACCGCATCGAACCTGTTGCGGGCGAATTCTGGCTGCGCCGATTCGCCAGGAAGTTCACGCAATTTTTTGCACTCATTTTGTGGCTTGCCGCGCTGCTTGCCTTCGTTGCGGAGTCCCGGCAGCCAGGCTCCGGTATGGCGACACTTGGTTATGCCATCCTCGGTGTCATCTTTATAAATGCGTTTTTTTCGTTCTGGCAGGAGAATCGTGCGGAGCGGGCTATTCTCGAGTTGCAGAAGTTATTACCTCGCCAGGTAAAAACACTGCGCGACGGCAAGGTCGCCATCATAGGAGCGCAAGCGCTGGTGCCGGGTGACATAGTCCTGCTCGCGGCAGGCGATGAAATACCGGCCGACTGTCGACTCATCGAGTCTTACGAGGTGCGTGTCAACAACGCAACCATCACGGGAGAGTCAGTATCACAAATTCGCAACGACAAATTATCAAGCAGTGGTGACTTGCAAAGCGCGCAAAACGTATTGCTGGCCGGTACCTCGCTGGTGGCGGGCGAAGCGCGCGCGGTGGTATTTGCTACCGGCATGCAAACCTTGTTTGGTCAGATCGCGCATCTTACGCAAAGTGTCGTTGCTGTCGAATCGCCATTGCAAAAGGAAATTCGCCGTCTAAGCCGTTGGATCGCGGTTCTTGCCTGCAGTTTGGGGGTTATTTTCTACTTCATCGGCAGCGCGCTGGGGCTGTCGTTTTGGGAGAACGTCGTTTTCGCGATAGGCATCATTGTCGCGAATGTCCCTGAAGGTTTGCTACCCACCGTTACGCTTTCACTCGCAATGGGCGCCAGGCGTTTAGCCCGTCGCAGCGTGCTAATTCGCCACTTGCCCGCCGTTGAAACCCTGGGTGCCGTTTCTGTCATTTGCTCTGACAAAACCGGTACGTTGACACAAAATCGCATGACGGCGACACGTCTGTTTCTCGGCGGAGCATACGTCGACGTGGCGAGTGGATTGCAGAACGTCGGGAATGCGCATAAGTGGTTCTTTGAAGTGGCTGCCGCGTGCCATAGTCTGAAACGCGTCGACGAAACCTGGTACGGCGATTCCGATGAAGTGGCACTGGTGAACCTTGCAGATAATCATCGGCCCGCCGTATCCGTACCGCCACGCGTCGATGAGTTTCCTTTCGATTCTGAAAGGCGGCGGCTGTCTACACTGCACCGCGTGGCAGATCGGTACGTGCTTTACGCCAAGGGTGCGCTTGAATCACTGCTGCCGCTCTGCGACTCTGTGCAATTGAATGACGACAGCGTTCCCCTCAGCGATCAATTTCGCGAGAAATACCTTCTGGCACAGGACAGGATGGCGGATGACGGCCTGCGCGTGCTGGCGCTCGCTGCACGCAATGTCGAGCAACGAGCACCCTGTGACAAGCTCGAACAATCATTGACACTACTCGGGCTCGTGGGCCTCTACGATCCGCCGAGGCAGGAAGTGCCGGAGGCGGTGAAGAAGTGTCAAAAGGCCGGGATCAGAGTGATCATGGTAACGGGCGACCACCCCAGAACGGCCGTGGCTGTGGCCCGGCAAATCGGGCTCGTCACTGGCGAAGCACCGTCCGTCATCAGGGGAGAGGAGCTCCGGCGTCTGACCGACAGCCAATTACAGCTTGCGTTGGATACACCGGAGGTGTTGTTTGCTCGTGTTGCCGCCGATCAGAAATTGCGTATCGTGCGGGCGCTCAAAAATAAGGGCGAAACTGTCGCAGTGACGGGTGACGGCGTCAATGATGCGCCGGCACTCAAGCTCGCGGATATCGGTATAGCAATGGGCATCAGCGGTACAGATGTCGCACGCGAAGCGGCGGATATGGTGCTCATGGATGACAACTTCGCGAGCATTGTCAGCGCCATCGAAGAGGGACGCGGGGTTTATGAAAATATTCGCAAGTTCCTCACGTATATCCTGACGTCGAACATCCCGGAGATCGTGCCTTATCTGGCATTTGTGCTGTTTAAAATTCCATTGCCCCTTACCGTCATTCAAATTCTTGCCGTCGATCTGGGAACAGACGTACTGCCGGCGTTGGGGCTCGGTGCTGAACGGCCAAATCCCGATGCCATGCGACGCCCGCCGCGTCGGCGTGACGAACGGCTGCTGAATGCTCGTGTGCTCGCCCGTGCGTATTTATTCCTTGGTCCGCTGGAGGCGGCTGTGGCAATGGCCGCGTTCTTTTTCGTACTCGATCGCGGTGGCTGGACATATGGCGACAAACTGAGCGCGCATGACCCGCTGTATCTCACCGCTACAACGGCTTGTCTTGCAGCGATTGTTGTCACGCAGGTCGTCAATGTCTTTCTTTGCCGTGATTCCAGGGTGTCTCTATTTCATATGCCGCTGCTCGATAACCGGATCATCCTATCGGGCATTGCGGTGGAGCTGATACTGATCCTCTTGATAGTCTATACGCCCATTGGCCAATACCTGTTCGGAACTGCACCACTCAATGCCGGTGTGTGGCTTTATATGCTTCCTTTCGTCCTGTTAATGTTTGTGCTTGAGGAGGCGCGTAGGGCGGTAGTGCGTACCCGGTAACCAGGCGCCAAAATACTGGTGGGCTGCCTGTAACGCGTCGCCACCGTTGTTTTCCGCCATATAATGTCTGGGGTTTGTGGCAACAAGGCATTGTACTATTGTACTTGCGACGGGTGACAGGCCGGAGATAAACCAGCCAGTCCGGCGCTGTCATATACTACGATAGCTATTACGACGCCTGAACGTGTTTATGGCACGTTAAAACAGAAGTCGGGCCACGAGCCGGTCCGATGGACCATGAGGAGAAAAATGATGATTAAGGTCAGCTCGCTTTATCCAAAACAGGAAGGCGGCCATTTTGATATGACGTATTACTGCACCAGGCATATCCCCATGGTCGAGAAAAAGCTGGGGGATGCGTGCAAATGGATTACCGTGGAGCAGGGGCTGGGTGGTGCAACGCCCGGATCCCAGCCAATTTATGTCGCGATGAGCCATCTGTATTTCGATTCGGTGGAAGCATTTCAAACCGCCTTTGAGCCCCACGCCGCATCGATTCTCGGAGATATTCCGAACTACACGAGCATTCCGCCGACGATCCAGATCAGCGAAGTGAAAATGTAGTCCTGCGCGCGCGTAGCGTCACCATGGACAGTTCACTAGCGTTGCGATATCCGCGTGAATTGTTCATGGAGCGCTGCCGGGCTCGCTGCCATTTCGTAACCGTGCCGCGCCGGGGAGTCGCATGAGAATCTGGGATATCGATCCCGGCTATCTGAATCGCCAGAGCCTGCTCGGTGAACACCGGGAACTGCACGGCATCATTGCCATCGTCACGAAAAACAAGCAAGGCTACGCCCGTCATCCGGAAACATTACGCTGGGCGGGCTATGGCTGGGCACTGCGGCAACGTCATCGTCTGTTGGCGGCGGAGATGGCGCTGCGGGGTTACACGGACAAGTCCCCTGTGCGTACCCGGTCGAACCACGGGGCATGGCCGCAGACCTATGTCGATGTGCCCGGCCGGCAGTTCGATATACTGCACGGCAAATATCGAACCATTGAACAAGGGCGTATTGCGTTACCACGAAATGCGCAGCAACTCTGGGCGCAACACAAATATTCCGTGCTGGCGCGCGATACCGGCGCATACCGGCAGTTGGGTGGCCGCCTCTCGACGCGTACGTCTGGCCGCGAACTCGAACGGATCGCGCAGGAGTTGACCGAATTATTGAGAACCCCGCCGGACCCAGGCGGCCTCCTCAATGCGTTGCAGCATATGTGGGGTTACGTATCGGCTTGCTATGACGGCGACCGGTCGGCTATCGATGTGTGGTCGTCGGCGCGGTTACTGCGAGAGATCAGGAAACTGGCGATGCGGGAAGGTGTCGGCTACATTATGTCATCGACAGCGTTGGGTGAGCTGGGGGCCTGGACTGGTCATCGTTCACCAAGGGGTGGTATCGGCGTATAACCTCGATGGCGTGGCACGGGCCTGGACGAAGTGCGGCACGCCGGTCATCGAATCCGGTGGTTGCTGAGATCGTGCCATGTGTACCAACGGTCTTTCGGTAATCATTTTTTCGGGTCGATCAACCGCCGGTCCGGCGCCGTGTCAGTTGGCTGATTGATTGCTATCGTACAAACAATACCTGGCGACGCTGATGCCGCTGACATCCGGAGAAAGACATGGCAATCGAGTTTGATCTCACCGTCGCGCCGCCGGCCCTCGCCGACATCACGATTGAACGACAGCAGGCCGAGGCGGAGCGTGCCGTTCTGAAGCAGAAGAACAAGCGCTTCCTGTTGTGCTTTGTGCTGATTGTGGCGTCGCTGGTTAGTACCGCACTAATGGGTATCCTGCCGGCGATTGACAAGCCGGAGTCGAGTCAGGACCTGGTGTTTGTCGTCACCTATTTCACGCCCTACCTGATCCTGCCGTTATTTGTCTTCGGCAACCATCTGCACATCAAGAAGATCGAGAAACCCCGCAAGAAACTCGATGCCGTCATCGCCGGGTTGACCGAGGCGACGCCGGAAGAACTTGCGGACGTCGCCGACGGTCATCGCGAGATCGACCGTTATCGACAGCAAGTGGCGGCGCAGAAGCGGGTGCTGGTAAAGGCAGAGATCGACGCCATCCAGCGCTGGATCGGCAAACAGACCCGGGCCGCCTGAGGTAATCCGCCAAACGTGCGTGGATCGTTTTCATCGCCGGAATCCGGCAATCCATGGGAGCAATGACCAGGCCGTTCCGGGCCTCGCCCAGCGGCGAAGCAACGGTATTTTGGGTCGCGGTAGTGAAATACCGGGGCCGGGTGTGGCTGGATTATTTTTCGGAATGTGCCTACGCTATCTCGCCTCGGGGTGCGGCAACCGGTGACCGTTGCAGCCGCGTTGGCTATCGTTGGCGTTACTGGTCGAACACATCGAAACCGGGGAAAGTTTGGTATGGCGAATAACGTTAGATTGATCGATGGAACCGGCATGGCGCTCGCCGTCATGCTACTGTGCGGTTGCACGCCCAAGGCGCAGGTGTCTGCGCCGCCAGTGGATATCGCGGCGGAGCAGGCGCAGGTCCAGCGGGTCGTGAACGAATTGACGGAAGTCTGGACGAAGAATGATTTTGCGCTGTTCTCGAAGATCATGGCACACGATGCCGACATGATCGTCTACGGATCGGATGCGCCCGAGCACTGGATCGGGTGGGAGCCGCTGCAGGAGTCCGTCATGAATATGCTGGCCGCGCTCAAAGACGTCTGCATTACCGTCAAGGAGCTGCACATCAAGGTCCATCCGTCCGGTAACGTCGCCTGGGTTTCCGAGGTGTGGGACTGGGATTTCGTGTATGAGGGCAACCCGGTGGTCAGTCCTGGCCAGCGTCTGACCGGGGTTCTCGAAAAAAGAAACGGCCAATGGGTGTTTGTGCAGATACACAATTCCGTTCCGGTGGCGGGACAGGACGTCGTGAAGTAGCCACACGAGGGTGACTGATACGCCGGGGCCGGATCGTGGCGCTCCACCTGAGCATCGCTCGCGCAGTTGCGCTATTCCGACCGGAGGCTCGTTGTCGAATTCATGACTGGCACAATACCTGCTCACCCCCGTGACATGTTGCAGCCATCCGCGATGTCACACAGTGCCGCCGCGCCGGACGCGCCCGGCTGGCTGGCCGGACTGACTCTCGGCTTTGTCCATCGCGGTGGCCGCACCGTTCTGGCGCGACGTTCGCATTACGGGCCGCTGCATGTGCAACGGCCGTTCTATCCAGAGGCCGACCGCGGCGGCACCTGTCACGTCTATCTGTTACACCCGCCCGGTGGTCTGGTTGGCGGTGATCGGTTGCACGTGCACATCGACGCGGGAGCGGGTACCGAGGTATTGCTCACCTCGCCAGCCGCACAGAAGTTCTATCGCGCTAATGGCTTGCCGGCACAACTGCATCAACATTTGCAGGTGGCTGCGGGCGCGTCGCTGGAATGGTTCCCGCTGGAAACGATCGTCTTCAATGGCGCCGCAGGCGCATCGCATACCGTGGTGGAACTCGCCGCTGGAGCGCAATTCACCGGCTGGGAAATCACCTGTCTCGGTCGTCGTGCCGCCGGTGAGGGATTCCACACCGGGGAATACCGCCAGCGTTTCGAGATTTTGCGCCACGATGAAACATTGTGGGTAGAACGCGCACTGTTGACAGGCAATTCCGCGGTACTCGATACCCGATGGGGAATGGCGGGTTACTCGGTGACAGGCACGCTGGTTCATGTCGGCACTGCGCACGAAGGCATCGATATGATACGTGAAGCAACATCAAGCGATCGTGATAACGAACTGTTCAGCGTGACAAAAATGGATGACGTTGTTGTCTGCCGGTACCTCGGCCATCACGCCGAACGTGCGCGGAGTTTGTTTGTTCGCGCGTGGGAGGTGCTGCGGCAACAGGCGTCAGGGCGCCCGGTTTGCGCGCCGCGCATCTGGAACACTTGATGCATAGAGGTGCGCAAGGGTTCGGAGGCATTCTGGTTCTATGCAAAGGTTTGGTAAAAAAATTCCAATGACGTTGCCGGTTCGCGATTGGTCATTGCCGCGTAGGCGTGAGCCCGGGGATGGGCGAGGTTGAGTCCCGCCGGGAGCAAGGACCGGGAGCGGCGTCGGGAACGGCCGCCGGGGAATCCAGTCGCCGGTTTGGTCAGGGAACCGGACTCCGGGTCGGTGCCTGGCACCGCCTGGAATGACGAGACCGATTGGTTGCCGTCAAAAGCATAATTGGGGGAGCCCATGGAGCTGACGCCACGTGAAAAAGACAAGCTATTGCTGTTTACCGCCGCACTGCTGGCCGAGCGCCGCAAGGCGCGGGGCCTCAAGCTGAATTATCCCGAGGCCATCGCGTATATCTCGGCGGCGATACTCGAAGGCGCGCGCGACGGGCGCACGGTCGCCGAGCTGATGAGCTTTGGGGCCACGCTGCTGGCGCGGGAGGACGTGATGGACGGCATCGCCGAAATGATCCCGGACGTGCAGGTCGAGGCGACGTTCCCCGACGGCACCAAGCTCGTGACGGTGCATAACCCGATTCCGTAGCGGGGTGTGGGCAGGAAGGGTGGAGCGCAGCAAGTAGCCGGATTAACCGCGAAGGATACTAAGCAATTGAACAGCGCCGCGTAGGATGTGGTGAACGCAGTGAACCGCATCAATCGCGAGCGATGCGGTTTGTTCCCCACCGCATCCTATTAGGACTGAATGAGTTAGGTTAGTACCTTGTTATCATTCCTGCGAAAGCAGGAATCCAGTGGTTACTTGGATGGACTGGATTCCGGGTCTCCGCTGCGCTACGCCCGGAATGACGGCTGAGAAATGATTCACGGCAACATCAAGGATTCCAGATAAGGCCATGATTCCAGGTGAGATTGAAACCACGACAGGCGATATCGAACTGAACGTCGGGCGGCGCACCGTGCGCCTGGCCGTGGCCAACCGCGGCGACCGGCCGATCCAGGTCGGTTCGCATTATCACTTTTATGAAACCAACGACGCGCTGGTATTCGACCGCGACGCCGCGCGCGGCTGCCGTTTGAATATCGCGGCCGGCACTGCGGTGCGTTTCGAGCCGGGCCAGAGCCGCGAGATCGAACTCGTCGAATACGTCGGCGAGCGACTCGTCTACGGCTTCAACAACAAGATCGCAGGTGTGCTGGAGTAACGTTAATGGCAAAGATCGGACGACGCGCCTACGCAGAGATGTACGGACCGACCGTCGGCGACCGGGTACGCCTTGGTGACACGGCGTTGTGGATCGAGGTTGAAAAGGACCACACCGTCTACGGCGAAGAGGTCAAGTTCGGCGGCGGCAAGGTCATCCGCGACGGCATGGGCCAGAGCCAGCGCAGCTCGAAAACAGCAGTCGATACCGTCATCACCAACGCGCTGATTCTCGATCACTGGGGTGTGGTCAAGGCCGACATCGGCATCAAGCGCGGCCGTATCTTCGGCATCGGCAAGGCCGGCAACCCCGATGTGCAGCCGCACGTCGACATCATCATTGGCCCCGGCACCGAGGTGATTGCCGGCGAAGGGCTGATCGCGACACCCGGTGGCGTCGATTCGCATATCCATTTCATCTGTCCACAGCAGATCGAGGAGGCGCTGATGTCCGGCGTGACCACGATGATCGGCGGCGGCACTGGCCCGGCGGCCGGCACCAACGCGACCACCTGCACGCCCGGCCCGTGGCATATCGCGCGCATGTTGCAGGCGGCCGAGGCCTTCCCGATGAACATCGGCTTGCTCGGCAAGGGCAACGCCAGCCTGCCGCACTCGCTCGACGAGCAGATCAGCGCCGGCGCGATGGGCCTCAAATTGCACGAGGACTGGGGCACAACGCCGGCGGCGATCGACAATTGCCTGAACGTCGCCGACCGGCACGACGTGCAGGTCGCGATCCATACCGACACGCTGAACGAATCCGGATTCGTCGAGAATACCCTCGCCGCGTTCAAGGGCCGCACGATCCACACCTATCACACCGAGGGCGCCGGCGGCGGTCACGCGCCGGATATCATCAAGGCCTGCGGCGAGGCCAACGTGCTGCCGTCGTCGACCAACCCGACGCGGCCCTACACCGTCAATACCGTCGACGAGCATCTCGACATGCTGATGGTCTGCCACCATCTCGATGCCGGCATCCCCGAGGATGTCGCGTTCGCCGAATCGCGCATCCGCCGCGAGACCATCGCGGCCGAAGATATCCTGCACGACCTCGGCGCGTTCAGCATGATTGCGTCCGACTCGCAGGCGATGGGCCGCGTCGGCGAGGTGATCACCCGTACCTGGCAGACGGCGCACAAGATGAAGGTGCAGCGCGGCGCGCTGCCCGAGGACAATACGCGCCACGACAACTACCGCGCGCGCCGCTACATCGCCAAATACACCATCAACCCCGCGCTGACACACGGCTTCGCGCACGAGACGGGCTCGATCGAGGAGGGCAAGCTCGCCGATATCGTGCTGTGGCGCCCGGCGTTTTTCGGCGCGAAACCGGCCATGGTCATCAAGGGCGGCATGATCGCCGCCGCGCCGATGGGTGATCCGAATGCGTCCATTCCGACGCCACAGCCGGTGCACTACCGGCCGATGTTCGGCGCGTTCGGCGGCGCGACCGCCGCCACCGCGGTGACTTTTATGTCGCAAACCGCGCTGGAGGAAGATGTCGCGCGGGCGCTCGGGCTGCAAAAGCTCGTCGTTGCGGTGAAGAACACGCGCAGCATCGGCAAGGACGACATGATTCTGAACAGCTACCGGCCGCATATGGAGGTCGATGCACAGACCTATGAGGTGCGCGCCGACGGCCAGTTGCTGACCTGTGAGCCGGCGCGAGAGCTGCCATTGACGCAGCGTTACTTCCTGTTCTGATCGTGCGGCAACTGACACGCCGGCTGTACGAGCCGATAACGCCGACAGTGAGCCTGACCGCGCCGTTCGAGTTGCGGCAGAAAAGCCGTGGGCGCGTGCGCCTTGATGACGGCACCGAGGCGGCGTGGCTGTTGCCGCGCGGCACGGTGTTGCGCGACGGCGATCTGCTACGGGGCGATGATGACTGCGTCGTCGGCGTGATCGCCGCGCCGGAGCCGGTGTCAACGGTACTGGCCGCCGACCCGCTGTTGCTGGCGCGCGCCGCGTATCACCTCGGCAACCGCCATGTCGCGTTGCAGATCGGCAACGGCTGGTTGCGTTACCAGCAGGATCATGTGCTCGATGCGATGGTACGCGAACTCGGGCTGCAAGTAGTCAATGAGCTCACGCCGTTCGAACCGGAGGCGGGAGCGTATCACAGTCATGGGTGAGGGAATTGAAAGAAGAAAACCGGTCGCGTTGTCACCGGGGTTGCGGAACCCGAAGTTACGTCGCGCTGACAACCACTGGATTCCGGGTCGGTGCTGCGCACCGCCCGCAATGACGAATGATTCAACGGATTCTTAGGAACATGCACAATTCCGCGGCACTGTTAAGATTGATGCAGCTCGCGAGCCCGGCGCTGCCGGTCGGCGCCTATGCCTATTCGCAAGGCCTGGAGCATGCAGTCGCGGAGCGTTGGGTTTCCGACGAACAGAGCGCCGCGGCCTGGATCATCGGTCTGCTGGCAAACGCGCTGGCGAATCTCGACGCGCCGGTGCTTGTCCGGCTGCACGCGGCATGGCAGGCGAACGATGTAGAGGCGGTCCGTTACTGGAACCGCTACCTGCAGGCCAGCCGCGAATCCGCCGAGCTGCTGGCGGAGGACCGCCACCTCGGCGGTGCACTGGCACGATTGCTTGGCGATCTTGATGTAGGCGAGGCCATCGAATGGAAGCGCAGTGCCCCGAGCTTCGCGACAATGTTCGCGCTGGCGGCAGCGCGCTGGGCAATCGCGTGCAGCGATACCGTCAGCGGATTTCTGTGGAGCTGGAGCGAAAACCAGGTCGCTGCGGCGATCAAGCTGGTGCCACTTGGCCAGACCGCCGGGCAACGCATTCTGTCGCGCGCGGTCACGGCGATTCCGCCGGTCGTCGAACATGCGATATCGCTCGCCGATGACGACATCGGTTTTCTCGCGCCGGCGCTCGCCATCGGCAGCGCGCGGCATGAGACGCAGTATTCGCGGTTGTTTCGGTCATGAGAAACGATTGTATTTACCACGAAGGAACGGTCATCAATGCTTCCTCGTATCCTTCATGGTATAACTTCGGAGGGGAATGGCATGCGTTGCCATATGCCGGACTTTGGTGGACTCGGCATACGGCATCGCCGGCATCGCGGCTGGATTCCGGCTCGGCTCTGCACGCCGTCCGAACGACGATGAGGATGACGCGCTGGAGCCGTCATTCCCGCGAAAGCGGGAAGGTGGATTCACATTTGAAGTGCAACAGATTAGCGAACACCTCAGCGGGTGTCTGATAGTCAAGACACTTGCGCGGGACGTGATTATAACGCCGCGCAA
>JAHFRU010000025.1 GCA_023266115.1 Gammaproteobacteria bacterium
CAATGGGCGTATCTTTTCAAACTGTTCACGACTCACATCACTGGGGTAGGTTCTGCGCATGGTCTCGCTTCGATTAAAACAGAAGCGTAAATCATAGACCAAAGATCGTGAACAGGTTCTCAGAGAAAAATCGCCGGTCTCTCCTGCCGTGTCGGAACACGCGGAACCCCGATCACGTCCAGCCCACGGCGCCGCCCGCCGATGAACTTGCTCAGTATCCTGTAGGTATCCATATCGAATCGCGCCGACGCATGCCGCGTGATCGCCTCCAGCTCGGCCGCATCGTTGACTACACCGAGATAACACCACTGATCGACGACGTGAATATCCGCGCGCTCACTATCGGCGCCGGTTTCACGCACGCCGACAGGACCATCGTATGGCCAGGTCTGCAAACGAAGCGGCTCCAGCGCCTCGCGCAGACGAACGCGGTGCTGCAGCGCGGATTCCTGACCGGTACACGCGCCGCGGCAGCGCTTCAGCTGCCAGCCGAAACAGGCGCCGGTGCCTTGTTCGAGGCCGATCACCTTCAGACAAACCTGATGCGCCTGGGCAAGGGCGCGCAGTGCGCTCTGGCCCTGACGTACGGACCTGAACAGTCCGTACAAATGCCGGGTATCGGCTAGCTCCAGCTGCCCGATCTCCACCAGTCGCGGCAGGGGCTCTTCCGCCGCGTCCCAGTAGAATCCAACCGCGCCCCTGGTCTGCCGCAGACGACGGTTGCAGAGCGGCGCCATCGTCTTGATCAGTTCGACTTCCTTCAACAATGCGCCAAGCTCGCCGGCGGTTTCTATCCACTCGATACGCCGGACCTGCAACGACAGCTGCGTGTCCTTGTTGTTTTGATGATCGCCGGAGAAATGCGCCATTACGCGTGAACGCAGACCCACGCTCTTGCCGACATACAGCGGTACATCCTTGTCGCCATAGAACAGATACACGCCCGGCCGGTCCGGGATGGCGTCCAATAACGACGCGTCGAGATGCGGCGGCATGCTGACGCGCTGTTGTTGCGCGTCGAGCGCGCCCTGCACGGCATCCGCGCCTTTCTGCGCGACAAACGCGCGCAACAGGTCGTGCAACACCCGCGCGTCACCGAGCGCGCGGTGACGCGCGGTGCAATCCAGCCCGTGGCGTTGCATCAGCGCATCGAGATTGTGGCGCGCATGCTCGGCATACAGACTGCGCGACAATTTGACCGTACACACAGACACAGGATTAAACCGTTGCCCGAGGCGCCGAAACTCGTTGCGCAGAAAACCGTGATCGAAACGCGCGTTGTGCGCGACCATCACCCGCCCGGCCAGCCGGGCCGCGATCGCCGGCGCTACCTGTTCAAATGCCGGCGCATCGGCCACCATCTCATTGGTGATGCCGGTCAGCACCTGGATATATTCCGGAATCGACGCCTGCGGATTCACCAGCGTGCTCCACTGCTCGACGATCTCGCCGTCATCGACGAGCACGATACCGATTTCCGTGACACGGTCGTGCGTCGGCCGCGCGCCGGTGGTTTCGACATCGAGACAGGCAAGGCGGCGATATCGGTTCAGCATTGTCAGGGACACATCCGCAATAAGGAGATGGAGGCAACCACAGGATAGTACCGCAAAAGCAGTGGCTGCCGGTGCACCGGCTCGCCCTATCGTTATTGTCCAGTCACGTCCAACCTGCCGGATCCACGTGATAATAGCCACGCAACGCTGCATACAGTTCGCGATGTTCGCGCGCCAGCTCGCGCGGCTTTTCGAAAAACGTCTCGGTGGCGACCGCGAAGAACTCCGCCGGCTCCGTTGCGCCGTAGGGGTTCAATACCGTTTCCCGGCCGGCCTCGATGTCGGTGAGCAAGCGGTCGTATTCGCGCTGGAATACGTTCGCCCAGGTGGCCGCAGCCGCCGCCGAACTGAGTAAGGGCGCGCCGTCGCCCCCGCCGATCTCGAAATCCAGCTGATGGGCAAACTCGTGCAGCACGACGTTGCCGCCGTCCTCGAAGTTGCTGGCGCCGTATTCCACGTCATCCCACGATAAAATCACCGGGCCGCGCTCCCACGCCTCACCGGCACGCTCCTGCGTTTCCGCGGACACGATGCCGGCGCCATCCTCTTCCTGATGATCCACCGCATACGTGGATGGGTAGACCAGAATCGTTCGGAACAACGGGAACATCGTCGTCTCGCGATTCAACAACAACAGGCACGCCTGGGCCGCTACCACCACGCGGACAGCCTCCGTGATCTCAAATCCGCCGCGACCGACGAAGGTCTTGTCCGCCAGAAAAACCAGGACCAGACCATGCAGCTGCTCACGCAACTCCATGGGCAACCGCCGATACACCGGCATGCGGTCTTTCAGGATGGCGAGCCACGCGGACGGAAACCGCTGCGCCCCGATACGCGCATGGCGGCGCCGGCGGATCGCGGGAGCACCGAGGATCCATGCGATAATCAGGACACCGCCAGCGACAGCCACCAGCAACACTTCCACATCAAACCTCCGGCGCTTGACAGCATGTTGTACTGTCGCGATGCGCCACCCGCGGGCTAACGCCGACCGGGAGCTGCGACCGTTCAATTTATCATAACCGGCTAGCAAAACAGGCGACGACCAGGTCTCCGTGAGACCGTTATCACGCACCACTTGCCGCGGACATGCAATCGCTATAGTGTCTGTAACGCGCCGCCTGACGCCGCGTATACGATACTGGAGCCTGCCATGAAATTGTACGGATCGCTGACCTCGCCCTACGTGCGCAAGGTGCGCATCGTCGTGTTGGAACACCGGCAGGACTGCGAGTTTATCGTCGAGGGCCCGATGGATCTCGCCGGCAACGTCGCGCGGCTCAATCCGCTCGGCAAGGTCCCGGTGCTGGTCCGTTCCGATGGCGAGGTCATGTTCGATTCGCCAATGATCGTCGAATATCTCGACGGCCTCGCCGCAACACCGTTGATTCCAACAGGCGATGAACGCTGGCGGGCGCAACGCTGGCATGCGCTCGGACAGGGCATGGTCGACGCCACCGTGACGCGCATGATGGAAACCCGGCGTGCCGCCGAAAAACAGGATCCCGGCGTGATTGGCCGCCAGGAAGACAAGATCGCTGTGGCATTACGCTTCGCAGATGATCATATCGGGACAGGGGAGTTCCTGATCAACGAGGCATTCAGCATCGCGGATATTTCGCTCGGCGGCGCGCTGGCGTATCTCGATTTGCGCTACACGCGTGACTGGCACAGCGCATATCCGCGCCTGTCGCGCTGGTTCGGCGCCATCAACAGCCGGCCATCATTTATGGAAACTGCGCCACCGTCGGGCTGACCGACAGGCGTTACGACCCCCCACCCCCGAACAACAGTGTCTTTTGCGCTGATCTCCGTCCGGGCATAGCGACCGACAAGCGCGCAGGCCGCAACCATTGAGCTGGCCAGCCCGACGAAACCGGCCGTATTGCGCGAACTCGACACCTCCGAAGGCTGAACAGTTGCCCGCCGGCGGACCGTCGGCTGAGCCGAATGAAGGACGACGTCCGCCGGTGGCAGGAGATAGTGCCGGTCGCGTACCATGTCGACGACTGGAACAGCCTCGCTGGCGCGACCGGTTTTCGGATGCCGGCTACTCAGCGCGACAAAGCGGTTATCAGAAACGTGATTATCTAAGAGGCTGTCGAAAAACAGCCTGTGTGCGGTGCCGGGGCGCACCGCCATTGTTCAAACAGGGTTTTATCTGTTTGAACAATGAAGCAAAGCACCCCTATCAAATTAATAGGGGTGCACTTTTTGCTTTGCGCGCTGGAAAAGACCATGGATGGACTTTTTCAACATCCTGCTAAAGGTGATCTGCACACCCGGCTGGATCAATAACGGCCGCGGCTGTCCGCCGCGACCACCGATACCGGCGTACTCAAGGCCGTGATCGGCAGCACCAGTGCCAGCGCAGAGTTCACGCCATCGCGCCCACTGCCGACACCGCTGCTACTGAATGTCGCATTTCCGGGCTTCGATCTCGTCACCGACGTGGCCGCCGGCGATAACGTTAGCAAACGGCTCCAGCACAACTTTATGGTGCTCGCCGTTCAGCAATATCGGCAGGCACCCGGTGACGACCGGCATCACTGGCCGCTCGATGGCCTCACTACCGCGATCCCGGCCGATGCCACCGGTATCGCGTTGTCGGTAGATCCGACGCCGCTGCAGGCGACCGGCGGCTGGCTACGGTAACAATTTTTTTTGATTCTGGTGCCACCGGCTGGCGACAGTCACCCGGCAAACGGACAGTATTTTCCCGACCGCACGACTCTGTTGTTATTGCCAGGGAACCGGCGTATCAATATGAGCAGGCACACAACCTTGTGAAGGAGCGACGCCATGAGCAAAGGATTGTTTAATCTCGACACCCTGGTGGAAGGGCTGCAACAACAACGTGATGAGATCAAGGTTCAGCTGCATCTCGCCAAGGCCGAGGCCCGCGACGAATGGGCAGAGACGGAAAAGAAGCTCGAACAACTGAAGACCAAGGCAAGCCGCATCCGCGAGGAAGCGGGCGCGGCATCAAGCGATGTGATTGAAGCGGCAAAACGGGTGGCCGAGGAAATCAAGCGCGGCTACGCGCGCATCCGCAAGCAGATCTAGACGATCGGCGTACCGCATGGCTATCCTGCGCGACGCGATGCAAGCGGTCGAACAATCCCGGCAGTTTATCTGCTGCGATTCTGCACCCGGGCATCTTGACCGGAACATCGCAGGCCACCCGGTTATTTTGCAACGCGGTAACCGACCGACAGCCGGTGCTCGGCGCCGGGCGCCAGGGTGACGGCATTCTCCGCCGTGTTCGCGCTTTCAACGCACACCATGCCGAGGTAGCCATCCTCGCCCATGTCACCCATTTTTTTTGCCTTGTCTATCCACGGATTCCACACCACGGTCGAGTGACTGCCGGACTTGGTGATATGAATGCGCCGCTGCCACTCGGCGTCGTCGATAATGCACTCCGCCTCCGTGTTTACATAAACGCGGTCGGTCTCGCCGGTAAACAGCACCGGCCCGATCTGTTGCCGGCGCTGCGCCGCGCCCACCTTGTCGAGATACTCCGCGCCGTCGAGCCCGTTTACCTTGACCTTGCGCACGTCGCCGACCGCGAAATAGGTGTGCAATGCCTCCGTAAGGGTGAGCGGCTTTTTGCCGGCGTTACGCGTCACCAGCTCCAGCTCCAGCGTATTGCTCACCGTCACATGCAACTCCACCGGGCTTGCATGGGGCCACTGCCTGCGCGTGATATCGTTCTCGATCAGTTCGAACGCCAGGCGCACCCGGCCGTCGATCAACGGCCCGGCCCTGGTCACCCGCCACGGCACTGTGCGCGCGTACCCGTGCGCCGGGTAGCCCGACTCGGAGGCATGCGTCCCGAACCACGGCCAGCACACCGGCGCGCCACCGCGTACCGACTTGCCCGGCACAAACTTCGCGTCATTCGACAGCCAGATCACCGGCTTTTCGCCGTCCGGCGCCCACGCGATCACCTGCGCTCCCTGCAGCGCGATTGTCGCCCTGCCGTGCGCGGCCGTCACCTCGGCAAAACCGACCCCGGCATACTCGCTGAAAGTCAACGCGCCGGGGATACCAAAACGCGTGTTCAATTCCGCTACGTCTGTCATCGCCGCTCCCTCACTATGGTCCTTGCCTCATTGCTCAGACAGGAATCCGGATACTGGCCCCGGGCAACGCTTCCCGCATTGAGGCCGCTACAAAGCCGAATCAAACCTTCGATGTACGCGCACAACGTAACGGGCGTTACGCGCCCGGTATCCCGATCGGCCCTGGCATGTCCGGAACGATCGAACAACCGGCCAGCCAGACAAGTAATACAGCCGCCACGACTATTCTCATCACCGTTCCCTCGCGGTTGATCCGGTGTTTACGGGCCCGCAGCTTAATGCTGATGCCCGCCCGCGCCGTGCGCATGGCCATGCGTCAGTTCCTCGGCCGTCGCGGCGCGCACGCCGACCACTTCGACATCAAACACCAGCGTCTTGCCGGCCAGCGGATGATTCGTATCGACGTCCACGGTTTTCAATCCGGCCTTGACGACGATTACGTCGCGCGGGCCATGATCGGTATTGACCTGAACCGCCATGCCTGGTTTTAGTTTCTTCGCGGCGCGACCGACCACATGCTTGAGCGACACCCGCTGTACCGCATCATCCTGCCGCTGCCCGTACGCCTGCTCCGGCGGCAACGTCACCGACAAGGTGTCGCCGGCCTGCTTGCCGGCCAGCGCCGCTTCCAGCCCGACCAGCATACCGCGATGCCCGTGCAGATACACCAGCGGCTGACCGTCGTGCGAATCCTCAAATACTGCCTCACCGGGCTCACTCAATCGGTAATGAAACGACACCACCGAATTCTTCTCAATCAACATGCCTGCTCTCCACCCTCTGTCATTAAACCCTGCGGCAAGGCCAGTCAGCCGGACCGACTTTACCGGCCGGGATACCGCGCTTGCTTTCCCCGGCGTGCCAGCAATAATAGCGGGCTTTATGTTCACCTACCAAGCGTTATCGAGGGCATGTCCGTGTCCGTGATTGCGATCAATCCCTGCCTGAACTGCGGTGCGTGCTGCGCCTATTATCGCATCAGCTTTTACTGGGCGGAGGCCGCGCCGGAACTCGGCGGCACCGTGCCCCCCGAGTTTACCGAACAGTTGACGTCGACCCGCGCGGCGATGAAGGGAACCCACGGCAGGAATCCGCGCTGCGTCTGCCTGGCCGGCGCGGTCGGTGAACCGGTGCATTGCGCGATCTACCCGCAGCGCCCTGGCGCCTGTCGCGAATTCGAATACAGCTGGAAGAACGGACAACCTAACGAAAGGTGCGATCAGGCCCGCGCTGCCCATGGCCTGCCGCCATTACCGGGGCCCGCTCCGGTCACACCGGATCACCCGATCGCGCCCGAGGCGGCATAGCGTTTCGTGCGGTGGGTCACTAAAACCCGCAAGCGACATTTCCGACAATGTCGACATTGTGCGGCGACATCTTCCGTTTTCATTGCCAGAGCTACCTCGCTGCAAAAAATTTTTCGCTATTGGTTCATGCGCTTGGAAAGAACCGGCCGCATTGGCACGACGATTGCGACAGGCTTGAGTGCCACACACTCACAGGAGCACATGACCATGGCTGAAAATCTGTCAAACAGCGAAGCAATCCTGCGCTACTCCGCGAGCTTGCTAGTCAGCATCGCCACGCTGTCGCTCGATCTTGCACCAGAGTGGATCGCCCTCGCCTCGTTTAGCATCTGCTATCTGGCATTCACCGCGATGATGCAGCGCGATCCGCTGTACGGCTTAATCAGCGTACTCGCCAGAAAGGCCACCGCGAAAACCCCGATACCATCCGGTGTCAACGCCCCTGCCACGCTGTAAACCCTCATAACAACAAAATATTCCACCCCGCCCCCTTTCCGGACCGAGCCACCCCTGCTTGGTCCGGTCCTTCATTGCCACGCGCCGGCACGAACGAGTGATCATGGCATTTAAAATGCACGCCCGAAGATTGATGGAATGTCATCAAGCCTTAAGAACCATGTCTCATTATCCGGTGTGACGCACTGTTATCTTACCGAGGAACCATGCTCCCCATGAACCCGGAAACCTGCCCGATGCTTTCTTCAGAAACGGCGAGCGTCATTCTGAGCGCGACTAAATTGATCGGCAAATCGAGCGCGACGCCTGCTGCGATCGGCGGACTACTTGAGCTGCTGTCCGATCGCCCGTCGCTCGAACGCGGCCGGGTGATACTACCGGACCCGGTCACCGGCGTCCTGCGTATCAGCTACGCGCACGAGCTGACCGAGCGCCAGAAGCAGCGGGGCACGTATGCGCCGGGAGAGGGTGTCACGGGCCGGGTCATGAGCACCGCCAAGATTGCCTTGATCCGGGACATCCGCAAGGACGCAGAATACCTGTCCCGGGTAACGACTCCGGCGCCGAACGCCGCGGAACCCGTCGCTTATATCGCCGTGCCGATTATTCATCAGGACCTGCCTGTCGGTGTGCTGGCGGTACACCGCGCCACAAAACACCAGGACGGGTTCGAAACCGACTTGTATATACTTCAGATCTTCGCCGCCATGATCGGGCAGTTGCTGCTGCTCGACCAGCAGATGCTGCGGCGGGCGCAGGAGGCGGATACCGTGGCACGACCATCGCCGGCCGCAAAGATCCATGAACCGGCCTCGGTACACGGGATCATCGGCAACAGCAAGGCACTGCGGCACGCGGTCACCGAGGCACAGAAGGCGGCCGGATCTGACGCCACCGTCATGCTGGTCGGCGAATCCGGCTGCGGCAAGGAACGCTTTGCACGCATGATCCACCTCGCCAGCGAGCGACGCGACCAGCCCTTCGTCTGCATCAACTGCGCGGCGATTCCGGCCAACCTGCTCGAGACCGAGCTGTTCGGTCACGAAAAAGGCGCCTTTACCGGCGCGATTGCCGTGCGTGCCGGAAAATTCGAAATCGCCACCGGCGGTACGCTGTTTCTCGACGAAATAGGCGACATGCCACTCGACCTGCAGGCCAAACTGCTGCGCGTCTTGCAGGAGAGAAGCGTACAGCGTATCGGCAGCAATAATGAAACGCCGGTGGATGTACGTATCCTGACCGCGACGAACAAACCTCCGGAAGAGGCCGTCAAGCGCGGCGACTTCCGCCTCGACCTGTTTTACCGGTTGAACGTGATACGCATACTCCTGCCACCGCTCAGGGACCGGAACGGGGATATAGAACTGCTTGCGCTGTACTTCCTCGCGCGCTACAACCAGCAATACCGCCGTGATCTGGTGCTGGAAAAATCCGCGCTGAACTGCCTGGCAACGTACGACTGGCCGGGCAACGTACGACAACTCGAAAACATTATCGAACGGCTGGTGATCATGTCGGAGAACGACCGCATCGGTGCGGCTGAGATCAGTGCCGTGCTGACAACGGAAGCGGCTATCGATATCGACGACATCGCCGGGCATTCCGCCCCGGGCACCGACACCGCACGCACATTCTCGACCGGCACCGACGCGCGCCCGTACCAGAAAGTCAGCCACGCCGACAAGGGGCACATCATGGCCGCGCTGCGTCTCGCCAAGGGCAACAAGACCCATGCCGCGCGCGCTCTCGGCATGAGCGCGAGACAACTTCAGTACCGCCTGGCGAAGCTGAATATCGCGTCATAACCCGGGCGCTGAATCCCCCCTCCGGCTGATCGCCCGCACGCCTGCCCCTACGATGCGGCCAACAGCTGCTCCAGCGCTGCGCGCAATGATCGCTCATCGGTCACGTTATCCAGTGCCGCCCGCCGCCTGCCATCCGGGCCGAACAGCAACAGCATCGCCGAGTTCACCCGCTGCTGTTGCAGAAACGCCCGATCTTTCGCCGATTCGAGCTCGACGACAACAAACTCCACGCGACCGGCGTAATCGTCGCGCACCGTATTCATCAACTCCATCAAGCGCTGGCTATACACCGTGTTTTTATCGTGCGTCAGTACCGCAACAGGTTTACCCCGGCCGATCTTCGACGTGTCGTCGCTGAAGCCCCTAGGCAACAACATCACGCCGACGGCCAACACCACACCGATGATCGCAAGCGTGATCAGCGTACTACGGATAGCGAAACCGGACTGAAGTCGAAGCATCGTCAAGCCTTATTAATGGAACGCGTGATTGCCAGTCGCATTAATAATCGAAAACGCCCGCGTTGTCATTCCCGGGCAGCAAAAAAATATCGCACAGCAGATGAGGTTAATTGTCAGGTACTATGTGCGCCAGGCGGATATGGGGGCGGATAGCGATGGCGCATTGGCTGGACGGCGTTATAAAGGAAAAGCGTCAGTGGACGGAGCGGTTGTTTTCGCTGCGCATTGCAGCGCCTCTGCCAGGCTTTACCGCCGGGCAATTCGTGCGTATCGCGCTGGACATCGACGGTGAACAGGTGGACCGCCCGTATTCGCTGGTGAACGCGCCACACGAGCCGCTGCTGGAAGTCTATTTCGATATTGTACCGGGCGGACCGTTGACACCGCGCCTGGCCAGGCTGGAGCCTGGCGATCCGATCAAGGTCATCGACAAGGCGGCCGGTCTGCTGACGATCAATGAGATACCCGATGTCGACCACCTGTGGATGCTCGCGACCGGCACCGGCATCGGTCCGTTTCTGTCAGCACTGAAGACCGACGAGCCGTGGCAGCGGTTCAAAAAGATCGTGCTCGGCTATTCGGTGCGCCAGACCAGGGAATTGTCGTATATGGACACCATCGCGGCGCTCCAGGCGGCGCGTCAGGACCGGATGGTGTTTGTACCATTCGTTACGCGCGAAACGCCGGCCGGCGCGATTCATGCGCGCATTACGTCAGCGATTGAAAGCGGCTTGCTCGAAGCACGCGCCGGTATAGCGCTGGGCCAGGATTCATCGCATGTGATGCTATGCGGCAATTCCGCGATGATCACCGAGGTCTCCGACCTGCTCGCCGCGCGCGGCATGCGCCGCCACCGGCGCCGCGAGCCCGGCCATATCACGACAGAGAAGTATCACTGAGCATACCGTCTGGCGGCTGCTAACCCGACACTACCGGCGGCATCGGGCAATGGATCGCCGCCGCGATCGCCCGGATGATTTCGACCTCGTCTATCCGCACCTGCTCGTTGGCGCGGGAAATCGCAATGCAGGCCTCCAGCAGTTTTTTCTTCTGCTCCGGTACCAGACGGTCGAGTTGCCTGAGCGCGTTGTTGACGGTGACGAATTGCAGAGATGCGGCCGGATCGAGTTCGCCGGCTGCCATTTCGACAGGCTCCATACCCTTGACGAAGGCGTGCCGGGCGGCAGCTTCGTCCGGCGCATCGGCGCGGGCAAGCATCGACAGCACGACACGGGTCTGAATGCCATGCTGACGCAGGTACCGGTTGTAAACCACGCGCCGCGCGGGCTCAAGTCCGGCATCCAGCGCGTTGAGAATAACCGTGCTGACGACCCATTCAAACATGCTGATGTGGTTATCCGCGCGGATAATCGCCATCATCACACCGGAAAATCGCTGGTTTTGCAGCGGCGACAGCGCACGCAGCGCTGGAATGGCCATTTCGACCAGCGGCAAGTAGTGCTCGCGCGGCTGCATGGCGAGCAGTTTATAGAGCACACCGACATGCTCGAACACGCCCTCCTCGGCGCGGCCATGGATCACTTCGAGCTGCTGGCGTTTGATGGTGTCGTCGCGGTCAAGCAGCATCGCATAGACCAGTGCCCGCGCCGAATACGGTTCGCGCGCGGCGGCCTTGAGCGACGGCGGCAGGTTATCGAGCAGTCCGTAGCTGGCCGCAAGCTGTTGGGCGCCGGGCATGCCGAACGTGCCCAGCTGGTTTAGCGCGCCGGTAACCGCAGTGACGACCGCGATGCGGCTCGCGAGCTGTTCCTTGTGGCCGTCAGTGATCTCCTCGGTCTTGCGCTGCTCGAGCCAGGCGGGTGTGATCCGGGGGTAAGCGCCGTCCCACCCCGGGTCGACACGGCGGATGCGCTCGGCGAGCGGCGGGTGCGTTGCAAAAAAGGACTGCACTCCGGCGGCGAAGTAGAAATGGCTGGCCTGCGGTGCCGCCGGACTGATCAACCGCGCATGATACGGATAACCGCCGATCATTTTCAGCGCGCCGGCGATACCGTGCGTCGTGCGCGTGAACTGCACCGCGGACGCATCGGCAAGATACTCGCGCTGACGATTAATCGTGGCCTTGATCAGGTTGCCGAAGAACGTACCGCCATAGCCGATCACGGCGAGGCCACCGCCGAGCATAGCCAGCGCCGCGACGCCACCGCTGCCACGCGATGACGAACGCACGCGACCGTACGAAAGCATGCGCAACAGATAAGTGCCCAGCAGACCGAGGAACAGGATGCCGTGCAGCCAGCCCGTGAGGTGGTTGTTCAGGCGCATGTCGCCGTTGATAATGTGGCTGAATTCGTGTGCGATAACGCCCTGCAGCTTGTCGCGGTCCAGCAGTTCGAGCGCGCCCTGCGTGACACAGATCACGGCATCGTCGGTGGTGAGCCCAGCGGCGAACGCGTTGATGCCGTCTTCATTTTTCATGACATACAACCGCGGCACCAGCACGCCGGCGGCGATAGCCATTTCCTCGACGACGTTGACATAGCGGCGCAACAGAAAATCCTGCGTGTTCTGCGGCACCGCCTGGGCGCCGAGCATTTCGGCGACGACATGCCCACCGGCGCGCAGCTGCGCTGACTTGTACAGCGTGCCAAGCGTAACGATCAGCAGGATGAAGAATGCGACGCTGGAGTGGACACCACCATCCAGGCTGGCCGCAAACGACGCGAAGTCGCGCTCGACCGCTCCGGCATTCATATACAAGAGAAAGATGACCAGCAGGTCGGTCAACGCGATCAGCGTAAAAACGGCCAGCACAAACAGGGCCACGAGCCGGAAAATGGCGCGGCGCGCGTCTGCCTGTGCCTCGAAAAAATTCACTCGCGTCCGGAACGCGGCCTAAAACGTCACGTTGGGCGCCGGCTGGATCGCAGCGCTGTCTTCAAACTCGAGCAAGATCGCATCCTCGCTAAAACCAAACATATTGGCGAGCATGTTCGGCGGAAACGACTGCCGGAAGGTATTGAAGGCCATCACGGCGTCGTTGAACGCCTGGCGCGCGAATGCAACCTTGTTTTCGGTGGAGGTCAGCTCCTCGCTGACTTGCTGCATGTTCTGACTGGCCTTCAGGTCCGGGTAGTCTTCCATAACCACGCTGAGCCGCCCGAGCGCATTGGTCAGCGCACCTTCGGCGCCGATCAGCGATTTCATTGCGCCGGCATTGGCCGGATCGGCGGCAGCCGTGCCGAGGCTTGAGAGCGCGGTGTTGCGCGCCGCGATGACCGCCTCAAGCGTCCCACGCTCGTGCTGCATATATCCCTTGGCGGTTTCCACAAGATTCGGAATCAGATCGTAGCGGCGCTTGAGCTGCACCTCGATCTGCGCGAAAGCGTTCTTGAAGCGGTTCTTCAGCGCGACCAGCGTGTTGTAGATGGAAATAATGTAGAAGACAAGCAGCGCAATGATCACCAGCGTGACGATCGAGGTGGTATCCATTGTTGTTCTCCTGTAACAGGTGAGTGTTGTCTGTCGCTTATTGTCGGTATTCGGCGCACATCGCGCAAACCCGGTGCGGGCATTTGTTGGTTAGCGTACTGGATCCCCCCCTGCGCGGGAATGATACGGCGGGAATTGGCAGGGTGCTCCCGGGCCCGGGCGACTCAGGCAGACAGGGGATCGCGCCGTGACTGCCGGCATTGACGATATCCACATGCACTGCGATCAGGATTATTTTACCAAGCGTGGTAACGAGTCAACGCGCAAGGTCACCCGCTACTTTGGCGCGGACAGCATTAACCTATTCAAGGGTAAAACAATCGTCGCTACGCCAGCTTGGCAAGAAGCTTGGACACGATATCAGGCCCGGTTTCGGCGTTGATGGGCTTCAGTACATAACTGGTAATGCCCTGCTTGCTGCATTCGACAATGGAATCCTTGTCAGCGACGGACGTGAGCATGACGACCGGCAGCTTCTGGTCCGTTTCGCGGATCTTTTTCAACGTCGCCTTGCCGTCCATGATCGGCATCACGATATCGAGAAACATCAGGCGGACCTGCTTGGTCGGGTTATCGAGTATCTTCATCGCCTCGCGGCCGTTTTCGGCCTGCAAGACGTTGGTATAACCGAGCGTTGCCAGCACACGCCGGAGACCTTCGCGCATGATCATCGCATCGTCCACCACCAGAATCGTCGCGTCCTTGTCCAGCATGTTTCATCACGCCTCGTTATGCATAAGATAGCTGAAGTAGAAGCGACCACTGTCATGGATGTCGATCGGCACACTCAGTATCTGTTTCACACCCTCGAGCAGAAACTCGCCGTCTTCCCTGTTGAGAAAATAAATCGGCGTGCCGAAGGAAATTTTTATATTTGCCTCGCCAAGATGGCGCGTCGCCAGCCCGATTACGGTGTTTGAAAATTCCGCCAGCGCGCCGCGAATATCCTCTGTTAGTACCGTGGCGGCCTCCGTTGGGCCGAGCATCCTGGCCAGCACCCGGTTGCCGATCGCGAGCGCCGTGCCCAGGTCGTAGTTCATGATGATCTTGCCGACAACGCCGCTCGCGTTCCTGGCGACGATGCACACGGCAAAATCCTTGAAGTTGAAAACGTCGAGCGGGTCACGATAGGTCAACAAGTCGCTGTCGCCCTTCAGATCGGCCATTGCGTTCAGCATTCTGATCGTCTCGTCGACGAACGGCAGCAGTATCGTGTTGCGAACTGTACTGCGAAATTTCCCTTGCAGCTCCATCAGGTGGCCTGTCATGGACGTGTTCTGGTTTTTACGGTCATCGGCCAGGCTCGCAGTATTCTTGAATGCCGATGGCGGCCAAATATCGACCGATCCGGTCTGTTAGATCTCTCGGGGTATGGCTCGTGAAACGGGTATCAGGCCGGGCCTGCCTTCAGGAAATCGACTCGGCGTGCCATAACAATCCTCGGTCACCATTGTGCAACAGCGCTTCATGGCCAGTGACTCCGGCAACATTTTTTCGTAATGTGGCTGTATGGATACGCTCTTATATAAGTATTCTGAATACGCATGACAGCGAGAGGCGCCAACCAATGATCATGGTCGCGACATGGGTGTCGCTGGCTTTCGTGCTCGGCCTCGTCGTACGGACCTTCGGCCTGCCACCACTGGTCGGTTACCTGGGCGCCGGCTTCATCCTGAGCGCGTACGGTTTCGAGTCCGATCCGGCGCTGGACGCCATCGCGCACGCCGGCGTGCTGTTATTGTTATTCATCGTCGGCCTGAAGCTGCGCCTGCGCACACTGATTCAACCGGAAGTACTCATCGGTTCCGTGCTGCACATGGCCGTCGTCAGCGCGGTCATCGTGGCGCTACTCTATTCAATGACGACGCTGCCCATGCAGGCCGCGTTGTTTACCGCCGTTGCGCTGTCGTTCTCCAGCACGGTGATCGCGGCGAAGGTACTGGAAGGAAAAAAGGAGTTGCGCGCATTCCACGGCCGGGTCGCGATCGGCATTCTCATCGTGCAGGATCTTGTGGCCGTTGGCTTATTGAGCTTCACGGGCGGGCACGCGCCATCGCCATGGGCGCTGTCATTGTTCGGGTTGTTTTTCCTGCGACCGCTGTTTTACCGGCTGCTCGATATCAGCGGCCACGACGAATTATTGCTGCTGTTCGGGCTGTTGATCGCATTCGTGTTCGCCGGCGCCGGCTTCGAGTTTTTCGGCCTGAGCTCGGAACTGGGCGCCGTGCTGTTCGGCATATTGCTCGCAGATCACAAGCGCGCGGTCGAGCTGTCGGATTCGCTATGGGGGCTGAAGGAGGTGTTTCTGGTCGGATTCTTCCTGCAAATCGGCATGGCGGGCGTACCGGACTGGCTGACGTTCTGGCATGCGGCTTTGTTGTGCCTGCTGCTACCGGTCAAGGCCATGCTGCTCTTTTTCATCCTGCTCGTGTTCAAATTGCGGGCGCGCAGCTCGTTCCTCGCCGCGCTGACACTGGCGACCTACAGCGAGTTCGGCCTGATCGTCGCGAACATGGGGGTACGTAACGGCTGGCTTGCCACCGACTGGCTGGTGCTGCTAGCGATTGCGGTGGCGCTGTCGTTTGTCATCGCCGCGCCGTTGAACCGCCATGCGCACGTGATCTACTCGTGGCTGGAGCAGTGGTTGCTGCCGTTCGAATCAGGCCGGCGACATCCAGACGACAAACCGATCCTGCTCGGCAACTCACATTTGCTGGTGATGGGGATGGGCCGGGTCGGCACCGGTGCGTATGACTTGCTGTCGGAACGCGGCCAGCGGGTGATTGGCATGGACTCTGACCCGGCCAAGGCCGAACACCATCGCAGCGAGGGACGGCGCGTGCTATATGGCGACGCCGAAGACCCCGGCCTGTGGGAAAATCTGTCGTTCGATGAAGTGCACGCGGTACTGCTCGCAATGCCGGATCTTGAGGCCAATACGATGGCAGCGAGACAGTTGCGCAAGCGCGGGTTTGACGGGCTGATCTGCGCCACGGCCGTGCATGCAGAAGAACTCGACAAAATACGCAAGGCCGGCGCCGACGTCGCTTATAACTATTATGACCAGGTTGGTGTCGGTTTCGCGGAACGTGTCTGGGAATTGATGCACCGGGACACGAGTCCGTCGGCTCCGGAACACGACAAGGATCCCGTACTGCCCGCATAAGCACTCATGCACCTCCGTGCGCTGCCCCGGCTTACCAGCCTGGTACAAATCAGCGCCGTCATCAGCAGGTATTTGATCGCCGCGCATTACGGTCGTGTGCCATGTTGTACTTCGCCTTTACATTTCTCGCGCAGCGGTTGCCGGTGCATCGGCTCGGGCAGCTGCTACAGCCCTCACGACAAAAGACGCTGCAAACGGCTTGTCGCAGAAGGTGTCGATCTGCCTGGCGATGCCGGCGCCGGGACTGGCGGTATCACTACTGAAGGCGATCCACCCGGGTCACACCTTCATCGAAAACATCGTCGAATGGAATTTCGCGCTATTGATGTATCTGTTCTTTGTCGCGACCTCGCTCGCGTAGCGATCGACGTCGTTCGCGGCGGAATTTCCTGTAAAATTTCCCGACAAATACGGCGAAGGATGTTCGCGACGCGGATTCACCGGACTGAAATCGTTTGGAAAAACCGCCGTTCGTCGTCACTCGCTTCCGCAGCGCACAAAAAAAATGTAGAATGCAACTGTTTTTTGATCAAACCCGAAACCCTGGAGGCCTTAGTGATGCGCTTGAAACTCGCTGTAACAGGAGCCGCGTTGGCTGGATTATTGGCCATGGCATTGCAGCCGGCGGTCGCCGGCGACGACAAAAAACGTAGCAATAGCCCGCCGCCTCCGTATCAGGGACCGACCGGAAGCACAACAACCCCGGGCTATGCCGAAAGACTTGGTTTTATCTTGGCCCCGGTAACCCAGCAGCCGCCGCAACTACTGCTACCGTCGCCACGCAGCAGCAAGAGCGACTAATAACTGACGCGTGACGGGCTACCGGTCCGGAAAAGTCGTCCGGTAGCCCGTCACACGCAGGATCGAGGTTGCCTAACGTAGAGGCCGGAGCGATATCGCTCCGGCCTTTTTTGTTTGTGTCGAGGAAGTACTAATATCGGTGGCAACGTGCGCCCGCGCGGCCCGGTCGCCGCCGCTATTTATTCACTTGCTGGCACGGCAGCTTCCGCGGCCGGTGCTTGGTCTTTTTCCATCGCAGTGACGGGCTTTGCCGCCGGCGCGACAACGGTGACCTGTTGCGTCGCCGTACCCTTTTTGCCGGAACTATCTGTCGCAGTCCACGTGACCTTATGCACGCCGATCTTGAACGGGCCGGTCTTGTCGGGTTTGGCGTCGAGTTCACCGTCGATCACATCGACCGCAGTCGCGGCGCCCAACTCAACGTCGGTTTCGTCACCGTCGGACTCAACAGTAATATCGGCGGGCGGCGTCACCACCGGCGAGCCACGATCCTCCACCGTGACGAACTGCGTGAGGCTGCTCTCGTTGCCCGCGCGATCCTTCGCATGCCAGGAGATCACCGTGGTGTCGATCGGATAAACGGCGGGCGCATCGCTGGCCACGGCCACTTCGCCGTCGACCAGATCAACCGCCCTGGCCTCGCCGGGATCGACGGTGGTTTTTTGGCCGGTCGCTTCCGTCACAACATCCTCCGGTACAACGATCTCCGGCGGCGTGGTATCGGTGACGGTCACCCGCTGGATGGCCGTCGCCGTGTTGCCCGTGCTGTCCGTTACACGCCAGGTGACAGTGTAGCTACCCGGCGCGAAGGGTCCGGCCTGGTCAGGCGCCGGGGACAACGCGCCGTCGATGTTGTCCGTCGCGGTCGCCTTGCCAAGGTTTATCGCCGTCAACGGTCCGGTCGCTTCCACCGTCAAGTCCTTCGGCGCCGAAATCGTCGGCGCAGTCCTGTCGGTGATAGTCACCGCCTGCGTCGCGGTGCTGGCATTCCCCGCGGCATCCGCGACACGCCACGTAACGGTATGCGCGCCGGGCGCGAACGCCCCGATGTGGTCCGGCGTCGCTTTCAATGCGCCGTCGACGCTGTCCGTTGCCGTCGCATCGCCCAGCGCGACCTCGGTCTTCGCACCGGTCGCTTCAAGCGTGACATCCGCGGGCGGCATGAGTACCGGCGCGGTGGTATCAACCACTGTCACCGTCTGCGTTGCCTTGCCGGTATTGGTCGCCGCGTCGGTGGCGCTCCAGGTAATCTTGTGTACGCCGACGGCAAAGGGACCGGCCTGGTCAGGTTTCGCCGCCAGATTGCCATCGACCAGATCGACCGCTGTCGCCACACCAAGGTCGACCGACGTCGCACGACCAGCGGCTTCCAGCGCCACATCCGGGGGTGGCATCACCACGGGCACCGTTTTATCGCTGACGAACACGCGTTGCGTCGCGGTGTTCAGATTGCCGGCCCGGTCGCTGACGCTCCACGTAATGGTATGCACGCCCGGCGCAAACGGTCCGGTTTGATCCGGTGCCGGCGCCAGCGCGCCGTCGACCTTGTCAGTCGCCGTCGCGCTGCCGAGATCGACCGCGGTTACCGCACCGGTGGCTTCCACCCGCACATCCGCCGGCACGGTAATTAACGGCGAGGTCGTATCGACCACCGTAATCTTGCGCGCCACGCTGCTGTTGTTGCCGGCCTTGTCGGTCACGGTCCACGTCACCGCGGTCGTTCCGACTGGATAGGCGTCCGGCGCGTCGCTGGTCGGCCGCATCGCCCCGTCAACCATATCCTCCGCTGATACCTTCAGCGTCGCCGGTGTCGCCGGGCCAGTCGCCTCGATGGTGATATCCGCTTCCGCGACGATGCGCGGCGGCGTTTTGTCCGTCACCGTCACCGGCTGCTCCGCGCTGCCGGTATTACCGGCCTTGTCGGTCGCGCGCCAGGTGACGGTATGAACACCCGGCACAAACGGGCCGGTCTTGTCCGGTTTCGCCGCGAGGTTGCCGTCAACGAGATCACTCGCAACCGCTTCGCCGAGCTCTACGCCGGTAACAGCACCGGTCGCTTCGATCGTGATATCGCGCGGTGGGTTAACCATCGGCGGCGTCGTGTCCGTGATCGTGACTCGCTGTTTTACGCTGACGACGTTACCAGTAAAATCAGTCGCCTTCCACGTCACCTGTGTCGTGCCAACCGGAAATGTACCAGGCGCATCGTTGGTGACAGCTGGTTTGCTATCGACAATGTCCGTGGCAGTGGCGTTACCCAGCACCACCGGCGTGGCGAGGTTGGTCGCTTCCGTGATGATGTCCCCCGGCACGGTAATCACGGGCGCGATCGTATCCCGGACAGTTATTTTCTGCGTCGCGCTACCGGTATTGCCCGCCTGGTCCTGGACGCTCCACGTAATGGTATGCTCGCCAACGGCAAACGGCCCGGTGACATCCGGTGCCGGGGACACGGCGCCGTCGACCAGATCAACAGCGGTTGCGATGCCGGGGTCGACCGGCGTCTTGAGATCGGTGCCCTCGATCACTACCGCCGGTGGCGGCGCGACGCGCGGAGCAGTGGTATCCGTTACCGTCACCTTCTGCGTCACTGTCACCGTATTACCGGCCGTATCCGTGATGCTCCACGTCACGGTATGGGCGCCGACCGTAAACGGGCCGGTGGTATCGGCCGTCGGCGTGAGTTTGCCGTCGACGCTGTCGGTGGCGGTCGCGACACCCAGCTTGACGTCGGTCAGGGCGCCGCTGGCTTCGACGGCGATGTCCGCGGGGGCGGTGATCGCCGGCGCGGTGGTGTCGGTGATGGTGAGGGTCTGGGTCGCGCTGCCGGTGTTGCCGGCCTTGTCTTTAATGCTCCACGTGAGGGTGTGGACGCCGACGCTAAACGGGCCGGTCTGATCGGCCTTCGCGGTCAGCGCGCCGTCGACGATGTCCACTGCCGCGGCCACGCCCGGGGCGATCGGGGTCTTCGCTCCCGTGGCTTCGACGGTGATGTCGGCCGGGGGCGTCACGTCCGGCGCGGTGGTGTCGCTGACGGTGATGGTTTGCGTCGCCTTGCCAAGGTTGCCGGCGGCGTCAGGCACGCTCCAGGTGATGGTATGGGTGCCCACGCTAAACGGGCCGGTCTGGTCGGGCTGCGGCGGCCGGTCGCCATCGACGATGTCGGTGGCGGTGGCGGCGCCGAGGTCGATCGCGGTGGCGGCGCCGGTCGCTTCCAGCGTGATGGCGGCCGGCGGTGTGACGACCGGCGCGGTCTTGTCGGTGATGGTGAGGGTCTGGGTCGCGCTGCCGGTGTTGCCGGCCGCATCGGTGACGCTCCAGGTGATGGTATGGGTGCCCACGCTAAACGGGCCGGTGGTGTCGGGCTGCGGCAGCAGGTCGCCGTCGACGATGTCGGTGGCCGCGGCGGTACCGGCTTCGACTGGGGTTTCCGGGCCGCTGGCTTCGAGGGTGATGGCGGCGGGCGCGCTGACTTTGGGCGCGGTGGTGTCGCTGATGAGGAGGCGTTGGACGGCGCTGCCGGTGTTGCCGGCCGTATCCGTGATGCTCCACGTCACGGTATGGGCGCCGACCGTAAACGGGCCGGTGGTATCGGCCGTCGGCGTGAGTTTGCCGTCGACGCTGTCGGTGGCGGTCGCGACACCCAGCTTGACGTCGGTCAGGGCGCCGCTGGCTTCGACGGCGATGTCCGCGGGGGCGGTGATCGCCGGCGCGGTGGTGTCGGTGATGGTGAGGGTCTGGGTCGCGCTGCCGGTGTTGCCGGCCTTGTCTTTAATGCTCCACGTGAGGGTGTGGACGCCGACGCTAAACGGGCCGGTCTGATCGGCCTTCGCGGTCAGCGCGCCGTCGACGATGTCCACTGCCGCGGCCACGCCCGGGGCGATCGGGGTCTTCGCTCCCGTGGCTTCGACGGTGATGTCGGCCGGGGGCGTCACGTCCGGCGCGGTGGTGTCGCTGACGGTGATGGTTTGCGTCGCCTTGCCAAGGTTGCCGGCGGCGTCAGGCACGCTCCAGGTGATGGTATGGGTGCCCACGCTAAACGGGCCGGTCTGGTCGGGCTGCGGCGGCCGGTCGCCATCGACGATGTCGGTGGCGGTGGCGGCGCCGAGGTCGATCGCGGTGGCGGCGCCGGTCGCTTCCAGCGTGATGGCGGCCGGCGGTGTGACGACCGGCGCGGTCTTGTCGGTGATGGTGAGGGTCTGGGTCGCGCTGCCGGTGTTGCCGGCCGCATCGGTGACGCGCCAGGTGATGGTATGGGTGCCCACGCTAAACGGGCCGGTGGTGTCGGGCTGCGGCAGCAGGTCGCCGTCGACGATGTCCTCGGCGACTGCTGCACCCAGTTCGACCGATGTCGTCGGGCCGGTGGCCTCGATGGAAACATCGGCCGGTGCAATCACTTTCGGCACCGTCGTATCCGCCACGATGACGGTATGCGTGCCGGACGTCGTATTGCCGTGCTCATCGGTGGCAGTCCATTTGATAATGGTCTTGCCGACCGGAAACGAGCCGGAAATTTCACCCGGCCTTACCGGTGTAGAGGCACCGGTTGCTTCAACGGAAACATCCGCCGGCGCCGTAACCTCAGGCGGAGGCGCACCGGCGATACGGGCCGGCTTGTCGGCCGCCAACACCGCGCTCGCGCTCGTCACCAGAACCAAAATTACTAGCAGCCGCTGCATGATGAATTCTTTCTCGGGTAACTACCTTCCAGCACGTCATGATATATCGACAGCAGCCCCCAACGGATTAGGCAGGCGGTATGCCTGCTTGCTTGGATAAACAAAGTATACCGTAGCCTCCCGGTATTTTAATGGTCGCGCCGGATATCTGTTGGCACATCGCTTTCGGTACACGGAATCAGGTGCCTGGGCTTCCGGTCCCCGCGACGCTACCACGACCGCCCAAAATAGGGGCTGCCGATCGACCCACTCCCGCGCCGGCTTTGCGGCTGCAGGTCACGCGCGTCACACAGCCATAGCCCGAACGCCGCCCTGTCATCCCGCACCAGACGTACTGCGACGTCGACCATATCCTGGCCCCGCGCGACATGACCCAGCGCGCCGCGTGCAAAAAAGCGTTTGTAACGCGCTTCGGATAATCTGGCTAGTTTCGCCTGCGATTCGCGCGCTGTTCGGCGTCGTTCCGCGATTAGTGTTATTCAACAGTCGTGACTTTTCCGCCCCAAAATGCAAAAACCCCGCAATCGCTTGCGGGGTTTTTTGGTCGGAAAGGTTAACGAGTGTTAGCTTGCGAGAGTAACGTTCGTCGCCTGCAAACCTTTGGGTCCCTTCTCAACTTCGAAGTTAACGGATTGACCTTCCTGCAATGACTTGAAGCCGCCGCTCTGAATTGCCGAATAATGTACGAATACGTCGTCGCGACCATCCGCAGGCGATATAAAACCGTAACCCTTCGACTCGTTAAACCACTTCACAGTACCTGTTGCCATGTAAATTACCTCTGTAATAACTGATCTTTATTTAAGTGTTCAATTGCAAATCATACGAGGCAAATTGCAGGAGATTACCGAGAGGGACACTTCTGAATTGTCTTGAATAATATGCAACCGTTCCGAGTATAACTGAATTGCCAAGGACAATACATCATATTTCTTTCGACTTTTCAAGCGTCTTGCCCATAGCTGCCGGTTCACGCCCTTAACGGGCCTAGCGGTGTTTGAAGGCGCCCGTTCACCACAAACGCCTCTCCAGCTCCACCTTTAGCTGACGCTGCATCTGCTCCGGTCCGGCGAGTATCACACCAAGTTTGCCGGCGAGGATCACCCCCCAATTGACAATGACGACGCCGGCACCGATGAAGTCGCTGTACTCAATGCCAGTGAGATCAATTTCGCCGAGACAGCGCCTGCGGCTGTCGACCTGGATCGCACACCATTCGTCCAGTCCGAGCTGTTGCGCAATCAATACCGCGTAGGCGCTATCGCTGTACCACGGCCGGCAACCGATCGGCAGGTAACGAGGGCGATCGCCGGCCATCACCACCGCAACCTCAAAATCGAACGCACCGCGTAAACCGACGGCGGCCAGCCATGTCGCTATCGGCTGCACAACATGCCACGGCGCGTGCTCAGAGGGAAAGCGCGTGGCCTGATGAACGTGGTCGGCGCGTCGTTTCTCGGTCACCGCAACACGCGTGGCGATATCATCCACTGCTGTGTAATGCAGCGTCAGAAAACAATCCGACGTGAGTTCCTCCTGAACTTGCAATGGAACAGGCGGCTCAAAATGCGTCAGCGCGTCATTCAGTGCCGCGCTGGAAGCGCATCGATAAATACCACCGCCATAGGTCGGAGCACTGGCCTTGAGATAACATGGATACGGGAACGTAGTGACATCCTTGATATCGCGACGACGATCAAAGCGCCAGGTGCGCGGAACGTCGACCTTGAGCTCGCCGGCAAGTTGAATGAAGTTGTTCTTTGAGCCCATATAACGCACCGCCTCGCACCACTTGCGATCGTCGTGATGGCGCTGCGCCTGCTCATCGAAAAACTGCACTGATATCTCCTGACCCGCCAGCTGTATGATCCATGAGAAATTCGTATCCCATATCACATCGCGCGAATGCGTCAAGCCGATGCGATCATAATGGCGGACGATCGCGGCCCATTCACCACGCAATTCGGGCGCCAGCTGTATCGTATCCTCAGGATTCGATAACCCCAACGCGCGCGCCGAGTACAATCGCATTAGCGGATCGGTACTGCGCGCAAAGCGACTGATATCGTGATTCAGAATCCGGCGCTTGCCGCCCGAGCCCGGTACTCGCGCATCCGCGTTCATCGGTCTGACCGCTGCCCCTGCGTTGCCAATCGCCATTCCATGTTCCCGTTATTAATATTATTTTTGGACAAGCGCCTCCCCTGGCAGCGGCTCAAACAGAAAAAGCCACACCGCGATCGGATTAACTCCCCGGATACTGCTGGAAAACGCACAACGGTATATCGTACAGATACGGCTTGTATCGGGCGACCGCCTGGAACCTTGAACTGACTAAAACAGCGAGTGTTGTCCATATCTGACCTCTTCGGCGCGAATCTGCAGACAATCAAGGTCTGGCCAATCGTCGTCAAACCGACACGCTGCATGCGCAGCCGGGCGAATTCGCCGGACTCACACATGCGCTTGCTGAACCGGGTTATAGGCTTCTCCCGCAGGCATGGCGCGCTGCGACATCCACTCATCGAGCAACGGGACCAGCGCTGGGATCGCACGGCCGGGCACACCGCAAACACAATCCCATGGAGTTCACCGTCGTTCACGAACGGGATCACCGGCGCCACCGGCACGCCCACGGGTATGTCGCCATCGGTCAGATCGGGCGATCGAACGGCACATCCGGTGAGTCGTCCATCACCATCGTACGCGAAACGGGATGCTCTTCGGAACCACGGCACTCACGCCAACCATCATCAAACGCATCGCGATTTTGCATGTATTAAAGTGTGCTCACACTGCAAATAGCACCGCCGGGTTTCCCAATCCTGTCCCCCTGAGCGTATTGCGGGCAATCGGCGCCGCCGATAATTAAAAATTAAAGCGCGGTTTCCGCGTGTTATGAAATGCGCAACCGGCAGTAACAGACCGCTAATCATTTTATGCGCTGCGGTCTCACCGGATTCACTCCTGCCGAACGACGAAAACCTGGTCTGGCTGGTTAACACATCGACACCACCGAATCCGCGCCCACGCGAAACCGCATCAGCCGCTCGCCGGCGACAAAGAAACGCGCCAGCACCTGGATCACGAGCCGCATGAGCACCGCCCAGATACCCGCATAACCGCTGGCGATAACCTGATCAAGCACAACCGAACGGCTTTCCAATCGATTAATGTGTCATGTGGTAACCAGGGTCTTCAACGATTTATCGGACCCGCCCCGGCCTCACCGGCCCAACGCCGCTGGCCATCGAGCACTGTATATTTGGAAAACCCCGGCCGCTCACGTAATATCGCGCGCTGTGGACCGCACGTTACAACTCGAGATTCTCCCCCAACCGAACGACAGCACCTGCGGACCCACCTGTCTGCACGCGGTGTATCGCTACTATGGCGAGACTCTGTCGCTGGATCAGATTATCGCCGAAACGCGCGAGCTCGAAACCGGCGGCACGCTCGCAGTATTTCTCGCCTCACATGCACTGCGGCGCGGTTATAACGCGACCATCTATACCTATAACCTGGGTGTATTCGATCCGACCTGGTTTACCAGGCCCGATATCAATCTTGCCGAGCGCCTCAAGAAGCAGGCGAAACACAAGAACGACACGAAACTGGAACATGCGACACAGGGTTATCTGGAGTTTCTCCGGCTTGGCGGCAAAATCGAGTTCGTTGACCTTGGCCCGGAGCTGATCCGTCGTTACTTGAAAAAAGGGATCCCGATCCTGACCGGGTTGAGTTCCACCTATCTCTACCAGGCGGCGAGAGAATCCGGCACAAATGTTACGCAGGATGACGACGTGCGTGGCGAACCAGCCGGTCATTTCGTGGTACTGTGCGGTTACAAGAAGGAACCACGTACTGTGATGGTGGCGGACCCGTATCTGAAGAATCCGCTGGCGCCCGGTCAATATTATGAGACCGGAATTCATCGCCTCATCGGCGCGATACTGCTCGGCGTGTTGACGCATGACGCGAACCTGCTGATCATCCAACCTAAAAAGAATGTATAATCTTCACACGTGGGAATTCTAATCGTTGTCAATTCGCCCAAGGACTGGCCGATCGCGAGCGGCCAGGCGCAGGTGATTTCGGCCAAATCCTATCTCACCAATCCGACCTATACCAACATGCGCGGCGTCAAGGTTTTCAACCTGACGCGGTCATACCGTTACCAGAGCATGGGCTATTACGTGTCGCTGCTTGCGGAAGCACGCGGACACAAACCTTTGCCGAGCATCAACACCATACAGGACATGAAATCGCAAACCATTATCCGGTTTGTGTCCGACGATCTCAATCAGCTGATACAGAAAAGCCTCGCCCCGATACAATCGAAAGAATTCGTACTGAGTATTTACTTCGGCCGCAACCTTGCCAAACGTTATGACCGTCTGAGTCTTAATCTGTTTAACCTGTTTCCAGCACCATTGCTGCGTGCACGCTTCGTACGCGGCCGCGAATGGCAGCTGCAGAATATCAGCCCGATCTCATCGAACGGCATCCCGGCGGAACATTGGCCGTTTGTGCTCGACATGGCGGCACAACACTTCGCCGGCAAGCGGTTCCGGGCGCGAAAACGTTCGGAAACCCGCTATGATCTCGCGATACTGCACAATCCGAAGGAAATGCACGCACCTTCCGATGAACGCGCCTTGAAGAAATTCGTCAAGGCCGCGGAGTCGCTCGGCATCGCCGCGGACCTGATCACCAAGGATGACTACGGCACGCTCGCGGAGTATGACGCATTGTTCATTCGCGAAACCACGCAGGTCAACCATCACACCTATCGCTTTGCGCGCCGCGCCACCGCCGAGGGCATGGTGGTCGTCGATGATCCGGACTCCATCCTTAAATGCACCAACAAGGTTTACCTTGCCGAGCTGATGACGCAGCATGATATCCCTATCCCCAAGACATGGATCATCAGCAAGGAGAGCCTGCCCAAGATAACCGGCGAGATATCCATGCCGTGCGTGCTCAAACAACCCGACAGCGCGTTCTCGCAGGGCGTCATCAAGGTGCACGATATGGAGTCCTTTATATCGGAAACCAAACGGCTGCTGGATAAATCGGATCTGATCATCGGCCAGGAGTATCTGCCAACCGATTTTGACTGGCGCGTTGGTATTTTCGATCGCCGCCCGCTTTATGTATGCAAATATTTCATGGCACGCCAGCACTGGCAAATTGTCGAACATGACGAACACGGCAAGTCGCACGAAGGCCGCGCTGAAACCTTCACTGTCGAGGAGGCCCCGCCAAAGCTGATACGTATCGCGTTACGGGCCGCCAATCTGATCGGTGACGGTCTGTACGGTGTGGATATCAAACAAGTCGGCAAAAAATACTATGTTATCGAGGTCAACGATAATCCCAGTATCGATGCCACCGCCGAGGACCGGGTGTTAGGCAACCAGCTCTACACCGATATCATGTCGGTATTTCTCAAACGCATCGAGCAGCGTAAAGGCGGACGGCGCGATGCAGACTGAGCCACAGTTTCTGGGTCTGTTCGAGGGGTACGGCATCGAACTCGAATACATGATCGTCGACGCCGAGACCCTCGACGTATTGCCGGTTACGGATCAGGTATTGCACGCGGTTACCGGTGAGTTCGCCCAAGAAGTGGAAACGGGCGAACTCGCATGGTCGAACGAACTGGCGCTGCACGTCATCGAAATCAAGACCAACGGGCCGGCAACCGCGCTGGCGCCGTTACCGGAATATTTCGCCAAGGACATCACCCGTATCAATCAACTGCTTGGCCCGCTAGGCGGGCGGCTGATGCCAACGGCGATGCACCCGTGGATGGATCCGCTCACTGAAACCCGGTTATGGCCTCATCATGACAGCCCGATTTACGAAACCTTCGATCGTATTTTCAGTTGCAGCGGTCATGGCTGGTCGAATCTGCAGAGCGTGCACGTCAATCTGCCGTTTGCCAATGATCGCGAGTTCGCCAAACTGCACGCCGCAACCCGTTTGATGTTGCCCATACTACCCGCGCTGGTTGCCAGTTCGCCCGTGATTGAATGGCGCGCCACAGGCGTCCTCGATAACCGGGTGAACGTTTACCGCAGCAACTCGCACAAACTGCCGTCAATCAGCGGGCTCGTCGTTCCCGAGCAGTTCTATACGAAGCGCGATTATGAACAGAATATTCTTGAACCTATCTACCGCGATCTCGCGCCTTACGACCCCGATGGCGTGCTGTGCCACGAGTGGGTAAACTCGCGCGGCGCCATTGCACGCTTCGACCGCAATACGATTGAGATCCGTTTAATGGATATCCAGGAATGCCCGCTGGCCGATCTCGCCACGGTGGCGCTCGTCAGCGAGACGATCCGTGCGCATACCGAGGAATTGTGGCTGTCGCTGGCCGCGCAGAAAAAATGGAAGATCGAGCCTTTGCACGAGATTCTGCTGCAGACAATGACCGATGGTGATCAGGCCGTCATCGACAATCGCCGTTACTTGCAGGTATTCGGCTATCCCGAAGGCAGTAAATGCCGGGCTGTTGACTTGTGGCAGCACATTATCGAAACGCTTGCCCCGGGGATCGACGCGCGACAACAGTGGCAGGAAGCCTGGGATATCCTGACGCAGCGCGGGCCACTGGCGCGGCGCATCCTGACCGCGGTCGGTGACAGGCCGACACATGATGACATACGAGCGGTTTACCGGCAGCTATGCGCCTGCCTCGGCGCGGGCAAGATGTTTGCCGGCTAAACCAGTATTGCTGATTACCTGCGAACATGGCGGAAACACCATTCCCGCCCGCTATGCGCGGCTGTTTCACGGTACACAAAAAATTCTCAAGAGCCATCGCGGACATGATATCGGCGCGCTGAATCTCGCACGCTATCTTGCCCGGCACCTGAGAGCGCCACTGCATTACTCAACGGTATCGCGCCTGCTGGTTGACCTGAATCGATCGCCGCATCATCGCCAGCTCTTTTCCAGTCAGACACGCGTCCTCGACCGTGCGTCGCGGGCGGCAGTGCTTGCCCTCTACTATTCGCCCTACCGCAGCGCCGTCGAGAAACGCATCGTCCAGATAATCGCACGCGGCCATTCCGTCGTGCATGTTTCGGCGCACAGTTTCACACCGGTATTCAACGGCAAGACACGCATGGCGGACATCGGCCTGCTCTACGATCCGGCACGTCGCAGCGAACGGCTGTTTTGTACGCGTTTTCAAAACGCGTTAAGCGACTTCGCACCGACACTGCGGGTGCGAAAGAATTACCCGTACAAAGGAACCGCGGACGGCTTCGCGACCTACTTGCGCAAAATATTCTCCGGGACTCACTACGCTGGCATTGAGCTGGAAGTCAACCAGCGCCTTTTTCTTGACGCCAAACTCGATTGCGGCAGAATACGCCTGAACATCTTGCGCGCGTTGACGACAACATTCGGGTAATCAATCGGTTCCCCGTGCCCCGCAGCGCCATGATAAAACCGTCGGCCCGCGTGCCAAACCTGTCGGGTGCACCACGCTTATCCGTCGCATCGAATCAACACGATGTTTTGCTTGAAGAACGCTTTCTTCGACAACAAATCGTAAATATTTGGCGGAGTATGTTTATCGGAATTGATCAAGGTTGTAAGTGGCCACGGTTAGGAATAGTGTGGAATCGTGGTTCGGGTGTTACACAGGGTATCGCGGCAAAGGCTTCTATATTTTTCGTCACGACGAATGCGGGGATGCTTGAGCACTTGCATCGGTTGACAGTCGCACGGGTGAAAAAACCCGGTTACCCTTGATGTGACGATTCGACAGTGAGATATGCAAATTGGTCGACGGACTCCGGCAACTCACTCCGCATCAGCTCGCTTGCTTTAAGCGGACATATGCGACTCACTGAGGTTATGCGGTTTACCGATACTTCAGTCACTTGGGTAGCTGCGCTGTGTCAGGGGGTAACAGCACAACTGTGATTGACGCCAGTCCTGAATGTTTTTGGTTTGTCCACCACCACGAAGCAACCTAGGAGGTGACACCCGCATGAATAACTCTCTGAATTACTCGGGTTTTAGTGACATGTTTTTTGACACGACAATCAACAATGCGGCCAACGCCAGCCAGCGCGCGCACTCCGCCGCAAACCTGACGAAAATCGGAAGCCCCGGGCAACGGATCGTATTGATCGACAGCGCCAGCCGCTTGCCGGTCGCCGAGAATACAACTGAGACGGAGGTGGAGACACAATAGACCATCGATCGGGCGGCGCGTCATGATGCCGAGACGCCGCCGTCCTGCGCGGAACTTACCGCAGCGATCCGGTGGCAACTACCGGGGTAATAGTTACATCCCCTCCGAATCCTGTATACTTCCGCCCCATTTGTAATGGGGAAATAACGTGGACTACTCTCCTGATGCACCCCGCCGACCGGTCGTCCTGATCGTACTCGATGGCCTGGGTATCAACCCGGATCAACACAACAACGCCATCGCCGACGCCCATACGCCGCTGCTCGACCGATATTTTGCGGAATATCCGTTGACCACGCTACAGGCCTCCGGGCGCGCGGTTGGTCTGCCTGACGGTCAAATGGGAAATTCGGCGGTGGGTCATCTGACGATGGGGTGCGGTTCCGTCATTCGCCAGGATCTGGTGCGCATTGATGACGCGATTGCAAGCGGCGAATTTCCCAACAATCCGGCGTTAACGAAAGCGATCAGAACAGCCACATCGAACCGTCGGCCTGTCCACCTTTTCGGCCTGCTCTCCGATGGTGGAATACACAGCCATATTCGCCACTTGCTGGCATTGATCCGCTTGTGCGCCCAGCACGGCGCCGTGCCACTGCTACACGTAGTGACGGACGGCCGTGATTCACCGCCCCGCTCGGCGCTGTCTTTTCTGGACCAGGTTGAACCCGCCCTGCTGGAAGCGGGCGGTGCTTGCGCAACGGTCACAGGCAGGTATTACGCGCTGGATCGGGACCAGCGATGGGATCGCACCCAACGTGCCTGGCGAGCGCTGACACTGAATGACGGGGAACGTTTTCATACCGCCCAGCGAGCTATCCAGAATTCCTATGGCCGCGGCATTACCGACGAATTCATCGAACCGGCCATTCTGCCGGCAGCGGTGCCGCTGCAGGCCGGCGATCAGTTGATATGTTTTAACTACCGCAAGGATCGGCCACGCCAGATTATTGCGGCGCTCGGGTTGGCGATGTTTGACGATTTCGACCGGCACAACGCGCCCCGTCCGACCGTCACCTGCATGATGCCTTACAATCGCGCGTTCGACCTGCCCTATGCCTACGAACCCGAAACACCGGCCGCGACTCTCGGCGAGGCCATCAGCAATGCGGGGCTGAAACAATTTCGTTGTGCCGAAACCGAGAAATACGCGCACGTCACCTACTTCTTTAATGGCGGCCGCAGCGATCCCTTCCCGGGCGAGACGCAAACGCTGATACCGTCGCCAAAAGTTGCCACCTATGATCTGCAGCCGGAAATGAGCGCACAAGAAGTGGCCGACACGGCAATCAATGCGATACGGGCGGAAGAATACGCGTTCATACTCGTCAACTTCGCCAACGGCGACATGGTCGGTCACACCGCGGTCCCCGAGGCCGTCATAAAAGCAGTGGAAACACTGGATCGCGAGGCGGGGCGGGTTATCCAGGCGGCCGAGGCAGGCGGCTATTCGGTCATACTGACATCGGATCACGGCAACTGCGAAGAGATTCGAAATCCGCGCACGAATGCGCGTAACACACAGCATACGGTTTACCCGGTACCGTGCCTCGTGATGGACTCAATGACCTGGTCACTGCACGAGCACTGTGGCCTGGCAAACATCGCTCCTACCGTTCTGCAACTGATGGGGCTGGAAAAGCCGCGCCAAATGCTCGCCAAGTCGCTATGCGCAGGCGCAGTAACCGGCATGCGCGAGGATACGCCCAGGACGATGATGGCCGGAGCCGCCTAGCAGATCATCCCTGCTCAGGGCCAGATACCGCGTTGCAAGGTGACCGCCGCGAGCCGCTCGACCGCCACCACCAGTGCCGCCGTACGCAGATCAACCGGTGCGGCCGCCACCGCCCCACCTGCTCCCGACGTGGCGTCGGCACTGGCCATCCTTCAGCGTCAGCCATCGGTCTACCACCACATCCACCGCGCGATACATCTTGCTCAGCAGCTTGCGATTGACGTGCTCGACGTCCCATTGCTCGTTGTCGATGTTCTGCACCCATTCAAAATAACTGACCGTCACACCGCCGGCGTTGGCGAGAATATCCGGGATCACTACAATGCCTTTCCTGGCAAGAATGGCGTCAGCGTCCGGGGTCACCGGTCCGTTGGCTGCCTCGACGACAAGCTTCGCCTTGACGCGGTGAGCGTTATCCCGGCGAATCTGGCTGCTGATCGCCGCCGGAACCAGAACGTCGCACTCGATCTCCATCAACTCCTCGTTGGTCACGGTGCGCGTATCCGGCAGCCCGACGACGGTACCGTGCTCCTTCTTGTAGGCGGCCACCTTGCCAAAATCGAGGCCGGCTTCGCGATAGATCCCACCCTGCGAATCACTCACCGCCACCACGGTAGCACCGGCCGTCCTGAACAAGTCGGCGGCAATGGCACCGACCTGACCATATCCCTGAATAACCACGCGCGCACCTGACAGATTGTCACGATGGGGAACAAGCTTTTTAGAAAGAAATCGCTCCGTTGCCAGCAGGCACCCGCGCGCGGTAGCTTCGCGACGACCGAGTGAACCGCCGATGCTGATCGGCTTGCCGGTGACTACCGGCAGATTGTTCCGGTCCGGATGCAGCATGTGGTACGTGTCATAAATCCACGCCATGGTCTGTTCATTCGTGTACATATCCGGCGCCGGGATATCGGCGTGCGGGCCAATGTTGTCACCCAGCTCGGTAATGAAGCGCCGGGTAATGCGGCGCAATTCCGCTTCGGATAATGTCTTGGTATCACACACCACGCCGCCCTTGGCACCGCCGAACGGCACATCGATCAATGCGCACTTCCAGGTCATTAGGGCAGCCAGCGCCGTCGTCTCGCGGCGCGTCACGGTCGGGTGGTAGCGGATGCCACCCTTGCCGGCGCCCAGCAGGCGGCTGTGCAGAACGCGGTAACCGCGAAACATGCGTACCGATCCGTCGTCCATCTCCACCGGAAAACAGACCGAGACTGTGCGTTTCGGCGAGGTCAGAAAATCGATAATGCCGCGCTTGAGACCCTTGATATGGGCAGCGGCGCGCTGGAACTGCTGCCGGTAAATATGAACCGGATCGAGATCTTCATGCTGCGCGTCATCCCCGGCGCACTTGCTGGACTTCAAGGTTGACAGGGACGGCCGGTCTTTCACTATTTTCCTTTCGTCGATATACATCGTGACTTAATTATATAGCAATGTTTGCCGCTAATTCAGCTGACTGTTCGCTGGCTGCGCCGTTGATCCGGAAAATGATATAAGACTGCTGCAAACGACGCATGCCGCCAATACGGAATACGGATATCTTATGGAAACCAAATTGTTCGAAGACCGAACCCGCGTTAGTGCGCGGGCACTATTCGTCGGTCACCGCATAGACCTGCGGGCCTTCGAGCTCACCAGACGGCTGGCGATTTCGCCGCTGCTTGTTGATGCAGGATCACACGGCTGCGCCGTCCTGTTCCGCTACGGAGTTGTGGCACTTTTCGGCCTGAGTGCCAGCGAGGAAGTCAGCTTTCTCGCCGAACTAAAGCCGCTGATCATTGATCCGATTGAAACGACGGTTCATGAAGACGTGATTATCGAACTCGGCGATGAAAGCAAGGAAGGCATAGTCGGGCCGAATATCGTGTTACGCGAATTTACGATCGAGCGCCTGCAACTGATCGCCGATGTACTGTCCAAAAGCGTCGTGCTGGAGTACTACGAACGACGTATCGCCGGCAGTTTTGACCGGATCGAGCCGTTCGCGAACGAACTGCAGACCGGGGGGCAACATCGCGAGCCCGGAAAGGAGCTGTTGCGGCATATCGGCGATACGCTGTCGATCAATGCAATGATGGTCGGGCGCGTGGAAATCAGCGAAAAACCAGAGTTACTCTGGGAGCAACCGAAACTCGAGGGGCTTTACCTGCGACTGGAAAGCGAGTACGAACTGCGCGAACGGCACTTGTCGCTGGAGCGGAAACTCGCGCTGATATCGCAAACCGCCGGAACATTCCTGAGACTGCTGCAGGACAAACGTACATTGCGTGTCGAGTGGTATATCGTGATCCTGATTTTCGTTGAAATCATTATCTCCGTTTCTAAAATGTTCTAGCAGGCTACCTGGCCGGCCCGTCAGGCCACGTCGTCAGGTCGATGCACCGGACGAACGGCAGCAGCGTCATTCCCGGCAGTGCGATCGGTAAGCTGCCGATTATATTCAACCAGGAGCCTGCGTGCGCCATCTGCGGCATAGTGATCTGGCGGCGCGAGGAAACGATCGCATTGGGGAGCGCTGCCACCGGCAACATGAACGCGAAGGACGCCGCTATTACGGCCGCCACCGGCCACCCCAGCGGATGGATCTGCGTCGCCAGCCTCAACGAGCCTGTAGAAAAAGCCATCCACCAATCCGGCTCTTTCTGTTTCTAAAACGTGTGAGTGATTTCATCAGGATTTTCTGTTTTGTCTTAGGCGCGGATTTCGGTGCTCTGCACGCGT
>JAHFRU010000010.1 GCA_023266115.1 Gammaproteobacteria bacterium
TCGCTCGTGCACGCGAGTGCGGGACTACCGTAGAACCGGTGCTCCGACCCCGCACCGTGGTAACCCCGGCCATGCCGTCTGTCTCTGGCGCCGGGCGAATCGATGTCGCGATTGCTCCGGCATGATATTCATGACGAAGAGCAATACGCGTATCATCCGATCCACTATGGACCATGAAACCGCCGATTCGGTACGACAACTCGTTCAACAGCAACGCTGGGCCGCGCTTGCGACACTCGATGCCAACGGGCCGCTCGCATCGATGGCCTGTTACGCTGTTGAGCCCGTGTCCGGCGGCTTGGCATTGCACCTGAGCCAGCTCGCGCAACACACCCGGAACATGCTGGCAGATCCGCGCGTATCGCTGATCATCAGCGAGCCGGATGACGGGCGCGAGGACCCACAGACGCTGGCGCGGCTGAGTATTCAGGGGCGTGTGGTGGCGCTTGAACGTGATACTGACGAATACAGCCGGGCCAGGCAGATCTATCAGGCGAGGTTTCCGGCTTCGGCCCAGCGCTTCGGGTTTGCTGACTTCGTGCTGTTCCGGTTGACGCCGCAAGAGGTGCGCATCGTCGGTGGCTTTGCCAAGGCTTATACGTTGTCCAGCGACGAGTTCGGGCAGTTATTGCGGGAAGGCTAGCCGCGTTATCGGATAGAATCACCCTCGCAGTCCCAACACGAAATCCCCCATTGGCTGCGCGCAGGCGGTGGCGTTGGTCCCGGATACCTTGCGTTCTGGTATTACGATGACAACCGGGCTGACGCGGCGCGCTTTTCCTTTTTGCTATCGATCCCCGCGATCGTGCTGGCGGGGAAGGCAGAAGGTCTTCGAGCTTGCCCGGCAGGGCGGCCGGTGGACTGGCTTGCCATGCGCCTGGGCGCGCTTATCGCTGGCGTCAGCGCCTATATATGTATACATTATTTCCTGAAGTTGCTGGACCGTATCGGCATGATGCCATTCGTGATCTACAGGATGTTGCCCGGTACCCTGCTGTTGTACTTCGCCGACAACTAACTTGGGTGTAACAGCCCGCCAGCGCAGTTTGTCTGGTCCATAACGGGAGGGTGGCGCATGCTGCTGCAAGATCAGACGTTCGACAGCCAGGATATTCATCTGGATTTTATGGAATACCAGCGTTGCACATTCAACAACTGCAAGGTTCTGTATAGCGGGTACGGGCCGGTCCGGCTCGGCGAAAATACCTTCAACAGCTGTCAGTTCTATTTTGTTGATGGCGCGCGCCATACCATGGAATTTTTATCGGATCTGTATCACGGCCTCGGCGACACCGGGCGTGACTTGATCGAGGATGCGTTCGACAATATCCGGTCGGGCCGGATGACGCCGGAGCCGATCAACGAAGGGCATTCGTCGGGATCACATGACGAGGGTTCGCCGTTGCTGCAGTAGCCGGTGATATCGCGATGGTGAGGAGGCATACGGGCCGACACCATTCGCGACACGATCAATAGAGATAGGTCGCCCCGGCGCTTGCCGCAGAATTGTCGTTTTGATTGCCACCGGTTCCGGTAGCGGCGCTGTCTTCCCCGTAGGCGCCGACCGCCAGCGTATTGCCGTCGCTGTTCAGAGCGGCGACGACGCCAAACGTGTCGTCGGCCGCGCTGTTGGGCGCCTTGATGTAGCTCGTCTGTGACCAGGTGCCGGCGGTGCGGGCGTACAGATACACCGCGCCCGAAACATCGGCGCTGTTGTTGGTCTCGTTACCGCCGACACCGGTAGCATCGCTGTCTTCGCCGGTGGCGCCGACGGCGAGCAGGTTGCCGTTATCGCTCAGGGATACCGCGGTGCCGAAGGCATCCGCCGCGCCGGTGTTGGACGCCTTGATATAGGCCTGCTGTGCCCATGTAATTCCTGTGCGCACAAACACATAAACGGCGCCGGCATCGGCAGCTGCGGCATTGGATTGATCAGCAGCAGCGCCGGTCCCGTTACTGTCTTCGCCGGTAGCGCCTACCGCGAGTGTGTTGCCGTCGCTGCTCAGCGATACCGATGAGCCGAAGGCATCCGAAGCATCGGTGTTGGACGCCTTGATATAGGCCTGCTGGCTCCATGCGCTGCCATTTCGTGTAAACACATAAACCGCGCCGGCGCCGCTCGCCGAATTGTCGGTGCCGGCTTCGTAGATGCCAAAATCAGAACTGGCTTCCAGGATAGCGCCGACCGCGAGCGTGTCGCCATCGTCACTCAATGCGATGGTAAAGCCGAACTGGTCCGACGCCCCGGTATTGGATGCCTTGACATAGGCCTGTTTTGTCCAGGCTAAACCCGAGCGCTTAAATACGTAGACCGCACCTGAGCTGATCGCGGTATTGTTGGATGCGTTGCCATCGACGCCGATCGAAGCGCTGTCCTCAAAACGCGCACCCGCGGCCAGCGTGTTGCCATCGGCACTCAAGGCCACCGTTTCGCCGAACGCATCACCCGCCTCGGCGTTCGGTACCTTGATATACGCCTGTTGCGACCAACTGGTGCCGGAGCGGACGAATATATAGGCCGCGCCGGCGCCGCTCGCAGAATTGTTGGTTTGGTCGCCGTTGATGGTGTTCGCGTCGCTGTCTTCGGACGGGCTGCCAACGGCGAGCGTATTACCGTCGGCGCTTAACGCTACCGCGGAGCCGAACGTATCAAAGCTGGCCGCTACCGGTGGCTTGATATAGGTCTGCAACGCCCAGGCGCCCGCAGCATGGACATAGACATAGACCGCGCCGGTGAGTGGCGCAGAATTATCTGTTGCAGTCCCGTTGATGCCGATGCCATTGCTGGCCTCCAGCGGCGCACCGACCGCCACTGTGTTGCCGTCGCCGCTGACGGCGACAGCGCGGCCGAAAGAGTCCGAGGGGTCAGCGACCGAGGCCTTTAGATAGCCGATCGCGCTTGAAGCGCCGCCGCCAGCGGTGACTTCCGCCGACCCCGTACAGCCGGCCGCGTTGCAGGCCTCGACGAGATAACGGGCATTGGCCCAGTCGTAGCGGTGGACGGGGATCTCGACGGTATAGGAGGTTCCGGTGACGTCGGCGCCGAGCTGGGTGAAACCGGTGATGCCCGCCGGGTTGGCGTAGACCTTGTAACTGCTGGCACCGCTGACCGCGGTCCAGGACAATATCAGCTGTTTAACGCCGATGCTGCCGGTGACGGTCGGTGCGGACGGCGCAACGGTCGGCGCCGCATCGCCGCCGCCGCCGCCGCAGGAAGCGATAGCGAAACTTGCCAGCACGGCATAAAGAAACCGCGAAACTGTTTTCAAGCAGTTCATCTCCGTAATCCCTGAAGGTCCGGCATCCGTGGCCGGCGGCCGGCGCCGGTTGGCGCCAAACATTTGAAATGGTGGAGGCGGCGGGAATCGAACCCGCGTCCGCAAGCTCTCCGCCTTTGGCTCTACATGCTTGTCCGCGTCTATTAATTTAACCGGCTGCTACCCGACGGGCAGGGAAGACAGACGGCGAGTCCGGTAACGTTTTAACGAGTCCGCCCCGGACGGGCTTCATCGCGATCTTGTGAGTGTCGACGCCTGGATCTGAACGCACAAGCACGGCTCCAGTCAGACGGCACCCTACCGGGTATTAAGCGGCGAGTGCGTAGTTGTCTTCGTTGGCAACTATGTTTTTGCAGCTGGATTAACGAGGTCGTCTGCGCCTCGGCATGCACCTCAGGTTTCGCAACCCACGTCGAAGCCAGGTCGCCCCCTAAGTAGTGACCGGGGCATTATACGGGATGACGGAGTCCGGTAACAGGCGGAAATCGCCCCGGAAGCGGGGCGAGGCTGGATTTCGGGTACAAAAAAACGGGGCAGTGGTGGTTATTCCACTGCCCCGTGATGGTTGCAGGATGACTACTGCGCGGGTTTATTGATGATCATGACGTCGATACGCCGATTTTGGGCACGGCCTTCCGGTGTCGCGTCGGACGCGATCGGCTTGTCAGACCCCATGCCCTCGGCCTTGATGCGATCCGCCGGGTAACCGCCGACATCGGACAGAAAGCGCGCGACACTGTCGGCACGCTGTGCTGACAGCTTCCGGTTGGCTTCGGCGCCACCGGTGGCATCGGTATGGCCGACAATCTGCACCACCGGGTTGTCAAATGTCTGGATGCTCTTGATGATCTTGTTCATCAACGCGAAGCTATGCGGTTCAATCTCGCTTGAGCCGGTTGGAAACTTCACGCCGCGCACCGAGATCACGACGTTATCCTTCTGACGGAATACATCCGCTTCGTCAGCACTATACATTTGCTGGATGCTGCTGAACTTGCGTTCACGGTCCTGCTGGGACGCAGTCAGCTGCGCCTGTTCGCCCGCCGCCTCCTGCTTCAACATGGCAATTTCTTCTGCGTGCTTTGTGTTCAGCGCAGCCGTCGCAACATCCGCATCGGCGAGGCGCTGGGTGGCGCTCGCCAGTTGTCTGCGGTCATCGATCAACGCGTTGATATCCTTTTTCAAGCCTTGAATCGTCACCTTGTTCGGTTCGTTGAACTGAAGTTTTCTATCCAGCGGGGCGGTACTCGCGGCCAGCTGTTCCTGGTACCAAAGAACGATGTCTTCCGACTCGAAGTCGCGGCGATCGAAATCCTTGATCAGCTCCGCGATGTTACTGCTGCGATCCGCCAGCACGACGGCGCGTTGTGCGGCGGTCTCAGCCTTGTCGCGATCCGTGCGATTCGCCTCCAGCAGAGAGGTTGCCAGCGTGAGCGATTCCTGCGCGGCGTTGAACGTCTTCGGCGCCAGCTTGTGCGCGTCGTTCTTGCGTGCGTGCAGCACAGCAAGCTCCGCCCGCTGTACCGTACCTTGCTTCAGTGTGCGGAGTTCGAGGTCGGAATACGCCTGTCTTAATTCCGGGCGGATCTGCTTTGCCTTCTCGACTTTACTGCGTTCGATCAGATTGGCTGTTTCGCTGAGCTTATTGTCGAGTTCGGCAGTATCTTTGGGAAACAGGTCACGTGCGCCGGCATCAATGGCTTTGCCGCGTGCCTGCACCACTTCGGATAGAATGTCACGGCTGTTGTCCGCGTCCCTGTTCGCCTGGTCGATCGCGGCGAGGCCGATGCTCGTGGCCTTGCCAACGGCCGGCTTCTGACTGCGTTTGCCTGCGGCAGCGGCGGTCTTCAATTGCTGTTCCGCAGCGGCGAATCCATCCGGCGCGTAGATATCGACATTATTCTGCCGCGCGGTCGCGACCGCCTGTTCCAAGCGGGTGATTGCCGGGTACTGTTGCAGCATTTCCTGCTGGGTCAGTTGTTTGGTCCCGGCACAACCAGCCGCGGTCGCGCCGAGAATGGCAGCAAGAATAACTTTATGAATTGCTTTCATGGGAGTCTCCTTCTCGTCTTAAGAAATGGCGCCTTCAGACATAAGATTCTTCAACTACAGTCTTCACCGTTCGCGGCGCCGGTCAACATGGTGTACACGTCCCGTATGCGGAGGTGACAACAGGCGGAAGATATTGCGTCGAATCGCCCGACAGGTCTGTACGGTATCGCACATATTGCTCCTCCGGCTTCGGAAAACGCGAGCGGGATCAGTGCTGCTTCAGCAGGCGCTGTTTGTCGCGCTGCCAGTCGCGCTCTTTCAGTACCGCGCGCTTGTCGTGCTTTTGTTTGCCTTTGGCGAGTCCGATTTCCAGTTTCGCACGGCCGCTTTTCCAGTACATGGCGAGCGGCACCAGCGTGTAGCCGCGACGTTCGACAGCGCCGATCAGTTTGTGTAGTTCTGCGCCATGCAGCAGCAGCTTGCGCGTGCGGATCGGGTCGGGGTTGATGTGGGTCGACGCCGTCGTCAGCGGCGAGATGTGCGCGCCGAGCAACCACGCCTCGCCGTTCTTGATCACGACATAACTTTCCTTCAGTTGCACGTGGCCTTCGCGCAGACTTTTGACCTCCCAGCCTTCGAGCACCAGGCCCGCTTCGTAGCGTTCCTCGATAAAATAGTCGTGGCGAGCTGTTTTGTTTAGCGCGATAGTGCTTGTGCCTGTGGCGGATTTCGCTGCGGATTTTGACATCGGCGGATTATAGCAAGGCAGACGGCCAGAACTCTAAGGGCAGTTTCGTTTGGCAGATCAGTAGCGCGTTACCGTGACGTGTATCCCGGGGTAGCGCCGGTAGCCACATGCCGCGGTTGTGTAACGCGGCGATTTCGCGGAAAATCGCCCGAGAAGCAAGAAGAATCAGGGATTATTGAGAATTACCAAATGACGTGACAAGACATCGCGACCGTCATTCCGGGCGGAGCGCAGCGGAGACCCGGAATCCAGCGGTTGTGAATGGCGCTGGATTCCCGCTTTCGCGGGAATGACAGCCGTTGGACGTGTCACGCTTATAGGTAGTTCTCGATAGCGTACCCCGCGCGAGGCGAGGAACAGGCATGGCGCAACAACGTAACAGCATCCACGGCGAGTGGTCGTCGCGCTGGGCATTTATTCTCGCGGCGACAGGCTCCGCGGTGGGGCTGGGCAATATCTGGAAGTTCCCCTATATCACCGGTGCGAACGGCGGCGGGGCGTTCGTGATCGTGTACCTGTTATGCATAGTCGCGATTGGTATCCCGATCATGATCGCGGAGATCATGATCGGGCGGCGGGGCCGGCGCAACCCGATTCATACCCTGCAGTTGCTTGCCGAGGAAGCCGGAGCGCATCCGCGCTGGCGATACCTCGGCGGCATGGGAGTGCTGGCGGGGTTTCTGATTCTTTCCTACTACAGTGTTATCGGCGGGTGGGTGCTGGCGTATGTATTTCGTACGGCGTCCGGGGTGTTCGACGAGGCGACGGCGGAAGGCGTCGAGACGGTGTTCCAGTCGTTTGTCGGCCAGCCGATGGCGCAGATGGTCTGGCATACGATCTTCATGATCATGACGATGGTGGTGGTGTCGCGCGGCGTGCAAAGCGGGTTGGAAAAGGCCGCCCGGTTTCTGATGCCTGGGCTGTTTGTGTTGTTATTCATTCTGGTAGGTTACTCGATGACGACGGACTCCTTTGGCGACGGAGTACGCTACCTGTTCCAGCCCGATTTCGCTGCGCTGACGGCGAAGGGTGTGCTGATAGCGATGGGCCATGCCTTTTTCACGCTGAGTCTCGGCATGGGCGCGATCATGATCTACGGGTCATATCTGTCGCATAACGAGTCCATCGTGCGTACGACGCTGATGATCGTCGCCGCCGACACCGCTGTCTCGTTACTGGCCGGCCTGGCGATTTTCCCGATCGTATTCGCGAACAATCTCGAGCCGGGCGCCGGTCCGGGCCTGATTTTCCAGACGCTGCCGCTGGCGTTCGGCCATATGCCGGGCGGGACCTTCTTCGGCGTGCTGTTTTTTATTATGGTGGTGTTCGCGGCCTGGACTTCGTCGATCTCCCTGATAGAGCCGGCGATTACCTGGATGGTGGAGCGGCACGGCCTGACGCGTCCCGCGGCCTGTATCATCAGCGGTGTGCTCACGTGGGTGCTGGGCATCGGCACGGTGCTGTCGTTCAATGACTGGTCCGATGTCCGGCTTTTTGGCAAGACATTTTTCGATCTGCTTGATTTTCTTACCGCCAGTATCATGTTGCCGCTCGGCGGATTGTGTATCTCGATATTTGCGGCATGGGTCATGTTGCGCGAAACGACGCTGCAGGAACTGGCGATAGGTAACGGCACCGTATACCGCAGCTGGCGGTTTCTGGTCCGCTACATCACTCCTTTGGCCGTCATCGTTGTTTTTGTGAGCGGGATTCTTAACGCCATCGGCGTTGTCACCCTGTAATACGGAAGCGAGATTTGTGACGATCGTGAATCGCAGTGCGCTGGTGCCGTATACGGCAGCCGAAATGTTTTCCCTGGTCAATGACGTGGAGTCGTACCCGCGCTTTCTGCCGTGGTGTTCGTCGGCCAGGATTCATCAACAGACCGCTGACGAGATCCGCGCGTCACTCGGCATCGCGAAAGGCGGCTTTGAGCGGTCGTTCACCACCTGTAACCGCATGCAGGCCGACAAGATGATCGAAATGCGTCTGCTGGAAGGGCCGTTCCGGCATTTCGAGGGATTCTGGCGCTTCGAGAGGCTGGACGACAACGGGAGCAAGGTGTCGCTCGCGCTGGAATTCGAGTTCGCCAGCCGCATTGTCAGCATGACGGTCGGACCGATATTCAACCACGCTGCGAACACCCTGGTGGATGCATTCTGCAAGCGGGCGGAGGATGTATTTGGAAAACGCAGGTAAAATCCGTATCGAAATCGCTTACGCCCGTCTGGACACGCAGATCATTGTTCCGCTCGAGGTCAGTCCCGGTACCGCTGTGGAGGAAGCGATACGGCATTCGGGCGTGCTGGAATCGTTTCCCGAGATTGACCTGGCCGCCAACAAGGTGGGCGTCTTTGGCAAACTGGTCAAGCTGGACACCCCCCTGCGTGCAGGCGACCGGATCGAGATATACCGGGCGCTGATCGCCGATCCGAAGGAGGTACGCCGCAAACGTGCCGCGGAGGAAGATAAATAATCGGCATGCTGATGCTGGCGTCAGCGGCCGGTCGCGCCGTCGGGCAGGCCGTGCCGCTCGATGTTAACAAGCGTGTCGTCGGAAAATGTCAGCGTGATGCGCTGCACGGTTTCCATCTCGCCGTTTTTTACCTCACTGAAAATATAATCCCAGCGGTTGTGATGAAACGGGTCCTGCAGCGTCGGGGTGCCCAGCAAGAATCGGACCTGTTTCTGCGTCATGCCGGTTTTCAGTTGTTCGATGATTTCGGGCTCGAGGACATTACCCTGCTGGACATCAATCTTGTGAACGGAACAGGCGCTTAACAGAAGACTTGCGCTCGCTAGCAAATAAATGAGAAGCTTTTGCATGTGTCCTCTAGTTCCATTGACGCGTTGAAAAATGGTGACGTAATCATACCGTAGCCGTCTGTTTTTTTGGAACGTTTTTGGGGGTTCCTCCGTCACTGTACGACAAATTCTGGAGAGGGGAGCTATGGGCGTGGACAACATCAATGAATTGCGCAGCGTTGGTCTCAAGGCGACCGGCCCGCGGCTGAAGATTCTCGAGATCATGGCGAGCAACCGTGGTCGTCACATGAAGCCGGAAGACGTGTACAAGGCACTGCTCGACACCAACGAGGATATTGGACTGGCAACGGTCTACCGGGTGCTGACGCAGTTCGAAGCGGCCAATCTGGTCAAGCGCCATCACTTCGACGGTAACCAGTCGGTCTTCGAACTGGAAGAAGGCGGGCATCACGACCACATCCTGTGCGTACGCTGCGGCCGTGTCGACGAATTTACCGATGAAATCATCGAGAAGGCACAGCGCGATATCGCGACCCGGGCCGGGTACGCGATGACCGATCACTCGTTAAACATCTACGGCGTTTGCCCCGCGTGCCAGAAAAGTGAGTCATAGTGCTGGTTGACCGGTGATGCGCAGCCGATCGAAATGATCGGCGCCCCGGGCGCACGACTGGGGATACTCAGTGTTCTTGCGCGCGTGCCATCATCTCGCGCGCATGCGCGCGAGTGCGTTCGGTAATCGTCACACCGCCAAGCATGCGGGCCAGTTCGTCACAACGTTCCTCGTCACTTAGTGCCTGTATCCGTGTCTGCGTGGTCGCATCGCCGGTCAGCTTGCTGACGCGCAGCTGATTATGGCCGAGCGCCGCCACCTGCGGTTGATGGGTGACGCATAACACCTGGCGCGTGCGCCCGATGGCGCGCAGTTTCTCGCCGACCATTTCTGCAATGCTACCGCCGATGCCGACATCGACCTCGTCGAATATCAGGGTCGGGATGCCGCCCTGCTGTATGGTCGCGACCTGGATCGCGAGACTGATGCGCGACAGCTCACCGCCGGATACCACCTTGTTCAACGGCATCGGCGGCTGGCCGGGGTTGGCGCTGACATGGAATTCGAGACGGTCGAGTCCGGCCGTGGACGCCTGTTCGGCCTCGACGGTTTCCAGAACGACGGTGAACTGGCCACCCGGCATGCCGAGCTGGCGTATGTCGGCGGTTACCCGCTTGGCCAGTTTTGTAGCGGCCTTGCGGCGCCCGCCGGACAGGCGGGTCGCGGCGTCGAGAAATGCCGCTCGCCCGGCCGCCGTTTCCCTGACCAGTTGGTCGAGCCGGATATCGGCGTTTTCAAGGCCGGCTAATTCCGCGGTGAGTGTTGCGTGCAACGCGCCGAGTTTGTCCGGCTCGACGCGATGCTTGCGCGCCAGCGTGAACATTGTGGCGATGCGTTGCTCCACGTCGGCCAGTCGCTGCGGGTCCGAGTCCAGCCGGTCTACGTAGCCGCGCAACTCGGCGACGCCTTCCTGTAGCTGGATGGCCGCGCTGTCCAGCAGCTCCGCGGCGGGACCGAGAGTGTTATCGATCTCGAGCAGCTGGCCGATCTCGCGGCTATTGCCGGCGAGGACGTTGCCGACCGAAGTTTCATCATCGTACAGCTGGTTGATCGCGCGGGCGCAGCTGTCACGCAACCGGTTTGAATTGGCGAGGCGACGGTGTTCTTCTTCCATTGCCTGCCATTCGTCGGGTTGCGGCGCGAGCACCTCGAGTTCCTGTGCCTGGTAGCGGAGCAGATCGAGGCGGGCGTCGCGGTCGCCGGCCGCACGGCGCAGCGTTTCAAGCTCGTCATTGCAGTGTTGCCACGCGTAAAACAGCGACTCCACCTCGCCAGCAAGCGCTGCGTGGCCGGCAAATTCGTCCAGCAGCCGGCGCTGCATGTCGCGGCGCAGCAGTGACTGGTGCTCGTGCTGGCCATGGATGTCGATCAGTTGCTCGCCGAGTTCGCGCAGCAGCTGCATCGGTGCGGGCGTGCCGTTGATGTAACCCTTGGAGCGGCCGTCGCCGGTGATGGTCCGCCGCAGCTGGCATTCGTCATCCGCCGCAAAATCGTGTTCGGCGAGCCATTGCCTGACAGGTTCGAGGCAGCTCGGATCGAAGCTGACCTGAATCTCGGCGCGCTCGGCACCGTGGCGGATAATGCCCGGTCCGGCGCGGTCGCCGAGTGCCAGGCCGACCGCGTCCATCAGGATCGATTTGCCGGCGCCGGTCTCGCCGGTGAGCACGGTCATGCCCGGATCGACATCCAGATCGAGCTCTTCGATGATCGCGAAATTCCTGACGTAGATATGTGTCAGCATGGCGTATCCGGATGGCGGCGCGGGCTAGCGGTGGGACCGAAGCAGGGTCACGGGTTTTCGCTCCAGTGTAACTTGGCGCGCAGTATTTCGTAATGGTCGTGATACACCGGATGAACCAGGCGCACAGTGCGTTCTTTTTTGCGTATCACGACACGGTCGCCGGGTTCGAGACCGAAGCTGATCTGGCCATCGCAGGTCGCCTGAATTTTTTCCCGGTTGCTCTCGCTGCAGACGATCTCGATCTTGCTGCTGCCGGCGACGACGATCGGCCGATGGCTGAGCGTGTGCGGCGATATCGGTACCAGCAATATCGCGTCCAGCGTCGGGTGCAGTATCGGTCCGCCGCCGGACAACGCGTAGGCGGTCGAGCCGGTCGGTGTCGCGACAATCAGGCCATCGGAACGCTCGTTGCTGACAAAGTTGTCGTCGATATAGGTTTCCAGCTCGATCATGCGGGCGACATTCCATTTGTGCACGACGACATCGTTAAATGCATCGCTGTCGCCAACGGCGCCGCCGCTGCGCTGGATTACCGCGTGCAGCAGAAAGCGCTCCTCCTCGATATAGTGGCCGCCGAGGATCTCGCCGATGTTCTGGATCATGACGTCCGGGGTGATGTCGGCGAGAAACCCGAGGCGTCCGAGATGAATGCCGACGACCGGTACGCCGAAATCCGCCAGCGTGCGTGCCACGTTCAGCAGCGTACCATCGCCGCCGACGACGATGGCGAGATCGCAGCGCCGGCCGATCAGCTGGCGGTCGCCGGCTTCCAGACCGTGGCCGGGCAGGATACGCGCCGTGTTTTCGTCGAGTATGATGTCCACCTGCTGTTGCTTGAGAAATGCGGCGAGTGTCTGAAGCGTCGGGCCGATGCGCGGGTCGTCTTGTTTGCCGATCAGGGCGATCGTCTTGAAAGCGGGCTTCACCGGGTCACTCCATCAATAAATTTGGAAAAACTTAACACGTCAGCGTGTTAGCGCCAATATGCTGGTTTCTTGACAGCGAAAGTAGCCAGTTGGTAACGTGCAGTCTAGCACTCGGATATCTCGAGTGCTAATTCCGTCAACGGCCGGAACGAGTGTTGCGATGCAGGTACGCAGTCCGGCGGAAATACAAATGACCACCGAGATCAACGAGCGGGAACAGACCTTGCTGAAAATGCTGATCGAGTCCTATGTCCGGGACGGACAGCCGGTCGGTTCGCAAAAGCTTGCCCGCGATTCGCGGCTCAACCTCAGCCCGGCCACGGTGCGCAACATCATGGGCGATCTCGAGGCGCTGGGGCTGGTGTCGTCGCCACATACCTCGGCGGGTCGGATACCGACCGACAAGGGATATCGTCTGTTTGTCGATTCGCTGCTGACGGTCCAGTCGCTTGATAACGATGAGGTGCAGAGGCTCAAGCAGGAAATCGACACCGACGAATCGGTCGAGGTACTGATCGAGCGGGTATCCTCGCTGCTGTCGGGTGTGACTCACATGGCCGGTGTGGTTGTGGCGCCGCGTCGCGAGCATCAGGTACTGCGTCATATCGAGTTGCTGCCGCTGTCGGATCAGCGGATTCTGGTCATCCTGGTGATGGATAAACAGGAGGTGCAGAACAGGATCATCCGCACCGCCCACGCCTACACGCCGTCCGAACTGCAGCAGGTGGCCAATTATCTCAATGCCTCGCTGGGCGGTGCGGATCTGCAGACGGTGAGAAAGCGGCTGCTGGCGGATATGCGCGAAACGCGCAGCAAGTTGGACCGGCTGATGCAGCGCGCACTCGATATGGCGGAAAGTGTGTTTGCGGAAACGGCCGCGCAGGACGATTGCGTGATCGCCGGTCAAACCAATCTGATGGAGTTTTCCGAGCTGTCGGACATCGACAGGCTGCGCAGCCTGTTCGATGCCTTTAACAGCAAGCAGCAGATACTGCACGTGCTCGATCAGTGTCTCGGCTCGCCGGGTGTGCAAATCTTCATCGGGCAGGAATCCGGCTATGAACCGCTCAACAATTGCAGCCTGGTGACTGCGTCGTATGGGGTGAACAACCGCGCGATAGGGGTGCTCGGCGTGATCGGTCCGACCCGCATGGCCTATGACCGGGTGATTTCGATCGTTGATGCGACAGCGCGTTTGTTCAGCGCGGTCTTGAATCAGCGGCATTAACCCCCATAACTGGCTTATTGTGTTTGCGCAGACGGCGCGGGTCGAAGCCGCCTGGGGTTTGTTTTGACTGCGATTTCAATACATTATGGAGAAGATGCATGACGAATCAGGAGAGCGCCGCACCGGAGGCTGCGGAACAGGCGGCGGACATTACGGGACAAGGCCCGGGAGAGGCGGCAGAAGTCGCGGCGCAAGGTTCGGCATCGGGGACGGTCGCGGAGTTGCAGCAGGCCTTGGTGGCCGCGGAGCAGAAGGTGGCCGAGCACTATGAGCAGATATTGCGCGGACGCGCCGAGCTCGAGAACCTGCGGCGGCGTACCGAGCGCGAACTGGCCAACGCCCACAAATACGCCATCGAGAAATTCGCAATGGAACTGCTGCCAGTGCGTGACAGCCTGAAGCTGGGGCTGGCCGCCGTCGGGGAGTCGAGCGCCGATGTGGCCAGGTTGAAAGAGGGCATGGACCTGACCTTGAAGATTTTAACCGCTGCGATGGCAAAATTCGGTATCGCCGAGTTGAACCCGGCGGGTGACAAATTTAATCCGGCGCTGCATCAGGCGGTGGCAGTGCTGCCGGGTGACGGCGATCCAAACACCGTACTGACGGTGCATCAGCACGGCTATCTGTTGCACGACCGCTTGATCCGGCCGGCAATGGTGGTGGTGTCCGGCGCCAGACAGGCAGGCGACTCTGCGGTGCCTGGAAACGTTGGGGACGCCGGCCAAAACACTTGAATCCGCGGCAATTACCCCAATATTGAGTCACAGTACCAACGATTGGCAGCGTAGCAGTCCAACCACGGAGAGTTTCAGTCATGGGAAAAATTATCGGAATCGACCTCGGCACGACCAATTCGTGCGTGGCCGTCATGGAGGGTGGCAAGCCCCGGGTCATTGAGAACAGCGAGGGTGACCGTACCACGCCGTCGATCGTCGCCTATGCCGACGATACGGAGATACTGGTCGGGCAGGCCGCGAAACGGCAGGCCGTTACCAACCCCAAGAACACGTTCTTCGCGATCAAGCGCCTGATCGGTCGTCGTTTCAAGGATGACGTCGTGCAGCGCGACATCAAGATGGTGCCATACAAGATTCTGGCGGCGGATAACGGCGACGCCTGGGTGGAAGTGAAGGGCAAGAAGCTCGCGCCGCAGGAGATCTCCGCGCGCGTGTTGATCAAGATGAAAAAGACCGCCGAGGATTACCTTGGCGAGCCGGTGACCGAAGCGGTGATCACGGTGCCGGCCTATTTCGACGATTCGCAGCGCCAGGCGACCAAGGACGCCGGCCGCATCGCCGGTCTCGAGGTCAAGCGCATCATCAATGAACCGACGGCCGCGGCGCTGGCCTACGGCATGGACAAGAAGCGCGGTGATCGCAAGATCGCTGTCTATGATCTTGGCGGTGGTACGTTCGACATATCGATTATCGAGATTGCCGAGGTCGACGGCGAGCACCAGTTCGAGGTGCTGTCGACCAACGGCGACACGTTCTTGGGTGGCGAGGATTTCGATCTGCGTCTGATCGAGTATCTCGCCGAGCAGTTCAAGAAGGATTCCGGCATCGATCTGCACAACGATCCGCTGGCCTTGCAGCGCCTGAAGGAAGCGGCGGAAAAGGCGAAGATCGAGCTGTCCTCGAGTCAGCAGACCGACGTGAATCTGCCGTACATCACCGCCGATGCGGCCGGGCCGAAGCATCTCAATATCAAGGTGACGCGGGCGAAGCTCGAGGCGCTGGTCGAGGACCTGATCGAGCGCACGGTCGGACCGTGCAAGACCGCGTTGGAGGACGCCGGCATGGGGCCGTCGGATATCGAAGACGTGATCCTCGTCGGTGGTCAGACCCGCATGCCGAAAGTGCAGGAAGCGGTCAAGAACTTTTTCGGCCAGGAGCCACGCAAGGACGTCAACCCGGACGAGGCGGTGGCGGTTGGCGCGGCGATACAGGCTGGCGTGCTCGGCGGCCAGGTCAAGGACGTGTTGCTGCTCGACGTAACACCGTTGTCGCTCGGCATCGAGACGCTCGGCGGTGTCATGACCAAGCTGATCGACAAGAACACCACCATTCCGACGCAGGCGTCGCAGGTATTCTCGACCGCCGAGGACAGACAGACAGCGGTTACCGTGCACGTACTGCAGGGCGAGCGCGAAATGGCCTCCGCCAACAAGTCGCTGGGTCGTTTCGATCTGGCCAATATCCCGCCGGCGCCGCGCGGCGTGCCGCAGGTCGAGGTATCATTCGACATCGACGCGAACGGCATTCTCAACGTGTCAGCCAAGGACAAGGCCTCCGGTAAGGCGCAGTCTATCGTCATCAAGGCGGCCACCGGCCTGTCAGAAGATGAAATCGACAAGATGGTCAAGGACGCCGAGGCGCACGCCGACGAGGACCGCAAGTTCCGCGAACTGGTAGGCGCGCGCAATCAGGCCGACAGCATGATCCATGCGACGAAGAAATCGGTGCAGGATCTGGGTGACAAGTTGCACGCGGACGAAAAGAGTAATATTGACAAGGCGATCGAGGAGTTGCAGACCGCACTCAAGGGCGATGACAAGGAATTGATCGAGAAGAAGACCGAGGCCCTGACCGAGGCTTCCGGCAAGCTCGCGGAACGCGTCTATGCCGAGAAGGCCGCGGGCGAGGCCGCGGAGGCCACGGAAGGCGGCGAAACCGAAACCGGGAATGAAAAAGTGGTCGACGCCGAGTTCGAAGAAGTCAAAGAAAATAAAAAATAAATCGGGCGGTCCGCGCTGGCGAGCGGCAATATGCTGTCGCCCGCGCGGATCTGACCATTGGCGATAACGGCTGACGGACATGGCGAAACGAGACTATTACGAAGTCCTCGGGGTTGCGCGCAACGCCAGCGAAGCGGACATCAAGAAGGCCTACCGGCGGCTGGCGATGAAGTTCCACCCGGACCGGAATGCCGATGACGCGACCGCGGAACAAAAGTTCAAGGAAGCGAAAGAGGCCTACGAGGTGCTGGCGGATACGCGCAAGCGTGCCGCTTACGATCAGTTCGGCCATGCCGGCGTAGATCCGGCCGCGGGCGGATTCGGCGCGGGTTCCGGCGCGAGCTTCAGCGATATTTTCGAGGATGTGTTTGGTGACGTCTTCGGTGGCGCCCGTCGCGGCGGCGGGGGCGCGCAGCGTGCGCATCGCGGCGCAGATCTGCGCTATGAGCTGGATCTCGACCTGGAAGAGGCGGTAAAGGGCTCAACGGTCAAGATTCGCGTGCCGACCATGCTGCGTTGCGAGAAATGCGACGGCAGCGGCGCGAAACCCGGCACCAGTCCGACGCCATGCACGACCTGCGGCGGCAATGGGCAGGTGCGCATGCAACAGGGCTTTTTCTCGGTACAGCAAACCTGCCCGCGCTGTCAGGGACGCGGTTCGATCGTGGCCAACCCGTGTGGCACCTGTCAGGGCCGCGGTCGGGTACGCGATCAAAAGACACTGTCGGTCAAGATTCCAGCGGGGGTCGACAACGGCGACCGTATCCGGCTTGCCAATGAGGGCGAGGCCGGCGAATCCGGTGGGCCGCCCGGCGATCTGTACGTGCAGATTCGCGTGCGCCCGCATACGATTTTCGCCCGTCATGGCAGCGATCTGGTGGCCGAGGTGCCGATCAGCATCGTCACTGCAGCCGTCGGTGGCGAGCTGGAGATTCCGACGCTCGACGGCCGGGTCAAGCTGAAGGTCCCGGCCGAGACGCAGTCCGGTAAAACGTTTCGTTTGCGCGGCAAGGGTGTTCGGTCGGTGCATGACACACGTGTTGGCGATCTGCTATGCACGGTGGTCGTTGAGACACCGGTGAATCTCAACGTCCGGCAGAGGGAATTGTTGCAGGAATTCCAGCAGGCGCTGGAGCAAGGCGATCATCAGCACAATCCCAAGGCGCATTCGTGGCTTGATGGCGTCAAGAAATTCTTTGAAAATATGAGCCGGTAACGCCGGACCGCAGGATGACACAGACACACCTCATGAGAATCGCCATCAGCGGCGCGGCAGGCCGGATGGGCAAGGCCCTGATCGAGGCGGTGAACCACACCGCAGGCGCGCGTCTGGCGGCGGCGGTCGAACGTGCCGGCGGCGCTGCCATCGGCGCGGATGCGGGCGAGCTCGCCGGTATCGGCCGCTGCGGTGTCATGGTCAGCGATACGCTGGCGTCTGCTGCGAATGGTTATGATGTGTTGATTGAGTTCACCCGCCCCGACGCGACTTTGGCGAACCTGGAGCTGTGCCGGCGCGCCGGCAAGCGCATGGTGATCGGCACGACGGGCTTTAGCGATGCGCAGGTGGCACAGATACGCCGGGCGGCGGACGATATCGCCATCGTCATGGCGCCGAACATGAGCGTCGGTGTTAACCTGTGCTTCAGGCTGCTCGACATCGCCGCACGCGTGCTCGGCGACGAGGTCGATATCGAGATCATCGAGGCGCATCACCGCCACAAGGTCGACGCGCCGTCGGGCACGGCGTTGCGTATGGGCGAGGTCGTCGCCGACGCACTGGGCCGGGATCTGAAACAATGCGCCGTCTACGGCCGCCACGGGCACACCGGCGAGCGTGACCGGAAGACCATCGGCTTCGAGACGATACGCGCCGGTGACATCGTGGGCGATCATACGGTCATGTTCGCCGCGGCCGGCGAGCGTGTGGAAATCACCCACAAGGCGTCCAGCCGCATGACGTTCGCCAGCGGCGCGGTGCGGGCGGCCGGCTGGCTGATGCAGCGCGAGCGCGGTTTATACGATATGCAGGATGTACTTGGACTGCGCTGATGCCAGCGCCTGGCCGGTCATTCGCCGTAGACACCCGGCGGCACGATCAAGTAGAATTCCGCCCCGTTCAGCGACAGCGTTGAACGCCTGGTTTTAGTGAATTTATCATCGACGGGAGGAAGCAAACTACTTCCTCCCGTTTTACTGTCCACGATCTGATCTGGAGTGCCAGTGTCCCACCGCCCCGCCCTGCTTGCGCTCGCCGACGGAACCCTGTTTCGGGGTGAATCCATCGGTTACGAAGGGCAGGCCACCGGCGAGGTGGTATTCAATACCGCGATGACTGGCTACCAGGAGATCCTCACCGACCCGTCGTACTGTCAGCAGATCGTTACGCTGACCTATCCGCACATCGGCAATACCGGCGTTAACGCCGATGACGAAGAATCGCCGCGGATTTTTGCCAGTGGCCTGGTGATTCGTGATTTACCTGCCGTGGTCAGCAACTGGCGGGCCGAGGAATCGCTGGCCGATTATTTACGCCGGCACCGGACCGTCGGCATCGCCTGGATCGACACGCGCAAGCTCACGCGCATATTGCGCGAAAAGGGCGCGCAGAACGGCTGCATCGTCGCTGGCAGCAAGATCGACGAGGCCGCTGCGCTCGATGCGGCGCGGGCGTTTCCCGGCCTGAAGGGGTTGGATCTTGCCAGAGTAGTGACCGCCGCGGAGGCGTACGAGTGGCGCAGTGGCCTCTGGTCGTTGCCGGACGGGCACGGTCAGGCGTCGAGCCCGGAAAGCCTGCCGTTTCATGTCGTCGCGTACGACTACGGGGTCAAACGCAACATCCTGCGCATGCTGGTCAGCCGCGGCTGTCGCCTGACCGTGGTGCCGGCGCAGACACCGGCGGGTGACGTGTTCGCGATGAAGCCTGACGGTGTGTTCCTCTCCAACGGTCCCGGTGATCCGGCGCCGTGCGATTACGCGATCGCCGCAATAGGCGCGATAGTCGATGCCGGTGTCCCGGTGTTCGGCATCTGTCTCGGGCATCAGTTGCTGGGCCTTGCCAGCGGTGCGCGCACCGTCAAGATGAAATTCGGCCACCACGGCGCGAACCATCCGGTGCAGGAACTGGAAACGGGGCGGGTCATGATCACCAGCCAGAACCATGGATTTGCCGTCGACGAAGCCACGTTGCCGGCGACATTGCGCGCCACGCACCGCTCGCTGTTCGACGGGTCGTTGCAAGGCTTGCGGCGCACCGACAGACCGGCATTCAGTTTTCAGGGCCATCCCGAGGCCAGTCCCGGGCCGCATGATGCGGCGCCGTTATTCGATCATTTCATCAAACTGGTGAAACAGTACCGGCGTCGGGCGGGTTGAGCGAACATGGCCAAGCGTACCGACATTGAAAGCATATTGATTATCGGTGCCGGGCCGATTGTGATCGGTCAGGCGTGTGAGTTCGATTACTCAGGAGCCCAGGCCTGCAAGGCGCTGCGCGAGGAGGGCTACAAGGTCATCCTCGTCAATTCCAATCCGGCCACGATCATGACCGATCCGGGCATGGCGGATGTGACCTATATCGAACCGATCCGCTGGCAGACCGTGGCGCAGATCATCGAAGCCGAACGGCCGGATGCGTTGCTGCCGACGATGGGCGGCCAGACAGCATTGAATTGTGCGCTGGATCTGGCGCGCGAAGGCATCCTGGATGAATTCGACGTCGAACTGATTGGCGCCAGCGCCGATGCGATCGACAAGGCCGAGGACCGCGCGCGTTTCGGCGAGGCGATGCGCGCGATAGGCCTGGAAGTGCCGCGGGCGATCATTGCCCGCAGCAAGGAGGAGGCGCTGGCGGCGCAGACGAGCATCGGTTTTCCGACGATTATCCGGCCGTCTTTTACAATGGGCGGCAGCGGCGGTGGTATTGCGTACAACCCCGAGGAATTTCTGGAGATCGTCGAGCGCGGCCTGGATCTGTCGCCGACGCACGAGCTGCTGATCGAGGAATCGGTGCTCGGCTGGAAGGAGTATGAAATGGAAGTTGTTCGCGATTCCCGCGACAACTGCATTATCGTCTGCTCGATCGAGAATCTCGATCCGATGGGCATTCATACCGGCGATTCGATCACGGTCGCGCCGGCGCAGACGCTGACGGACAAGGAATACCAGGTCATGCGCAACGCGTCTATCGCGATCCTGCGCGAGATCGGCGTCGAGACCGGTGGCTCGAACGTCCAGTTCGCGGTGAATCCGCAGGATGGCCGTCTGCTGGTCATCGAGATGAATCCGCGCGTGTCACGTTCGTCGGCGCTGGCGTCGAAGGCGACCGGATTCCCGATCGCCAAGGTCGCCGCCAAGCTGGCCGTCGGTTATACGCTCGATGAGTTGCGCAACGAAATTACCGGCGGTGCGACACCGGCGTCTTTCGAGCCGGCTATCGACTATGTGGTGACCAAGGTGCCGCGCTTTACCTTTGAAAAGTTTCCGCAGACGGCGCAGCGACTGACCACCCAGATGAAATCTGTCGGCGAGGTGATGGCAATAGGCCGGACGTTCCAGGAGTCGCTGCAAAAAGCGCTGCGCGGTCTGGAAACCGGCGTTGATGGTCTGAACGAAAAGGTCGATCCCGGCAGCGATAACGCGCTGACGATTATCCGGCAGCAATTGACGTCGACCGGCCCGGAGCGGCTCTGGTTCATCGCGGATGCGTTTCGCGCCGGATTTGGCGGCGACGAGATCCACGCGCTGACGCGCATCGATCCGTGGTTTCTTGTGCAGATCGAGGAGCTGGTACGCATCGAGGACGGGCTGCGTGGCCAGTCGCTCGCTGCGCTCGACAAGGGACGATTGTTTCGGCTGAAGCAGAAAGGGTTTTCGGACCGGCGGCTCGCCCAGGTGCTCGGCGTGCGCGAAGAGCAGGTCCGCAAGCAGCGGCATGCGCTGGGTGTGCGCCCGGTATACAAGCGCGTCGATACCTGCGCGGCGGAGTTCGCATCGACAACCGCTTACCTGTATTCCACCTACGAAGAGGAATGTGAAGCCGCGCCGACGGACCGCAACAAGATCATGGTGCTGGGCGGCGGTCCGAACCGGATCGGGCAGGGCATCGAATTCGACTACTGCTGCGTGCATGCGGCGTTCGCGATGCGCGAAGAGGGTTACGAGACCATCATGGTCAACTGTAACCCCGAGACGGTATCCACCGACTTCGATACTTCGGACAGATTGTATTTCGAACCGTTGACGCTCGAGGACGTGCTGGAGATCATCGCGATCGAACAGCCGAAGGGCGTCATCGTGCAATACGGCGGCCAGACGCCGCTGAAGCTGGCGCGCGCGCTGGCAGCGGCCGGTGCGCCGATCATCGGTACGACACCGGACGCGATCGACCGCGCCGAGGATCGCGAGCGGTTTCAACGCATGCTCAACGAGCTCGGTCTGAAACAGCCCGAGAATCGCACCGCGACAGAGCCCGAACAGGCGGTTCGTCTGGCGCGTGAGATCGGCTTCCCGCTGGTGGTCAGGCCATCGTATGTGCTGGGTGGCCGGGCGATGGAAATCATCTATGACGAGGAGGATTTGCGTCGTTACATGCGTGCTGCTGTCGATGCCTCCAATGACGCGCCGGTATTGCTGGACCGTTTTCTGGATGACGCGATTGAGGTCGACGTGGATGCCATATGTGACGGCCAGGATGTGTTGATCGGCGGTGTCATGCAGCATATCGAACAGGCCGGCGTGCATTCCGGTGACTCGGCGTGTTCGTTGCCACCGTACAGTCTGGACGCCGAAATTCAGGCGCGCTTGCGGGCACAGGTGGCGGCGATGGCGCACGCGCTGGGGGTAGTCGGCCTGATGAACGTGCAGTTCGCGGTCAAGGGTCGGGATATCTACGTGCTCGAAGTCAATCCGCGTGCGTCACGTACCGTGCCATTCGTATCGAAGGTGATTGGCCGGTCGCTGGCGAAGATCGCGGCGCGTTGCATGGTCGGTAAATCGCTCGTCGAACAGGGGGCCACCGAGGAAATTGTGCCGAAGTACTGGTCGGTCAAGGAAGCAGTGTTTCCGTTTAACAAGTTCCCGAACGTCGATCCTATCCTAGGTCCCGAGATGAAGTCGACCGGCGAGGTCATGGGTGTCGGGCGGACCTTCGCCGAGGCGTTCGCGAAATCGCAGCAGGGCGCCGGTGTGGTGTTGCCGCACGATGGTCGGGCGTTCGTCAGCGTCCGCGACGCCGACAAGGGTGGGGTCGCGGCGGTGGCAGGCGAGCTACACAGTCTGGGATTTGCTATTCTTGCCACGAGGGGGACGGCTCAAGTGCTTGAACAAGCGGGCATTGCCTGCACCGGCGTGTATAAAGTCGGCGAAGGCCGGCCGCATATTGTTGATATGATCAAGAGCAATGACGTAACGTTTATCGTGAATACCACCGAAGGTAAACAGGCCATCGCTGATTCCGCCGAGATCCGGCGCGCGGCCTTGCAGTGCAAGGTTCCGTACACCACGACGCTGGCCGGCGCGCGGGCGACCTGCATGGCGCTGCGCGACGAGTCCGCCTACGGCGTCTATCCATTGCAACGACTGCACAAGGAGTTGATGGAATGAGCAGAGAACCGATAACGCTGGAAGGCGAGCTGCGTTTGCGCGAGGAGTTGAAAGAGCTCAAGTCGGTCAAGCGGCCGGCCGTCATTCAGGCCATCGCCGATGCGCGGGCGCACGGTGATTTGAAGGAAAATGCCGAGTACCATGCCGCGAAGGAACAGCAGGGCTTCATCGAAGGCCGCATCGCCAACATCGAGCAACGCCTCGGCAATGCGCAGATTATCGATGTATCCAAACTGAACGCGGGCGGCAAGGCGGTATTCGGTTCGACCGTCGAACTGATCGACCAGGAAAACGGGGAAGAGGTCGTTTACCAGATCGTCGGTGATCTCGAGGCGGACATCAGTGCAGGCAGGATTTCCATTAGCTCGCCGCTGGCGCGATCGCTGATCGGCAAGACCGAAGGCGATATCGTGACGTTTCAGGCGCCGGGTGGTATCAAGGAATACGAGATAGTCAGCGTCCGGTATCGCTGACGACTGAGCCATCGGTGACACCATCATCCCGATTGCTGGTAGGCGAACAGTTATTGCTGACGCTGTGGGTCGGCAGCCAGTGGGCAATTGGCTACATCGCCGTGCCGGTGCTGTTTCATTCACTGGATAACCGCGCGCTGGCCGGCAACGTCGCCGGTGAAATGTTCACCGTGGTTTATCTGATCGGGCTTGTTGCTGGCCCTTTGTTGATTGCCAGTCTGTGGTTTCGCGCCGGGCCTGTCCTTCGGGAGTGGCGCTTCTGGGTGATAGTCGCCATGGTGGTGCTGGTCGCCATCGGCATGTTTGTCGTGCAGCCGATGATGCAGGATTTGAAGACACAGGGAGAGCTGGTCAAGGGCGGTGAACTCGCAGCGCGCTTCGGCCGCTTGCACGGCATGTCCTCCGCGATGTACCTGGTAACCAGTCTATTGGGTCTGGCTCTCGTCGTTTTCGGTCGGCGCGACGACTGACCACGACGTGCTGTACGGCGATTGAATTTATGTGGGGAGCACAATGCGAGGTTTTTTGCCGCGGCGATAGAATGTTGCGGTACGGCCGATGGTCTGGACGATCACGGCATCGGTTTCGGTGCAAATTTGATCGATCAGCTGCCGACGCGCCGTGCGATCGCCGGCTGGCAGCCTGATCTTGACGAGTTCATGGTGGGCGATAGCCGCCGTGATTTCAGCCAGGACACCCGGTGTAATACCCGCGTCGCCGACAATAACCACTGGGTTAAGATGGTGACATAGCGAGCGCAGGTGTGTGTTCTGTTTGGTGGAAAGGGGCATGATCAATACTGGATTTGTGGCTATTTCCGGGCGCGTAGTATAACCGCTGCCGCTACGGGAGCAAGACATACGCTCGAGATTCAGCCGACGGCGCATCGATATCGGGTTTAGATTCACGACCATGCCGAGAAGCAAAAGCAGTCGCCGGTGGTTGCAGCAGCATCATGACGATGTTTATGTGCTGCGCGCGCGACAGGAAGGGTACCGGTCGCGCGCCGCCTACAAGCTGATCGAAATCAACGAAAAGCATGATCTGCTGCGTCCCGGGGTGGCGATCGTCGATCTCGGGGCCGCGCCGGGCGGCTGGTCGCAGATTGCCGCGCGCCATGTGGGCACCGGCGGGCGCGTGATTGCGACGGATATTCTGCCGATGGAGCCGCTACAGAACGTCGAATTCGTTCAGGGCGATTTTACCGAGGAGACGGTTTATGAATCCCTGGTCGCGATGCTTGGTGAGCAGAGGGCCGGACTTGTTATTTCCGATATGGCCCCCAATAGTAGTGGAATGAAAACTGTGGATCAGCCCCGGGCGCTGTATCTGGCTGAACTGGCGCTGGATATGGCGCGTCGTGTACTCCGCCCCGACGGTGATTTTCTGGTGAAAGTCTTTCAGGGCGCGGGTTCCGAGCAATTCATCAAGGAGATTCGCGGCACCTTTGGCAAGGTGATAATTGTAAAACCAAAGGCCTCCCGGCCAAAATCGCGTGAGGTTTATGTGCTCGCGCGCAACTATTTAGTATAGTAAGGTCTAAATTTAGGATTGCCCCTGTTCAAGGCAGGATATATTTTTCCGCTACAATAAACATCGGGCAGGGGCGCGGGGCGCGCAAGGTTTTTTCAGCGAGAGGCGTTTGAGTTGAACGATATGGCGAAAAATATAATCCTGTGGGTGGTCATCGCGGTGGTGTTGATGTCCGTCTTCAACAATTTCGGTCCGCCCCAGCCAGCGTCCCGGCAGCTTCCTTATTCGCAGTTCATCGAGGAAGTGCGCCATAAACAGGTTGAAAAAGTCGTTATTGAGGGGCCGCGTATTTTCGGCGAATATCAGGGTGGCGGCAAGTTTGCCACATACAGTCCCGGCGATCCCGGGCTGGTCGGCGACCTGCTTAATAATAATGTGAACGTTACCGCGCAGCCGGCGGAACGCCAGGGTCTGTTGATGCAGATCTTTATTTCATGGTTTCCGATGTTGCTGCTGATCGCCGTGTGGATTTTCTTCATGCGCCAGATGCAGGGCGGTGGCGGTGGTCGCGGCGCGATGTCGTTCGGGCGCAGTCGCGCCCGCCTGCTTGGTGAGGACCAGGTCAAGGTGACGTTTGCCGATGTTGCCGGCGTCGAGGAGGCGAAAGACGAAGTCAGCGAACTCGTCGAGTTTCTGCGCGATCCGTCGAAGTTCCAGAAGCTCGGCGGCAAGATTCCGCGTGGCGTATTGATGGTCGGCGCACCGGGCACCGGCAAGACGTTGCTTGCGCGCGCGATCGCCGGCGAGGCGAAGGTGCCGTTTTTCACGATATCCGGTTCGGATTTCGTCGAGATGTTTGTCGGTGTCGGCGCGGCGCGTGTGCGCGATATGTTCGAGCAGGCCAAGAAGCAGGCGCCGTGCATTATCTTTATAGATGAAATCGATGCGGTCGGTCGTCATCGTGGCGCCGGTCTCGGCGGCGGTCATGACGAGCGCGAACAAACGCTGAACCAGTTGCTGGTCGAAATGGATGGCTTCGAAGGCAACGAAGGCGTCATCGTCATTGCGGCGACCAACCGTCCTGATGTCCTCGATCCGGCGCTGTTGCGGCCCGGCCGCTTCGACCGTCAGGTGGTCGTGCCGCTGCCGGATATCCGTGGCCGGGAACACATTCTGAAAGTCCACATGCGCAAGGTGCCGATGTCAGATGACGTGAAACCGTCGGTCATTGCCCGTGGTACGCCCGGATTTTCCGGCGCTGATCTCGCGAACCTGGTAAACGAGGCGGCCTTGTTCGCCGCGCGCGCCAACAAGCGTACGGTCGAGATGGATGATTTCGAGAAGGCGAAAGACAAGATCATGATGGGCGCTGAACGCCGCTCCATGGTCATGAGCGAACAGGAAAAGAAACTGACCGCGTATCACGAATCCGGTCACGTCATCGTCGGCCGCACCGTCCCGTCGCACGATCCGGTGCACAAGGTGACGATCATTCCCCGCGGTCGTGCACTGGGGTTGACCATGTTCCTGCCGGAGGAGGATCGCCATAGCTACAGCAAGGAGCGACTCGAAAGCCAGATATCCAGCATGATGGGTGGTCGTATTGCTGAAGAGCTCATATTCGGGCGAAATGCGGTCACTACCGGTGCATCGAACGATATCCAGCGTGCCACGGAAATCGCACGGAATATGGTGACCCGTTGGGGCTTGTCGGATCGCCTTGGGCCATTGTCTTATTCGGAGGAAGAGGGCGAGGTTTTTCTCGGTCACTCCGTGACGCAGCACAAGCAGGTTTCCGACGAAACCGCCCGTGCCATTGACGAAGAATTACGCGCAATCGTGGATCGCAACTACGAACGTGCCAGGAAGATATTGCAGGACAACGTTGACAAGCTGCATCTGATGGCCGAGGCGTTGATCAAATACGAGACGCTCGATAACGATCAGATCAACGACATCATGAACGGTAAGCAGCCGCATCCTCCGAGCGGATGGGTCCACGATTCGTCGGAGCCACCGTCAGCAAAGGCGCCTGAGGCGAAATCGACCGCGGAAGATAAGCCGGATGGCAAGATCGGCGATCCGGCTCAGCAACATTAAACCCGGGTGCGGCGGCGAGTGCATGGCTGTGTATTAGTTTGAGATGTTGGCTGGCACGGCGGGCTCTGCAGTAAACTCCGGAAAGGTGCTGGATTGTGCCGGTCGGAAGCTGGATCTGGCGATGCCCCGCGTAATGGGCATCCTGAATGTTACCCCCGACTCCTTTTCGGACGGGGGTAATTTTTTGGCCGTTGATAACGCGCTCGCGCATGCGCGCCGTATGGTTGCGGACGGTGCTTCTATCGTCGACGTCGGCGGGGAGTCAACCCGGCCGGGTGCTGCGTCCGTTTCGATCGCGGAGGAAATCGGGCGGGTAGTACCGGTGATTGAGACCTTGTGCGCGGAATTACCGGTGATCATTTCGGTAGATACCAGTCGGCCCGATGTGATGGCGGCGGCAGTTGCTGCGGGTGCCGGGATGATCAACGATGTCCGGGCTTTGCAAAACGACGATGCACTTGCCGCGGCGGCAGATAGCGGCGCTGCGGTGTGTTTGATGCACATGCAGGGTGATCCCCGTACGATGCAGAACGATCCGCAGTACGGCGACGTTGTGGGCGACGTGTTGGCGTTTTTGAAACATCGCGTAGCCGTTTGTGTTGACGCGGGCATCGCGCGTGACCGTTTGGTCATAGACCCCGGTTTCGGGTTTGGCAAAACGCTTGCGCATAATCTGCAACTGTTGAAACGGCTTGAGCTATTTCATGAGCTGCAATTGCCGATATTAGTTGGAATGTCGCGTAAGTCCATGATCGGCAGCGTGTTGGATAAGGAAGTTGGGGACCGGCTGGTGGGCGGAATCGCCTGCGCGGTACTGGCCTTGTGGCAAGGCGCGTCAGTGATTCGCACCCACGACGTTCGCGAGACGGTGGAAGCCGTACGTATGTGTCACGCGGTTGTAGCAGGCGGTTTCTAGTAGTTTCCGGGTTCGAACGGTGCCTACCCGATTGGCGCCAGGCATAACTTCAGGCAGGATTATGTTGTGATAAGAAAACATTTCGGTACGGACGGTATTCGCGGTCGTGTCGGCCAGGAGCCGATCACGGCAGAGTTTGTGTTGAAGCTCGGCTGGGCCGCCGGTAAGGTGCTGGCACCGCAGGGTGGTGGCAAGGTGCTGATAGGCAAGGATACGCGGATATCGGGGTATATGTTCGAATCGGCGTTGCAGGCCGGCCTGTCCGCCGCCGGTGTCAATATCCGGTTGCTGGGACCAATGCCGACGCCGGCGATCGCCTATCTCACACGAACGCTGCGTGCTCAGGCCGGTATTGTTATCAGCGCTTCTCACAACCCCTATTACGATAACGGCATAAAATTCTTTTCGGGGCAGGGCACCAAGCTGCCCGACGACGTCGAGCGAGAAATCGAGGAAATGCTCGATCAACCGATGAGGACCGTAGATTCATCGGTACTTGGCAAGGTAGAGCGCGTGGTCGACGCGGCAGGCCGATATATCGAGTTCTGCAAAAGCACCGTTCCGAACGGCACCAACTTCAAGGGCATGACCATCGTCGTTGACTGCGCACACGGCGCGACCTATCACGTGGCTCCAAATGTTTTCAAGGAGTTGGGGGCTAATGTTGTTGAGATTGGTGTCGAGCCGGACGGGCTGAACATCAATAGCGAATGTGGTTCGACACACCCGCAGGCGCTGCAGGCGGCCGTGCTGGAACACGGCGCGGATCTTGGTGTGGCCCTGGACGGCGACGGTGATCGCGTGTTGATGGTGGATCATAAAGGCGAACTCGTCGACGGCGATGAATTGATGTTTATCATCGTGATGGCGCGCCTGAACGAGGGGTGTCTGGGTGGTGGGGTCGTTGGGACCATCATGACAAATCTGGGGCTGGAGCACGCGTTGATTGAGAAGAACATTCGTTTTGAACGCGCTCCGGTAGGTGACCGGTATGTCATGGAAAGACTTCTGAAAGAAGGTTGGCTGATCGGCGGCGAAACGTCGGGGCATGTAATGTGCCTGGACCGGACAACGACTGGCGACGGGATCATTGCCGCGCTGCAGGTACTGGCTGCCGTGCAAAAATCGGGATGTTCCGTGCATGAGCTGAAGGCCGGTATGACGAAATTTCCCCAGTACATGGTTAATGTGACGATCCGTGAACCGGTCAATGTCGATGGTTCACCAGAACTGGCATCGGCGGTGCGCGATGCGGAAAAGGACCTGGGCCATGATGGCCGGGTGCTGCTGCGCGCTTCCGGTACGGAACCGGTTTTTCGTGTCATGGTCGAGGGCAGCGATGCGGCGTTGGTAAAGAAGCTTGCCAACAATCTGGCGCATATTGTTAAAAAAATGCAGGGAGCACCGGCCATCCCCGACCGTGCCGTGACCGTAATGGACCCTTCGCGTATTACCGCTCGTTAAGCGCGCTTCGGCTGGATTTTGTGGCAGGCCGCCGGATCAAACGGTTATTATGACGAGTGCGTACGGGAACACGACGATTCCACATTAATTCCCCTGCAGAAAATTGATTTCCGGGCGCAGTGTCGCTAAGCTTCCCCGTCTTTTGCGTGAAGGACTAGGGGTGTGGGCATGCGACGATCATTGGTTGCCGGAAACTGGAAGATGAACGGCACGCGCGCGAGCGTCAATTTGCTGATCGAGGGTATGAAACGCGGCGCCGGTTCAGTGCGGCAGGCTGAAATTGCGGTTTGTGTGCCGTATGTGTTTCTGGCGGACATCGAAAGAATGCTGGGCGGAACGTCGATCGTATGGGGCGCGCAAAATCTTGCGAGAGAGAAATCCGGCGCCTATACCGGCGAGATTTCCGGAACGATGCTGAAGGATTTTAACTGCAAATATGTGATTGTCGGCCATTCGGAACGGCGTACTCTTTATGGTGAAAGCGATGTCCTGGTAGCGGAGAAATTCGCGGCCGCCCAGCGGGACGGGTTGACCCCGATATTTTGTGTCGGCGAGTTGCTCAGGGAGCGTGAAAACGGCGAGACTGAATCCATTGTCGCCCGGCAACTTGACGAAGTACTGAACGCCGGACCGGGAGTCGAGGCGTTGCGGAACGCGGTGATTGCCTATGAACCGGTATGGGCGATCGGCACCGGCAAGACGGCGTCGCCGGATCAGGCGCAGGAAGTGCATGCGTTCGTTCGGGACCGTATTGCCGAGCGCGACCGACAGATCGCAACGAATATCCGGATTATTTATGGTGGTAGTGTCAAACCGGCAAATGTCGAGGATCTATTCAACATGCCGGACATTGACGGTGGACTGATTGGCGGTGCGTCGCTGGATGCCGACGAGATGCTCGCGATATGTCGGGCCGCGTAGGCTTGCTGGCGCGAGCGGATTACGCGCCCGGGGACAGGGTTGGAATTTTAAACTATTAGCCGGATTTTTGAATGCAAACTGTTTTACTTGTTATCCATGTGTTGTTGTCGCTGACTCTGGTCGGATTGGTGTTGATTCAGCGAGGTAAGGGTGCGGAAGTGGGCGCGGCATTTGGCAGCGGCGCCTCGACCACGGTATTTGGCAGCCAGGGATCGGCGTCGTTTTTGACGCGCACTACCGCTGTCATCGCAACGCTTTTTTTTCTCACCAGCCTGAGCCTGGCGTACATGTCGGGACAGCAGGTGGAGCGTAAGAGCGTAACGGAATTGATGACCCCCGCGACTTCCGATGTGCCGGCGTCGCAGCACGATGTGCCGGGCGCTGCGGATGCGATGAACAAAAATGCGCCTGCGGACATACCGGACGCCCCGATGTCTCCGGCAGAACAAACATCCGGCGATTCAAGCACGCCGGTGCCGAACTAAAACTAAACAAGCGTTCTCATAAACGCTAGAATGAGTCGTTGGTCTTCCGCGATTGGCAGCAATCTCGCGTGAAGAGGGAGACGCCGATGTGGTGGAATTGGTAGACACGCCATCTTGAGGGGGTGGTGGGGAAACCCGTGTCGGTTCGAGTCCGACCATCGGCACCAATCAATGACCCATGAGGGGTGGGGAGATTGCCAGTGCGAGTGTATGCATAACACTATGAAAACAAAAATAATAACGATTAGTGTTCGGCTTGACACTTTTCCGACAACTGACCTAGACTCCGATCGATGTTAGATAATTATCTACCCATACTTATATTCCTCGGCATGGGTGTCGTATTTGGCGTAGCGCCGCTGGTCGCGGGATTTGTTCTGGGGCCCCGTAAGCCGGACAGCGCAAAGTTGTCGCCATACGAATGCGGGTTTGAGGCGTTCGAGGACTCCCGCATGAAGTTCGACGTTCGTTATTACCTTGTTGCCATTCTTTTTATTGTCTTCGATCTTGAAATTGCGTTTCTGTTTCCGTGGGCAGTCGTGCTGTCCGAAATCGGCTGGTTCGGGTTCACGGCGATGATGGTGTTTCTCGCGATACTTGTCGTCGGCTTTATTTATGAGTGGAAGAAGGGGGCGCTGCAGTGGGAATAGAAGGCTACCTCGAGAAGAGCGTCGTCACCACAACAGCCGACAAGCTGATCAACTGGGCACGCACCGGGTCGTTGTGGCCGATGACGTTTGGCTTGGCCTGTTGCGCGGTCGAAATGATGCATGCGGGTGCATCGCGTTACGACCTTGATCGCTTCGGCGTGGTATTCCGTCCAAGTCCACGCCAGTCGGACGTGATGATCGTCGCCGGTACGCTCGTCAACAAAATGGCCCCCGCGTTGCGCAAGGTATATGACCAGATGTCAGAGCCGCGCTGGGTGATATCCATGGGATCCTGTGCCAACGGCGGCGGCTACTATCATTATTCCTATGCTGTTGTAAGGGGGTGCGATCGAATCGTGCCGGTGGATATCTATGTGCCGGGTTGTCCGCCGACCGCCGAAGCCTTGCTGTACGGCGTGATTCAGTTGCAAAACAAGATCAAGCGTACCAATACGATCGCGCGATAAGGGTTCCCAGATGACGGACGTTAACCAGATGCTTGTATCGCGCCTGACCCAGCGTTTTCAAAACCTGATGCAGGAATGCACCGTCTCGGCCACTCGTGAAACCCGTGTTACCGTTGGTAAAGATTGGCTGATCGAGCTGTGCCGGTCGCTGCGCGATGACCCGGAGTTTTCGTTTGAACAATTGATCGATGTTTGCGGTGTCGATTATTCGACGTACGGCGCCAGCGCCTGGCAGGGGCCGCGCTTTGCGGTGGTCTATCATCTGATTTCCTATCGTCATAACCAGCGGCTGCGCGTCAAGGTATTGGTCGACGAGCGCGAGCCTATCGTGCCGTCGGTCGTTGACATATGGGCGTCCGCCAACTGGTACGAACGCGAGGCCTATGACCTGTTTGGCATCCTGTTTGACGGTCATCCGGATTTGCGCCGCTTGCTGACGGATTACGGCTTTATCGGCCATCCGTTCCGCAAGGATTTTCCGCTGATCGGTAACGTCGAAATGCGCTATGACCCGGAAAAACAGCGCGTGGTGTACGAGCCGGTGAGCATCGAACCGCGTATTACCGTGCCGCGCATCATCCGCCATGACAACCGTTATCTGGATCCGGCGGGCGCAACGGCGAAGAGTACCGAGGTGAAGCGTGGCTGAGATACGCAATTACACGATGAACTTCGGGCCGCAACACCCGTCCGCCCATGGCGTGCTGCGTCTGGTGCTGGAAATGGACGGCGAGGTGATCGAGCGCGCCGACCCGCACATTGGACTGCTGCACCGCGGTACCGAAAAACTGGCCGAGAGCAAACCGTATAACCATAGCATCGGTTACATGGATCGGCTGGATTACGTATCGATGATGTGCAACGAGCATGGCTACGTGCTGGCCATCGAGAAACTGCTCGCGATAGAGCCGCCGGTGCGCGCACAGTACATCCGGGTGATGTTCGATGAGGTGACGCGTATTCTCAATCACCTGCTGTGGCTGGGTGCGCACGCGCTGGACATCGGCGCGATGACGGTATTTCTCTATTGCTTCCGCGAACGAGAGGACTTGCTTGACTGCTATGAGGCAGTGTCGGGCGCGCGCCTGCACGCGACCTATTACCGACCTGGCGGTATCTACCGCGACCTTCCCGACAGGATGCCGCATTACCAGCCGTCGAAATGGCATAACGAGAAAGAGGTCGCGCGCCTCAACGAGACACGGCAAGGGTCGCTGCTGGATTTTCTGTGGGCCTTCACCGAGCGGTTTCCGGGCTACATCGACGAATACGAAACATTATTGACGGACAACCGTATCTGGAAGCAGCGGACCGTTGGCATAGGCGTGGTGTCGCCGGAGCGGGCGCTGCAACTCGGGTTCACCGGGCCGATGCTGCGCGGTTCCGGTATCGAATGGGATCTGCGCAAGAAACAGCCCTACGAGGTCTACGACCGCCTCGACTTTGATATCCCGGTGGGCGTGGGCGGCGACTGTTACGACCGCTACCTGGTTCGGGTCGAGGAATTGCGCCAGTCGAACCGCATCGTGCGCCAATGCATCGAATGGCTGCGCAAGAATCCTGGTCCGGTGATGACTCACGACCACAAGATCGCGCCGCCGGCACGTGAAGAAATGAAGGGCGATATGGAGGCGCTGATTCACCACTTCAAGCTATTCACGGAGGGTTATTGCGTACCCGAGGGCGAGGCGTATGCGGCCGTTGAACACCCCAAGGGCGAGTTCGGCGTCTATATTATTTCCGACGGTGCGAACAAACCGTATCGCCTGAAAATCCGCGCGCCGGGTTTCGCGCACGTTGCCGGGCTTGATGAAATGGTACGCGGGCATATGCTGGCCGATGTGGTCGCGATTATCGGTACGCAGGATATTGTGTTTGGCGAGGTGGACCGCTGATGCTCGACACCCGTTTACTGCTGTCAAAAAAGGCGTGTGCCGAGATCGACCGATGGATCGCCAAATACCCGCCGGAGCAGAAGCGTTCGGCCGTGTTGTCGGCGTTACATATCGCCCAGCAGGAAAACGGCTGGTTGTCGACCGAGGTAATGGATGCCGTCGCCGATTATCTCGGCATGGACAATATCTCGGTGTATGAGGTCGCCACCTTTTATACGATGTATGACCTGAAACCGGTCGGGCGACACAAGATATCGGTGTGCACCAATATTTCGTGCTTGTTGCGCGGTTCCGAGGAGGTTGTCGCGCATCTCACGCAGCGTCTCGGTATCAACCTCGGCGAGACCACGCCGGACGGAAAGGTCACCTTGAAGGAAGTGGAGTGTCTGGCAGCGTGCTGCGGTGCGCCAATGGCGCAGGTCGACAAGCAGTACCATGAAAACCTGACACCCGAAAAAATCGACGCCATTCTGGCTGCGCTGGACTGAACATGGTTAACGAGATCTGCTTCAGGAACAACCATCTCGATAAGTCGTGGACGCTGGATGTCTATCAAGAGACCGGCGGCTACGAGGCATGGCGCAAGATACTGGCAAAAAAAACACCGCCGGACGATATTATCGGCGAGCTGAAAGCCTCGGTGTTGCGCGGCCGCGGCGGCGCGGGATTCCCGACCGGGCTTAAATGGAGTTTCATGCCGCGCAACGCGCCCGGACAGAAGTACATCGTCTGCAACTCCGACGAGGGCGAACCGGGTACCTGCAAGGACCGCGATATTCTGCTGTTTAATCCGCACGCGGTGATCGAGGGCATGGCAATCGCCGGGTATGCGATCGGCGCTACCGTCGGTTACAACTATATACGTGGAGAATTCTCGGAGCCTTTCGAGCGCTTCGAGGCGGCGCTGCAGGATGCCTACCGCGCCGGTCTGCTCGGCAAGAATATCGCGGGGTCCGGGATCGATTTCGATCTGCACTCGCATCTCGGTGCCGGCGCCTATATCTGCGGCGAGGAAACCGCGTTGCTCGAATCGCTCGAAGGCAAGAAGGGGCAGCCGCGCTTCAAACCGCCGTTTCCGGCCGGATTTGGACTATACGGTCGGCCGACGACAATCAATAACACTGAAACGCTGGCGTCCGTGCCACTGATTCTGCAGAACGGCAGCGAGTGGTTCCTGGCGATGGGCAAGCCCAACAACGGTGGCCCGAAGATTTTTTCCGTGTCAGGGCATGTCAACAAGCCCGGCAATTACGAAGTACCGCTGGGTATGCCGTTTGCCGAACTGCTGGAAATGGCCGGCGGCGTCTGGAAAGGACGGAAACTGAAGGCGGTCATTCCGGGTGGTTCGTCGGTACCGGTACTGCCGGCAGATGTGATTATGCAGACCGACATGGATTATGACTCGCTGGCCAAGGCCGGTTCGATGCTGGGCGCCGGATCGGTCATCGTGATGGACGACACCACCTGCATGGTGAAGGCGCTGGCGCGTATCTCTCACTTTTATTACGAAGAATCCTGCGGTCAGTGCACGCCGTGTCGCGAAGGCACCGGCTGGCTGTCGCGTGTCGTCCACCGTATCGAGCACGGTAAGGGGCGTCAGGAAGATCTGGGCATGCTGACGAATATCGCCGGCAGGATACAGGGCCGTACCATTTGCGCGCTGGGTGATGCGGCGGCGATGCCGGTGGCCAGTTTCGTCAAGCATTTTCACGACGAGTTTCAGTACCACATCGACCACGGGCACTGCATGGTTGGTCATGCCTAGGAATCTGGGGTAAGCGGACGCGTTATGGTGAATATCGAAATAGACGGCAAGTTGCTTCCCGCCAGGAAGGGCGCGATGATCATCGAAGTGGCCGACGAAGCGGGCATCGCAATCCCGCGTTTCTGTTATCACAAGAAACTGTCGATCGCGGCGAATTGTCGCATGTGTCTTATCGAAGTCGAAAAGGTCGGCAAACCCTTGCCTGCCTGTGCGACGCCGGTCGCCGATGGCATGAAGGTCTTCACCCGTTCGAGGATGGCGCTGGACGCGCAGCAGGGCACCATGGAGTTTCTGCTCATCAACCATCCGCTCGACTGTCCGATTTGCGATCAGGGTGGCGAGTGCGACCTGCAGGATCTGTCGATGGGCTACGGCGAGGGTATGTCGCGTTTCCGCGAGAACAAGCTGGTCGTCAAGGATAAAGACATCGGCCCGCTGATCCAGACGGATATGACACGTTGTATCAAATGCACGCTTTGCGTGCGCTTTGGCGATGAACTGGCCGGCATGAAGGAACTCGGCGCCACGGGGCGCGGCGAGCACGTGGTGATTGAAACCTATTTTGACGACCGCGTGACCTCGGAGATGTCGGGCAACGTCATCGATCTGTGTCCGGTCGGCGCATTGACCTCGAAGCCGTTCCGCTACACCTCACGCCCGTGGGAGCTGACGTCTCATCAGTCGATCGCACCGCACGATGCGATCGGATCGAACATCTACCTGCATAGCCTTGCGAATCAGGTGAGGCGAGTGCTGCCGCGGGAAAACGAACAGATCAACGAATGCTGGATTTCAGACCGCGACCGCTACAGCTACGAGGGACTGAACAGCGAGGATCGCCTGACGGTGCCGATGATCCGCGTTCGCGGCGAGTGGCAGGAGACGGACTGGAATACCGCGCTAGAAACAGTCGCTGCCGGGCTGCGGGCTATCATCTCGGACCATGGGGCACGCCAGCTCGGATTCCTGATGTCGCCGTCGTCGACCGTGGAAGAAATGTACCTGGCGCAGAAACTGGCGCGTGGGCTGGGCACCGACAATATCGATCATCGGTTGCGCCAGCTCGATTTTCGCGACCAGGAACTGATGCCGCGTTTCCCGTGGCTCGGACAGACGCTGGATGAACTTGAAGCCAATAATGCGGTATTGCTGATCGGATCCAACGTGCGCAAGGACCAGCCTATTGTCGGGCACCGCCTGCGCAAGGCAACCCGCAAGGGTATGCACGTCATGTTCGTCAACCTGCTCGACTATGACTTCAATTTCCGGGTCGCGGAAAAGATTATCGCGTCGCCGGCAGCGGTGGAGCGCGCGCTTGCAGGTATCGTCAAGGCGCTTGCCGACGTTTGCAAAACAGCGTTGCCGGTAGGCATTGACAAACTGGCGGGTGCGATCGAGATTACCGATGCAATGCGTGCGATCGCCAGCCAGTTACATGCGGGCGAGAAGACAGCCGTGATACTGGGCACCCAGGCCATGGCGCATCCGGCGTTTTCGACGCTCAACGCGCTGGCCGGGGCGATCGCCCGGATGAGCGGCGCGCGACTCGGTTACCTTCCGGACGGCGCCAACAGTCTGGGCGGCTGGATAGCCGGTGCTGTCCCGCATCGCGGTGCCGGTGGTCAACCGGCAGGCGAGCGCGGTTTAAGCGCCCGCGGCATGCTCGATGGCGGCTTGAAAGGATATCTGTTGAATAACTTCGAGCCCGAGTACGACTGTGCGGATCCGGTGACGGCACTCAGGGCGTTTGGCGAGGCCGAGTTCGTTGCGGTATTGACCTCGTACCGCAATACGGCGATGGAGCGGTACGCCCGCGTCATGTTGCCGGCGGCACCGTTCAGTGAAACCTCCGGCACGTACGTCAACGCCGAGGGGCGGTGGCAAAGTTTTACCGGCGCAGTGACGCCAGTGGGCAGTGCGCGCCCGGCCTGGAAGGTGTTCCGTGTGCTGGGCAATCTTTGCGGCGTTGACGGGTTTAATCAGATCGTCTCAACGGACGCCCGTGACGAACTGCGGAAACTGCTCGGCGATTTTACACTGAACGGCAATCAGGTGACCTGGCATTGCCCGGCTGAATTGAGCCGCGACGCCGGCTCCGGTGCAAACGGCACGGGACTGACGCGGGTTTCCGATGTGCCTGTTTACGCGGTGGACAGCATCGTGCGGCGTTCGGCACCTTTACGGCAGAGCGCAGACATGACACCCGCCGGCGCGTATATCAATAGCGGCTTGGCCGACCGGCTGGGTCTCGCGGATGTCGCGCAGGTTATCGTCCGGCAGGGCAACCATCAGGCGACGCTGCCGCTGCTGATCGACAGACGGGTACCCGATATGTGTGTTTATGTGCCGGCGGGCCTGGAAGCGACGGCGGGGCTGGGCGCGTCGACAGCGGCTGTCGAGCTTGAGAGAATCTAGGACACCGGGACTCAACAGGACTACGCACTGACGATGGACTTTCTGATAGACACCTGGACCGGCTTGCCGACAGTGGTGCAGATTCTGGCGAAGATCGTCTTGATCGCCGTGCCGATCATGCTGACGGTTGCCTATCTGACACTGGCCGAGCGCAAGGTGATCGGTTATATCCAGGTGCGCATCGGGCCTAACCGCGTCGGCCCACGCGGATTGCTGCAACCCATTGCCGACGGCATCAAGCTCGCGTTCAAGGAAATCATCATTCCGACCAACGCGAACAAGGCGTTGTTCATCATGGGTCCGTTGCTGGCGCTGGCCCCGGCGCTGGCGGCGTGGGCAGTGATACCGTTCGATGAGCCGCTGATTCTCGCCAATATCGACGCCGGATTACTTTATATATTGGCGCTCACGTCCGGCTCCGTCTACGGCATCATCTTTGCGGGCTGGGCGTCCAATTCGAAATATGCGTTTCTCGGCGCGCTGCGTTCAGCGGCGCAGGTGGTTTCGTATGAAATCGCGATGGGCTTCGCGCTGGTCTGTGTCCTGATGGCGGGCGGAAGTCTGAATCTGCGTGATATCGTGCTGGCGCAACAGGGCGGCGTATGGACCTGGTTCTGGTTGCCGTTGTTGCCGATGTTCGTCGTTTACTTCCTGTCCGGCGTCGCCGAAACCAACCGTGCGCCGTTTGACGTCGCCGAAGGCGAGTCCGAAATCGTCGCCGGGTTCCACGTCGAGTACTCAGGCATGACGTTCGCGCTGTTCTTCCTCGCCGAGTACGCCAACATGATCCTGATCTCGGCGTTGACAGCGCTGATGTTTTTCGGCGGGTGGCTGTCGCCGTTCCAGGGTATTCCGGTGCTTGAGTCCTGGTTCGCGTGGGTGCCCGGCATGGCGTGGCTGTTTGCCAAGATGGCGGTCTTCCTGTTTCTGTTTTTGTGGTTCCGCGCAACGTTTCCGCGCTATCGCTACGACCAGATCATGCGCCTCGGCTGGAAGGTGTTCCTGCCGGTGACCCTGATCTGGATACCGGTGCTGGGCGTCTGGATCATGCTCGGCATCTGGCCATTCCACTAAGCGCGGGTCGCGAGACAAACCGACATGCAAGCGATTCAGCATTACTTCAAGAGTTTTCTGTTGTGGGAGCTGCTGCGTGGCCTGAAGCTGACGGGTCGGTACTTCTTTGCGCGGAAAATTACCGTGCAGTATCCGGAGGAAAAGACCCCTCAATCGAACCGCTTCCGTGGTCTGCACGCGTTGCGGCGCTACCCTAATGGAGAGGAACGCTGTATCGCCTGCAAGCTGTGTGAGGCCGTCTGTCCGGCACTGGCGATTACTATTGAATCCGAACAGCGCGCCGACGGAACGCGGCGTACAACGCGTTATGACATTGATTTATTCAAATGTATTTTCTGCGGCTTCTGCGAGGAGTCGTGCCCGGTGGACTCGATCGTTGAAACACGCGTGTTTGAGTACCACTTTGAAAAACGCGGCGAGAATATCATGACCAAGGACAAGCTGCTGGAGATGGGCGATCGCCACGAGAATCAGATTGCGCGGGATCGCGCACAGGATGCGAGCTACCGGTAGTAGCGGGCAACGGGGAGCAGGGGCGGGGACAACAACGATAATCATGGCTATTGAACCAGTCATATTCTGGGTTTTTTCCACCATACTGGTGTTGTCTGCCGGGGCGGTGGTGACCGTGCGCAACCCCGTACACGCGGTGATTTTTCTGGTGCTGGCGTTTTTTACCAGCGCCGCGATCTGGATACTGCTGGAGGCGGAATTTCTGGCGCTGGCGCTGGTGCTGGTCTACGTCGGGGCGGTCATGGTGCTGTTCCTGTTTGTGGTGATGATGCTGGATATCAACATCGCGCCGCTGCGCGAAGGGTTCGTCAGAAATCTATGGGTCGGAATTCCGGTACTGGCGATCGTGATTTACGAGTTGTGGGTGGTCGTCGGCGAAAAGCAGTTCGGGCTCGACAAGGTGGCCGCACCGGCCGGCCACGCGGCCGACTACAGTAACACCAAGGAACTCGGCAGCATCCTTTACACGGTCTATATGTATCCGTTCGAACTGGCGGCGGTGATTCTGCTGGTGGCGATAGTAGCGGCGATCGCGCTGACGCTGCGGCGCCGGCCGCAGACCAAGTATCAGGATCCGGCCCAACAGGTATTGGTCAAGCGCGGCGATCGCGTACGTCTGGTGAAGATGGCGGCCGAGAAGAAACAATAATATGGGGCGTTATTGACGTGATTTCGTTGTCGCATTTTCTGGTTCTTGGGGCGATCCTGTTTTCGATCGCGATGGCGGGGATTTTTCTGAACCGGAAAAACGTCATCATCCTGCTGATGGCGATCGAACTGCTGTTGCTCGCAGTGAATATGAATTTTGTCGCGTTCTCGCATTATCACGGCGATACCGCCGGCCAGGTGTTCGTGTTCTTCATTCTGACGGTAGCGGCGGCGGAGGCGGCGATCGGCCTGGCGATATTGATTGTCCTGTTCCGCAACCGGCGCACCATCAATGTCGACCATCTGGATTCATTGAAAGGATAGCGCGCCGATGTCTATGGAAAACGTCTATCTGGGAATTGTACTGGCACCGCTGCTGGGCGCGATAGTCGCCGGTCTCTTCGGGCAGCAGATCGGGCGCGCCGGCGCTCATTGGGTCACAATCCTCGGTGTGGCGATTTCGTTCCTGCTGGGGCTGCTTGTGTTCAAGGACGTCGTGTTCGACGGTGCGGCGATCTATAACAATACGGTATATACCTGGCTGGCCAGCGACGGCGTACGGTTCGAGATCGGCTTTTTGATCGACCAGCTGACCGCATTGATGATACTCATCGTGACGTTCGTATCGTTGATCGTGCATATCTACACGATCGGCTACATGCGGGATGATCCCGGTTACCAGCGGTTCTTCAGCTATATATCGCTGTTCACCTTTTCGATGCTCATGCTGGTGATGGCCAATAATTTCGTGCAGCTGTTTTTCGGCTGGGAGGCGGTTGGCCTGGTGTCGTATCTGCTGATTGGATTCTGGTACATGCGCGAATCGGCGATATACGCCAATCTGAAGGCATTTCTGGTCAACCGCGTCGGCGACCTGGGCTTCCTGCTCGGTATCGCGGCCGTGTTGATGTATTTCAACAGCCTCGACTATGCTGACGTATTCCGCGCGGCGCCGTTGTTGAGCAATCTGACCGTCGCCATCATTCCCGGGACGGAATGGTCGGTCATCACGCTGATCTGCATCTTGTTGTTCATCGGTGCCATGGCGAAATCGGCCCAGGTGCCGCTGCATGTCTGGCTGCCGGATTCGATGGAAGGCCCGACGCCGATCTCCGCACTGATCCACGCGGCGACCATGGTCACCGCCGGTATTTTCATGGTGGCGCGCATGTCACCGCTCTTCGAGCTCTCGGAGACGGCCCTTAGCGTGGTACTGGTCATCGGCGCAGTGACCGCGTTGTCGATGGGCATACTCGGTATCGTGCAGAACGACATCAAGCGCGTCGTGGCGTATTCGACGCTGTCGCAGCTCGGCTATATGACGGTCGCGTTGGGCGCGTCGGCCTATGCGGCGGGCATCTTTCATCTGATGACGCATGCCTTCTTCAAGGCGTTGCTGTTCCTCGCTGCGGGCTCGGTGATTATCGCGCTGCACCACGAACAGGATATTCGCAAGATGGGCGGGCTGCGCAAGTATATGCCGGTCACATACGCGTGCATGCTGATCGGCTCACTGGCATTGATCGGCGTGCCGGGGTTCGCCGGATTTTTTTCGAAGGACGCGATTATCGAGGCGGTAAGCCACGCCGAGATCGCCGGCGCCGGGTTTGCATATATCTGTGTGTTGATCGGTGTATTCGTGACGGCGTTCTACAGCTTCCGGATGTTCTTCCTGGTATTTCACGGCAAGGAACGTATGGAGGCGCACGCGCGGATGCATTTGCACGAATCGCCGGCGGTGATAACCGTGCCACTGATCCTGCTGGCGATCCCGTCGGTGGTTGCCGGTTACTATATTGGGCCGCTATTGTTCGACGGATTCTTCGCCGACTCGATCAAGGTCGCACCGGAGCACGACGTCCTGGCGCGGGTCGGTGAGCATTTCACCGGTGCGCTCGGTTTTATTGGCCATGGGCTGGCCGGTCCCGCGGTATATCTGGCGGCCGCCGGGGTGGCGGCGGCCTGGTATTTCTATCTGCAACGCCCGGATATCCCGCCGAAGCTGGCGGCGTCGGCCGGCTGGCTGTATCGGTTACTGGATCGCAAGTACTACGCGGACGACATCAACGAGTTTGTGTTTGCCGCCGGCGGCCGCCGGCTCGGACGAGCGTTGTGGAAAGTGGGCGATGCCACGTTGATCGATGGCGTGATGGTCAATGGCACGGCGAACAGCATAGGCCGGGTTTCCAGATTGATCCGGCAGGTACAGACCGGCTATCTGTATCACTATGCCTTTGCGATGATCGTCGGCCTGTTGTTGTTGCTGAGCTGGTTTGTCGTCTCTTGACGGTAAGAATAAGGATCGTAGCGCATGCTATCTGACTGGCCGATATTGAGCCTGGTAATCTGGTTGCCCATCGCCGGTGGCGTGCTGACGCTGCTGGCCGGTCGCGGCGGCGACGGTCCGGCAGTGCGCCCGATCGCGCTGGTGTTTGCCATCGCGACGTTCATCGCGTCCATCCCGTTGTATACGCTGTTCGATACCGCGACCTACCGGATGCAGTTCACGGAACAGGTGCCGTGGATAACGACCTTCAGCATCAACTATCAGCTGGGCGTCGACGGAATATCGGTGCCGTTGATCCTGTTGACGACGTTTTTCACCGTGCTGGTGGTGATCGCCGGCTGGGAGGTTATCAAGTACAAGGCGGCGCAGTACATGGCGGCCTTTTTGATCATGGAAGGGTTGATGAACGGCGTGTTCGCCTCGCTGGACGCGGTGTTGTTCTATGTGTTTTGGGAAGCGATGCTGGTCCCGATGTTTCTGATTATCGGTATCTGGGGCGGCCACCGTCGTGTCTATGCAGCGATCAAGTTTTTTCTGTACACCTTCCTGGGTTCGGTACTGCTGCTGGTCGCGATACTGTATCTTTACTTCGAGTCCGGCAGTTTCTCGCTGCTCGATTTCCACGACGTGCGGCTCGAGCGCGTACCGCAGATACTGATCTTCCTTGGCTTTCTGGTCGCATTTGCGGTCAAGGTGCCGATGTGGCCGGTACATACCTGGCTGCCGGACGCGCATGTCGAGGCGCCGACCGGTGGTTCGGTCATTCTGGCGGCGATCATGTTGAAAATGGGGGCCTATGGCTTCGTGCGTTTCATGTTGCCGATTACGCCCGACGCCAGCAGTGAACTGGACTGGCTGATTATTCTGCTATCGTTGATCGCCGTGGTGTATATCGCGCTCGTCGCGCTGGCACAGGAGGACATGAAAAAGCTCATCGCCTATTCGTCGATCTCCCATATGGGATTTGTGACACTCGGCTTTTTTGTCGTGTTCTCGATCTTTGAGCGAAACCACGAGGTTGCCGGCGCGGCGATGGGCGTCGAAGGCGGTCTGGTGCAGATGATCTCGCACGGCTTCGTATCCGGTGCACTATTTCTTTGTGTCGGTGTGATGTATGACCGGCTGCACAGCCGCCAGATCAGCGATTACGGCGGGGTCGTGAATACCATGCCGGTATTCGCGTCGTTTTTCGTATTGTTCGCGCTGGCCAACGTCGGATTGCCGGGCACATCGGGCTTTGTCGGCGAGTTTATGGTCATTATGAGCGCCTTCAAGGCGAATTTCTGGTATGCGTTGCTGGCGGGATCGACGCTGGTGCTCGGTGCGGCATATACCTTGTGGATGGTGAAACGGGTTGTCTTTGGCGATATCGCCAATGACGGCGTCCGGGAACTCACCGATCTCAACGGGCGGGAGACATTTGTGCTCGGTTCACTGGCGATAGCGGTGTTGCTGCTCGGCGTATGGCCGGCGCCGCTGGTCAATTTGATGCATTCGTCGGTGGCACATCTGCTCGAGCAGGCTGTGGCATCGAAGCTTTAGCGGGGACGGGATGAACTTCGACATAGCTGAATTCATGCCGGCATTGCCGGAAATTTTTGTGCTGACGATGGCCTGTATCGTGCTGCTGGTCGACGTATGTCTCGACCAGGAGCGGCGGGTGATCACCTACGTGATGAGCCAGGCGACGCTGGTCGGCGCGGCGCTCCTGACGGTTGCCCTGCATACCGGCGGACGTACCGTCGTATTCAGCGGCACGTTCGTCTCGGACCCGATGGGCGATGTTCTCAAGGTGTTTATCTATCTGGTGAGCGCCATGGCGCTGCTCTACTCGCGGCAGTACCTGATAGACCGGCAGTTGTTCAAGGGCGAATATTTCCTGCTGGCGCTGTTTGCGGTGCTCGGCATGATGGTGCTGGTGTCGGCGCACAGTCTGCTGACGATCTACCTCGGGCTGGAGTTGATGTCGCTGTCGCTCTACGCGATGGTGGCCGTGGACCGCGACAACGAGATCGCGACCGAAGCGGCGATGAAGTACTTCGTTCTGGGAGCGCTGGCATCGGGCATGCTGCTCTACGGCATGTCGATGATCTACGGTGTGACGGCGACGCTGAATCTCGCGGAAGTGGCGTCGTACAATGCCGGTATTCTCGGCAATGAAATCGTCATGATCTTCGGCCTGGCGTTTGTCATGGTGGGTCTGGCGTTCAAACTGGGTGCCGTGCCGTTCCATATGTGGGTGCCCGACGTCTATCACGGCGCGCCTACCACGGTGACGCTGTTCATCGGCACGGCGCCGAAGATCGCGGCGTTTGCAATGTTGATGCGTCTGCTGGTTGAGGGTCTGGGCGGCTTCTATGTGCAGTGGCATGACATGCTGGTGGTACTGGCCGTGCTATCGATAGTTGCCGGCAACGTGATCGCGATCGCGCAGACCAATATCAAACGCATGCTGGCGTATTCGACGATCGCCCATGTCGGTTTTATGCTGCTTGGCGTTCTGACGGGCAGCGAAGGCGGGTACGCCGCCGCGATGTTTTACATCATCGTTTACGCACTGATGGCGGCTGGTGCATTCGGCATGGTGGTGCTGCTGAGCCGCGCCGGGTATGAGGCGGATCGCATCGAGGATTTCAAGGGACTGAACGACCGCAGCCCATGGTATGCATTTATGATGCTGATTTTGATGCTGGCTACTGCCGGTGTACCGCCGTTTCTCGGGTTCTGGGCGAAGCTGTCGGTATTGCAGGCAGTCGTCGAGGCGGGAATGCTCTGGCTGGCCGTGGTTGCGGTACTTTTTTCGGTGGTAGGCGCGTTCTATTATCTGCGTATCGTGAAGCTGATGTATTTCGACAAGGCCGATGACCACACGCCGATTACCGCCGGTATCGACATGCGTGTCACGCTGAGCGCCAACGGGCTGGCGATACTCGGGTTGGGTCTGTTCCCGGGGGCGTTGATGGCGTTGTGCGCCAGCGCTTTGCTCTAGAGTGAACCATCACGGGTTCCCTTATCGCGTCACCGCTCCGGTGCGCTGTCAGTTACGGCTATGAGAATCCTCCTGAGTAACGACGATGGTTATCAAGCGCCCGGGCTGGTTTGCCTGGCGCGGGTGCTGCGCGAGATTGCCGACATTACCGTGGTCGCCCCGGACCGGGATCGCAGCGGTGCCAGCAATTCACTGACGCTGGATAATCCGCTGCGGGCAACCCGCGAGGAAAACGGCTTTATCCGCGTCGATGGAACTCCGACGGATTGCGTACACCTGGCGATCACCGGGTTGCTGGAGCAGGATCCGGACATGGTCGTTGCCGGGATCAACAGCGGCCCGAATCTCGGCGATGACGTGTTGTATTCGGGCACGGTGGCTGCCGCGGTCGAAGGCAGATTCCTCGGCTTGCCGGCGATCGCCGTGTCGCTGGCAGCGCGCGGTGATTACCACTATGACACGGCGGCGCGGGTAGCGCGCATCCTGATCGAGCGTTTGCTCAACGATCCGCTTCCTGCCAATACTATACTCAACGTCAACGTGCCCGATCTGCCGTGGGAGCAGCTCGAAGGTTTCGTCGCGACACGGCTGGGTAACCGGCACAAGGCGGAACCGGTGATCGCCGACGAGGATCCGCGCGGCCGCAGGATCTTCTGGGTAGGGCCGGCGGGTGGCGAACAGGATGCCGGACCCGGCACCGATTTTCATGCGATACGCTGCCGCCAGGTGTCGGTGACGCCTATTCAGGTCGACCTGACAATGTATACTGCGATCGACAAGGTTGCCGGTTGGCTGGAGGGTTTGCGCTAAACATGAACACACGTCACCTCGGTATCGGGATGACATCGCAGCGGACACGGGCGCGGCTTATCGAAAGGCTACGCCGGGAAGGGATCCAGAACCCGGCGGTGCTGGAGACAATCTACAACACGCCTCGCCATATCTTTGTCGACGAAGCCCTGGCAAGCCGCGCCTATGAAGACACGGCGCTGCCGATAGGCCATGGACAAACGATTTCCCAACCCTACATCGTTGCGCGCATGACGGAAGTACTGCTCGAGGGTGGGCCGCTGGCAAAGGTGCTCGAGGTCGGTACCGGCTGTGGTTATCAGGCCGCGGTGCTCGCCCGGCTGGTGGATCACGTATATACCGTCGAACGGGTCGACGCGATGATCGCGCAGGCGCGGCAGCGCTTTCAGGAACTCGGCCTGCGCAACATCCGCGTCCGGCACGGCGACGGCAAGGACGGCTGGGCACAGTACGCGCCATACGACGGTATTATCGTTACCGCGGCGCCGACCGAAATTCCTCAAACGCTGCTTGAACAGCTGGCACCGAACGGTCGCCTCATCGCACCGCTGGGCGCCGCGGGACAGCAGCAATTGACATTATTTATCCGCAAGGCCGATTGCATCGAGAAGCGCGAACTCGAGGCGGTCAGCTTTGTGCCGCTGCGTACCGGGGTGCATTGATGCAGGTTTTTTCGTCGCTGTACGACAAGGTGATTCAATGGTCCGCTCACCGGCACGCCCCTTGGTATCTGGCCGGTGTCAGTTTCGCGGAATCGTCGTTTTTTCCGATCCCGCCGGATATCATGCTGGCGCCGATGGTGATCGCTCGCCCGACCTGCGCGTGGCGTTTCGCTCTGCTGACGACAGTTGCATCCGTGCTGGGCGGCGCGTTCGGATATCTGATCGGTACTTTTTTTTTTGACGTCGCCGAACCGTTGATTCGGCAGGTCGGTTACTGGGACTACTACCTTCTGGTTCGAGCCTGGTTCGACCAGTGGGGCGTCTGGACAATATTTATCGCCGCGTTTACTCCAATACCCTATAAGGTATTCACGATTGCCGCCGGAGCGGTTGCCATGGCCTTTTTACCGTTTGTATTGGCTTCTCTGGTCGGCCGCGGCGCGCGGTTTTGTCTGGTCGCGGGCTTCACCCGGTGGGCGGGTCGCGGTATGGATCGCGCGATGCGGCGTTACGTCGATCGGTTGGGCTGGATCGTCATTGGCACGGCGATCGCCGCGTATCTTTTGCTGAAAGGCTAGCCGTGCATCGATCACGCCGATATCCGGTGATACGGACGGAATGTATGCTGCCGCGATTGCTGTTGGTCGTGGCGATGGCGCTGCTGACGGCGTGTGGCAGCCAGGTGTACCACCGGGTGCAGGAAGGCGAAACCGTGTATTCCATCGGCTTTCTGTACGGACAGGAATATCAGCAGATCGCCGCGTGGAACAACCTTGATGCGTCTGCCACGCTAACTCCCGGGCAACGGTTGCGGGTAGCGCCGCCGTCGCACGTGACCGATCGCATCCGCCTGCGGCAAGGCGAACCGGAAGTCCCGGAAAGAGGCGTATCGGCGCCGGCTGAGGAAGACAGCGTGGTGGTGACCGCGATTCCCGAGGAGCGTCAGCAACGCCCGATGCCGCAACCGCTGTCGCAGCCAGCACCGCCCCGGCAGGCCGCGCCGGCCCAGCCGCGGCAGGCGACGTCGGTGCAGTGGTCGCGACCGACCGACGGCAAGGTTATAAAAGGGTATTCGTCCGAGACGCTCGGCAATAAAGGCGTGGATATCAGCGGCCGTTTAGGCCAACCGGTGCGTGCGGTCTCCGGCGGAAAGGTAGTCTACAGCGGCGACGGGCTGATTAACTACGGCAACCTGATTATTATCAAGCACGATGACCGCTACCTGAGTGCCTACGGCCACAACGACCGGTTGCGGGTCAAGGAGGGCGACAGCGTCGCGGCCGGCCAGCATATCGCCGACATGGGCCGTGCGCCCGACGGTACGGTAATGCTGCACTTCGAAATCCGCTACAACGGCAAACCGGTCGACCCGATGCGTTACGTCCCGGCGTTTAACTAAGCGGCCATTATGGCTCGCGGGCCGGCGGCGGCCGATACCGGCTACAGCAGCAGCGCCGCCACGACGTTGCGCTGTTCGGCAATCAGGATATTGAAGGTTCGGCACGCGGCACCGGTGTCCATCACCTCGACGCCGATCCCTTGCCGCTGCAGGCGATTGATCAGCGCCGGGTCGGGCCAGCGCAAACGTTCGCCGCAGCCGATCAGCACGATTTCGGGATTGAACGCCGCCAGTTCATCGAAGTGTTCAGCACGTAGTTCATCAAACGCCTGGGGCGCCCAGTCCTCGATCAAACGGTGCGCCGACACCACGGCGCTGCGCGTAACGGTTACCTGGGTAATTCTTGATTGTGCCGGGAGGTTCGGATCAACCGCGGCAGCCTGCTGCTGGATGCGGTAGACGGGCAGGTTGACCGACACCCGGCCCGGGGAATAAGCGCGGATGGTGTAGGATTCTCTGGTACTGTCGAGATTAAATTGCATGCGTTTGGCTAGTCGGCTATCGCTGCCGGATTTGGCATGCTGGCCATTGTCAACCAGGGTGATGTTGCGCCGCAAGCCGGACAGCGGCCAATTTGACAGGCTATAGCGGCACAGGTATCGTTTAACACCCTAAAAAACCGGTATTTTTTTTAAATTTTAGCCTCCCTAATCGAGACCACCACGTTGAAGGACGAATTCCCCCGGATCAAGCGCCTGCCGCCGTATGTTTTCAACATCGTCACCGAGTTGAAGGCCCAGGCGCGCGCGCGTAATGAAGACATCATCGACTTCGGCATGGGCAATCCGGATCAGCCGACGCCGCCGCATATCGTCGAGAAGCTGATCGAGGCTGTGCAACGCGAAGACACGCACCGCTACTCCGTATCACGGGGTATTCCGCGGTTGCGGCGTGCGATTTGCCGCTGGTACAAGGAACGCTTCGACGTCACGCTGAATCAGGAAACCGAGGCGATCGTCACCATCGGCTCAAAAGAGGGACTGGCCCATCTGGCGCTGGCGATGGTGGGACCGGGTGACGCGGTACTGGTGCCGAACCCGAGCTATCCGATACACACCTACGGCTTCGTCATCGCCGGTGCCGATATTCGCCACGTGCCGCTGCGACCGGATATCGATTTTTTTGTCGAGCTGGAAAAGGCGATCAAGGATTCCTGGCCCAAGCCGAAGGCGCTGGTGCTTAATTTTCCGAGCAATCCGACCACGCAGTGCGTGGACCTGGATTTCTTCACGCGTGTCGTCGCGGTGGCGCGCGAACACGAGATATGGGTCATCCACGATCTCGCCTACGCGGACATCGCGTTCGACGGTTATGTCGCGCCGTCCATATTGCAGGTGCCGGGCGCTACGGACGTGGCAATCGAGTCGTTTACGCTGTCCAAGAGCTACAACATGCCGGGCTGGCGCGTCGGCTTCATGTGCGGCAATGAAAAGCTGGTGGCGGCGCTGGCGCGCATGAAGTCGTATCACGACTACGGCATGTTCACACCGATACAGGTGGCCGCGATTACCGCGCTGGAGGGGCCGCAGCAATGCGTGTCGGACATCCGCGACGTCTATCGCAAAAGACGCGATGTGTTGTGCCAGGGGCTGAATGCGCTGGGCTGGAAGGTGGAGCCGCCGAAGGCGACCATGTTCGTCTGGGCGCCGATTCCGGAACAGTATCGCCATCTCGGTTCGCTGGAATTTTCCAAGCGATTGCTGACCGAAGCAAAGGTCGCTGTGTCACCGGGGGTTGGATTTGGCGATTACGGCGATGATCACGTGCGCTTCTCCCTGATTGAGAACGAGCATCGCACCCGTCAGGCGGTGCGTGGCATGCGTGACATGTTTCGCGGTGATGCGAAGTCCGCTAAATTGTAAGGAGTCGAAGACTTGAAACCCGTCAACGTCGGATTGCTGGGGCTGGGTACTGTCGGCGGCGGCACCGTGAACGTGCTGTCCCGCAACGCCAACGAAATCACCCGGCGCGCCGGCCGGCCGATTCATATCGTCAAGGCGTCGGCACGCGATCTGTCACGTCCACGCATATGTGACACGACCGGTATCGAGGTAACCAGCGATCCGTTCGCTGTGGTGAACGATCCGAATATCGATGTCATCGTCGAGCTGATAGGCGGCAACGAACTCGCACTTGAACTGGTGAAGAAAGCCATCGCGAATGGCAAGCACGTCGTGACGGCAAACAAGGCGTTGATCGCGCTGAATGGTAACGAGCTGTTTGCGCTGGCGCAGGAAAAAGGGGTGATGGTGGCGTTCGAGGCAGCCGTCGCCGGTGGCATACCGATTATCAAGGCGATACGCGAAGGGCTCGCCGGCAACCGGATCGAGTGGCTCGCGGGTATCATCAACGGCACGAGTAATTTCATCCTGACCGAGATGCGCGACAAGGGGCGCGAGTTCGCCGCTGTACTCAAGGAGGCACAGACGCTGGGTTACGCCGAGGCCGATCCGAAGTTCGACGTGGAAGGTATTGATGCCGCGCACAAGCTGACGATACTCGCGTCGATCGCGTTCGGTATTCCGCTGCAGTTTGACAGGATATACACGGAAGGCATCAGCCGGGTACGGCGCGAGGACGTCAGCTACGCCGAACAACTGGGTTATCGTATCAAGCATCTTGGCATTGCGCGGCGTACCTCCGCCGGCATTGAGCTGCGCGTGCATCCAACGCTGATACCGTACCGGCGCCTGATCGCGAATGTGGATGGCGTCATGAACGCGGTGCTGGTGAAATCGGATGCGGTCGGACCGACCCTGTATTACGGTGCCGGAGCCGGCGCGGACCCGACCGCGTCGGCGGTTGTCGCCGATCTGGTCGACGTGGTGAGGACACTGACTACCGACCCCGAAAACCGTGTCCCGCATCTGGCGTTCCAGCCAGCCGCGATCTCGGATATTCCGATCCTGCCGATGGCGGAGGTGGAAACGGCCTATTATCTGCGCATGGAGGCTGCCGACAAGCCGGGCGTACTGGCAGACGTTACCAGGATATTCGGCGACCAGGACATTAGTATCGAGGCGATACTGCAGAAGGAGCCGCCGGTTGAAAATGTGGGGACGGTGTCGGTGATCATGCTGAGCCAGGTCGTCAAGGAAAAGCGCATGAACGAGGCGCTCAAGCGCATCGAGCGACTGGACTCGATCAAGGGCAAGGTGATCCGCATCCGCCGGGAAAATCTCGGCTAGTTTTTTCGCGCGCGGATTTCACCCGAATTTGCGCAAACGTTACCAACCGCATCGGAAGGAAACTGCATCATGCTTGTGACATCCCGCTATACGGGTCTGATCGAGAAATACCGCGACCGCCTGCCTGTCAGCGACAACACGAAGATCATCAGCCTGGGGGAGGGCAATACCCCGTTGATTCATTTGCGTAACATCCCGGGTCTTCTGAAAAAAGAGGTGGACATCTACGTCAAGTACGAGGGATTGAATCCAACCGGTTCATTCAAGGATCGCGGCATGACCATGGCGGTGACCAAGGCCGTGGAGGAAGGCAGCCGCGCGATCGTCTGCGCATCGACCGGCAATACCTCGGCATCCGCCGCGGCTTATGCGGCGAGCGCTGGTATCACGGCGTTCGTCCTGATTCCGGAAGGCAAGATCGCGCTGGGCAAGCTCGCGCAGGCAATGATGCATGGCGCCGTGGTGATCCAGATCAAGGGCAACTTCGATGCGGGCATGGAACTCGTCAAGCAGGTTGCCGGGGTTGCGCCGGTATCGATCGTAAATTCAATCAATCCGTTCCGGCTGCAAGGGCAAAAGACCGCCGCGTTTGAAATAGTCGAGGAACTGGGTGTGGCGCCGGATTACCATTGCCTGCCGGTCGGTAACGCCGGCAACATATCCGCGTACTGGATGGGTTACACGGAATATCATGAGGACGGTACGGTAAAGAACCTGCCGCGCATGGTCGGTTATCAGGCGAGCGGTGCCGCGCCGTTTTTACGCGGCCACCCGATCGATAATCCGGAGACGATCGCCACCGCGATACGGATCGGTCATCCGCAAAGCTGGGACAAGGCCTGGGCCGCCAACAAGGAGTCGGGCGGATGGTTCGATGAATTCAGCGATGCCGAGATACTGGCTGCCCAGAAACTGCTGGCGAACAAGGAAGGCATCTTCTGTGAGCCCGCGTCGGCCATTTCGCTGGCCGGTGCGATGAAGGACATCCGCAGCGGCAAGATCGCCGACGGCAGCACGATCGTTTGTACGTTGACCGGGCACGGGCTGAAAGATCCGGACACGGCGATCAAGCAGAGCCAGGTGCCCTTGACCGCTATCGATGCTACTCTGGAAGCGGTTAAGAAGGCGATCCTCGATAATATGAGGTAGTGGTATTTTTTGCGCGAGGAGTGACCCCTATGTATACGCGATACCTGCCAAGGTCTGTTGGACTTATATTCCTGATTTTGCTGGTGACAGCGTGCGCCACGACGCGGATTACCGGCGAATGGCGTGACGACAGCTACACCAGGCCCCTCTCGAAAATTCTGGTTATCGGTCTGTCGGCCAGCACGGTATTCCGGCGTGTGTATGAAGATCAGCTGGTGGCGCAGCTTGAGGCACACGGTGTAACAGCGGTGTCCGGCGCGGCGGTACTTCCAGACGGCGCCGAGGCCAGCCAGGAGAAGATTCGCGAGGCGATGGCCGGGAAGGGTTTTGATACCGTACTGGTAACGCGCCTGATCGATGTTGAAACGCAGAAAACCTACGTCAGCACCGCTGATTATATTGTTCCACCGCCGTATTACCGAAACTTCTACGACTATTATTACCGCGCTCGTCCAGTGGTATACCGGCATGATTATATGGTGACGGACACCATCGCCACGCTGGAAACGACGGTGTATGAAACAACGGGTAATCGCCTGGTCTGGGTGGTGACATCCGAGAGTTTCAATCCGCAACGGGCGAACGATCTTGCGGCAGAGCTATCGCAATTCATTGTCGACAAGCTGGCGCAAGACGGGCTGATTTGACTGACCGGCCGTCATACTTGGCCCGAGTCAGTAGCGGCGAGTGAATACCAGGTCGATACCGTCGCGCAATCCGGAATGGGCGTATATACCGATGCTGCCGTCCAGCCCGGAGTTGATGAAGATTCCAGCGATCCTTTCCGCTTCCGGATGGCTTTTAAACGATCGCGTTTGCGTCAGTGTTCCCGAGGCGGTTTCGGTGCCGTCTGCACTGCCATACAGGATGCCGCCATAGATTCCGAAGAGAGGCGTCAGGTGTTTGGCTATCGACAGCCCGACGTCGTATGTATGCCAGACCAGCCGCACCGATTGAGCACCGATGTTGTCGTCCACATTCTGGTAAACGTAACGGCTGTCCAGGCTAACGCGGAGATCGGGGTGTTCTATCAGCGGTATACGCAAGGCGACGCCGAGATGCGCGCCGCTCAGGTTCATGCCGGCGGTCAGCGCCGCATTTTCCTGGCTGGCGAAACTGTAGCCGAGAAGCAATCCCCCCTCGATTTGCGAATTCAAGCGGCTGAAAAATGAAAAGCCGACCCATTCTGTCGTAGTACTGACGTCGGGTCGGGTGTTATCCAGTATCGATTTTTGACGGCTGAGATAGAAATTGAATTCGGTCGGCGTTTCATCCGCGTAACTGTCCAGCGGCGATGCGTAGCCAGGCGTCGTGCAAAAAGCGGTCAAACATGACAGGATCGGTAGGAAATTAACCGTGCGGCGTATCGGCATGGTTGGAACTGGTGTCAGAAACGGTTGCATGAGATAGTAGCATTGTATTTTGAAATACCCCATGGAGCAGCATGTGACCGACGATGTTGACGATTCGGCACGGCGGGATTTTCTGGCCGCAGTGACATGGACGGTCGGCGGTGCGGGGATCGCAGCGGCAAGCTGGCCGTTTATCGCGAGTATGAATCCGTCACGGGATATCGAGTCCAGGGTTACCACCGATGTTGAGCTGGGATCGATCGCCACCGGAGAGACCAAAACGGTCCTCTGGCAGGGTAAGCCGGTATTCGTGTTCCACCGCACCGAACAACAGATTGCCCGGATGCAGGCGGCGGCTCCCGCGCTGGATCCTCAGGCCGACGGCGACCGGGTCGTTGATCCCCAATGGCTGGTGGTGGTGGGCATATGCACCCACCTCGGTTGTGTTCCGAACAAGAACAGTGACGGGTGGTTGTGTCCGTGTCACGGCAGCGTCTACGACAACAGCGGCAGGGTGCTGCATGGACCTGCGCCGCGTAACCTGGAATTACCCCCCTACGACATCATCGCCGGTGCCCGGATACGACTGGGTAAGGCCTAGGGCAATGCGATGACGAACCGCGTTATTCAATGGATCGATGACCGGTTTCCGTTAACGACATTTATACGCAATGAATTTTCCGCGTATCCGACACCGCGTAATCTGAGTTACTGGTGGAACTTCGGATTTCTTGCCGGATTCCTGCTGGTCCTGCAGATCATCAGCGGAATTTTCCTGGCGATGCACTACAAGGCGGATGTCACAATGGCCTTCGATTCGGTGCAGCATATCATGCGTGAAGTGCGATATGGCTGGCTGATCCGGTATCTGCATTCCACCGGCGCATCGGCCTTTTTTACCGTGATCTTTATTCATATGGCCAGGACGTTGTACTACGGCTCTTATCGTGCACCGCGGGAACTGGTCTGGTGGATAGGGCAGGTGATTCTGTTACTGATGATGGTGGCGGCTTTTACCGGTTATCTGCTGCCGTGGGGCCAGATGTCGTACTGGGGTGCGCAGGTCATCACCAATCTGTTTCGTGCCACCCCGTTTTTCGGTGATCAGGTAGTCGTCTGGCTGCGTGGCGACTATACCGTGGGGGATGCGACGCTGACGCGATTTTTTGCGCTGCACTATCTGTTCCCGTTTCTTATCGTCGGTGTCGTGTTATTGCACCTGTCGGCGCTACATTATGTAAAAAGCAGTAATCCTTCGGGCATCAACCTGGGCGACAGGAACAATATTCCGTTTCATCCCTATTTCACGGTCAAGGATTTATTCGGCCTCGGTGTGTTTTCGCTTATTTTCTGCTACTTCGTCTTTTTTCAGCCGACCCTGTTCATCGAGGAGGCGAATAACATCCCGGCGAACCCGCTGCAGACGCCGGAACATATCGTGCCGGAATGGTATTTTTTGCCGTTTTACGCAATATTGCGCGCGATTCCGGAAACCTTCGGTGGCGTGGTCGCGATGACACTCTCGATTGTCATCTACGCCGCACTGCCGTACCTGGATCGCTCGAATATCCCGGGCGGCTCACGTTACCGGCCGATATTTCGTCTGTTCTTTTATGTGTTCGCGATCGATATATTTGTGCTTGGCTATGTCGGGGCGCGCGCGCCGACCAGCGAAATAGTGATCCTTGGAAGAATTGCCACCGCGGTCTACTTTGGCGTATTTCTGGTGTTGCCGTGGGTCGCGAAAATCGAGGAGCGTTGGCTGGTGCGGCGTGGATTGCCGGCTGAAGTTATCGCGATGATGAACACCTCGCCATTCCCGGTAAGAATACGTCCCGATGACTAGGATCGCGGCTGCGTTTGTCTTGCTGATTGCGCAACCGGCATGGCATGGGCAGGCAGGTGCTGCGAACCTGCTTAAAGATATCGAGATCGATCACTCGAATGAGCGGCGCATGCGCGGGGCCGAGATTGTGATGGATATATGTATGTCCTGTCACGATCTCCGGTATCTGAAGTATCGCAACCTTGTTGATCTCGGCTTTTCCGAGACTGCACTGTTGCAAAAGCATATTAATCAGGACCTCGGATCATCGCTGGCAAGCGCGATGTCATTGGCCGACAGAGAGGCGATGTTTGGGCGGCTTCCGCCGGATCTGTCGCTGGTCGTCAGCGCGCGTGAAGGGGGTGCCCGCTACGTCTATTCATTGTTCACGAGTTATCAGCATCAGGAGTCGGGGGCAACGATCAATGTGATGCGGCCCGACATTAAAATGCCCGACATATTCGGGTACGCATCGATAACCGACGACCAAACCAGAACGACGACTGACGAACGCATACACGATGTGGCGGCTTTTTTGCATTGGGTTTCTGATCCGCATGAAAGCGAACGTCGGGAGCTGGGCTATTACGTTATTGGCTATCTGGCAGTGTTAACGCTTTTATTTTATCTTGTTAAGCGTCGGGTTTGGTATCGTCTGCGGGGGTAAGCGCGGGCCACATCTCGAGCCGCTTTAGGTGGAAAGCGTAATACCAGTGTAGCGTTCTTTGTTAATATCTTGCCGTCGCAAGCCTGGTTCGCAAACAGGGCTTGCCATTGTGGAAAGAAACGTTATATTTTTTGTCTATCAGCAGGTAGTCGATGTGTTCATAAACCGGTGCGATTGTTTACCCTGATATCGACTACATACAGGAGGGTCGTGATGGCGCAGCAGATGAGGCCTGTCATAGGTAGCTGGTACAAAACACTGGATGCAGACGTATTCGAGATTGTCGCGATCGATGACGACGACGGTACGATCGAAATCCAGTATGCCAGCGGGGATGTCGAGGAGCTGGATCTTGAAGACTGGAATGAACGGGTGGCTGGACCGGGCGAGCCGGCGGAAGACTGGTCAGCGGGCTTCGATCTTGACAGCGGCGTTGAGGATTACAGCGATATCGACATCTCGGTACGGTCCGAAGACTGGTAGTACAGGCGGGGTCCGTGTCAGGTCGCTTCCAGGGTTTTTGAATCCATGGTTACAGGTTATTTCGCGCAAGGATGGTTGGCCGCGCTGGCGTTGTTGTCGTGCGCCCTGGCGTCCGGAGCTGCGGTTGGTGAGGACGTTCCGAGGGGGCGCACACTGACGCTGTTGTATAGCGGAAATCTCGATGGCGAGCTGGAGCCTTGCGGCTGCACGCTGGAGGGTGACTTCGGGGGTATTTTGCGGCGTGCGACCAAGATTGATCAGCTGCGTAGCGAGAAACCCGCGCTCGTCGCGGTCGACTCCGGCGGATTGCTGGTCACCGGATTCGCCAGTGACCTGCTGAAAAGCGAGTTTATTCTGAAAGGTTTCAGCGCGCTGGGTTATGACGCGGTCGGTATCCAGTGGAACGACATCGGGTTCGGTCTCGACCTCCTGCAGCGACAGCCGATTCCCTGGGTGGCGAGTAACTGGGCTGACGGGAGGATTGTACCGCTGCGTATTATCGAACGCGGCGACAGCAAGATAGCAGTATTCGGCTGGCTCGATCCCGCGACGTCACCGTACCGGAAAATGCCGGGCACGCACGATGTGCTCGATACTGATGACAGAAAACTTGTTGAGGCGCTTGCCGAAGCGAAGCGTAACAACGCCACCACTATTTTGTTGACAGCCCTTTCCATGCAGGAGGCCAAGGAACAGTTGCCGCTTGATAACGTCGATATTCTTGTCATCCGATCGGCCTACGAGATTTATGGGGAACCGTTTCGCGAAGGCCAAACGCTGGTGATTCAGGCGGGCTCACGCGGGATGCGGATCGGGTTGCTCGAGCTTGTAGTGAACGGCGCGGGCCAGATCGTGTCGTGGACCCGCGAGGTCATTCCATTGGGCACCGATGTCGCCGAGTCGCCGCGGCTGGCGAGCTGGTATGCCGAATACAACGGGCGTGTCGAAGCGGCCTATCAGGAAAGTATCAAGCGCCGCAAGATGACTGAAACTGGAGAGAGCCCGTTTTCCGGCGAAGCCGTGTGTCAGGGATGCCATGAAGAAATACACAACCGATGGCGGGAAACCCGCCACAGCGGCGCCTATAGAAAACTCGAGGACGTGAACAAGGCGTTCGATCCGGACTGTATTATTTGCCATACAGTGGGGTTCGACACGCCGGGCGGGTTTCTCGACATCGATACGACGGCCCATTTGAGCAACGTGCAATGCGAATCCTGTCATGGCCCGGCGAGAGCGCATGCAGAAAGTGGCGGACAACAAAAAACGGTTCGAAACGGGTGGGCACCGGCGGATATTTGCGCACAGTGTCATACTCAACCGCATAGCCCGTTATTCGATTTCAAGCGTTACTGGGCGAAAATCGCTCATTAAGTCGTCTGCGAGTCTTGGTTAGTCAGAAAGCCAGCGCGGTCGACGCCAATTATTGGCGCCGCGTTCTCGTTGGTGACAGCATAGTAACGCCGCCTGCGAGTGTCATAGTCCGGATGGACTGCAAATGGCTATCAGCCTGAAAATGATGGGCTAATTTGTCGTCGCGCCGGGATATCCGCACGCCGTCAACGCGATCTATCGGTTAGTTACCTCAAGTATGGTGCGCCGATATGCATTGGCACGATACGTGCTCGCTAATAGTTAAACATGCGGAAAGCGGAGCCGATAACGAAGACGAGGCCGCATGTTTTTTATAGTAAATGACGGCCCGCATCGAGCGGAAATCGCGCTGTGATCAGGAGTGCATGTCATGGATCAAATATATTTGCTTGTCGAAGCAGTGGTGATGGCGTTTATGGTCGGCGGAATTGTCGGTGCCGTGGTCGCGTTGCATCTGCGCTCTGGCGACGAAGCGGTCAAGCATGAGGGAACCATGGGTGACGCCATCCCTGTAAAGACGCGGGATCACGGTTCCCGTCGCCGTTAACGAGCGGTGATATTTCCGGCTGGGTCGATTCGTTCACGATATCGACGCGCGTAGCCTGTTTTACCCCCGCACAGAAGGCCATTCGCGCCTGATTCTTCCTCAGTTTTGTTGAAATAACCCTTGTCAGGTGGCACTCGCCCCTGCCCGTTTCAATTACAGCACGATGTTTATCAATCTCCGGTAGCGCAACTCAATACATTTACAAGAATTCCGCGCTAATCCCTTCCTGCTTTACGGCCGCGACCCCCGGGGGTGCGCTGGAATATTGCGGGCCAACTCGTTAACATGGCCGTTCTTATTTCCATTTAAGCTAATAACACACCGGGGGGGAATAAACGTGTTCAAGAAGACATTGAGGGGGATCGCGTTGGGAGGATTATTGACGTTGCCAGCATCAATGGCGCTGGCGGCGGAACAAGGGCACGGCGCACATTGGGGATATGAGGGCGAGTTCGGCCCGGACCACTGGGGCGAGATGGCCACGGAATTCGATACCTGCAAGAACGGTAAAAGCCAGTCGCCGATCGATATTTCGGCAGTAACGGTAAAAGGTATCCCGGAGATTGCAATCTCCTACCAGGAATCTCCGCTGGATATCGTTGATAACGGACATACGATACAGGTGAACTACAGCAAGGGCAGTTCGATTGCCGTCGGGGACAAGCAATACGAACTTCTTCAGTTTCATTTTCATAATCCCAGTGAACACACCATCGGCGGGAAACGTTACCCAATGGTTGTTCATCTGGTTCACAAGTCCGACGACGGCAAGCTGGGCGTAATCGGCGTCATGATGAAGGAAGGTAAAGCGAACCCGCTGATCGACAAGCTCTGGACGATGCTGCCCACCGGCAAGGGTCTCGAGAAATCAGTCGATACGATGAAGATCAGTGCGGCGGCATTGTTGCCAGCCGACAGGACGTATTTTAATTATTCTGGTTCATTGACCACCCCGCCATGCAGTGAAGGTGTTAACTGGATGGTGATGGAGGATCCGATCGAGGTATCGGCTGCGCAGATAGAGAAGTACAAGAGCCGGTATGCTGGTAACAGTCGTCCGGTGCAACCCCTGAATCAACGCCAGATCCAAATGGGTAATTGATCGTCCGCGCACTCGTCTGCAAGTCTCGCGTTCAACGAAGCCGGCCTTTAACGTACGGTTACGCGTGAAGGCCGGTTTTTCGTTACTTCCATAGCCTGATGCGAGGAGATAATTTTTCATCACACGTATGAGCTCTGCCGTACAAAGAGGCTGGTATGTGGTTGCGTGGTGCGTGGCGGTTATGTTGCCGGTCAGTGCGCACGCTGCATCGACAATTAGTACCAAGCCAATCCATCACGATATTGTTGTCACGCTGTCGCCGACGGATCATGCGATTTCCGTCGTCGACACCGTCCGTTTCAGCACGGCTCGTTTAAAATTCGTATTTTCGTTGCACCGCGATCTCAAGCTGACTGTGCAATCGCCAGACGCGGACCTCAGGCAGGTCGGGAGCGAGGCCTGCGGTGGTCCGGGTTCGCGTGACCCCGGGGCTTGTTACGAGATTGTATTCAGGGCGCCAGCCGACAAGGTCTCGCTAAGCTATCAAGGCGTGATTTTTCATCCCTTAGTGCAGCAGCAAGATGAAGTCAGGGTATCCGAATTTACCGACGGGACAATCGCCGATGCCGGCGTATTTCTCGACTCCGGTTCTCGATGGTATCCGGTGGCAGACGCAGAATTGGTGACCTTCGCGCTTGAGGCGTCGATGCCCGCCGGCTGGGACGCTGTGAGTCAGGGTAAACGCCTTGTCCACGTAAAAGATGAGGCCCGGACCCGCGTTGTCTGGGCGGCGCCTCAGCCGCAGGATGATATTTATCTGATCGCCGGTAGATACCACGAATACTCAAGCGCCGCTCGGGATATGCCCGTACTGGTATTCCTGCGTAGCGCCGATGCTGCTCTGGCGCAGCAATATCTGGACGCCGGTGTTGAGTATCTCGCGATGTACGACAATCTCCTCGGGCCGTATCCCCATGAAAAGTTCGCAGTAGTTGAGAATTTCTGGGAGACAGGCTACGGAATGCCGTCATTCACGGTGCTGGGCCCCAAGGTCATGCGCTTTCCTTTTATACTTCATTCATCGTATCCACATGAGATTCTTCACAACTGGTGGGGCAACGGCGTATACGTCGACTATGAGAAAGGCAACTGGAGTGAGGGCCTGACGGCCTACCTGGCCGATCATTTGATCCGGGAAAAGAACGGCGACGCTACGGAGTACCGTAGAGCGGCGCTGCAAAATTACCAGGACTATGTCGCGGCGAACAACGAATTTCCGCTGGTACAGTTTACCGGGCGCCACAGCTCCGCCAGTGAGGCCATCGGTTATGGAAAGACGATGATGCTGTTCCATATGTTGCGGCAGCGAACCGGCGATGAGGTATTTCTGGAGTCGCTCAGACGATTTTATTCGGTAAACAGGTTCCGTCGCGCGACCTTCGATGATCTCCGGCGTGCTTTTGAGGAAACCTCCGGATGGCGGTACGGTTCGTTCTTTGACCAATGGATATTGCGTACCGGTGCTCCGGTACTGCGTGTTAACGATCTGGCCGTTTCCAAAGCCGGAGGGGGTTACCGGCTGGATTTCGAATTGGAACAGACGCAGGCGACTGCGTACTACAATTTGCAGGTTCCGGTCGCGGTTACGCTTGAAGGTATTGCCGAGGCGTATCAAACACGCCTGTCGATGGACGACAAGACGTTAAAGGTTCGGTTTGCATTTGCCGAACGCCCGCTTCGGGTGGAAATTGATCCGGAGTTTGATCTGTTCAGGTATTTGGCAGGGGATGAGCGTCCGGCAACGCTCAGCCAGATTTTCGGGGCCGATCGAGTATTGATCGTATTGCCTGAAAAGGCGTCTGCGGAGATGCGACGGGGCTATCAGAAAGCGGTCGAAACCTGGCCAGCGGCGAACGGATCGTCACCGGAGGTCCGTTGGGATAGCGAGTTAACCGCATTGCCAAAAGCGGTTGCGGTGGTGGTGGTCGGGCAGGAAAATCGTTTCCGCGATGTCGTGCTCCAGTCGGCCGATGCATCCGTCGATGGGCACGGTAATCTTAACATCGGCGAAAAGCGCTATGCCGGAGCGGATTTGTCGGCCGCATTGGTGGCGAACAGTGCGGATCGCGATCATTGGCCGCTGTTGTGGTTAGCGGCCGATTTACCGGCGGCACTGCCGGGGCTGATGCGTAAACTTCCCCATTACGGCAAGTATAGCTACGTAATGTTCAACGGGTCGGAGCCAACGAATATCGATCGCGGTGTCTGGATGGTCACTGCTTCGTCGATGTCAGTAGTGGTGCCCTACAAGGATGGTGGGGCGGGAACCGCGTTGGGAAGAAAACTTAAACCGCGTCATCCATTGACGGATGCGAAAATTACGCAGTAGAGCCGTCACCCGACCGTATCGCGAGTCCTGCGGTTAATATTTGACTGGATCGACGAGTAACTACACTTCGAACTTGACGGCCTCGTCCTGAACAATGAGATTGTTTGCGGCCGGCTTGCCGCTCCTGGCGATATTGCCAGTGATTTTCTTGTAATAGGCGGCGGCGGCGTCACGCAGTTCCTCGAATTCGCCAGGCCCGGTGTATCCATGAGGCAGAGAGACTTCCAGCGGCGAGGTTTTACCGGACGGATGTTTGACGTCGACGCATATATCGGTATGGTGGTGGCCGTCCAGTTCCAGATCAAAGTAAATGCGGGAGGCGACATGCTTTTCGTTACTTCCGGCGTCCTTGGAGTTTTGGATGCAGCGACGAAACGTTACAGTGGCCAATCCCATATCGTGTATCCTCCGAATCAGGGTAGTAGTAGCATTAAAAGCGCCGCGACCAGGCCATAGATTGCATCATACTAACGCGGCCGCGCAAGTCCCGCGCAGAGACCCTGAGATCATCAAACTTTGTTCGGTTCACGAAAACATCCGCATGGTGCCGCGATGCCCACCAGGCTCACCTTGATTTACGATCAATCGACGGCGGCGGGTGCGTTGCCGGAAGCGACTCCGTCGGGCCGTTCACCCGCGCGGAACATGTTGCTTGCGCGCGGGGAGTCGCGCCAGGTACCACCGCGGGCAATGGACGCCACGTTATTTGATATTTTTGGTCTCGATGCAGGTGACGGCAAGGATCTGCCGATTGCCGCTGTCACGCGGACGCTGCTGCCAGGCATGGTCCGTGACCGCTGGTGGATCCGTGCCGATCCGGTCTATTGCCAGGCCGATCGGGACAGCGTGGTGCTGGTCGCCGACGTTTCTGAAGGTCTGTCCCCTGACGAGAGGCAGGCGCTGACAACGGCACTGTCACCATTGTTTGCGGATGCCGGAATGGAGCTTCAGCCTGGCATCGACGGGTGGTTCGTGGCGGCGCCGGCGGATCCCCGTATCACAACGAGTTTGCTCGCGGATACGCTGGGCAGGCCTATTCTGGATTATCTGCCACGCGGACCCGACGGCGGGTTCTGGCGTCGATTGATGAACGAGGCGCAGATGACGCTGCACGACATTCCGATGAATCAGCGACGCATCTCGACCGGAAAACCACCGGCGAACAGTCTGTGGTTTTGGGGCGGAGGGCAGCTGCCGTCGTTGCCGACAACCCGGCCACCGATGACGACCTGGAGCGATTACCCCCTCGCGCGCGGCCTTGCTCAGCTCGCCGGCACACCGTGCCAGCCGTCGCCGAGCGATGCACAGGACTGGCTGGGGCGGCGTCAACGCGGCGATCATCTTGTCACGGTTAGTCCGGCGGTACCGGATAGCGGATCGGGCAGGTCGTCGCTGGAGCAGGCATGGTTCGCACCGCTTTACCAGGCACTGAAATCGCGGCGGCTGGACTCTGTCACGGTGCATCCGCTCACCGGCATCGTTTACACTGTCACTGCACGGCAGGCGGGAAGATGGTGGAAGTTATGGAAAGCACCTATATGAAACATAAACTTAAGAATAATTTCTCACAGCAACATGACTAAAGAAGTGAAGCGGCGACCAGTCACGGCCACAAGCAATTTCTCCGGCAAGCTCCATCCGGTGCTCGCCAGGATATTTGCGTCGCGGCAGCTGACCGACGAACAGCAACTTGAGCACTCGCTGCAACACTTGCTCCCGTACCAGGACCTGCACGGGATAGATCAGGCGGTGGATGTGCTGGTCGCGGTGTTACGTGCCGGCAAGCGCATGCTGATCGTCGCTGACTTCGATGCCGACGGTGCGACGAGTTGCGCCGTTGCCATGCGTGCGCTGCGGTTGATGGGCGCGGCCGACGTCCGGTTTATTGTGCCGAACCGGTTCGAGTACGGCTACGGCCTGACGCCGGAGATCGTCGCGGTCGCGGCCAGACAGCAGCCGGACCTGATCATCACCGTCGACAATGGTATTTCGAGTATCGACGGCGTGCGCGCGGCCCGGCAGCACGGCATCCAGGTACTGATCACCGATCATCATCTGCCAGGCGCCGAACTGCCGGACGCAGATGCCATCGTCAATCCCAATCAGCCCGGTGACCGGTTTGGCAGCAAGCATCTGGCCGGTGTTGGCGTGGTGTTCTATTTGATGCTGGCATTGCGCGCCCGGCTGCGGACCACTGGCTGGTTTGACGAGCGGCAACTGGAGGAACCGAATCTTGCCCAGCTACTGGATCTGGTGGCGCTGGGCACGGTCGCCGACGTCGCGTATCTGGATTACAACAACCGGATTCTGGTGGCGCAGGGGGTGGCGCGTATCCGTCGCGGAATCTGTACGCCGGGCATTGCGGCGCTGCTGGAGTTCAGCGGGCGCAGCAAGGAAAGGCTGGTCGCGACCGACCTGGGTTTCGTACTCGGGCCGCGGCTGAACGCGGCAGGCCGGCTCGACGACATGTCGCTCGGCATTGCCTGTCTGCTCGAGGATGATAAAGAGGCCGCCGTGGTCCTGGCGCAGCGCCTTGACGAACTCAATCGTGAACGTCGTGTGATCGAGCAGGACATGAAGGAACAGGCGCTGGAAACGCTGGATATGAATGCCCTGGCAAGCGCTGCCGGCGACGATCCGACGGGCATCTGCCTGTTCGACGAGCGCTGGCATCAGGGCGTCATCGGCATACTGGCATCACGGATCAAGGATCACCTGCACCGGCCGGTAATTGTATTCGCGATTTTTAACGGGACAGGAATCGACTCCGATGAGCTCAAGGGATCGGCGCGTTCGGTACCGGGGCTGCATATCCGCGACGTACTGGAAACCATTGCCAACCAACAGCCGGGATTGATACTGAAGTACGGCGGGCACGCGATGGCCGCCGGGCTGAGCTTGCGACGTGGCGACCTCAACGAGTTCCGGCGGGCCTTTCTGGAGGAGCTTTCCCGGCATCTGAGCAGTGAGGATCTACGCGGTGTGGTCTATAGCGACGGCGAACTTGACGCGCAACATCTGGGCCTCGAGATGGCGGAGATATTGCGGTTTGCCGCACCCTGGGGGCAAGGGTTTCCCGAGCCGGTATTCGACGGCGTTTTCCACGTCATCGAGCGCCGGATCGTCGGCGGGCGCCACCTCAAGTTGCAGGTGCATCTGCCCGATGACCCGCGCTGTTTCGATGCGATTGCGTTCAACACGAGCGATGCCGCCTGGCCGAAGGGCGAGCTCGTAATGCACCTGGCCTACCGGCTCGATAGCAACGAGTTCCGCGGCAAAACGCGGGCGCAGCTGGTGGTGGAACACATCGAGCCCGTGACCGAGCGCTAGCGCGTCCGCCGGTGCGGCGGCTACACGGGCGGGGACACGCGGGACAACTTCGGTTAGAATTCCGTTCCTTCATTACCACGCGCAACTATCGGCTAGGATCATGGAAGCGAATCTGATTATCAGAAGAATAAACGACATGCGGGAACGCACTGACTCCCTTAGGGGGTATCTTTGACTACGAGGCCAAGTCAGAGCGATTAACCGAGGTCGAACGCGAGCTCGAAGATCCCAAGATATGGGCGATGCCCGAGCGGGCGCAGCAGCTCGGCCGCGAGCGGGCACAGTTGCAGTTGGTGGTTGGCACGATCAAGCGTCTTGATATATCCCTGAACGAAGTTCGCGAACTGATCGAGCTCGCCGCGGCCGAGGAAGACGAGGCAACATTCGCAGACGTCACCGCGGAAGTCGACGGTCTGGACGAACAGCTGGCGGCGCTGGAATTCCGCCGCATGTTTGCCGGTGAGATGGATCCCAACAACGCCTTTCTGGACGTACAGGCCGGTTCCGGCGGCACCGAGGCCCAAGACTGGGCGGAAATGCTGCTACGGATGTATCTGCGCTGGGGCGAGCGCCGCGGCTTCGAGACGGAACTGATCGAGGCGTCTCCTGGCGATGTGGCGGGCATCAAGAGCGCGACGATTGAATTCCGCGGGGAATATGCCTACGGCTGGCTGCGTACTGAAACAGGCGTCCACCGCCTGGTGCGCAAGTCGCCGTTCGATTCCGGTAATCGCCGGCACACGTCGTTCGCGGCCGTGTTCGTGTCACCGGAGGTGGATGACGACATTGATATCGACATCAACCCGGCCGACCTGCGCGTGGACACCTATCGCGCCAGTGGTGCCGGTGGACAGCATGTCAACCGAACGGAATCGGCGATACGTATTACGCATATTCCTACCGGTGCTGTCGTACAATGCCAGAGCGACCGATCACAACACAAAAACCGCGCCACCGCGATGAAGCAGCTGAAGGCCAAGCTCTACGAACTGGAGATGATGAAGCGGCGCGAGAAACAGGATGCGATTGAGGCCGGCAAGTCCGATATCGGCTGGGGCCACCAGATTCGCTCCTATGTGCTGGACCAGTCGCGCATCAAGGATCTGCGTACCGGTGTGGAGAAAGGTAATACGCAGATGGTACTCGACGGCGACATTGACGATTTTCTCGAAGCAAGCCTCAAGAGTGGTTTATAAGAAATGAACAAGCCCGAAAACGAATCGTCGGAAATCCCGATCGAGCTCGATGAACATGAGCAGATAGCGCAGCGCCGCACCAAGTTACAGGCATTGCGCGAAACAGGTAATCCGTTTCCGAACGATTTCCGCCGCAACGTCATCGCCGGCGAACTCCATGCCGAGTACAGTGACAAGGCGCCGGAATTTTTCGATGAGCAGCCGCTGCGTGTCAAGGTCGCCGGACGGCTGATGACTCGCCGGGTCATGGGCAAGGCGAGTTTCGCCCATATCCAGGACATGTCCGGTCGTATCCAGATCTATGTCCAGGCAAACGCGTTACCGGAGGCCGTATACCAGGAATTCCGCAAATGGGATATCGGTGACATCATCGGTATCGAGGGCGCGTTGTTCAAGACCAGGACCGGTGAACTGTCGGTGCGCGCCGACGGGTTGCGGCTGCTGACCAAGGCATTGCGGCCCTTGCCCGAGAAGTTTCACGGACTGACCGATCAGGAGACGCGCTATCGCCGGCGTTATCTGGATTTGATCATGAACGATGTTACGCGCCGCACATTTATGATACGCACGGCGGTTGTCAGCCAGATACGCGCCTTTCTCGCCGAGCGCTGGTTTCTCGAAGTCGAGACGCCGATGATGCAGGCGATCCCCGGCGGCGCCGCGGCGCGGCCGTTTACGACGCACCATCATGCGCTCGATATGGATCTATATCTGCGTATCGCCCCGGAGCTTTATTTGAAGCGGCTGGTGGTCGGAGGATTCGAACGCGTATTCGAAATCAATCGCAATTTCCGTAACGAGGGCTTGTCGACCCGCCACAATCCCGAATTCACGATGCTGGAGTTCTACCAGGCCTATGCGGATTTCCGCGATCTGATGGATCTGACCGAGGAGATGTTGCGCACCGTCGCGCGCAATGTTCTGGGTACCACGACGATCACGTATCAGGGTGAGGAATATAATTTCGGTGAATCGTTTCGTCGCATGACCGTCAAGGAATCGATCCTGGCCCATAACCCGGGTATCGCGCCCGCGTCGCTGGAATCGCTGGCGGCCATCCGCGCCGAGGCGCAGAAACTCGGGGTAGACGTCAAGGATCACTATGGTATCGGCAAGCTGCAGATCGAGATGTTCGAAAAAACGGTCGAGCCCAACCTGAAAGAGCCGACCTTCATCACCGCTTATCCGATCGAAGTGTCACCGCTGTCCCGTCGCAATGACCAGGACCCCGCCGTGGCGGACCGGTTTGAGTTGTTCATCGGCGGCCGCGAGATCGCCAACGGGTTTTCAGAGCTGAACGATGCCGAAGACCAGGCCGAGCGATTCCGCCAGCAGTTGACACAAAAGGACGCCGGCGATCTGGAAGCAATGCATTTCGATGAGGACTATATTCAGGCACTGGAACACGGCATGCCGCCGACGGCAGGCGAGGGTATCGGTATCGACCGGCTGGTGATGTTGTTCACCGATTCGCCGTCAATACGCGACGTGCTGTTATTTCCGCATATGCGGCCGGAAGTATCCAGGTGAGGTCGGCGTCGCCTACGACGTCAGCAGATTCCGTAACTCCGCGAGTTCGTCCCGGGCATCAATGACGGCGGCGATACTCGCTTGCGGCGTCAGACCGAGCTTGCCGAAAGACGGAACGAAATCCCAATTGATATTGCAACGATGCGCCGTGGTGCCTATGTAGCTGTGAAGGTTGGCGAGAATCACCACGTCGACGAGATCCGGACCGGAGTCGCTGTCGTACTCGAGGTCTTCGTGCTCGGTAACCACCTTCACCAGCTCCTCTGGAAATTGCCATCCCTGTAATACGATCCTGCCTACACCCGGATGCAGCCGTTCAACGATCCGGTGCATTGCCGCCTTGTTCACTACCAGCTCCGGAACTTTCGCGGCCTGCGTCAGGATTGGCACGGCGCCGATATCATGTATCAGGCCGGCGAGCATCGCCTGATCCGGTTCCAATCGAGTAAATTATCGCGCAATTACCGCGCACAGTGCTGCGACCCGGGTTGTATGGGTCCACAAAGACTTCAGTTGATCGTCGATCAGCGGCGACGCGTGCTGGCGCCAGACCTGTGCCATCGCCAGGCAGGCCGTTAGATTACGCAGCGAGTCAATTCCCATTCTCGCGATCATAGTCTGCACGCTGGCGACTGGCGGCCGGCCGCGTAGCAGTACGCTGTTGGCCATCTGCACGACACGCGACGACAGGGCCGCATCTGCGGAAACGGTTTTCGCGAGTGCAGTGGCGGTCAGATCAGTATTTATAACGGTCTGTTGGGCCTTCAGCGCCACGTCAGGCAAGGTTGGCAGGGACAAGCGGTGATGTTTCAGATCATCAAACAGCGACGCGAGAAATTCGTTGGTGGTCGTTTTTATCGAGGATTGGTTCTCCGCGGGTGTTTCCGGGCTCGGTGACGTTGGCGGTCGATTTGTAACCACGCTTATGGAAGTCGCGTGCAGATCGGGCTCCAAAGTATTTTTTCTCCGGTTTATGGGCATTGTTATCGGATCAGTAGTTGTTCGATTTCGTGGATTTCGGGTTGGGCCTCGTTTAACAGGCCGATGAGTGTTGTGGCATCGAGTTCGAGTTTTCCTAGCACTGGCAAACTGTCGAAGTCCGCGATCATCCGTTCTCTGACGGCGAGCGGATGGCTGCACAGATTGGCGAGTGTCACCACATCGCAGATGTCGATCTCCGGGGAGGCGATGTCGTCATATTGCTCGTGTTGAGCAACACACCGAACCAGCGATTCGGGGAAGTGCCACGTTTCCAGGATAAGCTTTCCGACCTCGCCATGCATGTCATCGAGCACGGCCTGTAACAGATCATCATCATTGTCCAGTTCCGGAATCGCCGCGGCGCGTGCCAGAATCGGTAGTTTTCCTATATCATGTACCAGGCCGCCGAGCATCGCTTCGTCCTTCCCCAGGCTGGTGAATCTGGCCGCGAGCACGCTGCTCAGTGCGGCGACGCTCACGCTGTGTCGCCAAATGCTGATCTGCATCTGCCGGGTCTTTTCACTGGTGCGGACCTTGTACAACTGCTCCATCACCAGCGTGCAAACAAGATTCCGCACCATCTTGAGCCCCAGTCTGGCGATGGCGCCCTGGATGCTGTTCACGCGCATGCGTGAACGATACAACGCGGCATTCGCAACCTGCAGCAAGCGCGTGGCAATTGCCGCCTCGGCGCTGATCGCCTTTGCCATCTGCGCGGCGGATGCGGCAGGATCATCCACCGTTTTCCGCATCTTGACAGCGACTTCAGGCAATGCCGGCAGCATCAGCCGATTGAATCTGAGTTCATCGCGAATCGTGGCGATGATTTGGGTTTTGTTTGTGAAGCCGGCGGCCTTTGCCTGATTGGCTACCATTGTGGTTTGACCCATACTTATCTCCTGCCAACCCGCCCCGGACGGCGCTAATGTTTGCTCGACAACGTTCGGTCTGCACCTGGACTTACCTGCCGGCGGGCATTGGAGGATACGAGCTGCCTGTTGTGCTTTGCCTCAGCCATGTCAGGTAACCACCCCTTGAGTGGCCACTCGCCCCAAAATACCCTGCCAAAATTCCACCCACGGTAAGGGCGGTCGCACAAAAGTGACGGCAGGCCCCGCGTTTTACATCGGCAACCAGCGGCAGGAATTGAGAATTTGAATTGACGTTTTTTGACCCGTCGTCGAACGATAACGCGAAGTCGAATGACTAACGGCTGATAATGTGTTGAATTATCCACCCTTGAGCAGATTTTCTATGGCGGTCACTTCTTTGCGGGCTTCGGTAACCGCTGCCACGCTGGTGGCAGGGTCCAGTCCCAGTTTGGTGAAGGCCGGGATGTCGGACCAATCAAGCTCGGTCAGCACGTGCCTGGTGCCAAGGTAGCTGTGCAGGTTGGCCAGCAGCACGATATCGCAATAATCCGCCTGAGGGGCATGGTTACGATCCAGTTGCTCATGCTCGGCGGCGCAGGCGACCAGTTCCGGAGAAAAGCGCCAGGCCAGTAATATCGACTTGCCTACCTGGGCATGCATTTTCTTGATAACGCCGAACAGCAGTTCATCGTTTTCCAGCAGCTCGGGTTCTTCTTCGGCGTAAGCAAAGATCGGTAGCACGCCGATGTCATGAATCAGACCGCCAAGCATGGCTTCTTCGGGACTTAGTTTGGTATACCGGCGCGCCAACACATTGCTGATGGCTGCAACAGTGACGTTGTGTGACCAGAGGCTCTCCAGATGCCTGCGCGCCAGCTCGTTTGCGCCGGACTGGTACAGTTGTTCCATAACCAGCGCGCTGACGAGACTACGCACCAGCTTGATGCCGAGGCGGGTGATCGCGCCCTGCACCGTATCGAATGGCTGCCGGCCGCGATACAGCGGGCTATTCGCGACCTGCATAAGGCGGACAGACACTGCGGCATCGGCGTTGATGACCTTGGCCATTTCGCGATTTGACGCGTCCGCACTTTCGACAACATTACGAACCTTCATCGCAATTTCCGGCAGCATTGGCAACGGCAAGTGGTTGCGCTTGAGATCGTCAGCGATCTGGCTGAGGAATTTCTGTTCGAGTTTATGTGGGTTTTTATCCATGCGAACGGTCGGCGATGTTATCTAAGAGTGGTATTGTTACGTGTTCAGTTACCGGTCAATTCATATGGCAGCGAGAGCTCTTCGATTTGCGGACCATCCTTGTCGTACAGATGCAGTGTGGTTCGCTCGAAACTCCCGATCGGCAGTACTGCCAGCAAATCCACTCCGGGTCCCGTTACCGATCGCTCCGCGGCGACAATCGTGCCTGTTGCCGACTCCTCCGCGCCTTGCGCCGCAACGCCCGGGGGCGGCGGAACATCAATCCGGACATGCGCGTAATACATTCTTCTCTTGATCTGTCCCCGATGCTGGGTGCGCGCCACGATCTCCTGACCAGGGAAACAACCTTTCTTGAAACTCACGCCCTGAATAAGGTCGAGATTAATCATCTGCGGCAAAAACATCTCCGTTGTTTCCGGATAGATTATCGGCGTTCCGGACTGAATGTTAAGCGCATCCCATACGGCGGCTCCGACGGGATCTGTCACCGATGTATGGAGCGTCTTCCACAGCGCCTTGACGGATGCTACGTCGCCAATCAATTCGAATCGCGGTGTCCGGCCGGGTATCCGCAGGACGCGAATCGTGCCACAGTCCGTGACGTCACCGGGCCCTGCGGGAACCTCTGGCACTGCGGCGGCAAGCGCGATCGCGGCGTCAGGGCCAGCGTATCCGATGGCGATAAGATCAGGCGATGAGTCGTCAAAACGCACATCGTCCCTGAGGACATAGGGCTTCAGGCGGCGGGTTAACAGACTGGTCATGGTGGATGGCAACAACAACATTACGCCGTCGCCGATATGCAGCAGCCGGAACGTGGCGATCAGACGGCCTTTCGGCGTGCAGTAACCGTTGAGTTGCGAACGATGGCGCGGCAGGCCGAGCACGTCGTTAATAAATTGCTTGTGCAGGAACGACAGCGCGTCCGACCCGGATACGCGGATAAGACTGAAATGCGACAGGTCTGCCAGTATGTTTCGGGATCCGTTTCCGGCCAAATCGTCTTCGTGATCGCGAAAGGTCACTACCCGACCGTTCTCAATGATCGCTCCCTCATCCTTGAGGAATCGTTTCCATGTTTCATTCATGACGGTTGCTTCTCGGCTCATCGCTGATTCACTATACGACGTATAGTTCGCATGGAAAGACTGGACGAATCATACAAGTTGGTTACACTAATAGCGACATGGCCAAGACCAGAAACCGACCCGTATACCTGAACCTGTTTCAGATTCGCCTTCCGGCGACCGCAATCGTTTCCTTTGGCCACCGCGTCGCCGGCGTGTTGTTGTTTCTGATGATACCGGGGCTGATTTATCTGCTTGACCTGTCGCTGCGCGGGCCGGCCGGATATCAGCAGGCATTGTCGATTCTCGGTAGCGGCTGGTTTCGTCTGCCGGCAATCGTACTGATCTGGGCGTTCGTCCATCATTTCTTTGCGGGCATACGGTTTCTCCTGATCGATCTGGATATGGGTATTGACAAAGACGCCGCCCGCCGCAGTGCGTATCTGGTGCACGGCGCGACTCTCATTGTGTTGCTGGTTGTGGTGTTGAAGCAGTGGTGATATCGCGCTCGCAGGGATTAAAGGCGTGGCTGTTCCAGCGGCTGAGCGCGGTTTATATCGCCATTTTCATCATTGTTGCGGGGTTGCGGTTCGTGGTCCGGCCGCCTCAGTCATTCGAGCAATGGCACGGCTGGATAACAAGCCCGGTCATGATGATCGCGACCGCGATCTTTTTCTGGGCAGTGCTGATCCATGCCTGGGTGGGACTGCGCGATGTCATCATCGATTACGTTAATGCGTTTGCTATTCGCTTCGTGTTGCTCGTACTGCTGGGACTGACGCTTGCCGGCCTCGGCGTATGGGTCGCTCGCCTATTGTTGACCGGAGCACCATGAGTCACGCCAACTACGGTATCGCCAAACATCGTTTTGATACGCTGGTCATCGGCGCCGGTGGTGGCGGGTTGCGCGCCGCGTTGCAGTTGGCGCAGGCTGAAGCCACGGTTGCGGTGGTTTCCAAGGTATTTCCGACGCGCTCCCATACTGTAGCCGCGCAGGGCGGAATGAATGCGGCGCTGGCCAATGTCTCGCCCGACAACTGGCACTGGCACATGTATGACACCGTCAAGGGCAGTGATTATCTGGGCGATCAGGACGCTATCGAATACATGTGCCGGGCGGCCTCGCGCCTGGTGATTGAACTGGAACACATGGGTGTGCCGTTTTCGCGGCTCGACAACGGCAAGATCTACCAGCGGCCGTTCGGCGGCCAGAGCCAGAATTTCGGAGGCGCCCAGGCGGCGCGAACCTGCGCCGCAGCGGACCGCACCGGTCACGCGATACTGCATTCACTGTATCAGCAGAACATCCGCGCGAAGACGCATTTTTTCGACGAATTCTTTGCCGTAGACCTGTTGCTCGATGACGAGGGCTATGTATTGGGCGCGCTGGTCCTCGAGATCGAAACCGGCGAACCGCTGATCATCGAGGCGAAAACCACGCTGCTGGCGACCGGCGGTGTCGGGCAGTTATTCCGCACCAACACGAATGCGGCGATCAATACCGGAGACGGCATGGGCATGGCGCTGCGAGCCGGCATTCCGGTGCAGGACATGGAATTTTTCCAGTTTCATCCGACCGGAATCGCGGGCAAAGGGATGTTGATGTCGGAGGGCGCGCGCGGCGAGGGCGGCTATCTGATCAACAAGGATGGCGAGCGGTTCATGGAGCGGTACGCGCCGCAGGCCAAGGATCTTGCCAGTCGCGACGTAGTCAGCAGGGCAATTGCGACCGAGGTGCGTGAAGGCCGTGGTTGTGGTGAAAAAGGCGACTACGTGCTGCTCAAGCTCGACCATCTGGACCCCGAGGTGATTATGAAGCGCCTGCCGGGAATACGTGATATGGCGATGACATTTGCCCATGTCGATCCGATCGAGAAGCCGATCCCGGTTTTCCCGACGGCGCACTACACGATGGGCGGCATTCCGACGGACCGGTTCGGTCAGGTCGTGGTGCCGGTGAATCAGGGCACGGCGGAACCGGTGCCGGGCCTGTATGCCGTCGGCGAGTGTGCCTGCGTATCGGTTCACGGCGCGAATCGTCTGGGCGGCAATTCACTGCTGGATATCGTGGTGTTCGGACGCGCGGCAGGCAACAAGATTACCGAATATTTGGGCGAGAGCCGCTACCACCGGCCGATGGGGCGGCAATACGTCGACAAGGCGCTCGGCCACCTCGCGCGCTGGGACAAGCGCGGCAAGGGTGAATCCATCGGCGCCCTGCGGGATGCCTTGCAGCGCACGATGGAACATTATTGCGGTGTTTTTCGTATCGAGAACGTGCTTGCCGAAGGGCTGGCAAAGGTGCTGGAGATAGAAAAGCGTCTGGAGGACGCCCGCCTGCAGGATCACAGCAAGATTTTTAACACCGCCAGGATCGAGGCGCTTGAACTGGAAAACCTAGTGTCGCTGGCGGTGGCTACAGTAACGTCAGCGCTGGCGCGCCAGGAGAGCCGCGGCGCCCATACGCGCATCGATTATCCGGATCGTGATGACGAGCGCTGGCTGAAGCATACGTTGTTCTACCGCGACGGGCGCCGGCTGGACTACAAACCCGTGACCACCAAGCCGCTAACCGTGGATAGCTTTCCGCCGAAACCGCGGGTGTACTGATCGCAGAAAGGAGCGTCCATGCGTTTTTCGATTTATCGATACAATCCGGAGACTGACAAGGCGCCCTACATGCAGGATGTCGAGCTGACCGATATCCGCCCGGACATGATGTTGCTGGATGCGCTGCGCGAGCTGAAAAAAAAAGACGAAACGCTGAGTTTCCGTTTTTCCTGCGGCGAGGGCGTGTGCGGGTCCGACGCGCTGAATATCAACGGCCGCAACGGTCTTAGCTGTATAACGCCGTTGGTATCGCTGGCCGAACCGATACAGGTCCGGCCGTTGCCGGGGATGCCGGTAATCCGCGACCTGGTGGTCGACCTTACCCAGTTTTATAAACATTACCGTTCGATCGAGCCGTACCTGATTGTTCATGACCCGGTGCCGGAGGAAGAGTTTTTGCAAACACCGGAACAGCGGGAAAAGCTCGACGGTCTGTATGAATGCATACTTTGCGGGGCCTGCTCGACGGCCTGTCCGTCATTCTGGTGGAACCCCGAACTGTTTCGAGGACCGGCCGCGCTGCTCCAGTCCTACCGCTTTCTGGCGGACAGCCGCGATCAGGCGACTGCCGATCGGCTGCAGGCCCTGGAAGGCCCGTACCGGCTGTTTCGCTGTCACACGATCATGAACTGCGCGGAGGTCTGTCCGAAGGGTCTTAACCCCACCCGGGCGATCGGCGAGATAAAGAAACTGCTGCTGAAGCACATTATATAGATGGTCGCGGCGGCACGGCTGAACACAATGATAAAGGCAACAGGCGAGCAAAATCCGGAAGCAAGCGACGCGCAGCGCGCGCGATTGGCGTGGCAGTGCCGCAGGGGCATGAAGGAGCTTGATCTGTTGCTACAGTCTTTTCTGGATGCCCGCTTTGACGGGCTGTCGCGAAACGAGCGGCGCGCCTTCGACCTGTTGTTGCGTTACCCTGATCCGGTGTTGCTCGAATATCTGATGGGCAGAATGGTCCCGGTCGACAGGGAGATGGCGGATGTCGTCCTCAAGATTCGGCGAAACGGTTGATATCCATATAGGTCCGTCGAAGATGCTCGGCGGTGCACTGATCGTGGGGCATGCCGGCGCGGTGGTTTTGCTCGGGGTGACGACATTTCCGTTCTGGGCGCAGTTGCTGATAGCCGCGGTAGTTCTGGTCAGCTTGTGGCATGCCTTTTCCCGCTACGTGATTTTGCGCGGCACCGACGCCATTACCGGTCTGCACTGCGACAGTACCAATCAGTGGCGGGTGCGTTTCAGGGCCGGCCACTCCGTGCCGGCGACAATATTACCGGGCAGCTATGTCCATCCGTGGCTGGTGGTACTGAATCTACGGATTAACAAGCGCGGTCGGGGCCGGTCGTCGATACTATTGCCCGATAATATCGATGCGCAGGCGTTTCGTCGGCTGCGTGTTCGGTTACTGTTGGCGAAGGCGGATTTTACAACAGCACGGCCGGCGGCCATCTCAAAACCCGATGCCGCGTAGTTTGGGTGCGGGCCCGGCCGCCAGGTGTGGCGCCAGCACGGTATTTTGCGGCGGGTGAACGGCGTCGGATTCCGGAAAATCCAGCGTGTAGTGCAGGCCGCGGCTTTCGCGGCGCAGCATCGCGGACTGGATCACCAGGTCCGCCACCAGTGCCAGGTTGCGCAGCTCGACCAGGTTGTTGGTCACACGGAAGTTTCCATAATATTCGGATATTTCCTGCAACAGCAGATCGATACGGTGCTTGGCACGCTGCAGGCGTTTGTCGGTGCGCACGATGCCCACGTAGTCCCACATGAACCTGCGAATTTCGTCCCAGTTATGGGTGACGACGACTTCTTCATCCGAGTTCGTTACGCGGCTTTCGTCCCACGCCGGCAGCGACGGTGGAGCGGGCGCCGTAGCGATAGCCGCGCGGATATCGGTGGCAGCAGATTCCGCCATCACCAGGCACTCGAGCAGTGAGTTGCTGGCCATGCGGTTGGCACCGTGCAGTCCGGTGCAGGCCGTCTCGCCAATCGCATAAAGGCCATCGATATCCGTCCGGCCCCGAATATCGGTTACCACGCCGCCACAGAAATAATGAGCCGCCGGCACTACTGGCAGCGGCTGGCGCGTCATATCGAATCCGAACTCGAGGCAACGCTGATAAATGGTGGGAAAGTGGCTTTTTATAAACTCGGCTGGTTTGTGACTGATATCCAGATAGACGCATTCCGCGCCGAGCCTTTTCATTTCATGGTCGATGGTCCGCGCCACAATATCACGTGGGGCAAGTTCGCCACGTCGGTCAAATCTATCCATGAAACGGCTGCCGTCCGGCAATAGCAACCGGCCCCCTTCGCCGCGGACGGCCTCCGATATCAGGAACGACTTGGCCTGAGGGTGATATAGGCAGGTCGGATGAAATTGAATGAACTCCATATTGGCAACTCGACAGCCGGCCCGCCAGGCCATTGCGACACCGTCACCCGTGGATACGTCGGGATTGCTCGTATAGAGATACACCTTGCCTGCACCGCCGGTGGCAAGGACGACGAACCGGGCGCGAAATACGTCGACGCGGTCGTGCTCGCGATCAAGCACATAAACTCCGTGACACCGGTTGCTCGGCAGGCCAAGCTTCGCGCCCGTAATCAGGTCTACCGCGATGTGGTATTCCAGCAACGTGATATTGGGATGGCTACGTGCCTGTTGCTCGAGCGTCGTTTCAATGGCGCGGCCGGTCGCGTCCGCCGCATGGATGACCCGACGGTGGCTATGGCCGCCCTCGCGTGTCAAATGATAGCTGGCGGTTCCATCATGATGCTGCTCGCGCGTGAACGGAACATTGCGGTCGATAAGCCACTGGATCGCCTGCTTGCCTCGCTCGACGACGTAGCGAACGACTTGGGGGTCGCACAGCCCGGCACCGACTTCCATGGTATCGTCGACGTGGGATTCGACCGAGTCTTCCTTGTCGAGAACGACGGAAATGCCACCCTGGGCGTATAGTGTTGCGCATTCGGTCAGGGGACCCTTGGCGACCACGGCGACGCGCAGAGACTCAGCGAGCCGCAAGGCCAGGGTCAATCCGGCCGCGCCAGCGCCGATCACGATGACGTCATGTTCGTAACGGTTCATAGTCGTCTAGGTCTTTTTAATTACATACATTTTCAATCAGGAGCCCGGTGCGGCATAATGTGCCGGGCGCTCGCCGCCATCGTCGGCGATGCATAATGTATCCGAATTAACTATATAAGAAACAAATACCTGTAATATTCTTATTGAGATCGTTGAGCCCCAGTTGTGATTCTGGCACCAGGCGCTGCCGGCGTGAGGGCGCACAGCTGCGCCCGCGCATAAATTTAAAGAATGGCCGTTAGTGAACTATAGAACGCACAAATTGTCTAGGAAAAATAGAATCATGCACATTCTCGCCTGGATAAAGGAATACCTGTATGGGCGAGAATAATATCGATCAGGACCTCGTTGAGCGCGCTCAACGAGGCGATAAGAAGGCGTTCGACATTCTGGTGCTGAAATACCAGAACAGGTTAATCAAGTTGATTGCGGGCTATATTCGAGATCCGGACGAGGTATTGGACGTGGCGCAGGAAGCCTTTATAAAGGCTTATCGCGCGCTGCCGAAATTCCGGGGTGACAGCGCATTTTACACCTGGATATACCGAATCGCGATTAATACCGCAAAAAATTATCTTGTTTCACAGGGTCGACGGCCGCCCGATTCTGACATCGAAGCGAGCGATGCTGCGCAGCTGGATAGCGGCGCAGAGCTTCGGGACACTGCCACGCCCGAGCACATAATGCTGCGAGACGAAATTGAGAAAACCGTGTTTGAGGCGATTGAGCAGTTGCCGGACGACCTGCGCGCGGCCGTTACATTGCGCGAACTGGAAGGCCTGAGTTACGAGGAGATAGCCGAGGTTATGGGTTGCCCGATCGGGACCGTGAGATCGCGTATATTTCGCGCCCGGGAAGCGATTAACGAAAAACTTAAACCATTGTTGGATTAGCCATTGTCTGGAGAGCAGTCATTATGAATGATCACCCGGAAGAAATGATTTCGATAATGCTGGATAGTGAACTTGACGCGGCCGAAACGGAAAAGGTCATTAGATCATTGGGCAGTAATCCCCGGTACCGATATCAATTGGAGCGCTATCAGTTAATCAGCGATACGATCAAGCACCAACTTCCTGATCTGCTGAATCATGATCTTGCGCTCCGCGTCACCCATGCAATCGCCGACGAACAAGCACACAACATCAATGTCCGACAACTATCGGAACCGTTACACTCCGGTTGGCGCGTAACCGGTTTTGCGTTGGCGGCGTCGCTGGCAGCGATGGCGGTTATTGGTGTGCAATGGTACCAACCGGATTCATCATTGGCGCCGGAGCAACTGGCGTCTGCGACCGCCCCGGTAATGGCTCCCGCGACAGTGGAGTTTGGAACCTTGCCGCCAATATTGACAGCGGACGGTGTTCAACGGGTTTCCGCCGGTCAATCCGCGGTGCGATCGCCTGATGGGCTCGCTCAAGGGGTTTCCGGTGATGCGGCGCAATGGAAGGTGCTGAGTGCGGCCAGCAGACCCCGCCTGACCGAATATCTCATTAATCATAATGAATATTCCAGCGTCGTCCCGGTACGTGACGGGTTAATGCCTCAAGTCAGGGTTGTCGGTTATGACTCGGGAGAGTAGCCGGTCGTTGTTCGATTATCTCACCACTAATACGGCAGCGGCTCGTCGAGGGTACGTTGGTGTTTAGAGCACCCATCGTGCGCGTCCCGCGGCTATTGGCGCTGCTGTCCATGTTGCTGGCGGTGAGTAATGTATCCGCCACCGAAGGCGATGTTGCTCCGGGCGCCTGGCTGGAAAAGATGACACGAGCCGGTCAATGGTTGAGCTACAGCGGAACCTTTGTTTATCGTCGTAACGACCAAATGGTGGCGGTGAATATTCTTCATGTTGCCGATGAGCGAGGCGGACGCCAGAAGCTTGTGGTGCTCAACGGCGAGTCGCAAGAAATCGTTCGTAGTTGCGACGGAGCGATTTGTTTTCTGCCCAGACAGAAGTCAGTCGTGATCAACAAGGCCAAGGGCGGGCACGCGTCGGATACCGATATCGGTGAGCGTATCGAGGAGCTGCAGCATTATTATCGGTTTACATTGGTCGGTGATGACCGGATTGCCGGTAGACCGACACAAGCCATGATTATTGAGGCAGTCGATCAGTACCGCTTCGGATATCGCATTTGGATCGACAAGGAAACCGGTTTGTTGCTCAAGTCGGACATGATCAATGACGCGGGGGCAACCATCGAACAAATAATGTATACCAATCTGGAGATTATCACCACGCCGACGGAAGATATGGTTCATGCGGTCGACCAGAAAACAGCGGCGGGGGCCCGGCGCACCGTTGGGCAAGAAGTAATCTATTCCGATGAAGAGGCTAGTGACGAAAGCGAGTACTGGCGGGTTGAAAATGTTCCGGATGGCTTCAAGCCCGTCGACCATTACCGGCATCGACGGTCAGTTCACGGCGGACAGACCGAGCACATGATATTTACCGATGGCCTGGCGTCTGTTTCAGTATTTATTGAGAAGACCAGTGATGCCGACAATCTGCTGTCGGGATTCTCCGCTATTGGGGCCGTCAACGCGTTTGGTACCACGGTCGACGACTATCACGTTACGGTGGTTGGCGAAGTACCGACGTTGACGGTGCGTCTTATCGGGGAGTCTGTGCGATATCGACCCGGCGTTCCTCGGCAATGATCGAGGAAGCGGCCAGGGTTGTCGATGTGCAAGGCGATGTTGTCTGGGTGGAAACGCAGCGACGCAGCACTTGCGAGCGTTGTTCGGTTAACAAGGGGTGTGGCTCGGCGGTACTGGCGAAGGTGATGGGCAGAAAACGCTCGGTAATTCGCGCTGTTAATAAAACCCAAGCTTGCATTGGTGATAACGTAATACTCGGGCTGAGCGAGAGTGCGTTAATTCGGGGCTCACTTGCGGTATATGGCGCCCCGCTGGCATCCATGTTTTTGTTTGCGCTGCTAGGGGAGTGGGTGAACAAGCACCTGCAGTTATTGTCTCATGACGTGGCAAGCATCGTATTCGGAATGGCCGGATTGGTTGCCGGATTATTCTGGTTACGTCGGTTCGGCGACAAAATCAGGGAAGACATTCGTTTTCAGCCGGTTATTCTGCGCCGTATCGAACCGAACGGCGCACATACAGCTACGCGTGCGTTGTTTTAGTTACCGAGGCGTTCTTCGGTCTTCGGAATAATTCATACAGGAGATGATATGAGGCATAAACAGATTGCCAGAGCGTGCTTGTTTTGCTTGTGTTGGACTGTTGCGTTTGCTGCCACCGCGACGGAGAGCCGGCTGCCGGATTTTACCGACCTTGTTGAAACGTACAAGCCTGCTGTAGTCAATATTAGTACTACACAGAAAATTGCGGCCGCGGGCCCGAGGTTTCCTCATGGGCGCATGCCGGATCTTCCAAAAGACAGCCCATTTAATGATTTTTTTGACCGTTTCTTTGGTGGCGAGGGTGAGGGGGGTGGTACTGAGGAGTACGACGCGCGTTCGCTGGGCTCGGGCTTCATCATCGACAAGGAAGGTCACGTATTCACGAACTATCACGTTATCAAGGATGCTGACGAGATCATCGTACGCTTGAGTGACCGGCGCGAGTTTGTAGCCGAGTTGGTTGGCGGCGACAAGCGCAGTGATGTCGCGGTCTTGAAAATCAAGGCCGACAATCTGCCGGTGGTAAAATTCGGTGATCCATCCAAGTTGCGCGTGGGAGAATGGGTGCTTGCGATCGGTTCGCCGTTCGGTTTTGACCACTCGGTTACGGCCGGAATTGTGAGCGCGAAGGGCCGCAGCCTGCCGTCTGAAAACTATGTGCCATTTATTCAGACGGATGTGGCGATCAACCCAGGAAACTCCGGCGGACCCCTATTTAATCTCGACGGCGAGGTCATAGGGATCAACTCCCAGATATACAGCCGCACCGGCGGCTTCATGGGGCTGTCGTTTGCAATTCCCATCGATATCGCACTGGATGTGTCGAAGCAGTTGCAATCGAAAGGGCTGGTGACGCGCGGCTGGCTCGGTATCCTGATACAGGACGTGACCCGCGAACTTGCCGAGTCCTTCAAGATGGACAAGCCGGTTGGCGCGTTGGTTGCTCGGGTGCTTCCCGACGGTCCGGCGGAATCGGCGGGATTCAAGGTCGGTGACATCATCATTGCGTTCGATGGTCAAGAAGTGGCTAATTCTGCTGCGTTGCCGCCTATCGTCGGCCAAACCAGCACAGGCGCAAAAGTCACGGTGAAAATCATTCGTGACGGCAAACCTGCCACGCTGATGGTGAAAATTGGCGAACTGCCTGAAGATGATCAGCTCGCGCTTGCCGACGGCGGTAAAGGATTGTCGATTAGCGAACTCGCTGCCGTAGTGTCCGATTTGAGCGCGGAGCAACGCAAGAATAACAGTATCGACGCGGGGAAAGGCGTGCTTATCGAGGAAATCAAGTCTGGCGCCGGCCAGAAAGCGGGCTTGCGGCGTGGCGATGTGATCCTGCGCGTGGATAACGTGGACGTCACGAACATTAACCAGTTGAAGGATATCGTCGGCCGGATACCCGCAGATAAATCGGTGCCTGTTCTGGTACAGCGCGGCTCGGGACCGATCTTTCTCGCGCTCAAAATTCCGAAGTAGCTCTTCGCTTTGCAGGCCCGCTGTCTCCGGCGACCTGACGTTCAGTCTGGTTGCCGGAGCCGGCAACGGGTCGCGTACCCTTGTGTCGAAAGAATCCGCCGTCGCGGCGCGATATGGTAGACTACGCCGTTGTTTTTCACGCTCTTTCGAACTGATGGATCATATTCGCAATTTTTCGATCATCGCCCATATCGATCATGGTAAATCGACGCTTGCCGACCGGCTTATTCAGCGCTGTGGTGGGTTGAGCGAGCGCGAAATGGAATCCCAGGTTCTTGATTCGATGGATCTGGAGCGGGAGCGGGGTATTACCATAAAAGCCCAGAGCGTCTCACTGAACTATCATGCGAGAGACAATTGCACCTATCTTTTGAACTTCATTGACACACCGGGGCACGTCGATTTTGCGTATGAAGTGTCACGCTCGCTTGCGGCATGCGAGGGCGCGTTACTGGTGGTGGACGCTGCGCAGGGCGTCGAGGCCCAAACCGTCGCCAATTGTTACATGGCGGTTGATCTCGGTCTGAAAGTCGTACCGGTCATTAACAAGATCGATTTACCAGCGGCGGAGCCGAGCCGCGTGAAGCAGGAAATAGAGGATATTATCGGGATCGAAGCGCAGGATGCGATCATGATCAGCGCCAAAACAGGCGTCGGGATCGACGACTTGCTTGAAGATCTGGTAATGCGTATCCCGCCACCTCAGGGCAAGTCCGAGAATCCTCTTCAGGCCTTGATAATTGATTCCTGGTTCGATAATTACCTCGGCGTAGTATCGCTCGTACGTGTCAAGGAAGGCCGGCTGGTACCGAAACAGCGCATCAAGATTATGTCGACCGGGCGAATCGAGCAACTCGACCGCGTGGGCATATTCACGCCCAAGGCGCGCGATACGGACGGACTTGGCGCCGGCGAGGTTGGCTATGTGATTGCCGGAATCAAGGATATCGACGCAGCCCCTGTCGGTGACACGATCACCACCGCGGAACGCCCCGCGGCACACGCATTGCCGGGGTTCAAAACGATTCAGCCGCAGGTGTTTGCCGGGCTGTTTCCGACGAGTGCCGACGAGTACGAGTCGTTGCGGGACGCGTTGTCCAAGCTGCGATTGAACGATGCAGCGCTGTTTTATGAACCGGAAACCTCCCAGGCGCTTGGCTTCGGCTTTCGGTGTGGTTTTCTGGGGCTGCTGCACATGGACATCGTTCAAGAGCGGCTTGAGCGGGAATATAATCTGGATTTGATTACGACAGCGCCCACGGTTGTTTTTGAAGTCGTGACGGTATCCGGGGACATTCTTCATATCGAGAACCCCGCGAAGCTGCCCGAGCCGGGGAAAATCGCCGAGATGCGTGAGCCGATAATTATGGCGAACATTTTCGTGCCACAGCAATATCTCGGCGCCGTCATCGGTCTCTGCGAGGAAAAGCGCGGCAAGCAGATGAAGTTAATTGCGGCGGGGAAGCAGATCGCGTTGAGCTATGAGTTGCCGATGAACGAGGTGGTGCTCGATTTTTATGACCGCCTGAAATCGATCAGTCGCGGGTATGCGTCGCTGGATTATTCGTTTGCGCGATTCCACCCGGCCGATCTCGTGAAACTCGATATACTGATTAACGGCGAAAAAGTCGATGCCTTATCGTCAATTGTCCATCGCGATCAAGCTTTCTATCGTGGACGTCTGCTGGCGGAAAAAATGAAGGAATTGATTCCACGTCAGATGTTTGATATTGCAATTCAGGCGGCGATCGGTGCGCATATACTTGCGCGACAATCAATCAAGGCGTTGCGCAAGAACGTTACTGCAAAGTGCTATGGCGGCGATGTCTCGCGCAAGCGCAAATTACTGGAAAAGCAAAAGGCCGGGAAAAAACGCATGAAACAGGTTGGATCCGTCGATATCCCGCAAGAAGCGTTTCTTGCGGTGCTACAGGTAGGGAAGGGCAAGTGAACGTCGATTTCGCGACCATCATGGTGATCGCGCTGGTGATAACCGGCGGTATTTGGGCTATCGATCATTGGCTGTGGGCGCCAAATCGATGCGTGCAGCGCGCCGGCGCCAATGGTGACGCGGCGGCGGAGCCGGTTCGGGAGCCGATGATTGTTGAGTATGCGCGATCTTTTTTCCCGGTAATTCTGATTGTCCTCCTGCTCCGTTCGTTTCTGGTTGAGCCATTCCGTATTCCGTCGGCGTCGATGATGCCGACTCTGCTCGCCGGCGATTTCATCCTGGTCAATAAGTACGTATACGGTCTGCGCCTGCCGGTGTTAAACAAGAAATTCATCGCCGTTGCGACCCCTCAGCGGGGAGATACCATCGTGTTTCGCTACCCGAAAGATCCCTCGATCGATTACATCAAACGGGTTGTAGGACTACCCGGTGACCGCATCACCTACGTCGACAAGACGCTCTACGTTAACGGCAGCATGGCTGTTCAGCAATTGGTCGGTAGCTATACCGGCGTCGGCGTCGGCCGGTCGTATTCGGGCACGAAACTTATTTCAGAACAATTAGATAAGGTGTCTCATCAGATTCTCGTTGCGAACGACCGGCGCTTGGGGGAGGGGGAGTTTCTCGTCCCGGAGGGCCACTATTTTGTGATGGGTGATAATAGGGATAATAGTAACGACAGCCGATATTGGGGTGTGGTCCCCGAGGAAAACCTGGTTGGCAAGGCTTTCATGATCTGGATGAACTGGGATTCCAGCGCCGGGGGTATCACCTGGAGCAGGATTGGAAGCCGCATCGAGTAAACGAGGTAACCATGAATAATTATCCTGAATCGCAACGCGGCCTGACTTTTGTCAGCTTGATATTTATAGTCGGATTGATCGTTTGCAGTGTGCTGCTTTTTCTGAAGCTGTACCCGCCTTATTACGGTTATTTCAAGGTTAACACCGCGGTCAACAGCCTGAGCCACGAGAGCGGGATTGATAAACTTTCTGACAGGGAAATAAAAGACCACTTGTTGCGACGTTTGCAAATCGACGACGTCGACGAGGTCATCGACAAACATATCATCATAGAAAAATCGGTGCACGGCAAAACGCTGAAGGTTGCCTATGAAATCCGTGTCCCCATCGTTGGCAATCTCGACGCAGTGGCCAGTTTCAACAAGTCCGCCGACCTGGAGGGACGTTGAAGCAGCCACGGCGCAAACTGCTCAGCAGGCTGGCGTATCGGTTTTCGAATGAATCGCTGCTCGATCAGGCCCTGACACACCGCAGCGCGGGAAGCATCAACAACGAACGTCTGGAGTTTCTCGGGGACGCGGTATTGAATCACCTCATTGCGGCGGACCTTTACGAACAGTTTTCGATTCTGGACGAAGGTGAGCTCAGTCGCCTCCGCTCGAGCCTGGTCAAGGGTGACACGCTCGCGTCTATCGCGATCGAGCTGGAGCTCGGCGATTATTTGCAACTCGGGCCTGGAGAAACGAAGACCGGTGGAACGCAGCGTCGCTCGATTCTTGCCGGGGCGCTTGAGGCCATCATAGGCGCGATTTTTCTTGACGCCGGGTTCGATCAGGTGCGCACGTGTGTAAAGCGGGTTTTTGGCGAGCGTATCGCCAGCGTGGATCTCGGTGCGGCGCGGAAGGATCCAAAGACGCGCCTGCAGGAGTACCTTCAATCGCGCGGCATGCCGTTACCTGCCTATAGCGTTCAAGAGGTCCGAGGACCTGCTCATGCACAGGTTTTCGCCGTAGAATGTCACATTGAAACCCTGGAGCAGCGATTTACAGGTACCGGTAGCAATCGACGCAAGGCGGAACAAGATGCCGCCAGCCGTGGGCTTGAGGCCCTGATACCGGATATTTGTCAGTGAGTTTAACGGAAGACGCATCCCTTACTCGTTGCGGTTATACCGCGATTGTCGGTCGTCCGAATGTGGGCAAGTCGTCGCTGCTAAACAGGATTCTCGGTCAAAAAATAAGTATCACCAGCCGCAAGCCGCAGACTACCAGGCATCGTATCCTCGGGATCAAGACAAATGGAACCGACCAGGCAATTTACGTCGATACGCCAGGGTTACACGGCAACGAGAAGCGCGCTATCAACCGGTACATGAACCGTGCGGCGCTTAGTACCATCAACGATGTCGATATCATTGTGATGATGACCGCCGGCTCCACGCTGACAGCGGCAGATCGGGAGATCATTGATCGGCTGCCACTGCGCAATATTCCGGTCATACTGGCCGTCAACAAGGTCGATGCGGTATCTGATAAAAAGCGATTGTTGCCGTTGATAGAGGAGCTTGCCCGACAAACCGGTTTGACGCATATTGTTCCGGTTTCGGCACGCACCGGTGAAAACGTCGAGCGGCTGGAGGCTCTCGTGAATTCGATGCTGCCACCTGGGCCGTTTCTTTTTCCAGAAGATCAGATGACGGATCGTTCCGAGCGTTTTCTGGTCGGAGAACTCGTGCGCGAAAAGCTTATGCGCCGTTTGGGCCAGGAATTGCCCTACGCGACAACCGTGGTTATCGAGGAGTTTTTCGAAAAGAATGCGATCATCCATATAACGGCCTTGATCCTCGTGGAGGGTGTCAATCAACGACGAATCGTGATCGGCACAGCGGGTGGTTTGCTCAAGGAGATTGGCACGGACGCGCGGCTTGACATGGAGAAAATGTTGGGAAGAAAGGTATTTTTGCGTTTGTGGGTAAAGGTCAAGGAAGGATGGGCGGACGACGAACGCAGTCTGCCATTACTCGGATATCATGACACCTGAGAGCGCTACGTCAATGTTCTGGCCTGAATGCGCATCATCTGGCAGCACCGCACCGTGACCAGCCGGATAGACCTGCAAACCGCTTACATACTGCACACCAGGCCCTATCGCGATACCAGCCTGATTGCCGATGTTTTTACTCCGCAGTTCGGCACGCTCGCATTGATCGGCCGTGGTGCGCGCGGCACGCGTTCCCGGCTGAGGGGGATTGTTCAACCTTTCCGGCGATTGGTAGTTTCATGGGCTGGTCGCAGCGAACTGCGTACACTGACCCGGGCAGAAGAGGACGGCGCGCCTTTGTGGCTGACCGGTCAAGCGCTGGTCATCGGTATCTACCTGAATGAACTGGTGCTGCGTCTGATGGAGCGTGATGACCCGCACCCGGTTATTTTTGCCCATTACGAAGCGATGCTAGCGGCGCTGGCTACGCAGCCGCCAGCGGCAACGGATCCCGGTATCCCTCGACGGTTATACGAACGCTCATTGCGTATTTTCGAAAAGGTTCTTCTCAGGGAACTTGGATACGGCTTGATACTTGACCATGATGTCGGCACGGGTGATGCGATCGATCCCGCGGCGATGTACCGCTACGACTGCCTGCGAGGACCGAGTCTTGATGGTGGCGGTTCGAATCACGACGATCACGCGGATGTTATGCTGGTACGCGGCGCATCGTTGTCATCACTTGATGGTGGCAAGCTGGACGATCCCCAGAGCCTGCAGGACGCCAAAAAAATGCTGCGCACTGCGCTCGCCCGGCACCTTGGCGGCAGGCCGCTGAATAGCCGCCGCCTGTTGACGACATACCGTAATCCTAAGGCGTCGACCGTCGCGACCCATGCCGAAACCGCGACAGGTAAAATTGATGATTGACCGTGTATCTGGACAAGGCCCGTGACTAGTGAAGCGCTGTACGTAATGACCATGAATCGAATTCTGTTGGGCGTAAATATTGATCATATCGCAACGCTGCGTCAGGCGCGGGGGACACGTTATCCCGATCCGGTGCAAGCGGCGATCGAATCGGAACACGCCGGTGCCGATAGTGTCACGCTGCATTTGCGGGAAGACCGGCGCCATATTCAGGAACGCGATGTCGAGCTTTTGAAGGAAATACTGCAGACGCGGATGAACCTGGAAATGGCTGTCACCAGCGAAATGATGGCCTTCGCGGAGCGTATTCGCCCGGAAAATTGCTGCCTGGTGCCGGAACGTCGTGAGGAGCTGACCACTGAAGGCGGTCTTGACGTGGCCGGAAACCGGGACGCGATACGTGACGCGTGTGCCCGTCTGGCCAGCGCGGGTATCGTTGCTTCACTGTTCATCGATGCCGATTTTCGCCAGATCGAAGCCGCCGCCGAAACCGCAGCGCCATTTATCGAGATACATACCGGACACTATGCCGACGCGAGAGACGAGCCAGAGCGGCACAAGCAACTCACCCGGATCATCGAGTCCGTTGAATACGCGACGAACGCCGGTTTGCAGGTGAACGCGGGTCATGGTCTTCATTACCATAACGTGTCCGCCATAGCGGCGATTCCCGGTATCAAGGAGCTTAATATCGGGCACGCCATTATTTGCCGCGCGCTTTTCATCGGCCTGGGTGCCGCGGTGCGTGGGATGAAGACCTTGATGACGGACGCACGGCGGACATGATCTTTGGCGTTGGCACCGATATCGTCCGCGTTGATCGTATTGCGGTCGCGCTTGATCGATTCGGTGAGAAGTTTGCCAGACGTGTGCTGACGCCCCGGGAGATCGACGAGTTTGTGGTCACGAAACGGCCGGCCGCTTTTCTTGCGAAGCGGTTTGCCGCCAAGGAGGCAACCGCCAAGGCGATGGGCCGGGGATTTCGCGACGGCATGGCGTTGCGCCAGATTGGCATCAGTCATGACCGTTACGGAAAACCTGGGCTCGAATACTTCGGCGTCGCTCGCGGGTTGAAGGACACGTTGGGTATCGGTGAGAGCTTCGTAAGCGTGGCCGATGAGGAGCAGTACGCGGTGGCTTACGTCACGCTGCTGAAGAAAGCCGTCTGATCGGCAAGTAGCGCGGGATGCCTCTCCCGGAATCGAGCTTGAATGTTATGAGCCTATTTTGTTAGGATTGCGCCTCCTGGTGCGGGGTGGAGCAGTCCGGTAGCTCGTCGGGCTCATAACCCGAAGGTCGTTGGTTCGAATCCAGCCCCCGCTACCAACTTTGCTCGCATACGCCCACCTCGCTTACAACGATTGGCTCCGTTAGGAAATAGCGGGAATCCTGTTCCGTGTCTGGACGGGGGAGCACGGCGTTTACCACCCGGGCGGAACTGCTACGCCGCGTAGAATCCCGAACCAGCGATCAGCGTACCGGACAGTGCTGCGCTAAACTCTCCGAACCGCTGCGAGGCGATTGAGAGCATTGTATTTTTTTGTTCGACCGCTATAATAATCCGCATTTACGGGCGGGACGTGAGGTAAGTGGGCTTTCGAAGCCCATTTTTTGTTTTCAGGTATTGGAAAATGGTTCATCAGGCGCCTGTCGACTGGCGAAATGTTATCGAGCCTGTAGTCGCTGGACTGGGTTTTGAGCTTGTGGGCGTGGAGTATCGTGCCGCGGGTCGGCACAGTGTGCTGCGGATCTATATCGATACCGAGGCCGGCGTAACGGTGGACGACTGTGCGTTGGTCAGCCATCAGGTCAGCGGGGTGCTTGATGTTGAGGATCTGGTGCGCGGTCAGTATACGCTGGAAGTGTCCTCGCCAGGGCTGGACCGGCCGTTGTTCGGCGTAAAGGATTTCGAGAAGTATAACGGTCGCGACGTGCAGATCCGCCTGGATACACCGCTCAACGGCCGGCGCAAGTTTACGGGTCGGTTGTTGGGTATCGGGGAAGGGATGTTGCGGGTACTTGTTGACGGAGTGGAAACAAGTTTGCCGCTGCTACATATTGAACAGGCGCGACTGGTGCCGGAAATTTGATGAAACGGACGCGGTAGCGTTACCGAGACCAGGGATCGGTGTTTTGGTGGCTTTATTAGGAAGCGGTATATGAACAAAGAAATCTTGCTGGTTGTGGACTCCGTCTCGAATGAACGAGGCATAGATAAAGGTATCATCTTCGAGGCAATCGAAGCCGCGCTGGCGACCGCCACAAAGAAGCGGAATCGCGAGGATATCGAGGTACGTGTCGCCATCAATCGCCAGAACGGCGAGTACGACACATTTCGTCGTTGGGAAGTGGTCGATGATGCCGCGGAAATCGAGTTTGCCGACCGGCAGATTTTAGTATCCGATGCAACCAGGCGGGACCCCTCCGTGACGATTGGTGGCTACATAGAGGAGCCGATGGATTCCGTAGACTTTGGCCGTATTGCGGCGCAAAGCGCCAAGCAGGTCATTGTCCAGAAGGTGCGTGAAGCAGAACGCGCCCAGATTGTCGATGCCTACAAGGATCGTGTCGGCGAGTTGGTGACGGGCGTCGTCAAGCGGATCGACCGCGGCAACGTGCTGGTGTCACTTGGGAATAACGCCGAGGGTGTGATTCTGCGCGAAGACATGATCCCGCGTGAAGCCGCTCGGGCAGGCGATCGGTTGCGTGGTTACCTGAGAGAAGTTCGTTCAGAAGTGCGCGGACCGCAGCTGTTTCTGAGTCGTATCGCGCCGGAAATGGTCATCGAACTTTTCAAGCTCGAGGTGCCCGAAGTGGGCGAAGGGTTGATAGAGATAGTTGGTGCGGCACGCGATCCAGGCTCCCGGGCCAAGATTGCCGTTAAATCCAACGACACGCGTATCGATCCCGTTGGCGCCTGTGTGGGAATGCGCGGTTCGCGCGTACAGGCGGTTTCGAACGAGCTTGCCGGTGAGCGTATCGACATTATTCTATGGAACGAGAATCCGGCGCAGTTTGTTGTTAACGCCATGTCGCCGGCCGAGGTAACTTCCATCGTTGTCGATGAAGACAACCACAGTATGGACATTGCGGTGGCCGAGGATAACCTGTCGCAGGCCATCGGTCGCGGTGGTCAGAACGTTCGCCTGGCCAGCCAGTTGACGGGGTGGGAACTGAACGTCATGACCGAGACCGCCGCTCAGCAGAAAGGCGAGACCGAAGCGGAAAATCTGGTGGCGATGTTTGTCGATCAGCTCGACGTCGACGAGGAAGTCGCGACGATCCTCGTCCAGGAAGGTTTTTCGAGCCTTGAGGAAGTTGCCTACGTTCCGGTGCAGGAAATGCTGGAAATTGAGGAATTCGATGAGGCGATCGTTGAGGAGCTGCGACAGCGCGCGAAGGACGTGTTGCTGACACGTGCGATTGCCGTCGAGGAAAAACTGGCGGCGGCCGAACCCGCGGCGGATCTGCTTGAGCTCGAAGGCATGGATGCGCGGCTGGCTTATATCCTGGCGGGTCGCGGTATCGTGTGCCGCGAGGATCTTGCCGAGCAGGCCGTCGACGAGCTGGCGGACATCGAGGACCTCGATCCCGACACTGCAGCGAAGCTCATTATGAAGGCCAGAGAGCCCTGGTTTGTTCAAGAGAACCAGGCCTAGCCAGACCTAGAAGGAATGCAGCGTTAAATATGGCCGATGTCACAGTAAAGCAGTTTGCCGAAGTGGTGGGTATACCGGTTGATCGTCTCCTGGCGCAACTTGATGAAGCCGGTATCGATATCAAGAAGCCCGATGAGCCGATCAGCGAGAAGGAAAAAACGCAGCTGCTGGGCCATCTACGCGGCCTCCATGGCACGGAGAGCGGTCTACTCACTGGCGGCGATCCGAAGAAAGTGACGTTGAAGCGCCGGACGATCAGCGCGTTGCGACCGGCGACGGTCAAAACCGGCAGGGGCGTTGCGGCGAAAACGAAGTCGGTCAACGTCGAGGTCCGTAAAAGACGCACGTATGTAAAGCGTAGCGTCGTTCTCGCGGAAGAGGCCGAAAAAGCCGCTCAGGACGCACCGCCGGCGGCACACGAGCCGATAGCGCCGCCGGTAGCGGAAGCCGCCGGAACATCGGTAATGCCGCCCGTACCGGCGCCGGAACAGACGGCTGTTGCCGAGGAAGCCCGCCCGGAAGCATCACGCGCCGAAATAGTTCCCGAACCGCCCCTGGTAGTGGCACCGGCCGCTGCACCCGCGGTTGCAGCGCGGACCGAACCGGAAAAATCGACGAAAAAGAAACGTGAGGCGCGCGGCGGGGATCGTAACGAACGAAACACCAAGTACGGGCGTGAGGAGCTTCATGTGGCGGCCGACAAGGCTGGTCGAAGAAAGAAGAAGCGCTCCCCGCGATCGATCTCCGTCACGCCGACCGCAGAAACCCGGCACGGGTTTGAACGACCGACTGCCCCGGTGGTGCGGGAAGTATCCATTCCGGAAACCATTACCATCGCGGACCTTGCGGCACGCATGTCCATAAAGGCGGCGGAAGTCATCAAATTCATGATGAGCATGGGCAGTATGGTCACTATCAATCAGGTAGTCGACCAGGATACGGCGATGGCTCTCGTCGAGGAGATGGGGCATATTCCCAAGCGCATGCAGGAAAATCTGCTGGAGGAATCCCTGGTACAGCAGGAGCAGGTTGACCGCAAGGTGTTGCCCCGCGCGCCGGTGGTCACCATCATGGGACATGTCGATCACGGCAAGACATCGCTGCTCGATTTCATCCGCCGCAGTCGCGTAGCGGCAGGCGAAGCGGGAGGGATCACGCAACATATTGGCGCCTATCAGGTGGATACCCGCAAGGGCAGCGTCACGTTTCTCGATACCCCGGGTCACGCGGCGTTTACCGCAATGCGTGCGCGTGGCGCCAAGTTGACGGACATCGTGGTACTGGTGGTTGCCGCCGACGACGGGGTGATGCCTCAAACCGTGGAGGCGGTGCAGCATGCCAAGGCGGCGGGAGTCCCGTTACTGGTCGCGATCAACAAGATAGACAAGCATCAGGCGGACCCGGAACGCATAAAGCAGGAACTTTCCCAACACGGTGTAATTCCCGACTCCTGGGGCGGTGACACGATGTTTGTCAACGTGTCGGCGCATACCGGTCAGGGCGTCGACGAATTGCTGGAAGCGATTGCGCTGCAGGCCGAGGTAATGGAACTCACCGCGCCTGTGGAAGGCCGTGCCAGCGGCGTTGTCGTCGAATCAAGCCTGGACAAGGGACGGGGTCCGGTCGCGACGCTGCTGGTGCAGTCCGGCACCTTGGAGGTCGGTGACATGCTGCTGGCTGGCCAGGAATTCGGTCGCGTCCGGGCGATGTTTAACGAGGCCGGTGAAGCCATCAAATCGGCCGGCCCATCAGCGCCGGTCGCCATTCTGGGTCTTTCCGGCGTGCCGAACGCAGGCGACGATGTGATCGGGGTTGAAGATGAACGTAAGGCTCGTGAGATCGCGTTGTTCCGCCAGGGTAAGTACCGCGACGTCAAATTAGCCCGTCAGCAGGCGACAAAACTAGAGGACGTGTTCTCGCAGCTCGAGAAAGACAAGGTCAACACCCTCAATCTGGTTGTCAAGGCGGACGTGCAAGGATCGATCGAGGCACTACGGGAATCGTTGACCGGCTTGTCGACCGACGAGGTGGTCGTGAAAGTAATCTCGAGCGGCGTCGGCGGTATCAACGAATCGGATATTAATCTGGGCATCGCCTCCAATGCTGCGCTCATCGGCTTTAACGTACGCGCCGATAGTGCCGCCAAGCGCCTGGCTGAAGATGCCAAGGTCAAGATTCATTACTACGGCGTTATTTATGATGTTGTTGATGAGGTAAAAAAAGCCGTTTCGGGAATGCTGGCGCCGGAAATCAGGGAGCAGATCGTTGGCCTGGCGGAAGTACGTGATGTATTTAAATCGCCGAAATTCGGGGCGATTGCCGGTTGCATGGTCATCGACGGTTTCGTCAAGCGAAACCTGCCGATTCGCGTATTACGCGACAATATCGTGATTTACGAGGGCGAACTCGAATCTTTGCGGCGCTTCAAGGACGACGTTGGCGAGGTCAAAAACGGCATGGAGTGCGGTATTGGTGTGAAGCACTATAACGATGTCCGTGCCGGTGACCAGATCGAGGTGTACGAAAAAGTTATGGTAGCCAGAACGCTTTAGGCATACGAGGGTGGTTCACGACGATGCCGAGAGAATTCAACCGCACCGAACGGGTGGCGGAACAGCTTAAACGCGATCTCGCGGTACTGATCCGGGACGAGGTTAAAGATCCGCGGGTTGGTATGGTAACGGTCGCGGCCGTCGAGATATCCCGCGACTTTTCGCATGCCAAGGTCTATATCAGCGTGCTTGGCGATACTGGAATCCCGGAGGAATCCATCGCGATATTAAACCGGGCCGGTGGCTATTTGCGCGGCCGGCTGGGTAAGCTGCTGGCGATGCGGACGATCCCGGCATTGCACTTCCTCTACGACGTGTCGCAGACACGTGGCGCGGACCTCAGCGCGCTGATCGACTCCGCGGTGCGTCAGGACCGTGAGCAGCACGAATCGGTTGCCGTCGCTGACAAATCCCAGGAATCGGAATGATCAGGGCGCGGCACTGCGCGCAACGCGCCGTTCACGGTATTGTGCTGCTCGACAAACCCGCGGGGATAACGTCGAACGGCGCGTTGCAACATGTCAAACGGCTTTATCAGGCACGCAAGGCCGGGCATACCGGCAGCCTCGATCCACTGGCGAGTGGTTTGTTGCCGATCTGCCTCGGTGAGGCAACCAAAATATCCGGATTTCTACTCGGTGCTGACAAATATTACCGCGTCAGCATCGTGCTTGGCGTCACGACCAACACGGCAGACGCGGATGGCGATATCGTCGAAACCAGAACTGTTCCGGCGCTGGTCGAGGACGAGCTCCGCGCGCTATTGAACCGGTTTGTCGGTCGTATCCAGCAAGTGCCGCCGATGTATTCCGCCATCAAGCGGCAGGGCCAGCCGCTCTACAGGCTGGCCCTGCAAGGGTTGCAGGTAGAACGGGCGCCACGCGAGGTCGACATCCTTAGTTTGGTGCTGAGACATGTGGCAACCCCGCTGATAGAGCTGGACGTGCATTGTTCGAAAGGGACCTATATTCGTACCCTCGCCGAGGATATCGGGGCGATGCTCGGATGCGGCGCTCATGTCAAAACACTCCGAAGACTTAAGGTCGGCCCGTTTGCGGAGGCCGGTTTGATAACGCTTCAAGAACTCATGGATCTGGGTGCGGAAGGCGGCGCTGACGCGCTGGACAGCCGGCTGCTACCGATGGAAACGGCGGTAAACCATTGGCCAGACGTGCGCCTACCGGACGATGTCGCCTTTATCCTGAAACGCGGTCAGCCGGTACTGGTGCCTCATGCACCGACTCAGGGGTGGGTGCGTCTGTTTGGTCTGAATTCGGACTTCCTTGGGGTCGGTCATATTCTCGATGACGGTCGGGTTGCCCCGAAACGGCTGGTCAACTACTGACAGGTGGAGTTTTTCTTGTCAGAACAGTGGACAAACAGGTAAAATCGCGGCCTTGTCAACGGTACAGTTTATAAAGATTGAAGAGAGTTATGCCACTACAAATTGAACAGAAGTCAAAAGTCATCAACGACTACCAGCGCGCACCTAACGATACCGGCTCACCGGAAGTCCAGGTTGCACTATTGACGGCCCAGATCGAGCAGCTGACGGATCATTTCAAGGCTCATACCAAGGATCATCACTCCCGTCAGGGGCTGTTGAAAATGGTTAACAGTCGCAGGAAATTACTCGACTATCTGAAACAGTACGATCTCGAACGTTACAGAACGCTGATTTCCCGCTTAGGGTTACGTAAATAGCGCGGGCAGGTGTCGATGATCGCAACCGGGTTTTCGTTCGCGATCAGGATTACCGCGACACCTGTTTCTACAAGAACGAAAAAATTGGGGCCCCGTTCCCGGAGTGAAGAGCCTGCGGGACGTAACTGCTATTACAAGGGAACTTAACGTGAATCCATTCAAGAAAGTTATTCAATACGGGAATCAGCTGCTGACGCTGGAGACCGGCGAGATCGCCAGGCAGGCAGACGCAGCGGTCATGGCATCACTTGGCGATACCATGGTGCTGGTCAGCGCCGTGGGCAAGAAGGACGCGGTACCGGGTCAGGATTTCTTCCCGCTGACCGTCAATTACCAGGAGCGCACCTACTCGGCTGGCAAGATTCCCGGGGGCTTCTTCAAGCGCGAAGGGCGCCCCTCCGAGAAGGAAACATTGACCTCGCGCCTGATTGACCGTCCCCTGCGGCCCCTGTTCCCGAAGGGGTTTACCAATGAAGTCCAGATTATTGCCACGGTGGTTTCAATCGATCCGGAAATCGATCCGGATATCCCGGCGATCATCGGCGCATCCGCGGCGCTGGCTATTTCCGGACTTCCGTTCAGTGGGCCGATCGGCGCGGCGCGGGTCGGTTATCGTGACGGACAGTATCTGTTAAACCCGACTGCCAGCGAACTGGCGGGTTCTGCGCTCGATCTCGTCGTCGCAGGGACCGAGGGCGCGGTGTTAATGGTCGAATCGGAGGCAAAGGAACTTGCCGAAAACGTGATGCTCGGCGCCGTGTTGTTCGGCCACGACCAGATGCAGCAGGTCATCAAGGCGATCAGGGAAATGGTTGCGGCGGTTGGCAGGACGCCATGGAAATTGCAGGCACCGGAGTCCGACGCTGCGCTGAAACATGCTGTTGCGGCTGCCGTTGGTGAGTCATTGAACGAGGCCTACCGGATTGCCGAAAAGCAAACGCGCGTCGAGAAACTGGCGGAAATTCGCACGAATGTTACTGCGAGTTTGACGGCCGGCGATCAAACCGCGTGGAACAAGGAAGCAGTGCGTAACGCCATCGCCTCCATGGAAAAGAAGCTTGTGCGCGGCCGTATTCTGTCGGGCGAAAAACGTATCGACGGTCGGGATACGCGTGCCGTACGGCCGATTACGGTCAAAACTGGAACGTTGCCGCGCACCCACGGGTCCGCGCTGTTTACCCGCGGCGAGACGCAGGCGCTGGTTGTCACGACGCTGGGCACTGGCCGTGACGCGCAGATCATCGACGCGATTGAGGGCGAGTACAAGCAACCATTTATGTTCCACTATAACTTCCCTCCTTACAGCGTTGGCGAGACCGGGTTCGTCGGCAGCCCGAAGCGCCGCGAGATCGGTCACGGCCGGTTGGCGAAACGCGGCATTCTGGCGGTGATGCCGGACATGGAGAATTACCCGTACGTGGTCCGCGTCGTGTCCGAGATCACCGAATCCAACGGCTCCAGTTCGATGGCCTCGGTGTGCGGCGCGAGCCTGTCGTTGATGGACGCTGGCGTGCCAATCAAGGCACCGGTGGCAGGGATCGCGATGGGCCTGATCAAGGAACAGGACCGCTTTACCGTCTTGAGCGATATTCTCGGTGACGAGGACCATCTCGGCGATATGGACTTCAAGGTAGCTGGCACAGCGAATGGGATCACCGCGCTGCAAATGGACATCAAGATTGACGGCATCACGCGCGAAATCATGGAAAAGGCGCTGGCGCAGGCGAAAGAAGGGCGGCTGCATATCCTCGGCGAAATGAACAAGGTCATCTCCGAACCGCGTAGCGAGCTGTCCAATTACGCGCCGCGTATTCTGACGATAAAGATTCATCCCGACAAGATCCGCGATGTGATCGGCAAGGGAGGCGCGACGATCCGTGCGCTGACCGAAGAAACCGGTACGACTATCGATATCACCGATGACGGCACCGTCAAGATAGCATCGGTGGACAATGCCGCTGCGCAGGCTGCACTGGAGCGCATTGAGCAGATCACGGCCGATGTCGAGGTCGGCAGGATATATGAAGGCAAGGTCGCAAAGCTGATGGATTTTGGCGCATTCGTTAATATTCTTCCCGGCAAGGACGGTCTGGTACATATCTCCCAGATATCGAACGAGCGGGTAGAGAACGTCAGCGACAAGCTTCAGGAAGGTGATCGCGTCAAGGTCAAGGTGCTCGAGATCGACAAGCAAGGGCGGATACGCCTTAGCATGAAGGCTGTCGAGGCACATTAGCGATTCCTTCCATATGGAAAAAAGGGGCCTTGTGGCCCCTTTTTTATTGCCGCGAAAATAACGATTCCGGCACGCGTGTCGATATAGTGATGGCCTGCGGTTAACCCGGGTAGTCAACAGTAAAATTAACTATTAAGACATTAGGTTACAAAGGATATCAAAGCCCAGTTATGGCTACCGGCGGTAAAAATGACGTTCCTCGCTGCGCCCGGATGGGCAAGGTTGAGGCCCTGTTGGTCGGAGCCGGTCGCGGCGGCGTCGCGATTTTACACGTATTCCGCCATTACGACTGGCTGTGGTTGAAAGCGGTTATCGACATCGACAAGAACGCGGTCGGCATGAAGCTTGCCGAGAGTATGGAGATCCCGACGTACTCGAATGCTGCGGAGGTTGTCCCCGATTTCGACGGTGACCTGATTATCGACGTTACCGGCGATCCGGCATTGGCGCCGGCGCTACTGGCCATGCGCAGCAATAAATCGATCGACATCATTTCAGGAAAAGCAGCGAAACTTCTCTACGACCTGGTACGTGACCAGATACATCATCAGGATCGTATTCAGCAGAAGGTAATGCAACTTGAATTGTTCCGGGCGATGCTGGATATCTCCAAGCAGCTTGAATCGACCAGCGAGCAAAGCACGTTGCTCGATCACGGTGTACAAAGTTCTGCCCAGTTGATCGTCGCGCACAAGGCGCTCGCAGTTGATTGCGCGGCGCTAGACGCCAATATTGTCGGCGGCATAGGTTTTGATAAGTTGCCAAAACATATTGATCGCGAAGTTCTCGATCGCATGATCGATAGAGTAAAAAAGCGCGCCGGACTTACCTGTGTCGAGATTCCCGAAAAACTGGAGCTATCCGGTATCGAAGGTGGCTTCGAACTCGCGGTGCCGATCTATATCGACGGTGTACTCTGTTATCTGATGCTATTCCAGATTCCGCTGCCCGTCACTCAGGCGACACGCGAGATGCTGGAAACGCTGGTGTCTCATCTCGAGCTGGCATTGGTAGCGCACAGGCGCTTCAAAAGTCTCGAAGAGATGGCGTATCGCGATCCGTTGACCGGGCTCTATAACCGTCGTTACTTCGACGAACGGCTGGAAGAGGAACTCGAACGTTCCCGCAGGCTGGGATCAAACGAATTGGCGTTGATGTTTATGGACCTCGACCATTTCAAGGAGCTGAACGATACGCTCGGCCATGCCGTTGGCGACAAAGCGCTAAAGATCATCGCTACCGCCATTCACGACCGGTTTCGGCCGTATGACATACTCGCGCGATACGGTGGCGACGAGTTTGTTGCAATACTGCCGGGTGTCAACGACAAAACCTTGCAGGTAATATGTAACCGTGTGCTAGCGGCGTTTGATCAGCAGGAAAACGAGACTCTCGCGAAATTGATGGATGGCGAAAAACTCGGCTTGTCGATTGGCGCGTGTCTGGTCCGCAGTGGCTCGAAACTCGGTGCCGCCGACGTGCTGAAGCAGGCGGACGAGGCCCTGTACCGCGCCAAACAAGCAGGCCGTGGAACAGTCGAGATCGTCTCAATAGGACTAAAAAAGCCGCAATAATCCAAGGTAAATATCCAAGGTAAGTCGTTGGCAACAACGCGGCGCCAGGGTTGTTCTTCATGAACGAAAGACAAAATACACCGCGCCCAATAGACATAATCCCGCCCATAGATAATCAAGCTTGATCGGCTGATGCATGTAATAGATCGCGAATGGTACGAAAACCAGTAACGTGATTACTTCCTGCAGGATCTTGAGTTGAGACAGCGACAGTTCCGTGTACCCGATTCGATTTGCCGGAACCTGAAACATATATTCAAACAACGCGACGCCCCAACTGACGAAAGCGGCGATATACCACGCCCGGTCATTCAGGTTCTTAAGGTGTGCGTACCAGGCGAACGTCATGAAGATATTCGACAGGATCAGCAGCAGAGTGGTCTGAACAATGACCGGCATGCGAGGTATCCGTTATCGTTTCAGGCCTTGCCCTGCAACTGCGCAAGTATCGCTTCGTTTTCCAGCGTCGAGGTATCCTGCGTAATTTGCTCACCGCGAGCGAGCGATCGCAGCAGCCGACGCATAATCTTTCCGGAGCGCGTTTTCGGCAGGTTATCTACGTAGCGGATATCACTCGGCTTGGCTATCGCGCCGATTTGATCGGTAACCCAATTGCGTAATTCACCGGTAATTTTATCATCCACGCCTCCCGGCGGGCGTTCGCCACGCAACACGACAAAAGCGAAAATTGCCTCGCCCTTGACATCATCCGGTCGGCCTACGACAGCGGCTTCGGCAACCATTGGATGGGCGACGAGCGCCGATTCCACCTCCATCGTACCGAGGCGATGCCCCGCCACATTGAGCACATCATCAATACGCCCCATGATCCAGAAATAGCCATCGGCGTCGCGGCGCGCACTGTCGCCGGCGAGGTAATAGCGCTTCCCGAACCGCTTCCAGTAGGTCTCGACGTAACGATCGTCGTCGCCCCAGATCGTTCTCAGCATCGACGGCCACGGCCTTTTAACGACCAGATAGCCGCCCTGATCGGGTTTCGTAATCGTGTTACCTTGCTCGTTCACGACATCCGCCGCAATACCAGGTAACGGGCGGGTACACGACCCAGGTTTGGTCGGCACCACGCCGGGAACCGGCGCAATCATGATCGCCCCCGTCTCGGTCTGCCACCAGGTATCGACGATCGGACAACGTTCACGGCCGATGGTCCTGTGGTACCACATCCAGGCCTCCGGATTGATTGGTTCGCCTACTGTGCCTAACAGACGGATAGATGACAGATCATATTTTCCGGGCCAGCTGTCACCGAATTTCATCAGCGCGCGGATCGCGGTCGGCGCTGTGTAGAAAATCGTCACCTTGTGACGTTCACAAACGCTCCAGAAGCGTCCCGCATCGGGAACGGTGGGCGCTCCTTCATACATGACAATCGTCGCACCATTGGCCAGTGGTCCATAGGCGACATATGAATGACCGGTAATCCAGCCCACGTCAGCCGTGCACCAGAATACATCGCTGTCCCGGATGTCGAAGACCCACTGCGTGGTCACGATCGTACCCAGCAGATAGCCGGCGCTGGAATGCTGGATGCCCTTGGGTTTGCCGGTGGAACCGGACGTATACAGGATGAACAACGGGTGCTCGGCGTCAGCCGCAACCGCGTCACAGCTGTCAGCGTGGTCCGCGACAGCCTCCGACCACCAGATATCGCGACCGGATTTCATGGCGATGTGCTGACCGGTTCGTTTCAACACAATGACAGTCGTTACCGATTTACCACCGCTTTTTAACGCCTTGTCGCAGGCGACCTTCAAGCCGATAATCTTGCCGCCGCGCTGCCCGCCATCCGCCGTAATGACAACCTTGGCGCCGGCATCCTCGATACGGTCTTTCAGCGCTTCTGCGGAGAAACCGCCAAAAACCACCGAATGTATTGCGCCGATCCGGGCGCAGGCCTGCATCGCGACAACGGCTTCCGGCACCATCGGCATGTATATGACGACCCGGTCGCCCAGCGCAACGCCTTGCGCCTTCAGCGCGTTCGCGAATCGACAGACCTCGCGATGTAGTTCGCCATATGACAGCGTACGCGTGTCACCTTTTTCTCCTTCGAAAATGATCGCTGGTTTGTCGGCACGTTTCTCCAGATGGCGGTCGAGGCAGTTGTAGGAGACGTTGAGGCGTCCGTCGTAAAACCAACGAAAATGCGGCGCCTTGGTAGAATCAAGAATCTTCGAAAACGGCTTTGTCCAGTTCAGTTCGCTGCGAGCCAAAGCCGCCCAAAAGCCTTCGTAGTCCGCTGCTGCGTGGCTATAGAGGGCATCAAGCCTGGATGCCGAGGGTACGCGGGCGATATCGCTAAACGCGGGCGAAGGGGGAAATAACCGGTGTTCCCGCAGAATCGAGTCTATACCGTCGTTACCCATATTCCCTCCGATGCTATCCGTGTAATTCAAGGGTACATGAAAACGCCATGTTAACAAATGCGGGACTCAGGTAGCGGATACTGCGCCCGCAACAAGCGCCGGGCTTGAGGAATCCCGGCGAGCGTAACATGAAGGAATTCCAGTCGACGACTGGCCGGACAAGGAAGGGACGACTGAAGTTCGGCCCCTGGGGTCAGCCGCTCAAATGCTTTTCGCGTATCTCATCGAGTGTTTTACAGTCGATGCACTGCATTGCAGTGGGTCTGGCTTCCAGCCGGCGAATACCGATTTCAACCCCGCACACTTCGCAATAGCCGTAATCTCCGGCGCCCAGATTCGTCAATGACTCGTCAATCTTTTTGATCAACTTCCGCTCACGATCCCGGGTACGGAGCTCCAGCGTAAAGTCCGATTCCTGTGTTGCACGGTCGTTAGGGTCGGGGTAATTCGCAGCATCATCCTGCAAATGGTGCATGGTACGGTCCACTTCACGCATCAATTCCATTTTCCAGTCCGTCAGTATCCTGCGGAAATGCTGGCGCTGTACCTTGTTCATATACTCTTCACCCTTTTTAATCTTGTAGGGGGTGAAGCCGGTAAACTCGTGCGTGGCACCGCTGAGGACCGCTGTGGGTTTCGTCGAAGCGACGGTAGCCGATTTTATTGCCGCCGAGCGAGGCTTCGTGGCCGGAGTCTTGACGGGTTCCTTCTTCGCAGCCGTTATCCTGGCCCGTGTCTTCGCTGGCGCGGCAGCGGACTTGGTCTTCGTCTTTACCGCGGGAACCACTTTCTTCGCCCTCGGAGCCGACACCGCTTTTTTCTTTGCGTTTGACATGTTGTTGTTCTCTGATTCCCTGCCGTCCCGGCCTGTTGCTAACCGGCGGATAAAAGAAAAGGGCGCATTATGCCAGAAAGGAAATACCCACGCAATTCAACTAAAATGCGTCGGTCAACATAGAGTTAACGGAAGTGTCGCATCGACATCACGCGGGCTTCCCGCCGCAAGAGGCACTATATCTAACCAATTATTCCAAGGGAGCGACATCAGCTCATGGCGGAGTTGCGGGCACTGATCTTCGACGTCGACGGTACGCTGGCCGAAACAGAGCGGGACGGGCATCGACTATCGTTCAACCTCGCGTTTGGCGAGGCGGGACTGGATTGGGACTGGTCTATCGAAAGATACGCGGAACTATTGGCAATAACGGGAGGGAAGGAGCGTATTCGCCATTACATAGACCGTTACCGCCCGGGGTTCCGGATCCCTGGTGACGTTGCCGCCTATGTCGCCGATTTGCACCGGCGCAAGACCGAACACTACACCAGGATGGTGGAACAAGGCGCGGTCTCTTTGCGGCCGGGAATAGTGAGGCTGCTGGCGCAGGCCAGGCGGCGGGGTCTTCGTCTCGCGATCGCGACGACAACCTCGCCGGATAACGTGACCGCGTTGCTGACGCACGTACTGGGGGCGGACAGCAGCGCATGGTTTGAGGTCATCGCGGCCGGGGACGTCGTTCCGGCGAAAAAGCCCGCACCCGATATCTACCGCTATGCGCTACGCGAACTTGACCTGCCGGCCGCGGCGTGCCTGGCACTGGAGGATTCCGCCAACGGACTGGTATCCGCACGCGGAGCGGGAATAGGTACCGTCATTACGATGAGCAGTTATACGCGCAAGGAACATTTCGAAGGGGCGCTATTGGTCGTCGATAGTCTGGGAGAACCAGCGGCGCCCGCGTTGGTAACTGGCGGCGATGCTGTTGCCGTTGTCGCAGGTGACCATGCCTGCGTCGATATCGACTTACTGACAAAACTTCATGGATTCCGGAAAACTAAGCGATGATCCCGTAGTAGCCGCACGCATGGTGGATATCGAGCCGTTCCATGTCATGGCATTGCTGGCGCGCGCCCGGGAACTCGGGGCGCAGGGCAGGACTATCGCGCACATGGAAATCGGCGAACCGGACTTTGTCACTCCGGCGCCGGCGATCAAGGCAGGTACCGCGCGCTGAGATCTACCACGGCCTGGTTTACGGGGATAAAGCGATGACAGCACTCGCGGCTTCGCAAGATATATTCGTCGTGAACAGTTTTTCGAAGTATTTCGGCATGACCGGCTGGCTGGTCGCGCCTGAGACCTGTATTCCGTACATCGACCGGCTCGCACAGATTATCTTTCTTGCCGCCCCAACCGTCGCGCAATATGCAGCGTTGACGGCGTTTGTGCCCGAGACCGTGGCGATTCTGGAGGCGCGCCGGCACGAGTTCCGGCAGCGCCGCGATTTCCTGGTTCCGGCGTTGTGAGAAATCGGGTTTTCGATGCCGTATACTCCCGACGGCGCATTTTGCGCCTATTCCGGATGTAAGAACCTGTTCACGATCTTTGGTCTATGATTTACGCTTCTGTTTTAATCGAAGCGAGACCATGCGCAGAACCTACCCCAGTGATGTGAGTCGTGAACAGTTTGAAAAGATACGCCCATT
>JAHFRU010000033.1 GCA_023266115.1 Gammaproteobacteria bacterium
GGGGAAGTAGAGACCGGACACGCCGCCACTGCTGCTCGCGGTCGGGCTGCCGTCGCTCCAGTTGGTGGCGCTCCAGTAGGTGGCGTTGCCGCCGAAGCGGTTGCGGGTGGCGCCGTTGATGGGCGTGATGTCGCTGATCTGCGCACTGACACCGGCTTTGCGATCGACGTCGGTGGCGACTGCCCTGCCCCAGCGTATCCAGTCGGTGCTGCCGGCGGTCGTCAGGTTGACAACGTTATTGGTCGGGACGTTGGCTTTGTCCCCAATCAAGCTGCCACCTGTGGTGACGGTTGCCGTAGTCGTGACGGGCGTTGAATTCAACTGGCCATCGTTCACCGTCAGGGTAACGGTGTAGCTGCCGGTTGTGCTGTAGCTGTGGCTCGGACTGACGATGGCGCTGTGCGCACTGCCATCACCGAAGTTCCAGTCGTAGCTCAGCACCTGTCCTTCCGGATCGCTGGAGCCGCTGCCGTTGAAGCTGATTGCGCTGTTCACAACACCGCTGTACGGGCCGCCGGGGTGGGCGGTCGGCGGAGAATTCGTCCACCGTGTCGGATCGGTCGGATACAAATCGGCGCCGTCATTCACGCCATCGCCGTCGGTATCAGCCAGAGCCGGATCCGTGCCGCTCTGGTATTCCGCCAGATTGGTCAGGCCGTCGTTGTCGCCATCCAGTAAAGCATCGGCGGCATTTAACGGGTTCAGTCCGTGAGCGGTTTCCCAGGTATCCGGCAGGCCATCGTTGTCGTCATCGGTGTCGGCGTTGTTGCCGATACCGTCGCCGTCGGTGTCCAGCCACTCGGTCGGATCATTGGGGAAGGCGTCAAGATTGTCGGGCACGCCGTCACCATCGGAATCAGGCGAAGCGGCATTGTTTCCGAGCGCATGATTCTGGATGCTGGCCGGCGTCGGCAATACATTGTAAAACGCGACTTCATCGACGATGCCCTTGAACGGCTCGGTCGCCGCACCATTCGAACCTTCACCGCGCCCGATGATCAGGCGCGTCGCTGCGAAACTGCTCGGCGTTCCCGTCATGCTGCCCGAATAGGCGGTGCCGTTGATGTATATGGTGATCGCGCTGCCGCTGCGTTGTACGTACAGGTGGTTCCATGCATTCATGGTCAACGCACCCGGTGTTTCGTAATACGCATAACTGCCGGTAGAGGTAAATGCGAAGTAGCGAATCCGTGCCGATGAGCCAATCAACTGCACACCGCTCTTGTAGCTATTCCCGCCGGGCACCATCAGACTGACAATCTGCTGCGTGCTCGCGCTGCTGATCGGATACACCCACGCCTCGAACGCGTGCGCGTTACCGGTGGTATGCGTCAGATTGATGGCGACATGATCGTCAACGCCGTCAAAGCGCACGGCGCTGTCGTACTCGATGATGCCACTCTGCTGCAATTTCGGGCCGTTGGTATAGGTACCGTGCAGCGCATTGCCGGTGCTGTCGGCTGCCACGGTGCCCGACGATTCATTCAGGCGCCAGTACCCTTTCGGTGTATCGGCCAGCACGGCGGCGCGATATGCCGGCACGCTATTCGCCACTACCGGATTCCGACCTTGCCGGTATTCCTGAAGATTGGCCAGACCGTCGCCGTCGGTATCCTGCGTGGCGTCTGCGGGATTCAGCGAATTCAGCGCGTACTTGTTCTCCCAGACATCCGGCATGCCGTCGGCGTCGCTATCGATTGCCGCGTACTGCTGCTCAATCGCCGGCATCAGCAAGTACCGATTGCTGGCCAGCGCGTCACCGCGCGCGTGCAGCAGGACACGCGCCTCCGGCAGCAATGCGGTATACAGCGCCACTTCGTCGATCTTGCCACTGAATGGCTCCACCGGGCTACCGGCGTCACCGCTGCGCCCGATTAACAAACGCGTGGCGTTAAATCCAGTGTTCAGGTACGCACTGCCGCCACTGGTATGCACACCGTTGACATACAACTGAATACTGTTGCCACCCGAGCCGGGGTAGTAATCATAGCTGGCGTAGATATGATTCCAGGCATTCAGTTGCAACGCATTATCGGATTCGACAAAGCGATAATTGTCGCCAGCGTCGTGAGAGAAGTAACGTACCTTGCGCGTGCCTTCCATCATCTGCACGCCGGAGTTCTTCCCGAAGCTGCCGGCCTGGCCTAGGCTGAATATCTGCTGGCGTTGCACGTCGCTGGTCGGATACACCCATGCCTCGAACGCGTGTGCGCTGCCGGTGCTCTGCTGAATAAATACGTCGACGCCGTCATTGACTCCGTCGAAGCCGGCCGCGCCACCGTCGACCTTGCCGCTGACCGCCAGCACCGCGCCGTTCTGATAGACACCGTCGCGGCCGTTGCCGCTGCTGTCCAATGCGTAAGGGCCGAGAGTCTCGTCGAGGCGCAGATACACAGCCGGATGGTCCTGCTTTACCTGCGCGGCATAACGGCTGGTAACACTGTTCTCCGCAATTATTGGATCACGACCTGCCTGATACTCCGCGACATTCGTCAGGCCGTCGCCATCGCTATCGAGCAGCGCATCCGCGGCACTGGCGGGATTCAGGCCAAACGCACTTTCCCAGCGATCGGGCATTTGGTCACTGTCCTGGTCACCGATTGCATGATCATAGATCGCGACGTCATCCAGCGTACCGGCGAAGTAATTGCTCAATCCGGCCGCCCCCCTGGTGACGCCGATCCGCAGCGGCTGGCTGGTGTCGGTCAAATCCTGGGTAAACAACAACGTCTCTTTCAGGATGCCGTCGACATAGAACTGCACTTCATCATTGGTGGTGTCGACGCTGACGGCGACGAAGTACGGCTGGTTCAACGCGGCAACATGCGCACGTGTGGTCGTTACCCGATAGAACTGGCTGCCATTCCAAAAATAACCGGCTTCAAAAAACAGCTTGCCATCGGGCGTCACACCGTAGCGATAACCCCAGTTCCAGGTCACGCCGTAATTGCCGCGATGCAGAATGGTCTGGTCCGCACCCGTGTCGGACGAACGGCTGATCCACGCCTCGATGGTCAGTTCTTTCGCCGAAAATGCGGTGGAGTTCGGTACCTCGACATACTGATTACTGCCATTGAACGTCGCAGCGGCATCGACACCGGGCAGGCCCGGTACACCAAGGACCGGCGCATTGATATAGCTGCCACCATGGCCGTGGCCGGTCGCATCGGCGGCCGCAGTGCCGGTGGCTTCGCTCAACCGCCAGTACGCCACCGGGTTGTAGGCCAGCACGCGGTCGGCGTAGGCGTCGGCGGCATAGACGTTCGGGTTGGTGCCGCGGTTGAATTCGTCGAGATTGCTCAGCCCGTCGCCGTCGGCATCGAGCAGCGCATCGGCGGCGTTGCGTGGATTCAGTCCGTGCGCGAGTTCCCAACCATCCGGCATGCCGTCGTTGTCGTCATCGGTATCGGCGTTGTCGCCAATACCGTCGCCGTCGAAGTCGGCGGTTTCGGTGGCGTCATTGGGAAACGCGTCGGCCCCGTTGGCGACGCCATCGCCATCGCTGTCGATGAACACGCCTATCGTGCCGTTGGTCGTCGTGACGGCCGCGACCGCGGTGCCGGCGGCGTTACTCATGCGGATGTTGGCAAGCGCGAGCGACAGGCTCTCACTACTGGCGCCGGCGGTGACGGTAAACGGTATCGTCACCAGCGTGCCGGACAGCAGCGTGGTGTTGGCCGGCGGCGGCGAGATCACCAGACGGCGCGTGCCGGACACGGGGGCAGACCACGCAACGCCGTGCTGGGTCGTGGTCGGCACGCCGGCGACGGTCGGTTCGCCGGGGGTCAGTTGCGTGGCGTCGTACTGAATATCGAATTGCAGTGTGGCGATGGCGGCATCGTTGCTGAAGCTGACCGGCACGGTGACGGTCTGGCCGATAGCGGTGTTGGCCGAGCCGAGCGACAACGACGGCGCGGCGTGCGCGAAAGGCGCGCACAACAGCGCGGCGACCAGTAGTCCGCCGGACACCAGTCGCATTGTTCGCTTGCTGTTGCTCTCCCCCGCCATATCTTTCCCGTTTTCCCCTGTGACTTCCCCGGCTGCTATATGTGATGTCTTTTAAAAATGGACAGACTTATTTTTTAATTTTTCTTTCCACTCCCCGAGATTACCCAGGTATCCCGTTCTTCAGTGTATACGGCCTACCGGTTATGTCCCCGTTGTACGATGTGATGCGGACAGTCAGGCAGTACCACTCGTGCCTTCCTCGGCATGCGCTGCTCTCCCCTGTTTTTCTTCCCTTAAAATAAATCTGTCCCGGTTTTTCCTCTATTCACTTAAAAAGGGCTCTGACCCCTTTTTGCTGACCCCTTTTTGTTGGGCTTATGCGGCCTGGTTAATTCGGCTCTGACCCCTTTTTTCCTTTTTCAGCGTTCAACATAGCCTCAAGCTTATCGAGGGTCTTGTAAACAGCTTCTGCTTGTCGATGGTCAAGCTGATGGGAGCCCTGATCCAAAGCAAAGGCATATATCTCCTCTAGCACTCCCCACGTACTTAGCAAGGAATTACGCCAATCGTTAGGTATATCCTGCAAGCTTAGGATAAGGGCCTCGATATCACCAACCAACTTGGCAAAGTCCATATCGCCTCTACGAAAGGATTCGATGATCCCTTCTATTTGTCGATATTGTCGTAGGTTGTAGGCTGTATTGTCGTTACTGTCGTTCATCTCGACCTACATAAGAATCTTTAAGGGCATACTCTCGAAGGAGGACCATTTCTGACGGTTATCACTCGACCACTTGCGTCATCTATCATCACCGTAAGATTATTCACTTGATCGTAATGCTGTGACGTCCCAGGTTGATTCCCCGGACTCCTTGCCCCCCTTCGGATTGCATTTTCTACAGCAGATGGAGGGATACCTCTACCTTGCAGCCTATCGAAAGCGTGCCCCGAATAATCACGTCCGTACACTGATCCCGGTGAATTGTAGGGGCTTGGCACATTAATTGGCGAACCAATTCTTCCAACAGGCGCGGTAGATGGAGGCGCAACACGGATACCACCACCCCCCATACCAATTCCGCCTCCTCCACCGAAACCACCTCCTCCTACCTGCCCGGGGAATAGCGGATTTTGAGCAGGATTCATTTCGACAAGCCCGAGTGGATCAACGAAGCTCAGCGGATTCCCCCCGACATAGTTGTACGGATTCAATCCGCCATTCAACCCAATCGGATCACTGGTAAGGTATCTGCCAATACTTGAGTCATACGTCCTGAAATAATTGTAATGCAGCCCCGTCTCACCATCCGCATACTGCCCCGGAAACCTCAAATTAAACGTGACGCTCGTCCCATCACTGTCCGGGTCTTCGTTGACTGTGGCGCTTCCAAACGGGTCGTAGCTCGTGCTCCACACCACGGTGCCGGTGCTGTTGGTCAGCTTATGCGGTGTGGCCAGATGATCGGTATGGACGTAGTAAATGGTGGCGTTGTCGATGACCGCCAGCGGCGTGCCGTTGAGGTGGATGTATTCTTTCGTTGTCGCGCCGCTCTCGGCGAGCAGTTCGCCATTCAGGCCGTAGGTGTAGTTCGTCGTTGTGGTCGTTCCTTGCGTGTTGGCGGTGATGGCGTTGTTGAGGCAGGCAAGGTCCTGGACGTTGATCTGGCTGTCGGCGTTGCAGTCGGAGTCGCTGGTGCCGGGACCAACGCCGAGGATGGCCTGGACGGTGGCGTTGATGTCGCTCTGGTCGGGGTGGCCGGTGATGGTCTGGTTGTGCAGCGTCTTGGTGACGCGCTGGCCGAGGCCGTTGTGGTCGTAGCCGGCGATGAGGTTGTTGGATGCGATGATCTGTTTGAGGCGGTTGGTGGTGGTGTAGCCGTAGGACCCGTTGCCTTTGATCCAGGTGTTGCCGTTGAGGTCGACGCCGAGGCAGTCGAGGTAGAACCGGTAATCGTCTTCCGCATAGAGGCACGCCGCGCGGTTGTTGCCGCGCCGGATTAAATGCTGTGGTACGCCTGTTATTGTGTAGCGCGCCTTGCGTGCCATGTGGCTCTCCGATTTCCCCTGTTCGCTGGTCGTTCTTCTACGGTGCTACGCTACGGTGTTCGTTTGTTGTGGTTATGTGACTGTCGTTGGCTTATGCGGCATGGTTAATTCGGCTCTGACTCCGTATTATTTCTCCTTCTTTTGCTTCAACGCCATAATTGCTATAGCGACTAAGGCGCTGATGTGGACGATATTCATCGATACCACATCCCATTCAATGCTGCGCGATGCACTCAGATTGTCCGCTACCAAGACTAGTCCAGTGCTGATGCCGACAACACATAACGCAACCAGATTACGTCGAGTAGTACCGCTCGAAAGTTTAGATTGCGACACAAACGAAGCCGCGAGACTACTAAATCCCATGAGAAGCCCAGCAAATATGATTGTTCTGCTGAGCGAACCGGAAAACCAAAGGATGCCGAGAAGCATTGTAAATCCAAAAAAGGCCACAAGCACTCGCGACAGCGTGTAAAACCCACTCATCATGTCCCCCTTACGTACCCTGACTGCAACTGCATTTCCTCTGAGCATCTTGGAAAGGGTGTTCTCCAAAACGACGTATGGCAACGAAGTAAGCGAAGTTTCCACCGGAGTCGAACAAGAAGCTGATGTCGCACCGCAGACGGTTTCCACTACACTTCGAATAACACTCATCGTGTTTCTGGCAAGCATCTTTCCACGGGCCATCGGGAATCCACGAAGCATTTCCTCCGGACCCACAGACCGGCCCAAATGGGCCTTGCATACCTGGTAATCCATAGCCCGGTACACCTCCCCGTCGTTGATCTAGTCCAGGTGGTTGGTAACCGAGCAAGCCGTTTGGGTCTACCCGAATCAACGGATTTCCATTGACGTAGATATAAGTATTCACTCCACCCCCCAACCCCACCGGATCACTCGTCAAATACCTCCCGGTTCCCGGATCATACGTCCTGAAATAATTGTAATGTAAGCCCGTCTCCCTATCCGCATACTGTCCCGGGAATCTGAGGTTGAACGTGATGTGTGTCCCGTCGTTGTCCGGATCGTCATTGACTG
>JAHFRU010000046.1 GCA_023266115.1 Gammaproteobacteria bacterium
CGATGTTTTTCGGCCACATGGTGCACCACATGGTGCTTGATCCGCGCGACCGACGCACATTGCTTGCCGCCGCGCGCACCGGCCATTTGGGCCCGACGCTGTTCCGCTCCACCGATTTCGGCAGGAGCTGGAAGGAAGCGTCCAAACCGCCCGCTTTCCCCAAGGCGCCCGAAGGGCAGAAGGGGCGCGTCGTGGATCACGTATTCTGGCTCACCCCCGGCCATGCCACCGAACCCGGCGCGTGGTATGCGGGAACTTCTCCGCAAGGCTTGTTCAGGAGCGAAGACGGCGGTGACACTTGGGCGCCGGTGGCGGGTTTCAACGAGCATTCGATGTATGCGAAGTGGACGGGCGGCGAGCAGGACGGCACGCCCGATGGCCCGAAGCTACACTCGATCCTCATTGACCCGCGCAGCCTGCGTCACCTTTATCTGGCCATGTCGAGCGGTGGCGTGTTTGAAAGCGTTAACAAAGGCGCGGACTGGAAGCCGCTCAACGCCGATGTTGCCGCTGATTTCATCCCGATTCCGAATCCGGAGTACGGACACGACCCACATTGCGTGCGGTTGCACCCGCTCGCGCCGGACTTGCTCTATCAGCAAAACCACTGCGGCATCTACCGCCTGGAGCGCCCCGCGACACGCTGGGAGCGAATTGGCACGAACATGCCGAAGAAAATCGGCGATATCGGCTTTCCTCTCGTGCTGCATCCGCGCGACCCGGCCACGCTGTGGGTGTTCCCCATGGATGGGACTTCGGTGTGGCCGCGCACCAGTCCCGGCGGCAAGCCCGCGGCCTACGTGACCCGCAACGCGGGCAAGACCTGGATGCGGCTGGATGCAGGCTTGCCGCGCAGCCAGGGGTGGTTCACGGTAAAACGCCAGGCGATGACGGCCGACGCGCACGATCCCGTTGGCGTGTACTTTGGCACGACGAGCGGCGAAGTGTGGGCGAGCAGAAATGAAGGAGCGAAGTGGTCCTGCATTGCTCGCCACTTGCCGCACATCTACGCAGTCGAGGCCGCCGAACTCGGGCGATGAAGGTGCTGATACCAGGCCCGCTGCGTTCCTACACCGGCGAGCGGAACAAGGTGGAAGCCGCCGGCGCGACGCTCGCCGCGCTGCTCGCCGATCTCGACCGGCGCTACCCCGGCATTCGCTTCCGCATGATAGACGAGCAGGACGCGATCCGCCGCCACGTCCGCATCTTCATCAACGGCGAGCAGGTGCGCGCGCTCAATGTGCCGCTGCGAGCTTCGGATGAGATAATCATCCTGCAGGCCTTGAGCGGCGGCTAGCTAAACTGCGCGTTATTGAAATAGAGCTGGGCTACGAATCATGCCAAAATTCGAGACGAAGCTGATAGAACGCAATGAAGTGGCCGAAGGCACGATGGCTTTCGCATTCGAGCGGCCGAATGATTTTAACTTCACTGCGGGCCAGTTCCTGACGGTCATACTTTCCAATCCGCCCTTCAACGATGCAAAGGGCAATCGCCGGACTTTCTCCATTGCTTCGCCGCCGCAGGAAGTGGAACGCCTGCAAATCACGACCCGCATGACGGGCAGCGCATTGAAGCGGAGTCTTGCCGAAATGACGCTCGGCACACCGGTCGAACTCTTTGGCCCCGCTGGTTCTTTCACGCTTCACAAAGGCTCTTCCATGCCGGCGGTTTTCATTGCCGGTGGAATCGGCATCACTCCTTTTCGCAGCATGATTCACGACGTCTTTGCCCGTCACCTGTCGCATCAGCTCACCCTGATTTACTCGAATCGAAATCCCGAAGGCACTGCGTTCCACGATGAGTTTCTGCGAATTGCCGAGGCGCACACAAAATTCAAATATGTTCCAACGATGACGGACGCGGACAAATCACATCAGCCCTGGAGCGGGTTACGGCATTATGTGGATGCACACTTTCTGCGCGAGCATATCGGGGATATCATGACACCGATGTTCTATATTGCTGGACCGCCGGGTATGGTCACAGGAATTGCCAAAGCCGTAATTGCAGCGGGTACAGATTCTGCCCGCGTCCGGTCCGAGAAATTTGAAGG
>JAHFRU010000026.1 GCA_023266115.1 Gammaproteobacteria bacterium
GTGGCTGTTGAAAAAGGCCGAGTGCCCGTACACTCTGCCCGTGCTAAGTAGCTACCTTTCAGGAAAGATGGTCGCGAGCGCAGAAAGGCACATCGGCACGGCCGACTGAACCAAGGACACATATCGCAAAGCGCCGCCGGCTTGTGGCAGCCCGGCGAGATTGCTGACTAACTGCTGCGCGGCGATAGCTGCGCCGACTGAGCCAACCGTTCAGCATGCCAGTCGAGATGATCGGCCATGAAGCTGGAAATGAAATAATAGCTGTGATCATAACCCGGATGCAGCCGTAAGATCAGAGGTATTCCCGCGGCCGCGCATGCCTGGCGCAGCAGTTCGGGTTTGAGCTGGTCGGCTAGGAACGCATCCGCCCCGCCCTGATCAACGAGGAGACCGGGAACGCGGGCGCCGCCTTCGATGAGCTCGACTGCATCGTGCCGTGCCCATGCCGCTTGGTCCTCACCTAGATAGCCGCTGAACGCCTTCTGTCCCCACGGGACCTGCATCGGCGCGACGATCGGAGCGAAGGCAGAGACCGAGCGAAAGCGGTCGGGCAAATTGAGCGCAATCGTCAGCGCACCGTGCCCGCCCATCGAATGTCCCATGATTGCCTGCTGCGCCATGTCCGCCGGAAAATGTGCGGCAACGATCGTCGGCAATTCTTCGGTGACGTAGGACCACATGCGGTAGTTCGCAGCGAACGGCGCCTCCGTCGCATCGACGTAGAAGGCAGCACCCAGCCCGAAGTCCCACGCACCGGCCGGATCGTCGGCCACCCCTTCGCCGCGCGGCGAGGTATCGGGCGCGACGAGGATCAGACCGTGCCGCGCGCAGGCGGCGCGATACTCGCCTTTCTCAGTCACGTTGGCATGCGTGCAGGTAAGCCCGGACAGATACCAGACGACCGGTAGCCGCGTGCCCTCGGTGTGCGGCGGAACGTAGACCGAGAAGCTCATCTCGGTGCCCGTCTCGGCCGACGCATGGCGGTAGACACCCTGCACGCCGCCATGCGCGCAGGCGGTGGAGACGGTTTCTAGCGTCGGCATCATCACATTGTCCTCAGTAGACCACGACCGAGCGGATGCTTTCGCCCGCGTGCATCAGGTCGAAGCCCTTGTTGATATCGTCCAGCGTCAGGACGTGAGTTATCATCGGATCGATTTCAATTCGGCCGTTCATGTACCAATCGACGATCTTCGGTACATCGGTGCGACCCTTGGCGCCACCGAAGGCGGTGCCGCGCCAGTTTCGCCCGGTAACGAGCTGGAAGGGACGCGTGCTGATCTCCTTGCCTGCCTCTGCGACGCCGATCACAATGCTGGTGCCCCACCCACGGTGGCAGGCCTCCAGCGCCTGGCGCATCACGGTCGTGTTACCGGTGCAGTCGAACGTATAGTCTGCACCCCCATCTGTCAGCGCCACCAGATGCGCGACGATGTCGCCGTCCACCGTCTTCGGGTTGACAAAATGCGTCATGCCGAAGCGGCGGCCCCATTCCTCACGATCGGGGTTGATGTCCACGCCCACGATCATGCCCGCGCCCGCCAGCCGCGCGCCCTGCAACACGTTAAGGCCGATCCCGCCAAGCCCGAAGACGATCACCGTATCGCCCACCTGCACCTTCGCTGTGTTGACGACCGCGCCGACCCCCGTCGTCACCCCACAGCCGACGTAGCAGCTCGTCTTGAACGGCGCGTCCTCTCGGATCTTCGCCACTGCGATCTCAGGCAGAACGGTGAAGTTTGAGAAGGTCGAGCAGCCCATGTAATGGAAGATGGGTTTCCCCTTGTAGCTGAAGCGCGTGGTGCCGTCGGGCATCAGCCCCTTGCCCTGCGTCGCGCGGATCGCGGTGCACAGGTTGGTCTTGCCGCTGAGACACGACTTACATTGGCGGCATTCGGGAGTGTAGAGCGGAATGACATGGTCGCCAGGCTTCACGCTGGTGACGCCAGCACCAACCTCGCGCACGATGCCCGCGCCTTCATGGCCCAGCACACTGGGAAACAGACCCTCGCTGTCGAATCCGTCGAGCGTGTAGGCGTCGGTATGGCAGATTCCGGTCGCCATGATCTCGACCAGTACCTCGCCCGCTTTTGGACCCTCAAGGTCCAGCTCAACGATTTCCAGCGGGCGCTTCGCTTCGAAGGCGACGGCAGCACGGGTTTTCATGGTCGTTATCCTTTATGGAATGCGTATCGGTGTCAGGTTGAAGGTCAGGCAACCGGAATGGTTTGAGCCGCCTTGGGTTCGTCGACGGCGGAAAGCCCCAATTGCTTCGCCAGTACCGCGCAGACGATGAGCTGAAGCTGGTGAAACAGCATCAGCGGCAGAATGACGAGGCCGACGCCGGCGGCAGGAAACAGCACACCGGCCATAGGCACCCCCGAAGCGAGGCTCTTCTTGGAGCCGCAGAACAGCAGCACGATCCGATCCTCGCGTGAGAAGCGGAGCGCGCGGCCTGCATGCCAGGTCACGGTCATCACGATCGTCAGCACGGTAGCGCAGACGGAAGCGATCACTAGGAGGTCGGCGCTCGACACACGCGACCACAGCCCCTCCAGCACCGCTGCCCCGAAGGCGGTGTAGACGACCATCAGGATGGAGCCGCGATCCACCGCGGTGACCAGCGCCTTGTGGCGCGTAACGAAACCACCGACGATCGGACGCAGCAGATGGCCGGCGACGAACGGCAGCAGCAGCTGGAACACGATCGTCTGCACGGCACCCCATGACACCGACGTCGCGCCGGTCGAAGTCATCAGCAGCGCGACGAGCAGCGGGGTCGCAAAGATGCCGACTAGATTGGAGAAGGAAGCGCTGCACACCGCGGCCGCGACGTTGCCGCGCGCCATCGCGGTGAAGGCGATCGAGGACTGGACGGTCGAGGGCAGGAGCGAGAGGAACAGCAGGCCGTTCGCCAGCGGCCCGTCAAGTAGATGGAGCCGGGTCGCAAGAAGCCCCAGGGCTGGGAACAGGAGGAAGGTCGTGGCGAGCGTTGCTGCGTGCAGCCGCCAGTGGCGGGCGCCATCGAGGATCGCCTGGCGCGAGAGCTTAGCCCCATGCAGGAAGAAGAGCAGCACGATCGCGGCGGTGGCAATATCACCCGCGATCGCCTGCCACATGCCCCGCGCGGGCAGGAACGACGCGAGCGCGACCGTGCCGAGCAGCATGAGGATGAACGGCTCGAAGAAGGCGAGAAAGGCCCGCACGGTTCAGCTCCCGCGATAGGTCGAATAAGCGAATGGCGAGACGAGGAGCGGCACATGGTAGTGCGCGTCCGCCTCGGCGATCCCGAAGTCGATCGTCACGACATCGAGGAAAGGCGGATCGGGCAATGCAATCCCTCTCGCGCGGAAATAGGCTGCGACGGAGAATCTTAGGCTGTAGACCCCTGCGGCGATCGAAAGCGTTCGCAGGCCGGCACAGCGGCCATCTGCGTCGGTCTCGCCTGAGAAAAGTGTCAGATCGCCCCTCGCGAGCTTCAGCGTGACCCCCGCTGCCGGTATGCCGGCGCTCGTGTCGAGGACATGCGTTGAGAGGCTCATGCCGCCGCCTCGATACGCGGCCAGCGTCCGACGAACTCCGGCTCGGCATAGCCGAGATAGTCGGCGACGATCGCCTCCTGATCGTCGAGGAACAGCTGATCGGCGATCCCGCGGATCAGGCGAGGCAGCGCCTGCTTCAAACCCGAGAGCGCCGAGGCGGACAGACCGAAGCTGATGAGGCCGGAATAGTTGAAGGCGAACAGGCCATGGAGCCGATCGGTCGCCTCGGGCTTGTTCGGCAGCAGCTCGAACCCGGGGCCTAGATAGGGATGAGCGTCAACGACTGCGCTATGCTCTCCCTCGGGCGGCGTGTAGCGATCGGACCAGCGCAGGATGTCGGTGGCCACGTCCCGAAGTTCGGGCCGAAGCGCGGGGTCGGTCGTGAGCCCCGTCGACAGTACCAGGAAATCGAACGTCTCCTTGCCCTTTGGCGTGGTCACGACCACGCCCGCTTCCGTGTCCTCGACATCGAGCCACGGAGACTCGAGATGTAGGTGAAAGCCGGGCCAGGCGGCGGCACGCTCGAACGTATCGTTGGTGGGCGGCTGGTTGCGCTCGAAAAAGCTCACCATCATTCGATACTTCACCGCATCGGGTAGCGCGGGAAAACGCGCGATCAGCCCGGACGTCTCCATGAATCGGATCGGATTGACGGTCGGCAGTTGTGCGCGCCGCACGAACACGTGGACCTGATCAGCGCCAAGCTCGAGCGCGTGTTGCGCATTGTCGAACGCCGATGCGCCGCCGCCTAGGATGGCGATGCGACGGCCTTTCAGCCCTGCATAGTCGATCGCCTGGGAAGTATGGGCGTAACGGCTGGCGGGAAGCCGGTTCCCGACCAGTGACGGCGTGTGCCACTGACCGCCGCCCTGGATGCCGGTCGCCAACACGATCTTGCGCGTAAGCAGTGTCTCGCCGCCATTGAGGTGGAGACGGAACAGGCCCTTCTCGATAGGTTCGATCCGATCAAGCCGCGCGTCGTTGCGCACCGGCAGCCGTAACACGCGACGATACCAGCGCAGATAATTCATCCAGTCGCCGCGCGGAATCTTGTCAATCCGTTCCCAGCTCTCCACCCCATGCGCCGCCTCCCAGTAGGAGCGGAACGTCAGCGACGGCACGCCGAAATCGATGGAGGTCAGATGCTTGGGCGTGCGCAGCGTCACCATCCGGGCATAGGTGTCCCACGGCCCCTCGCGGCCGGCAGGGTTCTCATCAAGGACGATGATGTTCGAGATGCGCTCGCGCAGCAGGCCAAACGCGGTAGCGAGGCCGCTCTGACCGCCGCCTACGACGACCACGTCGTAGACATGGCCATCTTCTCGCTCGGTCGGTCGCAGCCAGTCCGAACCGCCGAAGCCGAGACAAGCCAGGTCGTGAGCGACCCTCTCCTCATGTCGTTCGAGTGTCATGCCAAATCCTCCAGCCGAAGCCGCACGATCGCGCCGATTTCTGCAATGGCGCTCTCGATCTCCGTGTCGCGATCGTTGCTAAGCCGCCGGCGCATTGCAGCAAGGATGCCCGCCTTGTCGGTGCGCCGGACGCAGATGATGAACGGGAAGCCGAACCGGTCGCGATAGGCGCGGTTCAGCGCATGAAAATCCTCAAATTCGACCGGTGACAGCCGATCAAGCCCGGCCGACGCCTGCTCCGCCGCCGACGCATCGGTCAGCGTCCGGTCGATAGCGGCCTTGCCGGCTAGTTCTGGGTGGGCGCGGATGAGGGCGATCCGATCCTCCGGTGACGCCTTGTCGACGACCGCCATGAGGCCTGCATGGAGATCGCCGAGCGGGAGCCGCTCGGCGGCGCGCTCGACCACCCACGGCGAATGCTCGAAAAGCGCGCCGTAGCGCGCGACGAACCCCTCCGGATCGGTTTCCCAAGTCGTATCGGTCGTCATGAATGCTGCCCTTCAAGGGAGACGTGCGCCGATACCACCTTCCAGCCGTCGGCGAAGCGCACCCAGCTTTGCGACTGGCGACCGCGCACGGACGCGCCGTCGCGGAAGAACTCGGCATCTGCGGTGGCGAAATCCCGACCATAGGTGTGGACCGCAATCCGGCCGAGCCGACGCTGCGGCGATCCGCCACGCCCTTTGCGGAAGGCGCGGATCTCGTCGGCGCCGTACAGCACCTCGCCGACGCCGTAGCGGACGGTCGAGGGCGCGTCGTGGAAGAGCGCGTCCATCGCCGGCACGTCGTCCGCCATCAGCGCCGCCTCATAGGCATGGAAGGCGGCGGTTACCTCGGCAACCACCTTGGGATCGTCGATCGTCATGCCGGATGCACCTCGTTCCAATGGTGGGCGATATCAACGCGCCGGCAAATCCAGGCGTCACCGCTCGCGATGACGTGGTCGACAAAGCGGGCGACGGCGCGGGCACGGGCAGGCCGCCCGGCAATTCGGCCGTGCAGCCCGACGGACATCATCCGTCCGCCTTCCTCGCGGAGCTGGTCGAACGTGTCGCTCAGGTAGCGGAAAAACTGGTCGCCTTCGGTGAAGCCGTTCAGGGCCACCATCTTCATGTCGTTGGCATCGAGGGAATAAGGAATGACGAGCTGGCCGTGCGCGTTGCGGTAGGGCAGATCGTCGGCATAGCTGTCGGCGTCGTAGAGGAAGCCGCCTTCCTCGGCGGCGAGCCGCGCGGTGTTAGGTGAGGTGCGGCCTTGGTACCAGCCGAGCGGGCGTGCGCCGGTCAGCCGCGTGTGAAGCGCGACCGCTTCTGCGATGTGCTCGCGCTCGACGGATTCGGGAACGGACTGGTAATCGATCCAGCGCAAGCCGTGGCTCGCGATCTCCCAACCGGCTGTCATCATGGCTTCGACAGCCGCCGGATTCGCCTCCATCGCCCTGGCGACGCCGAATACAGTGAGCGGCAGCCGACGTTCGGTAAAGAGCCGGTACAGCCGCCAAAATCCGGCGCGGCCACCGTATTCGTAGAGGCTCTCCATCGCCATCGCACGAGCGGGATGCGAGGGCGCCCCGACCATGTCGGAGAGAAAGGCTTCGGAGCCGCGATCGCCGTTGAGGACGCTGTTCTCGGCGCCTTCCTCGTAGTTGACGACGAACTGGACCGCGACGCGCGCACCGCCGGGCCAGCAGGGATCGGGCGGCGCCGCACCATAGCCGACGAGATCGCGGTTCACCGGGTGGCGTCCCACGCGGCAAGCGCAGCCGGCACCGCCTCACCTGCGGGAAGGACGACGCCTTCGGCACGCAACACCGCCTCCAGCGCGGCGAGCGTCAGCAGAACCTTGTGCTTCATCGCGTTGTAGCCCATCGCGCCGAACCGCCAGACCTTGCCGGCAAGCGGACCGAACGCGGTGCCGATCTCGATCTCGAAATCCTCGCGCATTCGGCGCCGGACCGTTTCCGCGTCCACCCCGTTGGGGATGAAGGCGGCGGTGACGTTGGTCATGCGATAGCGATCGTCGCCGAACACGGTAAGACCCATCGCGCGCAGGCCGGCGGTCATGGCGGCGCCGGACGCGCGGTGACGCGCGTAGCGAGCCTCGACGCCTTCCTGAAGCATGATCCGGGCGCATTCCCGCGAGCCGTAGAGCATGGTGGTCGCCTCGGTATGGTGGTTGAGGCGCTTCTCCGACCAATAGTCCATCACCATCGCCAGATCGAAATAGTTGGACCCTATCCGGAGGCCGTCCCCATCGTCGATATCGTCGCGGCGGATGCCGCGTTCGACATGCTTGCGGCGCTGGATGTGGGTCGCCGCCCGGTCCGAAATCGTGATCGGGGCCGAGCCGGATGGTCCGCCGAGGCACTTCTGCAAGCCGCCGGTGACGACGTCGACGCCCCAGCGATCGGCGGCGATCTCCATGCCACCAATCGTAGCGGTCGCGTCGACGTAGGAGAGCGCGCCTGCCGCGGCACACAGTGCGCCGAACCCGTCGAGCGGCTGCGCCATCGTTGTCGAAGTGTCACCATGGATCGTCGCAACCAGTTTCGGTCCGTACCGCTCGATTGCGGCAGCGACCGCGTCGAGCGGCACAGTCTCACCCCAAGGTGCTTCCACCGTCTCGATGCGCGCGCCGATCCGGCCGAGGATCTCCGTCAGAAGCAACCCGAACCGACCGAAATTGACCACCAGCACGGTGTCGCCGGGCGCCACCAGACTGACCAGCGCTGCCTCGATGCCGGCTCGCGCAGTGCCGTCGACGAGGAAGGTCCAGCGGTTATTCGTCCCGAATACCGGTCGGTAGAGCGCCATCACCTCGTTCATGTAAGCGGTCATTTCGGGATCGAACTGGCCGAGCAGGTCGGCCGACATCGCGCGTAGCACGCGCGGATGGGCGTTGACCGGGCCCGGGCCCATCAACAGCCGCTGTGGGGGATCGATCTCGCCGAAGGTCTCAATCACGGACGGTCGCTCCCAGTTTGTCGATGAACCCGCGCATGACGCGCAAGGCGATCTCGCAGTCGTTGGCCGAAACCCGCTCGGCCGGATTGTGGCTGATGCCGCCTTCGCACCGGATGAACAGCATTGCCGTCGGACAGAGCGAGGCCAGGATCATCGCGTCGTGCCCGGCGCCCGAGACGAGGCGGAACGGCGAGACGCCCGCATCGTCGATTGCGGCATCCATCAGCGCCATCAGCGCAGGATCGCAGGGACTGGCCGGCAGGTCCTGGAGCAGGCGGCAGATATAGCGGACGCCGCGTTCCCGCGCGATCGCCTCGAATCCGCTACGGATGGTCAGTGCCGCGGCATCTCGGCCCGCGTCGCTTGCAGCGCGGACATCGAGCGTGAAGCGCACCTCGCCGGGCACGACGTTGGCGGCGCCGGGATACACCTCGATCGAGCCGACCGTGGCGACGAGATCGGCGTCGCCTGCCCGGGCGACCTCTTCTGCCTTCGAGATCATCGCAGCCGCGGCAGACAGGGCGTCGCGGCGCAGGGCCATCGACGTGGTCCCGGCATGGCCCGCGCGGCCCGTGACGGTGATCGCATAGCGTAGCTGAGCGGCAATGCCCGTCACCGTGCCTACGCCAAGTGCCTCGGCCTCCAGCACCGGTCCCTGCTCGATATGTGCTTCCAGATAGGCCAGTGCCGCGCCGTGCCGTGCCGAGGCGAAGCCGCTCACCGACAGGCCGTTCAAGGCCAGCGCGTCCTCCAGCGATATGCCGGCAGCGTCACGCAGGTCCAGCGTGGCCGGGTCGAGCGTGCCTGCCACGGCGCGGCTCGTCAGCATCGCTGCGGGAAAGCGCGAGCCTTCCTCGTCGCCGAACGCATAGACCTCGATCGGGAACGACATCCGTCGTTCTTCGGCGTGGAGCGCGGCAACGCACTCGACGCCGAGCATGATACCGAGCGGCCCATCGTAGCGACCGGCATCCCGCACGCTGTCGAGGTGGCTGCCTATCAAGAGCGGCGGCCCGTCGCGCTCGCCCTCGTAGCGGCCCACGAGATTGCCGGCCGGGTCGACCCGCACGCTCATGCCCGCTTCCTCCATCCAAGCGGCAAGGCATCGCTGGGCACTGGCGTACGCAGGGGACAGATAGCCGCGATACAAGCCCCCTTCCATGTCAGTATAAGGTGCGACACCAAGCGCGTCGCACCGCGCAAGCGCGCGGGATCCGCCGCTCACCATGCCGCTACCGCGCCATCGCTGCGTGGATCGGTCGCGCCTTCGAGCATGCCGGTCGGGTGACGCACGATCGCGCCGGCATGTCCCATCACGCCGGTGAATGGCGGCAGCAGTTCGACTTGATGCCCCGCCGCCGCGAGCGCTGCGACGAGCGCGGGGTCGAAGCGAGACTCCAGCTTGAGCGACGTGCTTTCCTCGCCCCAGGTTCGGCCGAGCAGCCAGCGCGGCCGCGTCACCGCCTCCTGCAGCGGCACACCGAAGCGCGCGTAGCGCGAGAACAAAGCTGCCTGTGTCTGCGGCTGACCCTCGCCGCCCATCGTGCCGTAGGCCATGATCCGGCCGTCATCGAAGCGGGCAAGCGCGGGGTTGAGAGTGTGGAAGGGCTTGCGGCCAGGTTTCAGCGCGTTCCAGCCGTCGAAGGCAAGCCGGAAGCTGGCGCCCCGGTTCTGCCAGATGACCCCCGTCTGCGGCAGAACCAGCCCTGAGCCGAACTCGAAATAGGTCGACTGGATGCAGCTGACCACCTGCCCGCGCGCGTCAGCTGCTGCGAACCATACGGTGTCGCCGTCCGCCGGCACGTGCGGCCACGGCAGGGCTCGCGACGGGTCAATGCCTGCCGCCAGGCGATTGAGCACGTCCGCATCGTCGAGCAACGCCTGAGGGTCGATCGCCATATAGGCCGGATCGCCGACATGAGCGTCGCGCACGAGGAACGCCTGCTTGGTCGCTTCAACTAGGCCGTGAAGATGGGCGAAACTCTCGGCCGCCGTGACGGACAGGCGGTCGAACAGTGCCAGGATCAGCAGCGAAGCGAGCCCTTGGGTGGGCGGCGTCAGGTTGAACAGGGTTGCGCCCGCCACTTCAGCGGACAGCGGCGTCGGGCGGGTTGCCCGGTGACGTGCGAGATCATCGACGGAGATAAGCGCGCCAAGCTGTTCCAGATCACCTGCGATCGACCGCGCGAGATGGCCCTCGTAGAAGTCCCGGCAGCCACGCGCCGCGAGCTGCGACAGTGTGGCGGCGAGCGCGGGTTGACGCAGGATATCGCCTTCGGCGAGCGGACGCCCGTTCGCCTCGAAGATCGCGGCGAAGGCGCCGGGAAGATCGCGCAGTTCGGGTCCTTTGGCCGAGGCTATTTCGGCGCCGCCCTTGGTGACGACGATCCCGGCCTCGGCATGGTGGATCGCGTCGCGCAGCAAGCGGGAAAGAGGCAGAGTTCCGGTGTCGCTATCCAACGCGGCTTCCCATCCGGAAACTGTTCCCGCGACCGTATTTGCGGCCAGTGGGCCGCGCCACGGGATCGCGGACAGGCCCTCGTACCGCGCGAGAGTGGCGGCCTCCGCCGCCCCGCCACAGGCGTCGATTGCGTGCATCCGGCCGTCTGGTTCGGCGATGAGCCAGAAACCGTCGCCACCGATGCCGGTCATGTGCGGATAGACCACCGCCAGCGCCGCGGCGACGGCGACCGCCGCCTCTACTGCGGTGCCGCCGTCCTTCAGCACGTCGAGCCCGGCTTGGCTCGCCAGATGGTGGGGCGCGGTCACCATGCCGCGCAGGCTGCGGGGGGTGTGGATCACGCGGCCAGCCCGGGAGTAAGGGGAGTCGCGGCGACATGGCCGGATGCCACCAAGAGCGCGGCGGCCTGGAACACCTTGGCCTCGCCCCATGGCGGCCCGATAATCTGCACGCCGATCGGCAGCCCCGGCAGGTGCACCGGCGCGGCGATCACCGGCAGGCCTATGAAGCTGATCGGCTGAGTGTAGAGCCCGAGGTTCGCGCGCACCGGCACCTCACGACCGCCGATCTCGATGGTCGCCTCTCCAATACGCGGGGCGGAACAGGGTGTGGCGGGTGCGATCAGCACGTCGAAGTGGTGGAACAGCGCAAGTGCTTCCTCCAGCACCCGGCGCCGTACGCGTCGTACGCGGAAGGCCAGTTCGGCAGGCAGGAGCAGCCCGGCGAGAAGCCGGTCACGGACGGCCGGATCGAAATCCAACGGGCGGGTGCGCAGCTTCTCGCCATGCAGGCTGGCACCCGCCATGCCAGTCAGGCAGAACGCAGCGGAGCGCGCCGCCGCGGCGCCTTCGAATACTGCGCTGCCCGCATCCCCGAATGCGGATGCCACGTGATCAACCGCTGCAAGCGCCTGCTCCGTCGCTCCTTCCTGGAACCAGCCTTGCAACACGCCGGCGCGCAGCGGCGGCAGCCGGCGGTCGATGAGGTCGCTGACAAGTTCGTCCTTGCGCCCGGCGCAGGCCGGATCGCGCGGATCGACACCCTGGAGGAAGTCATAGACCGCGGCAAGGTCGCCGAGATCACGCGCGAACGGCCCGATATGGTCGAGGTCGGCAACGAAAGGAAAGGTGCCAGCGCGCGACAGACGCCCGAACGTCGGCTTCAGACCGAACACGCCGCACAGCGACGCCGGCACCCGGATCGAACCATTCGTATCCGATCCCAAAGCCACCGGCACGATGCCCGCTGCGACCGCAGCGGCCGAACCACCCGACGAGCCACCAGCTATGCGAGCCGGATCGTGCGGATTCCGTGTCGGGCCGTAATGGGCGTTTTCCGTGCTGAACCCGTAGGCATACTCGTCCATGTTGGTGATACCAACGAGATTGGCGCCAGCCGCAACCAGTCGTTCGATCGCGGTCGCGTCCGTTTCCGCAGGTGGCAGGTCGCGGTTGATCTTGGACCCCGCCAATGTCGGGCGGCCGACCACGTCGAATAGATCCTTGGCGGCGAAGGGCAGTCCGGCCAGCGGAAAGCGGCGCGGATCGTCGTCGATCCGTTGCGCCGTGCGGCTCGCGCGTTCGTCGAGGGTCGCCGTGAAGCAGTTCAACCCTTCCATGGTGCGGGCACGTTCCAGCACCTCGGTCGCCCAGTTGGCAGCCGAAACGTCGGAGGAGCGTACGTGACCGATCTTGACAAGCGCACTCATGGTCGAAGCATTTCGGCGGGTTCCGCTGCGAAATCGTCCGCCGCGGCAACGATGTCGGCGTGCCCAAGGAACAGGGTCATGTTGGCCCGTACGCCGGCCGCGCATTCGGAGGGAATGACAAGCCCCTGAAGGGAGGCCGCCGCCGAGATGTAATTTGAGGTGCTATCCTGCGACACGAATAATCCCCCGGTAGGCGGCCTGGTTGCAACCTGCACGGAACAGCCTGTTCTCGAAAGCACAGCTTTGCGCTACACCCGATGCCGATATGCGCTCACCCAGTAACAATCCGATGCTATCGCCGCGAAGCCATTGGCGATTATACGAGCAACCGGCGGCATGACCGCTCGACCCGACCGCATCCACAGCCCGATGATCGTCTATTTCGACGCGATCCGCCGGGCAGGCTCGATACGTGAAGCCGCGCGGCGCCTGAACATCGCGTCTTCGGCCGTGAACCGGCAGCTGTTGAAGCTCGAAACCGAGCTTGGCACGCCATTGTTCGAGCGGCTGCCGGGTGGGCTGAGACTCACCAATGCCGGCGCCACGTTTGCACGTCACTCGATCGGCGTACTCCAGGATGCGGAAAGGGTTCGATCCGAACTGGAGGCATTGCAGGGACTGCGGACCGGACACGTCGAACTGGTTGCGGTGGAGGGTTTGAGTTCGGATCTGTTGCCGGATGTTCTTGAGCAGGCACGTGAGAAGTTCCCTCGTGTCACGATTGGCGTAAGCGTCATGGGCTCGACATCGATCCCCGGCGCGCTGATGGCCGGCGACGCGGACCTCGGTGTCGCCTTTTCGCTCGACAAGCATGCGGAGCTTCGACAGGTCTCGAGCGCGGCTTTTTGCGTCGGCGCGGTCATGCGGCCCGATCATCCGCTCGCGGCGGAAACCTCTCTGTCGTTGTCGAAATGCCTGACGCACACACTCATCCTTCCCAAGGCAGACCTTTCGATCCGGCGGATGTTGCTCAGTGCGGCACCTTCGCTGCCGGTGGGCGCGATCGAGACGAGCTCGGTCGAACTTGCCAAGCAACTCACGCTGCGCGGTCTGGGCCTGTCGTTCCAGACGCGGATCGGCATCGAGATCGAGTTGCGCACCCGTGAGTTGGTACACGTCCCCATCACGCAGCCACGCGCACTGCGCAGCGACCTCGGCGTCTATGTCCGGGCAGCACGTAACCCGCCGGTGGCCGTCCACGCCCTCGCCGAGATCATGGCGAGCAAGATCGGCATGCAGGCGGAAGCGACCCGTAAATAGATTAACGCAGAGAGAGTATCTGGGCGAGCGCGGCGATCGCGATCACTTCCGGCTCTTTGCCAGTCACGCCGGGCAGGCCGATCGGGCACGTAAGCCGGGAAAGGTCGTCGTCACCAAACCCCTCGCCTCGCAAGCGGGACAGGAACCGCGCGCGCTTGGTCTGCGAACCGATCAAGCCAATGAAGCAGGCCCGGCTCCGCAACGCAGCTGCGGTCAGCCGATAGTCGAGGCCATGGTCGTGCGTGAGGACCAGGATCGCCGCCGTGTCGCCGGCGTCCCGCGCGCACTCCGGCATCACCGCGTCGTCTACGAGCATGACACCGTCACGCGTTGCAGCCTCGGGCCGGCTATCGAACCACGAGAGTGCCAGCGGCAAACCAGTCGCCCGCGAAGCGATCGCGCGACCGACATGGCCGGCGCCGAATAGAAGCAGCGGGCGCCCGGGCGGGTCAAGCCGCTCGATTGACACCGTTCCCACGCCCGGCTTGTCGCCGCGAGCGCTGATCGGATCCTCGTCCTCGCAGCTTGCGATCCGGTCTATATGGGACGACCCGAAACGATGCTCGATACACTGTCCAGGAACGGCTCGGTCGAGCCAGTTCAGTCTGGTGGCGTCGACATTCTCGATGAGCACGCGGACCCTCCCCCCGCAGCATTGGCCGAGGAGGGGACCAAGCGGATAATCTTGCACCCGCCAGGTGCCGGGCGGATGCGTCAGGATAAGCCGTGACTGCTCGATCAGCAGATGCTCGAGCTGCCCGCCGCCGATCGTGCCCCAGAGCCCGTCGGCGTCGACGAGCATCCGCGTGCCGGCACCGCGAGGGGCAGAGCCTTCGACCGCTAGGATGGTCACCATCGCGACCGGAGCGCCTCCCGCACGGGCCTCTAGCGCCGCTGCCCAGTCGATCACCGTGCCAGCGCCGCCAGGATACGTTCCGGCGTCGCCGGGGCATCGAGCGCCGGACAACCCGCCTCGCCACGTGCGGCGGCGACCGCATGGGTCAGCGCCGACAGCACTGAAATCGCGAGCATGAACGGCGGTTCGCCGACAGCCTTGGAGCGATGGATCGTCGGCTCGACGTTGCGGCCGGGTTGCCACAGGCGAACGTCCATTCGGGGCGGACGGTCGTTGGCGGTGGGAATTTTGTAGGTCGATGGCGCGTGACTGAGCAACCGGCCGGCGTCGTCATAGACGACTTCTTCCGTCGTCAGCCATCCCATGCCTTGGATGAAGCCGCCCTCGATCTGGCCAAGGTCGATCGCCGGGTTGAGTGAGCGGCCGACGTCGTGGAGGATATCAACCGCCAGGACGCGGTGTTCGCCGGTAAGGGTGTCGATCACCACTTCCGCCAGTGCCGCGCCATAGGCAAAATAGTAGAACGGTCGGCCTCGATGAGCAGCGCGATCGTATTCGATCCCAGGCGTAGCATAGTAGCCGGTCGATGATAGCGAAACGCGACCGATATGGGCCTGCCGACAGAGCGTCGCAAAAGGCACGAGATCGCCACCAACCCACACACCCTCACGTGCGAAGCGGACAGTGTCCTCGGGCACTTGCCGCCAGCGTGTCGCGAAGGCGATCAGTCGCTCTCGAATCGTCTGGGCCGCGTTATAGGCCGCCATGCCGTTCAGGTCGGCGCCGGACGAGGCGGCGGTCGCCGAGGTGTTGGGCACCTTGTCGGTCCGCGTCGACGTGATGCGTACCTTATCGAACGGCACCGCGAAGACATCGGCAACGATCTGCGCCACCTTGGTATGGAGGCCTTGGCCCATCTCCGTGCCGCCATGATTCAGCTGAATGGAGCCATCGGTGTAGAGGTGGACTAGTGCCCCCGCCTGGTTGAGGTGCGTGGTGGTGAAGCTGATCCCGAACTTGACCGGCGTCAGCGCCAACCCCTTCTTCAGCACGCGGTGACGGGCGTTGAACGCCGCGACCGCCACCTGCCGTTCGGCGTAACGGCCGCTTTCCGCCAGCTCGGCAATGATCGCGGGCGCGACATTGTCCTCCACCGTCATGCCATAGGGCGTAACGTTCCTGCCCGCGCCGTAGAGGTTCACTTGGCGGACGGCGAGAGCGTCGCGCCCGAGGTGAAGCGCCACTGCATCGATCACCCGCTCGATCGCGACCATGCCCTGCGGTCCGCCAAAGCCGCGGAAGGCGGTGTTCGAGACGGTATGCGTCTTCAGGCGGTGCGAGACGATCTCGACCGCCGCCAACCAGTAGCAATTGTCCGTATGGAACATCGCCCGATCATTGATCGCCGGGCTGAGGTCGGTCGTAGCGCCGCAACGCGATGCTAGATCGAGGCGTAGCCCCTCGATCCGCCCGTCGTCGTCAAAGCCGACTTCGTAGCTGATAAGGAAGTCGTGTCGCTTACCGGTCATCACCATATCATCGTCGCGATCGGCGCGGATCTTGGCGGGGCGACCAGTCTTGGCCGCGACCAGCGCGGCGGCTGCGGCGAACAGTGCTGGCTGGGTTTCCTTGCCACCGAAACCACCGCCCATGCGGCGCACCTCGACCGTCACGTCGGCATGCGAGATTTCCAACATCTCCGCGACGAGGTGCTGGACCTCACTGGGATGCTGGGTGGAGGACAGGATATGAACCTGCCCGTCCTCGCCCGGGGTGGCGAGCGCAACCTGTCCCTCCAAGTAGAAATGCTCCTGACCGCCCAGTTCCAGCGAGCCGGTCAGGCGGTGCGGCGCACGCTCGAGTGCGGCGTCGGCATCGCCGCGCGCCATCCGCTGCGTTGCCTCGATCAGCGAGCCCGCCTCACGCGCCTGCGCGATCGTGACGAAGGCGGGCCGCTGCTTGATGTCGAGCGTCGCCAACCTGGCGGCGCGCCGTGCCGCGGTGGCGCTGGTGGCGGCAACGACGAACAGCGCCTGGCCGACGCATACGACCTCCCCGTCAGCGAACAGTCGATCATCGCCCGCGACGGGGCTAACGTCGTTGTGGCCGGGAATGTCGGCAGCAGTGAACACCGCCACCACCCCCGGCGCCGCGCGTACCGCCGACAGGTCGATCGCGCGAATCGTGCCGTGTGCGACCGGGCTCTGTCCAAAGGCAAGATGCAGCAGGTCGGATGCCTCAGCCAGATCGTCGGCATAGAGCGCGCCACCGCTGACGTGAGCCTCGGCGCTGTCATGGGGCAAGGGCGCGCGAACCGCCCCCGTCAGCCCGGGATCACGATCAGACATCGGCGAGTTCCAGCACAGATACCGTCTCGCCGGTGCCGGCGAGCCACATGCGGCGAAGCAGGTTCGCGGCCACCGTCAGGCGATATCCGCTCGATCCGCGAACGTCGGTCAGCGGTTTGAAGTCGTCGTGAAGCGCCATCGCGGCCGCTTCGAATGTCGCCTCCGACCATGGCTGGCCAACCAGCGCCTGCTCGGCATTCGTCGCGCGCTTCGGGGTCGCCGCCATCCCGCCGAATGCGAGCCGCGCACTTCGCACGGTGTCGCCGTCGAGATCGATCGCAAACGCGCCGAGCACGGCGGAGATGTCGCTGTCGAACCGTTTGCTGAGCTTCGTGATCGCGATCCTCGTGGTCGATGTTGGACGCGGCACGAACAGGCTCTCGACGAACTCGCCCGGCTGACGGTCCTGATGACCGTAGGCGATAAAATAATCTTCGAGCGGTAGCGTGCGGCGCTCGTCGCCGCAGCGCAGCGTCAGTGTCGCGCCTAGCGCGATCAGCGCGGGTGGTGTGTCGCCGATCGGCGAACCATTGGCGATGTTGCCGCCAATCGTGCCGGCGTTGCGCACCTGTGGGCCGCCGATCCGACGCACGAGTTCGCCGAGGTCCGGATGTAGCCGTCCGAGCGGCTCGGCGGCATCAACATAGCGCAGGCCGGCTCCCATCCGCAGCCCGTCGTCCGTCTCGTTCATTGTGGCCAGATCGGCGACGTCGCCGACGAAGATCATGGTTTCGAGCACGCGGTGCTGCTTGGTCACCCAAAGGCCGACGTCGGTCGCGCCGGCGATCAGCCGGGCATCGGGATGCGCTGTTAGGAGCTCGGCGAGATCGTCAGTCGACAGCGGCCGATGCCAGTGCCTGATGCTTCCCGAGAGCGGATCGGCGTAGCGGCCGCTCAAAGTCTCGGTACGTCGCAGTCCGGTGAGCGCGACGACCGTGGCGTGGTCGTCGCGCTCACCGGCCGGAATGGCCTCGGCCGCCGCCAGGATCGAGCCGTAGCCGGTGCAGCGACACAGGTTGCCGGCGAGGACGTCGCCGACGCTCTTGCCCTTCGTGCCACACGCTCCGATGCTGCGCCCGTAGAGCGACATGACGAAGCCCGGCGTGCAGAAGCCGCATTGCGAGCCGTGATGATCGACCATCGCCCGCTGCGCCGGATGCAGTGCACCGGGCTTGCCGAGGCTCTCGACGGTCAGCAGGGCCTTGCCGTCGAGCATTGGCAGGAACAGGATGCAGGCATTAACTGCCCGCCAGTGGACCTGATCCTGGTCGTCCAGCGTCCCGACCAATACGGTGCAGGCCCCGCAGTCGCCTTCCGCGCATCCCTCCTTGGTGCCGATACGACGAAGCCGATAGCGCAGCAGGTCCAGCAACGTGCCGGTCGGGTCGACATCGCGCAACTCGACGACGGCATCGTCGAGCAGAAAACGCACTTCACTCATTGTCTCGGTTCTTCCGACTTGTTTCGACTGCGCCGCCGTCCGCGGTCGAACGCGAGAAGGGGGAGCCGGATTTCAACCGATCGATCCGTCTTGCGGCTCGCCCTGGTGACGGCAAGTTAGCTTGCTGAACCCTGGAAGTTGATCCGGAAGGCGTTGCCATCGGGATCGCGGAGCACCGACTGATACCATCCGTAATAGGTCTTGAACGGCTCCTTGACCAACGTGGCGCCCAGTTCGCCCGCCCGTTCGGTAAGGGCTCGCACCTCCCCCTCGCCGGAAACGTCGAAGGTCTGGAGCACGCGATCACCGACACCTTCCTGCGGGGCAAGCCCCAGAAGATCATAAGCGCTTGGACCGCTGAAACCGATCGAGGACCCGCCGGTCGTGAAGCCACGGAAAATCGGCGAGCGACTCTCCACGATCTCCTGCAAGTCGAAAAGCCGGGAGTAGAACTCCGCGAGACGATCGATGTCGGCGGTAAAGATGTTGGTATAGGACAATGCAACCATCGTGATGATCCCTCAGGCTGCCAGACCGTAGGTCTTGCGATACATGTTGGCGATATGTTCGCCCACGGTGGCGGCCGGATGTGCGGGTTCTTCGTTCGCTGCGAGCAGGGTAGGCGCGCAGCTCACCTCATAGAAGTAGCCCGGGTCGAAGAACGTCGGCACCGAGAAGCGGTCTACGCCGCTCTGGTTGTTGAGCACGCGGTGCATGTTCGCATGATAGAGGCCATTACTCAGAATCCGCACCATTTCGCCAAGATTGATGATGAAGGCGCCTGGGATCGGCGGGGCCGAAATCCATTCGCCCGCCGCATTTTCCACCTCGAGACCACCGATGTTATCCTGGAGAAGGATCGTGATCATACCCCAATCGGTATGGGCGCCGGCGCCGATCTGGTTGAACGCGGCGTCTGCGGGCTGCGGCGCGTAGCGTAGCAGGCGGGAATTAAAGAGCGGCTCCTCCAGTCCCTTGGCGAAATAGTCCTCTGGCAGATCGAGCGACAGAGCAAGCAGGCCCATGAGATGGCGACCGACGCGGAACATTTCCTCGACATAGGCCTCGTATTGTTCACGGAAGCCAGCCGGCTGCGAGGGCCATTGGTTCGCACCGCAATTGGGCACACCATCCCGGACGTATGGGTGATCCTCGTCAAGGTCGCAACCGATCAGAAAACCTTCCTTCAAGTCCGGTGGCGACCCGTCGTCCAGGGTTTGGATACCCTGCGTCTCGTAGCCGCGCGTGCAGGACGACTTGCGCGCATCCACCTTCATCTTCTCTTCCGCCGGAAGCTTGAAGAAGGTACGGGCAAGCTCAAGCTGATCGTCCATTAGTTGCTGCGAAACCCCATGGTTCTTGATATAGAAGAACCCGGTGTCGCGCGCCGTCTTGTGGATTTCCCACGCAACTGCCTTGCGTTGCGCGGCATCATCCGAAAAGCTCGGTGCCAGATCGATAACAGGAATGGACTCTGCGGGCTTTGGTGGCTGGTAGACGATCATTTTTGTATCTCCTGGCAGGGCCAATCAGGCGGCCTCGGTTTCCTTGGTTTCCTTGAACTTGGCCGTGTCATTCATCTGGTTCATCTTCATTTCGAGATGCTCCAGCGACGTCGTCTTACCGTATTTGGGAGCGCTCTTTTCCGCGCACGTCGGAATGCACTCGACGATTGCATCGTAATTCGGCTGATGGAAGAAGACGAGTGACTGGCGACGGCTCCCGACGCCCTGGCCCTTCGGCGGATTGACGACACGGTGCATCGTCGAAACCCACTCGTCATTGGTCCATTGTGCCATCAAGTCGCCGAGATTGATAATGAAGGCGCCAGGCACGATCGGCACCGGCTCCCAGCGGCCGTCCGAGGTCTTGACCTCCAGGCCGCCCGGCTTGTCTTCGGTCTTGAGAATGGTGAGACCACCATAATCGGTATGGGCACCCGCCCGCAGCTTGCCCGACTCGAGCTCTTCCGGCTGGTCCGGATAGTTGCTGACCACCATGTTGGTGATGTGCTTGTCGATCTTGTCGGCGAACCAGTCAGGCGACAGGTGAAGCGCACGAGCGCACAGCTCCATTAGCAGCGATGCCAGTTTCTCCATTTCGTGGTAATAGTCGACGAAGGCAGGCTTGAAGCCCGGCACGTCGGCATCCGGCCAGATATTTGGATGGAACAGCCGGTTGGCTGTTGGCGTCGAGAAATAGGGGTCGCCTTCGTCGATGTCGAAACGGCCGATGTTAAAATATTCGCGGTGGTCGGGTTTCGCCTCCTTCTCGCCGATCGTGCTGGCCAGGTTACCAGACTCGACGGCGAAGTAGCCACGATAGACTGCCTTGTCGGGTGAGCGGTACTTTACCTTCTCCGACTTGGTAAGATCGAATAGCTTGCGACCTTCCGCCTCGGCCCGCTCGATTATCTCTGCGGGAACACCATGTCCGGAGACAACAAGGAACCCGATACTGCGCGCGGCCGCTCCGACTTGCTCCGCGACCGCCTGTTTGGCAGCTTCGTCCCCTGTCCGGGCCGGCGCCAGATCGATGATCGGCACTACGCTTCCGTCGAATTTCATGCAAACCTCCTGGCCGGAACGATCTCCGGCATGATGATCTCTTCTTCAATCTTGTCGATCTTCGAAGCAGCGGTGTCGGCAGCTTTCTTGCCAAAGAACAGGTTGAGCGCCACGGCCGTGCAGATGCCGAGCAGGACACCGCTATGGGTAAAGGGCGCGAGCGCAGCTGGCGCTTGGGCGAAGAAGCGATCGGACATGCTCGGAATGAGGCCGACGCCGAGGCTGACCGCGACGACGAGCAGCTTTTCCTTCGACTGGTCCAGACCCGCTTGCGCCAATGACCGGATGCCCGTAGCCGCGACCATCCCGAACAGGACCAGCGCAGCGCCACCCAGCACGCTGGCCGGCATGGCTGCAACCAGCGCCGACGCTTTGGGGATCATCGCCAGCGCGAGCATGAAGGCGGCCGCGGCTGCGCAGACGAAACGGCTGCGGACGCCGGTCAAACCGACCAGCGCGATGTTCTGGGCGTAAGAGGTGTAGGGAAAGCTGTTGAACAGACCGCCGATGACCGCGCCGAGGCAGTCGGCCCTGAGCCCGCGCGTGAGTGCGCGCTGATCGACCGGGCGCTCCACAAGCTGGCCGAGCATCGTCAGCATGCCGCTTGACTCCACCAGCGTTACCAAGACCACCACAACCATCGATGCGATAGCGGCGGGATCGAAGATCGGGGGGCCGAAATGGAACGGCGTGACGAGTCGCAGTGGCGGCGACGCGATGGCCGTACCGAAGTCGACCAAGCCGGTGGGTATTGCTGCGAGAAACCCGGCAACCATGCCGATCAGCACGGCACAGTTTGCCAGGAAGCGTCCCCCGAAACGGCTAACGAAAAGGATGGTCGCCATGGTCCCACCGGACAAGAGCAGGTGGCGAGGCGCACCGTAATCTGCCGCCCCGCGGCCACCGGCTGCCCAATCGATGGCGACGCCCATCAGCGACAAACCGATCAGCAACATGGCGGTGCCGGTCACCGTCGGCGTCAGAATGGCGCGTAGGCGGCCGGCGAGGGGGACGAACGGAATGACGATGAGGCCGGCCGCGATCGTCGCGCCGTAGACCCCCGCCAGGCCCAGACCTGGCTGCGAGGCGATCGCGATCGAAGGCATGACGCCGACGAACGTCACACCCATGATGACGGGAAGGCGTATGCCGAACCCGCCGATGCCGAGGCACTGTACCAAGGTGACCAGTCCGCAGGCAAACAGGTCGGCGCTGACGAGGAAGGCGGTGTCGGCGGACGAGAGATGCAGAGACGAGGCGACGAACAGCGGAACCGTGATCGCCCCGGCATACATCGTGAGAACATGCTGGAAGGCGAGCGCAAACAGCCGCCCGGTGGGCGGCACCTCATCGACGGGATGAACGCGCGTCGTTTCCTTAGAAGTCATAGCGGACCGATCCGATGAACTGCCGCGGCGGGATGTACATGTCGCTCGTCGTGAAGCTGCCGAACGGATTCGAGTAGCGCGAAGCGATGCCGGCCTTGTTGAAGATGTTGGTCAGTGTCACACCGACGGTGAACTTCGTGCCGACCGGCTTCAAGTTAAAGTTGGCATTGACCTGCGTGTAGCTCGGCACCACGTCGCGCGCGCCGTCGTTGAAGATCCGGTACTGAAACTTGCCCCGATAGATCAGTTCGGCGCGGCTGCGCAGTTCGCCGATGCCGCTGATATCGATCACATGCGTGGCGCCGATCGCACCCTGCCACTTTGGCAGCTTGGGCGGCTTATTACCGTTGGTGTTACGCACCTGCTGCGCGCGGAGGTTGATGGTGTAGGGATCGAACGCGCCGAAGCCGAGCGCTGCGGCGGCGAGCGTCGCTTGGCGCGCGCGCGACGGATCAAGCGTGATGTAGTCGCCGACCAACTCGCCATCCAAGTAGGTGACGTTGCCATCAAGGGTGAGCGACGAGGTCGCTTGAACGCTGCCTTCGGCTTCGGCGCCCCAGATGTGGGTTTTCGGCACGTTAGACACGCCACCCTGGAACGGGACGGGATCTTCCTCCTGATACTGAAGGTCCTGGTAGTTGTAGAAAAAGGCCGCCGTGTTGAGCGTCACCCGATTGTCAAAAAAGCGGTTCTTAGACCCAAGTTCATACGCCCAGACATGCTCGGGCTTGTACGTCAACGGCACCAGCACAGGCGTGCTGTTGTTGCTGACTCCACCGGGTTTGTAGCCGCGTGAGACGCTGGCATAGACCATGTTGCGCGACGTGATCTCATAGTCCACCTCGCCCTTTCCGGTAAGAGCGTTCTCGCTCGTGCCGGACACCACCGCCGGCGCAAAAACGTCGAACAGCGTGCTGTTCCGGCTGTCGAACTTGTCGCGATTGTAGCGCAGGCCGAGCGTTGCACTCAGGCCAGGCGCGACAGCATATTTCGTCTGGGCGAACGCCGCATAGCTGTGACGTTTCTGATCGGAGTTGAGCGCGTAGCTAAGATTGTACGGATAGTTGGCGAAGGTCAGCGGCAGCGTCAGGTTGAAGGTCGGATTCCGATCGGTGCCGATATACTCGAGAATGTCCTGCCCGAGCTTCTGATACAGGAAGTAGCCGCCGACGATGTAGCTCAGCGGTCCCGACCCATTCGAGGTGAGGTTGAACTCCTGGCTGACGGCATCAACAGCATTGTTCCAGTAGGGCTGCACGTCATAATAGCCGAGCGTCGCATAGTCGGCGCGGTCGACATCAATCTGGTTGTGGTTGCGGGTGCGCTGATACGACGTCAGCGACTTGAGCGTGACCGGGCCGAAGTCGTAGCGGAGATCCGCGTACGACAGAAAGAACTTCAGCCGATATTCGTTCGGGTAGTCCTGAGAAATGCGACGCGGATCGGGATCGCGATCGTCGAGGTTCTTCTGCGCCGCGCCATGCTCGTCTGCGTCGAAATACTGCGCGGTGAGCTCGGCTGAGAAACGGTCCGTTGGCGTCCACAGGATCGACGCCTTGGTGGAGAAACGGTCGGCGTCGTCCAGATCGTACGGGCGGCCGAGTGAGGTCTGCTTGGCATAGCCATCGCGCTTGTAGCGCTGGACCGTCGCCCGGACCGCCAACGTATCAGAGATCGGCAGATTGACCGTACCGCTGGCGCGTACAAAGTCGTAATTGCCTAGTTCGACTTGCGCGGTGCCCTCGACGGATTGCGTCGAAGGCCGGACGGTGACTGCGTTGACGATGCCGCCGGTGGCACTTTGGCCAAATACTGTGCCCTGAGGTCCGCGGAGTACCTCGACCCGCTGGAGATCGAGAAAATCCTGCTGGAGGGCATAAGGGCTGACGATGTAGACGCCGTCGATGTGGAAGGACGTGCCTGGCTGCGCGCTGAGATTGTCGGTGGCTTCGTAGCCGATGCCACGGATCGACACGACCCGCACGAAGCTGCCGCTGTTGGCAACCGTCAAGCCAGGAACGAAGCCGTTCATGTCGATGAGCTGCGTGATGTTGGACTGTTTGAGCGTATCGGCAGTCAGCGCAGTGATAGCCAGCGGCGCCTTTTGAAGAGTCGTTTCCCGCTTTTCGGCAGTCACGACGATGTCGCCGGTTTGTTCTGCCAAAACTCCAGCGGAGGCTGTGGAAACCTGCGACGGGGCGCTCGGCGCCGTAGTTGCCGCTACTTGAACATTCTGAGCCATTGCCGGCGAGAAGGCTCCGGCGAGCACTGAAAATACGGCACTTGCGAGTAATCCAGTCTTTATCTTCATTACCCGCTTCATCGTTTCCCCCTAAATGCTCTCAAAAAACGGTCAGCCCTCGCAGCCGTCAGACCTCCCCAGCGTATTTTTTCTTGCCGCCACAAATGCCATTGCTTCGCGTCCTTATCTATCGCAGAAATGTGGAAGCGCCGTTCGCATAATGTGAGCAGGTGAAAGGAAGCGTCGTGCTATTAGGAAGAGCCGCTATTTATTTCGACGAAGTGGCACGGCGCGGTGCCCTGCGTCGTGCCGCCGATGTCCTGCATATTGCTCCCTCTGCAGTCGACCGGCAGATCATCCAACTCGAAGAGGAACTCGGCACCAAGCTATTTGAGCGGACGGCAACCGGAATGCGCATGACCGCAGCCGGCGAGGTCCTCGTCGACGGCGTACGTCGATGGCGCCGTGATCTTCTTAGAATCCGATCCGAAATCGACAATCTGGTCGGCCTGCGCCGCGGTACTGTATCGATCGCGCTGGTCGAAGGCGCTGTCGGGTATGTGAGTACGGCGACGGCTACATTCTGCCGTCAATATCCGGCAATACAATTTAAGATGCGCGTCTTCGGAGCCCAAGATGTCGTCGACCATGTCCTAGCCGGCGAGATGGATATCGGCGTGACCTTCAATCCTCCCGACAATCCATCGCTACGTATTGAACGAACGATGATTTATCGTCTTGGTCTGATTGTACGGCCCGACCACCCCCTGGCCGAGCGGTCAGATATATCGCTTGGCGAGTGTGCAGCATATCCGCTCATTGTCCCGGGCGAAAACCTTTCCCTGCGCCGCGTCCTCGATCAGGCATGGTCCCGGCACGTCGGTGGATCCGTAAAAGCCACCGTCGAGGCTAGCAGCATTGAATTGATAAAGTCGCTGACGATAAGGGATGTCGGCGTAGGATGGCTGACCGCGTTCGATGCGATACGGGAAATCGAGGAAGGCACCTTGCGGTTCCTGCCTCTTCGGGAGGATCGAATCGACCTATCGACGCTGTCCGTTATCAGCGCGTCGGGTCGGACGCTTGCAGTACCATCTATGCTCCTGTTGCAGCATCTAGGGCAGACGATGGGAAGCCAGGGAGTCCCGGTGGTCTAAGCTGTCAAGCCACAAGGCCCCGTACAACAGTCGATGAACATAACCGTCGACAAACGCGAGATCGAAAGCATGAATGACAGCCCGGATATCGACTTTCATCGCCTTGGCTATAATGAGTTCACCAATGACGTGCAGATAATTGCGGAGTTGATCGAGAAGGACAGCTGGCGTCCGGATTTCATAGTTGGAATTGGTAGGGGAGGACTGGTTCCTGGAACGTATCTCTCGCACCGACTCGACCTGCCGCTGCTATCTGTGGATCATAGCTCGAAGGTTCATATGTTTTCGGATTCACTTCTCGCCCATCTGGCAAGGTGCATCGTCGACGGGGAGCGGTTTCTTTTTGTCGATGACATCAACGACAGCGGAGGGACGATCGGTCGGTTCAAGAATGCGCTGGGTCAAGGTGGGCAATCAAGTCTGAGTGTCCGCTTCGCAGTATTGATAAGCAACACCGTTTCCAGCCAATCGGTCGATTATGCGGCGCGCAACATCAACCGAGATCATGACAAGCGATGGTTCATCTTTCCCTGGGGAGAGTTGGCCTCACGTGCTGCACAAGAGCGCGATGCAATGGAGCAACCCGAGCGTCTTGCTTCTCGCCGCTGATGAGCCGTGGCTTAGAACTAGTCATGACGTGATGGGCTTGATGTGTGGGCGACCCCTGCGGTGCAAAAGGTTTCGTGCAGCGATGAGCACCGGTCGAGTGCATCCATATGTTCGGCCTGTTGGTGCAGCACCGCATGGCTGCTGGCCCTGATGAAGTCCGCGGATCTGATTCTTAATCACGTCATCGCGCTCAAAGCGCTTTGCTTCCTTGGGCTTGCTCGAGCCCCCGATCCTATCAAGGTGCTCGCAGTGCGAGCAATGCCCTACTCCACGTCAGGCATTGTCATTAGGATAGGTCATCGGGAGGTCTGACGGCAAACCAGCACACTCGGCGGCGAAGCGGGTGCCGCTTCTTAAAATGTGTTCCGATTGCTCTTTCTCAAAACTGGCCGTGGGCAACGGAAAAAGCGAGACACCTCAATGCACGCCTGATCGCAAGGAAAACGACCGGTTTTCTGGCGATAGCGATTTTTGCCCCGACGACGCTACCTCGAGATCGGAAAACCCGTTGCGGAAACCACCGACACATTGCAGGGTGGTGGATATCTTTTCTGGCGGGGTGATGATGCTCATTGGATATGTGAGGGTGTCCAAGGCTGACGGATCGCAAACACTAGCGCCCCAATGCGATGCGCTGCTCGCCGCCGGCGTCGATCCCTCACGCATCTACGAAGATCTCGCTTCGGGCCGCCATGATGCGCGTCCCGGCCTGACTGCCTGCCTCAAGGCGTTGCAGCCCGGTAATACACTGGTCCTCTGGAAACTGGATCGTCTCGGGCGCGACCTGCGGCATCTGGTCATTACTGCCGAGACGCTGCGTGAGCGTGGCATCGGCTTGAAGGTCCTCACGGGTGCCGGCGCGCAGATCGACACTACTACCGCCAACGGTCGCCTCGCTTTCGGCATCTTCGCCGCCTTCGCCGAGTTCGAGCGCGAACTGATCGCCGAGCGCACACAGGCGGGCCTCGCCGCGGCGCGTGCCCGGGGGCGGATGGGTGGACGACCCCGCAAGATGGATAAGGCGACGCTGGCGATGGCAATGGCCGCAATGTCCGATCGCAATGCGATCGCAGCCGATGTCGCACGGCGTCTCGGGATGACGACCACGACGCTCTATATGTACGTGAACGGTGACGGCACGCCCAAGGCGCCGGGCCAGGCATTGCTCGACGGTGTGCCATACCGCAAAGAACGACTGCGCGCCGCGTGATGAAGCGTATCGTGCTTCAGCAATCAGGCATATCGCCGAGCGGGCGAGACGATCACGTCGTGTTCGATCGATCGGGCCGAGATGGCAGCCGGGGTCAGGGCTGCTGGAACGCAGACACCCCGGCGTGGCTTGCCGGTCAGCCAGTGTGGTCGCGCCAGAATCATCAGGTTCATCACCGCCGCGCCGATCAGGAATTCTTCTTCTGCGCCGCGGATGCCACGCAGGTGAAGCCGCCTCATGCCATGCTTGCCCTTGGCGTTGGCGAAGAACCGTTCGACCCCGCGTCGCAGCCGCATGGACCGCTTGAAGAGCCCAGTTTCCATTTCCGTTCTGGCAAGATCGCGGACGTCCTCATCGTCGAGACGTACCAGGGTCCGGCGACGCGCTTTCGTGCATTTCTTTCGAAGCACGCATGCCTCGCAGTCCCGTGC
>JAHFRU010000011.1:0-45780 GCA_023266115.1 Gammaproteobacteria bacterium
CCGCCGGCGAATACGAACTGCGCGTGCCCTACAGCGATCCGCGCGAACTCGCTGGCGACATCCTGCGCTACGGCCCGGAGGTCGAGGTTATCGGCCCCAAAAGCCTGCGCGCCTGTGTCCGCGACCTTGCAGAGAAAACCGCAGCGATCTACGCAAAGTAAAAATCGGACAGCAAACAGTCACGTCCTGACCAAGCGCGTGGTGAAAGAAACGCCTTACTGGGCGGAACGCCAAATAGCGCACATCGGCGTCTACCGGGTCCCTTCTCCGTGTTCCCCACGCGCGTGGGGTGGACGTGATCTGCGCCCATGCGTTCGCGACGATTTCCCCGTGTTCCCCACGCGCGTGGGGTGGACTTGACCCGCTTTAGTGGACGGGTCATTACCTAAGCCGCCTCGTTTTCAGTGGTCAATAGTTTCCTCTCGTAGTTGACGGGTGACAAGTAGCCGAGGGCCGAATGCCGACGATGCGGGTTATACCAGCCCTCGATCCATTCAAAGACCGCCATGCGGGCCTCGGCCTGGGTCTTGAAACGGCGCCGGTTCAGCACTTCGCGCTCCAGGGGGGGGGGGGCGAAAAAGCGTTCGGCCATCGCGTTGTCGCAGGTATCGCTGACCGAGCCCATCGACGGCATCACGCCCGTCTCGCAGCATCGTTTGCCGAAGGCATAGCGGGTGTTACTTCCAACCCTGATCGGAATGATGGACCACCGCCCCGGGGCCGGCCGCAACGCCTGCAAGGCGTTGTTTTCACATGGCGGCGGTGCCGCCACGATGCCGTTGGCGCACGATTGTCAGAACCGGGCGGAAACATTACAATAGGCGCTCGCTAAGTTATTGTAACCCCGTGAGTTTTCTTCCGGGTTTTTTCATCGAATCTATATGGAGTCTGTAATGGCGATTGAAACGACGTTGTCTATTGTGAAACCGGACGCGGTTGCGAAGAACGCCATCGGTGCGATCCTGGATCGCTTCGAAAAAGGCGGGCTGCGCATCGTTGCAGCAAAAATGCTGCGCCTCAGCAAGGCGCAGGCCGAAGGATTCTACGCGATGCACAAGGATCGTCCGTTCTACCACGAGCTGGTCAATTTCATGATTTCAGGTCCGGTGATGATCCAGGTGCTTGAGGGCGAAAATGCCATCGCCAAAAACCGCGAGCTCATGGGCGCGACCAATCCGGCCAACGCGATGCCCGGTACTATTCGTGCAAATTTCGGCAGTGGCATCCAGGAAAACGCCGTGCACGGCTCCGATGGCCCGCTAAGCGCCAAGACCGAAATCGCCTTTTTCTTCAAGCCCGACGAAATCTGCAAGCGCGTGCGCTAACGCAGGCGAGCGAGCGTTCCATGGAAGTCACGGTGAAAACCAATCTGCTCAACCGCGACCGGTCCGGGATGGAGGGCTTTTTTGCCGATCTCGGCGAGCAGCCTTTTCGCGCCGCGCAGCTGACGCGCTGGATACACCAGCGCGGTTGCAGCGAGATTGCGGCGATGACCGATCTCGGCAAGGGTCTGCGCGAGCGGCTCGACGCCGTCGCCGGCATCAGCGTGCCGGCGATCGTGCGTGAACAGGTGTCCGACGACGGTACCTGCAAATGGCTGCTGGAGCTCGATGGCGGCAATTGTGTCGAGACCGTCTTCATTCCCGAGAGCGGCCGGGGCACGCTGTGTATATCCTCGCAGGTGGGCTGCAAACTCGATTGCGCGTTCTGCGCCACCGGCAAGCAGGGCTTCAATCGTAACCTCACAACCGCGGAAATCATCGCGCAGCTGTGGGTCGCAAATCGCCAGCTCGGACGTGGCGCGGACGGTCGCTACCGGATCACCAACGTGGTCATGATGGGCATGGGCGAGCCGCTGTTAAATTTCGACAATGTCGTGCCGGCGCTGAACATCATGACGGACGATCTCGCCTACGGCCTGGCGAAACGGCGCGTCACTGTCAGCACGGCTGGCGTGGTCCCGGCGATAGATCGCCTGAAACAGGCCAGCGACGTCAGTCTCGCCGTTTCATTGCACGCCACCAACGATGAACTGCGCGACCGGCTGGTGCCGCTCAACCGCAAGTATCCGATCAGCGAGCTGCTCGCCGCGTGCCGCCGCTATGTCGCAGACGTGCCGCGGCGCAAGATCACGTTTGAATACGTTATGCTCGACCATGTCAATGACCAGCCCGCACATGCGCGTGAACTGATCAGACTGCTCAGCAACGTGCCGTCCAAGGTCAACCTGATTCCGTTCAATCCGTTTCCCGGCGCGGAATTTAAAACGTCGTCGCCCGACGCGCTGCGGCGTTTCCGCGACATGCTGCAGCAGGCCGGCCTGATTACCGTCACCCGCAAGACGCGCGGCGACGATATCGACGCCGCCTGCGGCCAGCTCGCCGGCAAGGTCAACGATCGCACGCAACGCAGCCGCAAGTATCAGCTGAAGACGACGGGTGTCGCGGTATGAATCGGCTGGTGAAAAGCGCCGCGATGCTGCTGGTGGTGTTCGCCGTCGCGGGGTGCGCCGGTACGTCGAAGCGCGACGGGCATGAGAGCGCCGCCGAGATCAACGCCAAACTGGGGCTGGCCTATCTCCAGCAGGGCAATGCCGAACTCGCGATAGAAAAGCTGAAAAAGGCGCTGGAGCAGGACAGCAAGCTGGCGTCCGCGCATCACTATCTCGCGGAGGCCTACCGCCAGACCGGCGAGTACGACAATGCCCGCGAGCATTTCAAGCGTGCGTTGTCGCTGAGCTCCCACGATGGCGCCATGTATAACAACTACGGCGTGTTCCTTTGCGACGCCGGCGACTTCAAGGAAGCCGATCGGGCCTTTTTGCAGGCGGTCAAGGTGCATGCCTACAAGGAGCAGGCCGATGCGTACGAGAACGCCGGTCTGTGTGCGCTGCGCGAACCCGACCTGAAACGCGCCGAGCAGCGATTCCGCGCGGCGTTGAAGCTCAGGCCGCAGCAGGCGCGATCGCTTTTACAGATGACCGGGATCAGCCTGACGGACAAGAACTACCTCGAGGCGCGGGCGTTTCTGCAGCGCTACGAGGCGGCGGCGCCGCATACGGCGCGCAGCCTCTGGCTCGGTGTGCAGATCGAGCGGGAACTCGGCAACCGGGACGACGCGACGAAGTACGGCAATCTGCTCGGCGAGCAATACCCCGACGCCGAAGAAACCCGCCTGTACCGCAAGCTGGCGGAGAGTAAATAGTCCGATGAAAACCCACTCGCCAATCGTGCGCCGCAAGTCGCGCCAGATCATGGTCGGCAATGTGCCGGTCGGCGGCGACGCGCCGATCAGCGTGCAGAGCATGACGAATACCGATACCTGTAACGTCGACGCGACTGTCGCGCAGATCGAGGCGCTGCAAAAGGCTGGTGCCGATATCGTGCGTGTGTCGGTGCCGACGATGGACGCCGCCGAGGCGTTCGGCACCATCAAGAAGCGCGTCGCCGTGCCGTTGATCGCGGACATCCATTTCAAATACGAAATCGCACTGCGCGTCGCGGAGCTCGGTGCCGATTGCCTGCGTATCAACCCGGGCAATATCGGCCGCGAGGAGCGCGTGCGCGCTGTGGTCAGCGCCGCGCGTGACCGTAACATTCCGATCCGCATCGGCGTGAATGCCGGCTCGCTGGAAAAGGATCTGCAGGAAAAATACCGCGAGCCGACGTCGGAGGCGTTGGTCGAATCCGCGCTGCGGCATATCGATATCCTCGACCGTCTGGACTTCCAGAACTACAAGGTCAGTCTCAAGGCGTCTGAAATATTCATGACCGTTGGTGCGTACCGCTTGTTGGCGAAACAGATCGAACAACCGTTGCATCTCGGCATCACCGAGGCCGGGGCGCTGCGTTCCGGCACGGTGAAATCGTCGATCGGCCTCGGCATGCTGCTCGCCGACGGCATCGGCGATACGATACGCGTGTCGCTCGCCGCCGATCCGGTTGAGGAGGTGAAGGTCGGCTTCGACATGCTGAAGAGCCTGCATCTGCGCAGCCGTGGCGTTAATCTGGTGGCCTGTCCGTCCTGCTCGCGTCAGGAATTCGATGTCATCGCGACGGTGAATGCGCTGGAGCTGCGGCTGGAAGACATTACCGATCCGATCGATATTGCGGTGATCGGTTGCATCGTCAACGGCCCCGGCGAGGCACGCGAGGCGGAGATCGGTCTCGTCGGCGGCAAGCGCAGTATGTTGTACACGGATGGCCGGCCGGATTACAAGGTCGATAACGCGACGCTGCTGGATGAACTCGAAAGCGCGATACGCGAACGCCTGCGCCGGCGCCGTGAGGCCGGCGTAGCGGCCGATGCACCGCTGACTATTTCGGTATAACACGGCGATCAGGCGCCGCCCGGCACCCGACCGATAACCTGGCCATCTCGTTCGAAGGACACGGCGTTGCTCAAAGGAATCCAGGCCGTACGCGGCATGAACGACATCCTGCCGGCGGAAACGCCGTACTGGCAGCAGGTCGAGGACGCCGTGCGCGAGGTCGTGCAGGCCTACGGCTATGAGGAACTCCGCCTGCCGTTGCTGGAAAAGACCGAGCTGTTCAAGCGCACCATCGGCGAGGTCACCGATATCGTCGAGAAGGAGATGTACACCTTCGACGACCGCAACGGCGACAGCCTGACGCTGCGTCCCGAAGGCACTGCCGGTTGTGTGCGCGCCGGTATCGAGCACGGGCTGCTCTACAATCAGGTACAACGGTTCTGGTACGGCGGCCCGATGTTCCGGCACGAGCGTCCGCAACAGGGGCGTTACCGCCAGTTCCACCAGATCGGCGTCGAGGCCTTTGGCATGGCCGGCCCGGGCATCGATGTCGAACACCTGTTGATGACCGCCAGAATCTGGCGCCGTCTCGGTCTCGACGGGCTGTCGCTGCAGATCAACTCGCTGGGTTCGACAACTGCGCGGCGGGCGCACCGGGAGCGCCTCGTCAACTATCTGCGCGGCCGCAGTGACGAACTGGATGATGACAGCCGGCGGCGGCTGGAAACCAACCCGCTGCGGATACTCGACAGCAAGAACCCGGCGATGCGCGCGCTGATCGACGGCGCGCCATTGTTCAGCGAGTACCTCGAGGAGCAGTCACTGAATGATTTCGCCGCGATCAAGTCCGCGCTGACAGACGCGGGTGTTGCGTATAGCGAAAACCCACGGCTGGTGCGCGGTCTCGACTACTATAACGAGACGGTCTACGAATGGGTGACGGATCAGCTCGGCGCGCAGGGCACGGTGTGCGCCGGCGGCCGTTATGACGGGCTGGTCGAGCAACTCGGTGGCAAACCGACGCCGGGCGCCGGTTTTGCGCTGGGACTGGACCGCATTGTCACCTTGCTGCAGCAGGCGGGTGACAGTCTCCTGCTGCGCGGGCCACGCGCTTATCTGGCGCTGGTGGGTCTGCAGGCCGAGCAGTACAGCCTGTTATTCGCCGAACGCCTGCGCAACCGGCTGCCGGGACTGCGCCTCACCGTCAATTGCGGCGGCGGCAGTATCAAAAGCCAGATGAAGCGCGCGGACAAGAGCGGCGCCGACATCGCGCTGGTGCTGGGTGACGAGGAGATGCAGAACAAACAGATCGGTGTAAAATTCCTGCGCCTCGATCGCCAGCAGGAGCGGGTCGACCAGGACGAGATCGACCGATATCTGAAACAGGAATTGACGTTTTGAATAACTGGAGCGGCAAGTGACCGAATACGAACACGAAAAGGAACAGATCGAAGAGATCAAGAAGTGGTGGCGGGATAACGGCAAGTCCATCCTTGTCGGCGCGGTGTTCGGCATCGCCGGCCTGATCGGCTGGCAGAGCTGGACGCAGTACCAGAACAGCATCACCGAAGCGGCGTCGGAGGAATTCGCGCTGTTGATGAAAGAGCTGAAGCGCGGCGATAACGCGGCGATCCACAGCCGCGGCGGGCATATCGTCAGCCAGCTTGGCGGCAACGGCTATGCCGACGCGGCCGCGCTGGCGCTGGCGAAAACCGCGTATCAGGAAGGTGACCTGGCGGCGGCAAAGACGCAATTGCAGCGCGTCATCGATACCGCCGGGGTTCCCGAGATCGGCCACATCGCCCGCCTGCGCCTCGCCCGTTTGTTGCTCGACCAGCAACAGTACGATGAAGCGCTCAAGGTTGTGGAGATCGTCGCGCCGGACACCTATGCCTCGTTTTACGAGGAGCTCAAGGGGGATGTGTTTCTCGCCCGCGGCGAGAACGACCTGGCGCGCACCGCCTATACCCAAGCGCGGACGCTCGCCAACCCGGAGATTCCGCGCAGTCAACTGCAGATCAAGCTCGACGATCTCGGCGCCGCGGCAGCGCCTGCCAGCGCGCCGGGCGACAATTGATGCGTGCCATGCGCTGGTCGGCCGCCGGTCTGCTGGTGTTGCTGCTGGCGGCGTGCGGGTCGACGCCCGAGCTCGATCCGCCGGCCGGGCTGGCGGACTTCACCGCCGAACGCTACGTCAAGAAACTGTGGACACAAAAACTGCGGATACGCGACAGGAAAACCGCAGTGCCAATAGTGCCGGTCGTCGAGAGCGATGTCGTCTACATGGCAAGCGACCGCGGGCGCATGGTCGCGTTCAGCGCGGCCAAGGGCAGGGAGCGCTGGAAGAGCCGCATCGAGGCCAATGTCACCGGCGGCCTGGGCAGTGCCGGCGAACTGCTGCTGCTGGGCACCAGCAAGGCCGAGGTCGTCGCCATCAGCAAACGAAACGGCAAGATTGTCTGGCGTCACCGGCTGACCAGCGAAGTGCTCGCGCCGCCGGTCGAGGCGGGCGGCGTGATCGTGGCGCGCACTGTCGATGGCCGACTGTTTGGTATCAGCGCGGTCAGCGGCGAGCGGCTGTGGATGTATGAAAAGTCGGTACCCTCGCTGACACTGCGCGGTCTCGGCACGCCGGTGATCGTGGAGCGGCGCGTCTACGTCGGCGCTGCCGACGGCAGCATTGTGGCGCTGTCGCTCACCAGCGGCGAAGTGGTCTGGGAAAAGAGCATCGCGACGCCGAAAGGACGTTCCGAGCTCGACCGGCTGGTCGACGTCGACGGTGACCTGGTCGTGAGCGACGGAGTCATCTACGCCGCGGCCTACCAGGGTAACATCGTCGCACTGGCGGCCGAGTCCGGACGGCTGCTGTGGCAGCGCGAGATGTCGTCGTATTCCGGTCTGACGTTCGATGAACGGAATATCTATCTGGCCGATGACCGCAGCATTATCCGCGCGCTCGATCGCAAGAGCGGCGAAACAGTATGGACGCAGGACGCCTTGCGCATGCGCTCGGTCACGCGGCCGGTCGATCACGGCGACTTTGTCGTGACCGGCGACTACGAAGGCTATCTGCACTGGCTGGCCAAGAGCGACGGCCGGCTGATCGCGCGCCGGCGCATCGACGAGAGCGGCATCCACGTCACGCCCGTGATCGCTGACGACGTCCTCTACGCGGCCGGACAGGGCGGCACGATCACCGCGCTGAAACTGATGTCGCCGATAAAACCACTGGCGCCGAAACGTAAGGCGGGATAAGCGCCGATGCGACGCTATCTGGCGGAGTTTTGTTGCCGTTGCCCGCGCGAGAATTGCTGCAAAGGAGATTGAGCTGAAGAGCGTGCTGTTCGTCTGCGTGGAAAATTCCTGTCGCAGCCAGATGGCCGAGGCCTTCGGCAAAATGCTTGGCGCGGCGGTCTTTGATTCATACAGCAGCGGCTCGAACCCCTCCGGCGTAGTGAATCCAAAAGCCATCGCGGCGATGCAGGAACTCGGTTACGACCTGACGCAGCATAATTCAAAATCCCTCGATGAAATACCGGATATCGAATACGACCTCGTCGTCACAATGGGCTGCGGCGACCGCTGCCCGACCGTGCGTGGCAAGCAACGTGAAGACTGGGCGATTCCGGACCCGAAACAGATGCCGCCGGTCGAGTTCCGCAAGGTCTGCGATCTGATCCGCGATCAGGTCACCGTCGTGGTAACGCGGCTGCGTGCCTGAGTCAGTGGCCGATCATCGTGCCGCGTGACGTGGTGACGGCGCAGCGGTTGGAGCACGACGTCTTGTGCAGTGCGGCGAATACTCATTACAATCCGTTAAACGGCGTGTCCAGGTCTGATCCGGAATGTGAACACGATCACTCACAGCAGTTTCGAGCGCACGGATGCCCTTGATCAGGACGCCGCGCTGCGCTCGATATGTGACGGTACGGCGGTCACGCCCGGCCGACCATTTCTCCCGGTTCTGATCTCCGGTCTTATCGATACCTTGCATGCCCACGGTGCCTGGGTGGCCGAGTACAGTGCTGAGCGGGAAACGCTATGTACGCTGGCGTTTCATGCGGGCGGCACGTGGCGTGACAATTTTGTCTACGCTATCGCCGGTACGCCGTGCGAGCAGGCGATCCGGCTTGGTGGCCCGGTTCATTTTGCGGAAAACATCCGCGGGCTTTACCCGGGCGACAGCGAGTTCATGTCCGATGCCGGCGCGGTGAGCTATATCGGCGCGCTGTTACACGATGTCGATGGCGCGACGCTCGGCCTGCTGGCGGTCATGGACACGCGCTCGATGCCGGCGGCGCCGCGCGTCGAAACAATCTTTCGCATATTTGCCGCGCGTGCGGCAGCCGAGCTGCAGCGTCTGCGCGCCGAGACACAGATCCGGCAGGGCGAGCAGCGGCTGGCAAACCTGGTCAATGGTGCGATTGATGCCGTCATCGAGCTCGACGCCGGGCTGACGGTGACCGCCGTCAATGCGGCCGGCCAGCGCATACTCCGCTGTGCCGCCTCGGAACTGATCGATCGCCACGTCAGACAGATTTTATCGGGTGACGGCGTGGAAAAACTGCAGCGCTTTGTCGCCGAGCTGGGTCGCCGGCCGGTTGGGGAGCGATATGCGTCGATTCCGGGAGGGCTGGAAGCCGTTCGCGCCGGCGGTGCGGCGTTCGCCGCCGAGGCGACGCTGGCCGGTTACGAACATCGCGGTGGCATATCCTGTACGCTGTTGCTGCGCGAGATCGATGCGTACCGCAATCGAATGATAACGGCGCCGCTGTTCGTCAACGAGCCAATCCAGGATGCGGCACGTATATACACCGTGCAGGAATTGCAGGAAATCGAGCGCAACAACATCGTCCGCGCGCTTGAATCGACCGGCTGGCGTGTGTCCGGCGACGACGGCGCCGCGCAACTGCTCGGCATGAATTCGTCCACCCTGAGCTCACGCATCAAGACCCTCGGCATCGATCGCCGCGAGCAGCCCTGACCGCGCGAAACAAACGTCTCAATTGCCCGGATTTACAGCAATCCCGCCAGCAGCGTGGCGATACCGAGGAAACTGAAGAAACCGGCGACGTCGGTGACGGTTGTCAGGATGATCGACGCGGATTGCGCCGGGTCCTGGCCGATCTTCTTCAGCGTTATCGGGATGACAACGCCGACAAATCCCGCGATCACCATCGACAGCACCATTGCGATCGCGATCACCAGCGCCAGTCCCCAGGAGTCGCTCCACGCCGCAACGCCGAGCGATGTCGTCAGCGCCACGGCGGTACCGTTGAAAAATCCCGCGCCGAGTTCCTTGCGCGCCACACGCCACCAGTGACTGGTGCTGATTTCGCGCAGCGCCAGCGCACGCATCGTTACTGCCAATGCCTGCGCGCCGGTGTTGCCGGACTGGCCGGCGACGACCGGCAGCAACACGGCCAGCGCCGTGAACTGTGCGATGGTGTTTTCGAAAATGCCGACGACCGAGGCGGCCAGAAACGCGGTCAGCAGATTGATCTGCAACCATGGCAGGCGTTTGCGCACAACGAAGCCAATCCGTGACAGCGCGCGCTCCTCGGTGCTGACGCCGACCATGGTCAGTAAATCCTCGCTGGTCTCCTCGCGCACCGCGCGCACCAGCGCGTCGTGATGGATCACGCCGACGATCTCGCCATCGACATCGATCACCGGCAGGTCGGTCAGCTTGTGTTTCTCGATCAACTCGACCACCTCCTCGCGCGACGCGGTCGCGAGCACCGCGGTGCGGGCGGGCCGCGCAATCGTGTCGACCGGTAGCAACGGGTCGGCGAGCGCCAGATCCTGGATATCGACGACCTGGGCGAGTCTGCCGGCATCGTCGCGCAGGAACACCTGGCGTGTCTGGTCGAGGCGCTGGCGGCGCAACGCGAGCAGCGCGCTACGCACCGGGATGGACGCCGGAAACACGGCGAAGTGCACGTTCATCAGGGCGCCGGCGCTGTCGTATGGGTACTGCATCAGCGCGAGCAGCTCGTCACGGCGCGCTACGTTCAGGGGCGCGAGCAGATGATGGCGTTGTTCATCATCGAGTCTGGCCAGACACTGCGCAATCCGGACCGCGTCCGCCTTGCGCACCAGTTGCACGGCCAGCGGAAACTGCATATGCACCAGCACGGCCGCGGCGATATCGATCGGCAGCTGCTGCCACAGCTGGATCGCGACCTGCACCGAGCGCGTTTCGAGCAGCTCGGTGATGTCCGCCACGCGCATCTGGCCGATGGTACGCACGGCCTCGGTGTTGAAGCGCCGGATGTAGTCCTCGTTGAGCGCGTCGATCGCGTGTGCCAGCGGCGTTTTCATCGTGGCGTACCGGTCTTCATGTCTTGCGCTGCGTGCGCGTTACTGACAGCGATTCCAGCAGGGCGACGGCCGACGTCCAGTACAGACGCGCGAGGTCCATGGCGATCGAGAATGGATCGCTCACCTCCGGTTGATAGCGCTCGCCGCTGGACTCGGTTAGCAAGGTCCCATAGTCCATGGTGCCGACCAGCAGGTTGTCGCCTTCGATTACCGGCAGCATGCGGTACTGGCGCCACGCCGGCGAGGCGGCGGCTGCGGCGATGCGCGTGCGGGCATGCAGCGACGGTGGCCACAGGCGCATCAGGCGGCGTACCGCGCTGGCGGGATCGGCCTTCAGCAGCGCGCCGACCGGCAACAGGCCGACCAGTCGCTGGCCGTCGTCGACAATGCAGATATCGCAGATCACCTGCAGGTGGTGACGCTTGATGCGTCGCAGCGCCTCGTTTGCCGTCAGGTTGTCCGGCAGCACGAAATGCGGCGCCTCCATCAGCGTGCCGACGGTATAGGACGGATATTTCAGCATGCGCCGCACCGGAAATTTCTTGCGCGCCGGCAACAGCTCGGTCAGCTCTCGGGCGACGCCGTTGTCCAGCGTCTGCACCAGTCGCGCGATACGCGTCACCGACATATGTTCGAGGATCTTGCCGCCCGGGCGTCGCGGCATCTTCACCAGCGTGGCGGCGGCGTGCGCGGGCAACATCTCGTCAAGCACCTGCGCGGCGACCGGCGCGGCGACTTCCTCCATCAATTGCCCGACCAGGTCGGGCAGCAGCCGTTCCAGCGTGCGCGCCGCGTCACGCGGATGCGACTTCAGATAGGCGAGCGTCAGACGGTTATTGGCGTCCATCGTCGCCCGCGCGGTCGATCACCGCCGAGATGGTTTCCTCGAACCGGCTGGCCGGGACGATCACGCGCCCTTCATCGGTATCGAGGATGGCCCGCGTCGCCGTGAATTCGATAATCGTGCCGGTCACTTCGCCGATGCGCAGCCGGTCGCCGATGCGGTAATGCAGACGCAGTTGATGGCCGGCAATGATGTTGGCCATGTGCGCACGTGCGCCGATGCCGAAGGCCAGCGCGACGCCGCCGAAGGTAACCGCCAGCAGCACGCCGACGACGATGGACAGGAACGTGACGTCGATGCCGATCTGGTTGACGCCGATGATAATTGCGGTCAGCAGTACCGCGGTCTGCGCGATGCGTCCGAGCAGATCGCTTTGCGGCACGCCGGCGGACGAGGCGGCGGACGTGATCACATCACGCAGCAGCGAGCTGATAACGACGCCGGCGAGGATAATCAGCAGACCGGTCAACAGTATCGGGATGTAGGTGGTGACCGCGGACAGCCACTTGACGAAGATATCCAGCCCGAGCACCGATGCCGCGGCGGCGATAAACAGCAGGATCGCAAACCAGAACAGGATCTCGCCGGCGATCCTCGCCGGGCCGTGGTGCGGTTGCAGTTGCGCCAGACCTTTCTGGGCGATCACCTTGTGCCACAGCCGGTCCAGGCCGATCAGCAGCCGGACGCTGATCACGCGCAGCAGTCTGGCGACCACCCAGCCGATCAACAGCAACATGATCGCCACCAGCAGCCGCGGCACATACGCCGCGACCTGATTGATGATGTTCGCCAGCTCGGTCTTGAGGGTCGTGATCCAGGCCGTGTAATCCATGCCTTTTCCTTTTTGCGCCGGCGTTACCGTACAGAATGGATGAAACCAGGACGATTCGAGCACATTCGTTCCGGGTCTGCAACCGCTGCGCCGGCGCGGCATTTTTCAATCGTGCCGGGTTCCGGTAGAATTCGCGCTCTGAAAACTCGTACGCCCTAACCGGCCGGCCCGGCTGATCGTCGACAACGTCGAAATACGGGGTGTCGACGCGTTCGCCGATTCCGCGGTGATGATCAAGGGCCGTATCAAGACCAAACCGATCAAGCCATGGGACGTCGGCCGCGAGTACCGGCGACGCGAGCAGGCCGTTCATGATGCAGCTGATGAAAACCGGGGAGACGCCAGAGCCCGGCAAGAGTCTGTGACTCCGGGAGTCGCCTGACCGGTTTTGTCATGCCGGCCTTGAGTCGGCATCCAGAATAATCAAAATTCTTCTGGATTCCCGCCTGCGCGGGACTGACAATACCGGCATCAATCCGAGCCCTTGTAACGATATCCCATGAAACCTGTCATCGCGCTCGTCGGCCGTCCCAATGTCGGCAAGTCATCGTTGTTTAACCGCCTGACGCGCACGCGCAACGCGCTGGTCGCTGATCGGCCGGGGCTGACGCGCGATCGTATCTACGGTAACGCCGAACACGATGGCCGCGGCTTCATCGTGGTCGACACCGGCGGCCTCACCGGGGAGCAGACCGGCATCGGCGGCCTGATGGCAGCACAGGCGGCCGCCGCGCTGGCCGAGGCGACCCGGATCTTTTTTCTGGTCGACGGCCGTGGCGGCCTGAACCCCGACGACCAGGAGATCGCGCGCGACCTGCGCAAGTACGGCAAGCCGGTGTTGCTGGTCGTCAACAAGACCGAAGGGTTGGATGAAGCGACCGCCGTCACCGAGTTTCATGCGATCGGCATAGGCAAACCGTATGCGGTGTCGGCGGAGCATGGCGACGGCGTTGCGCAATTAATGGATGCCGCGCTGGCCGGTGTTGCGGATGACGCCGCTGCGGAGTCAGACGAGGTGGCAGGGGCGATCCGGGTCGCGGTGGTCGGCCGGCCGAACGCGGGGAAGTCGACATTGATCAACCGGTGTCTCGGTGAAGAGCGCGTGCTCACGTTCGATGAGCCGGGCACGACGCGCGACAGCGTGTTTATTCCGTTCGAGCGCGACGGCGTGCCGTATACCCTGATCGATACCGCCGGCGTGCGCCGCCGCGCGCGCGTCGAGGATGTGATCGAAAAATTCAGCGTCATAAAAACCATGCAGGCGATCGACGCGGCGCACGTGGTGATCGCGGTGCTCGATGCGCATACCGAGGTCGCCGAGCAGGATCTGCGGCTGCTCGGCGAGGCGCTGGACAGTGGCCGCGCACTGATCGTCGCCGTCAACAAGTGGGACAATCTCGATCCCGACAAGCGCGACTACATCAAGAAGGAACTCGACCGGCGGCTGGTCTTCGTGTCTTACGCCGAGGTGCATTTCATTTCGGCGTTGCATGGCACCGGTGTCGGCGATTTGTTCGATGCGATCCAGCGCGCCTACGCGTCGGTCACGAAGGAATTGCCGACACCGGATTTGACAGAGGTGCTCGAGCGTGCGGTCGACAGACACCAGCCTCCGCTGGTTCGGGGACGGCGCATCAAGCTCCGCTACGCGCATCAGGGCGGCAGCAACCCGCCGACGATCGTGATCCACGGCAATCAGACCCAGTACGTGCCGGATGCCTACCGGCGCTATCTCGAAAACTGTTTTCGCAACGCGTTTCAGCTGATCGGCGCGCCGGTACGGCTGGTCTTCAAGAGCGGCACCAATCCGTACGCCGGAAAAAAGAACTCGCTGACCGAACGCCAGCAGGAAAAGCGCCGGCGTCTGATGCGTCACGCGAAGCGCTAGCGACAGCTGCTTTGCTGTCCGTTGGCAAACGGTCGCGGCGAGCCATTCCGCCACGATCAAAAATTACCAGCACTACCTGGTGGTCGAAACGGTGGCGTTGAGCGAGACCCTGCAATTTCGCGCGTTTCGGCGGCAGCAACCAGGCAAGGGGTATTGCCGATATCCGCAATACATTATTTTGCGTGTGCCCATGTTTGCGTGCCGCGAATCATCTTGCGCGTCACGTGCAACGGTCTGACGCGACATCGCTCCGCTGTTCCAGAACCGGTTGGTCACACTATTATGTCGCTAAATTTTACAATTCACCTTCTTTTGCAATGCATTGGTTTACATTTTCGCTGCGGCTAAATTAGACTGGCTGTCGCCAAGGATGGGCGGTAGCTTTCCGTATAAAAAAATCAGCCGGATCGAGTCCAAAACCATGGCACAACTCAACACCTTCCCGATGACATCACGGCCCTGCACCCTTATACGACCGGGACTGTGTCTGGTCTTCAGTTACACATTTATTTTGCTTCTGGCGTTTTTATTGCCGGGTCGACAGGCCGCGGCCGCTGCGCTCACGGGCAGCGCGGCAGCGTCGCCAGCGAGCATCAACCTGACGGCCACGGGAACGGCGGACTGGGTGCACTGGGGATTGAACAATACGAACGTCAACACAATCAGTACGTCGGCCGGCGACAGCCGATGCCAGTTCGGGAACATCACTAGTACGCAAAAAAAGCCCAAAACTGCCCCCGTGGCCGTTAACCGCAAGGCCGGGGTCAGCCCGGGGATCGCGAACTATGCGTACCTCGGGTCGGCACCGTGTAGTTATGAAGCACCGATCGGGACGCGTGCGGCTTATATCTGGAGCGACGGCACGCCGACGGCGAGCGGCAACACCACAGCGGGAGCGTTTTTCAACGGCGCAGGAAACGGCTTCACACTGAGTCTGCCGGCCGATACGACGACGCGGACGTTACAGCTGTATGTCGGCGGCTGGTTGGCTAGGGGCGAACTGCGCGCGACACTGAGCGACGGCAGCGCGGCGCCGTATGTCACGGTGATCGATAACCCGAAAAAAAGCTTGACCGACCGGCTGGTCACGATCACCTACAGTGCTGCGAAAGCAGGCCAGACGCTGACGGTGCGTTATGTTCTGCTGCGCGACTATGGCTCGGGCTATGTCATGTTGTCAGCTGCCGCTCTGTCCAAGGTGCCATTGCCCAATCAACCGCCGGTCGCTGTCGACGACGCCGTCAGCGGCGACGAAGACACGGTGCTGACCGGCAACGTACTGACCAACGACCGCGATCCCGACAACGGCCCGGCCCCGCTCAGTGTCCAGAGCAACACGACACCGACCCAGGGTCGCGTCAGCCTGAATGCCGATGGCCGCTTCAGCTACACGCCGAATGCGGATTACAACGGCATCGACAGCTTCAGCTACACCATCACCGACGGTGCGGCGACCGCCAGCGCCACGGTCAAACTCACGATCGGCCCGGTCAACGACGCGCCGATCGCCGTCAACGGCACGCTCACGACCGCGCAGGGCACTGCCGCGAGCGGCACGCTAGGCGCGAGCGACATCGATGGCGACAGCCTGAGTATCCGCATCACGACCAACGGCGCCAAGGGCACGGCGCGGATCACCGACACGCGCACCGGTGCCTACACCTATACGCCGGCATCGGGAGCGGCCGGCGAGGATACCTTCACCTTCAAGGCCAACGACGGCGTGGTCGATTCCAATGCCGCGACGGTCACCGTTACGAATATCCGCTCCCCCATTGGCGCGCTGACCGGCAGCGCGACCGCGTCACCGGGGACGGTCAACCTGACAACGACGGGAACGGCGGACTGGATACACTGGGGACTGAGCGGTGCATCGAGCATCAACCGCAAGGTCGGTGTAAACCCGGGCATCGGCAATTACACGTCACTCGGGGCGGCACCGGCGCGCTTCGAGGCGCCGAGCGGCGCGCGGGTGGGTTACAGCTGGAGTGATGGCGCACCGAACGCCAGCGGCAACACGAGGGCAGGGCTGTTTTTCAACGGGATCGGCAACGGCGCCACGCTGGAACTGCCGGCCGACACGACGACGCGGACGTTACAGCTGTATGTCGGCGGATGGACAGCCAGGGCCGAGCTGCGCGCGACATTGAGCGACGGCAGCGCAGCGCCGTATGTGGCAGTAATCGACAGCCCGAACGGCGTGATCGACCGGCAAGTGACGATCACCTACAGTGCCGCGACCGCCGGCCAGACGCTGACGGTGCGCTATGTGCTGCTGGACAACTATGGCATCGGCAATGTCACCTTGTCCGCCGCGGCGCTGGTCGGCGAGCCTGGTTCGCCGAACGGCGCGCTGACCGGCAGCGCGACCGCGTCACCGGGGACGGTCAACCTGACAACGACGGGAACGGCGGACTGGATACACTGGGGACTGAGCGGTGCATCGAGCATCAACCGCAAGGTCGGTGTAAACCCGGGCATCGGCAATTACACGTCACTCGGGGCGGCACCGGCGCGCTTCGAGGCGCCGAGCGGCGCGCGGGTGGGTTACAGCTGGAGTGATGGCGCACCGAACGCCAGCGGCAACACGAGGGCAGGGCTGTTTTTCAACGGGATCGGCAACGGCGCCACGCTGGAACTGCCGGCCGACACGACGACGCGGACGTTACAGCTGTATGTCGGCGGATGGACAGCCAGGGCCGAGCTGCGCGCGACATTGAGCGACGGCAGCGCAGCGCCGTATGTGGCAGTAATCGACAGCCCGAACGGCGTGATCGACCGGCAAGTGACGATCACCTACAGTGCCGCGACCGCCGGCCAGACGCTGACGGTGCGCTATGTGCTGCTGGACAACTATGGCATCGGCAATGTCACCTTGTCCGCCGCGGCGCTGGTCGTCTACGGAAATTCACCGCCGTTCGCCAGACCCGACAGTTTTACGCTGCGGGCGAACAGCACAAATAGTTATTTTGATGTGTTGACCAATGACCGTGATCCCGATCCGGCCGACCGGTTCTCCATTATCGTGGCGAATGCGCCCGACCAGGGCGGTACCGCTCATATCGTCAATGGCGGCAGCGCGATCAGTTACACGCCGCCCGCGGGATTCACGGGTCTGGAACGGTTTTCCTATGTTGTCGCCGACGGTGCCGGAGCGCGCGCGATGGCGTTGGTTTCAGTCACCGTCGTGCCGCAAATGGTGCCGAACATCATCGTTATTCTGGCGGATGATCTGGGATATCAGGATATCGGCGCATTCGGGGCGCCCGATATAGCGACGCCAAATCTGGATCGCATGGCGCAAGAAGGCGTACGTTTCACGGCTTTCTATGCCCATGTGACCTGCGGGCCGTCCCGCGCTGCGTTGATGACAGGTTCCTATGCACCGCGCGCGAACCTTTCTTGCACGCAGGTCACCAACTCTTCAACAGGCATCAGCCCGAATGAAATTACCGTGGCCGAGCTGCTACGTGACAGCGGCTATGCGACCAAGATTATCGGCAAATGGCATCTGGGCGATCATCCGCAATTCCTGCCTACAAAGCAGGGGTTCACGGAGTTCTACGGTTTTCCGTATTCGCACGACATGTGGCCGTTTCATCCGTTGACTTGTCCGTCGGCCAATGAAGACCCGCGCCTGGTCGCCGCCAGGCAGCGGGCGGCCATCACCGGTACCGAGATTTACGCCCCCGGGTTCTGCCTGGCGCTGGGAGAATTTCCCGACCTGCCGCTGTATTCCAATCAGAATATTGTCGCGGTCAATCCGGACCCGGGTTCGCTCACCCAGCGGTTCACCCAGAGCGCGGTCCAGTTTATTGAACAGAATCGCAACGGTCCGTTCTTCCTTTACTTGCCTTATACGGCACCGCACGTCCCGCTCAAGGCGTCAGCGGCGTTCCGCGGTACGTCATCGCGCGGGCTGTACGGCGATGTGGTGCAGGAACTCGACTGGGGCGTCGGGCAGGTGCTCGACAGCCTGAAACGGCTGGGAATCGACCAGAATACGCTGGTGATTTTCACTTCGGACAATGGCCCTTGGCGAGAGTACGGCATCGACGGCGGTTCCGCAGGACCGTTACGTGGCGGCAAAAAGACGGCATGGGAAGGCGGCGTGCGGGTGCCGACGATCATGCGGTGGCCGGGGTCGATACCTGCGGGAACGGCGACGTCCAGGGTCGGACATCTGGCGGACCTGCTGCCCACGTTGTCGGGCTTTGGCGGTGCGGCATTACCGACCGATCGTGTACTCGATGGCGCGAATATCTGGCCGCTCATGATCGGGCAGTCTGGCGTCAATTCTCCGCACGAGTTCCTGATGTACTACCTCGATGATCCCGCGTTGAAATTCGGTGACCAGTCGAAGAATCTCCGCGCAATCCGCTGGGGGAAATGGAAGCTGTTTGTGACCATGAACGGGGTGGACGTCGTTGCGGAGGCGCTATACGATCTTGAAACGGATATCGGTGAAACGACAAACGTCATGAGCGCGAATCCCGGTGTCAGCGCCGTGATGGTCGCTATGGCGCAAAATAATAATGACGAGTTGCGGGCGCACAACCGGCCGCTCGGTGTGCTGAACAAGACTATTCCGGAGCTATTCGGATCAACCCATGTACCGGCGGAAGGGCCCGTTACCCTCAGCTCTGCATCCGTGCTGGATTGGGCGCATTGGGGGTATTCCTCGACGTCGGTTTTCAATCACAAGGCCAACGTGTCGCAACCCATCAGTGACGTCTCGGCCATCGGTCAGGCGCAGATTACCGTTGCCAGTGCGGCAACGGATGTGACGCGGGGTATGTATTCCTGGTCGGACGGTACGCCGTTATCGACGGTGACCAATACCGACGGTTATATACAGACGACTGGCACGCCCGGCGCCGGTTTCGAAATACGGTTGCCTGCCGATGCGGATAGCCGGACATTGAGAATATATCTGGGAGTATCCAGGGCAAGAGGCAGGCTGGAAGCGAGTTTGAGCGATAACAGCGCGCCTCCGTTTGTGACCTTTGTCGACAATCCGGGTGCTGCCGACAATCGCATCGCCAGGTTCAACTACCGGGCCGCAGCCAATGGTGCCCAGTTGATTATTCGCTATGTGATCGATGACAACTACGCGTCTACCAACGGGACGCCAGGTGGAATATCCCTGTCTGCGATGACGGTGACAAGGAATCCCTGAAGCAAGTCATAGCCAGGCGCCGGTGGTGACCAGCAGTGCTGCCGTGGAATATCGACGCCGTAACGGAATCCCCGGTGCACGGGCTATCTCGAAAACTGTTTTCGCAACGCGTTTCAGCTGATCGGCGCGCCGGTACGGCTGGTCTTCAAGAGCGGCAGCAATCCGTACGCCGGGAAAAAGAACTCGCTGACCGAACGCCAGCAGGAAAAGCGACGGCGTCTGATGCGCCACGCAAAGCGCTAACGGCCTGCTGAAAACCTCCCTCTCCTCCAGGAATTTATGCTCGGAGGGTAGAGGGTTGGGGCGAGGGGATCAATAAAAGCAATACATTATTGCAAGCGCCTCTTCACACCCCAAAGGGAACTACGATGCTCAATCCCTTACTGCAGGTGCGTGAAGAGGCGAGTCGCTTCGATTATGCAGGGGCGCGCGTACGAAATGCCAGCCGTATTTTGTGCCGGTGGTTGCGGAAATGCGCGGGGGGGGGGTATATTCCGGTGACAGAACGCATGATGTTGGGGGGATATTTGCGATGATAAAAATACTTCTGTTATTCGCGGCGTGTTATCTGGTGTACGCCGTTATTTCCACGGTGCTTACGTACAGACGTCTCACCAGGCCGGCCGCCTATCGCGACATTACTTAGGGAAGCGCTGACAAATTTCCTGTTCGTTATTCCCGTACCCTCCGGGTATAACCATCGCGGGGATCCAGTAACCTTGTGATTTGGAACAACTGGATTCCGGGTCTGCGCTGCGCCCGGAATGACGACACATAAGAGGCACGCTAGAGCTTCAGCTCCATCGCATCGAGATGCGCGTTGACCTGTTTCATCGCGCTGACGAAGGTGTATCCCCCCGCAAAGACCAGCCCGCCGATGATGATCGGTGTCCATGACGCCAGCCCGACACCCATGCCGACCTTGAACGCGGTGGTTTTCCAGAATGCCGCCGCGGTGCCGACCGCCGCACCCTTCGCCGTCGCCACGCCCTTGGTAATGATCAATCCCTTGCCGGACGCGCCGTATAACGTACCAATGACTTCGGATTCGATTTCAGTCTCAATTCCCATTGGCGTCACCCGTTTCCGTGGGTACGGAATCCTGGTTATTTGAATCGTTGTTCGGGTACCGCTTGAGCATCTGCGAGACGGTTCGACAAGTCAAGCGCGAACCGCAAATGGCCCGGAAAGCGAAATGTTTCCTCAAACATTTGGCGCCGGATGCGATCCATATGCATTTACCCGACGCGGCGCGTCAGGAAACGGACGGAGCGCGCCGAAGATGGGGCAGCGCAAGGGCGCGATAAACGCAGAGACCGTGAAAGTATTCACCGAAACTTGAAAGAAACACCGCGTTCCTTCTCCCTCCGGGCATAAATCCCTGTGGAAGAGGGAGCAAAAGCCGAAAATACTTTCACAGTCTCGCAGCGCATTGCGCCGGATGTTAGTTCTCGACGCCGTTCAGGAATAACCTCGGATCGACCCGCGCATTATTCAAACTCACGCTCCAGTGCAGATGCGCGCCGGTGACGCGGCCGGTCGCGCCGACGCCGCCGATGGCATCGCCGCGCTTGATGGTCTGGCCTTTCTTCACGCCAATGCTGTCCATATGGCAGTACATCGTCACCAGCCCCTGGCCGTGGTCGATGAGCACGGTGTTGCCGTTGAAGAAGAAATTACCGGTGTCGATGACGACGCCGCTGGCCGGCGCGTGTATCGGCGTGCCTGTAGTTGCGGCGATGTCGAGGCCGCTGTGAGGCTGACGCGGCTGCTCGTTATAAAAGCGTCGCAGGCCGAACGGGCTACTGAATTCGCCGTTGACCGGCAGGGCGAATGACAGATCGTCGGCTAGCGTGTCGCTCCATCGGGCAAACGCCGCGTTGATGCGTGCGGTTTCGCTTTCGATACGCTTCATGTCCTGCGCCAGCGGGTTGACCTTGCGTTTGTCCTGGATAGTGATGTGCTGGGTCTCGTATTGCTTGTTGGTGACGGTGAACGCGACGCGCAGTTTTTTGTTGTCCGCGCCGGTGATATCCAGACGATGCGTGCCGATGTCGGCGCCAAGTGCAATGCCGACGATGGCAAACCACTGTTGATGGTTCTCGACGACCATGACCCGCTTGCCGTTGTAGCGGGCCGTCGGCGGGCGCGGGTTGCCCGTGACGTCGAGCGGCACGACGGCGACGCCACCGGGCACGGCGGCGGATTGGGGGAGAGTGACTGCCTCGGCGGTGAGCGCGTATAGCAGACAGGGTATCAGCAGCATTACTGCTGGTAAGAGCTTGGCTTTATTCAAAGACGGCCTCATGGTTGATTGGCTGGTTGGTTCGACAATGATAGCGCCGTTACGTTTGCGCCGTGTTTCCGGTTGGTTCGCGGGTCGGGCTCGATGTTTCGTTCCTTCTCCCTTCGGGAGAAGGTTAGGATGAGGGGGTATATAGTTTATCCCCTCACCCTCGACCCTCTCCCGGAGGGAGAGGGTGTCAAAGCAGGTATCCTCGGCCTAAGCCGCTATCGCCCGGACTTTTAGCCGCGCGTATCAGTCCTTATGGGTTTCCCTGACCTCGCAGATCAACCGCCCCTCGCCGAGTTTCGCCTGCACCTGTTCGCCAACCTGAACATCTGCCGCGCGGCGCACAACCCCGCCATCGGGATAGTCGGTGACGATGGCGTAACCGCGGCGCAGGGTCGCGAGCGGGCTGACGGTGTCGAGGGCGCGCATCAGCGATTCGAGTTGCGTGCGCTGGCGTTCGAGTTTGAGGCGCATCGCGGCCCTGAGCCGTTGCATCAGCTGGTAACGATGCGCCTCTGACCGTGCGACGCGGTGCGACGGACTATATTGACGCAGGCGCGCGCGCAGTTCCGCCAGTGTCGCAAGCCGGTCGCGCAGCAGCGAGCGTTGTGCGCGCGTCAGGCGCTGTTCGAGTTCGTCGAGGCGTTGACCCTGTTGTTGCAGCCGCCGGCCGGGGTGTTGCTGCACCAGCCGGCCGTTCAGCCATTTGAGTGTCTGAATCTGCTGGCGCAGCCGGTTACGCGTCAGCGTGAGCAGGCGCGCATCCAGTCGCTTGATTTTCTGCAGCCATTCCGCGCCGTCGGGGCTGACGAGTTCGGCGGCGGCCGATGGCGTTGGCGCGCGTTGGTCGGCGACGAAATCGGCGATGGTAAAATCGATCTCGTGGCCGATGCCGGTGACGATCGGTATCGCGCAGTTGTAGATGGCGCGTGCGACAATTTCCTCATTGAACGACCACAGGTCTTCGAGCGAGCCGCCGCCACGGGCGAGTATCAATACATCGCATTCCTTGCGTTGCGACGCCAGCCGGATCATGCGCGCGATGTCGCCGGCGGCGCTCTTGCCCTGTACCGGCACCGGATAGATGATCACGGGAATCGCCGCAAAGCGGCGCTCCAATACATGCAGGATGTCGCGCAGCGCCGCGCCGGTCGGTGACGTGATCACGCCGATTTGTCGCGGCAGCGCAGGCATTGCCTGTTTGTGTTCGGGCGCGAACAGGCCCTCGGCGGCGAGGCGGTTTTTTAGTTGCTCGAACGCGCGGCGCAACGCGCCTTCGCCGGACTCTTCCATGCCCTCGACAATCAGCTGATATTCGCCACGGCCCTCATACAGACCGACCCGGGCGCGCGCCAGCACCTGCATGCCATTGGCCGGGGTGAAACCCAGCGCACGGTTGGCGCCCTTGAACATCGCGCAGCGCACCTGGGCGTTCGGGTCTTTCAGTGAAAAGTAGAGGTGGCCGGACGACGGCCGGGCGAGATTGGATATCTCGCCCTCGACCCACAGCAGCGGGAAGCTGCCTTCCAGCAACGCGCGGACCTCGCTGTTGAGCCGCGAGACGGTGTAGACGTCACGCTCGGTGGCGGTGGCGGGATAACGGTCGGCGAGGTCGTTTTGCATGCAATTCGATAGTAGCGTGTACGGCGGCGCGAAAGAACCGGCTTCGGCGGGTGTTTTGCCCGGAAACAGCGGATTCGTTCCATCATTGCGGGCTGGCGGGTGTCCGGTGACAGGCGGGCACCCGGAAAATCGTCGGATGTTTCTCTGGATTCCCGCTTGCACCGGGAATTGCTCCTGCATTTCCGGTACTTCCGCCTTCCTATGGTGGTCGCGTGGGAATGACGCTTCGGTAATTGCGCAGCCGCTCCGTGGTATTTAGCACGGTAACGGTTTACCGCAAGCCGTGTTAACCGTAAAATGCACCGCTATTCTTGAACCTGCGGAAGCCCGTATGCATATCGAACAGGAAGCGCTCACCTTTGACGACGTGATGCTGGTGCCGGCGCACTCCCGCGTGCTGCCGAGAGAGGTCAATCTCGCCACGCGGTTGACGCGCGAAATCCAGCTCAATATCCCGTTGCTGTCCGCCGCGATGGACACCGTGACCGAGGCGCGGCTCGCGATCAGCATGGCCCAGGAAGGCGGCATGGGCATCATCCACAAGAACATGACCATCGACGAGCAGGCGGCCAACGTGCGCAAGGTCAAGAAGTTCGAGGCGGGTGTGATCAAGGACCCGATCACGGTCGGGCCGCAGACGACCATCGCCGAGGTGCGCGAGATTACCCGCCGTAACAATATTTCCGGTGTGCCGGTAGTCGATGGCGAGGACCTGGTCGGCATCGTCACCAATCGCGACCTGCGTTTCGAGACGCGCAACGATCATCCGGTATCCAGTGTCATGACGCCGAAAGAGCGGCTGGTGACGGTCAAGGAGGGTGCGTCGCGTGAAGAGATCCAGGCCTTGCTGCATCAGCACCGTATTGAAAAGGTGCTGGTGGTGAACGGCAAATTCCAGTTGCGCGGACTGGTCACGGTAAAAGATATCCAGAAGGCCAAGGAAAACCCGAACGCCTGCAAGGATCAGCACGCGCGCCTGCGCGTTGGTGCGGCGATAGGCACCAGCGACGAGAGCATGGACCGTGCCGTGGCGCTGGCGGAGGCGGGCGTCGATGTGATTATCGTCGATACGGCCCATGGCCATTCGCAGCGCGTGATCGATCGCGTGAAATGGGTCAAGCAGACCATCAAGGACGTGGCGATCATCGGCGGCAACATCGCCACCGCGGAGGCGGCCAAGGCGCTGCTCAAGGTTGGCGCGGATGGCGTCAAGGTCGGTATCGGGCCGGGGTCGATCTGCACGACGCGTATCGTCACCGGTGTCGGCGTGCCGCAGATGACCGCGATACACGATGTATCCAGGGCGCTGGAGGGTAGCGGCGTGCCGCTGATCGCGGACGGCGGCATACGCTTCTCCGGCGATCTGGCGAAGGCGATCGCGGCGGGCGCCCATTCGGTGATGATCGGCAGCATGTTCGCCGGTACCGAGGAATCGCCGGGCGAGGTCGAGCTCTATCAGGGCCGGTCATACAAGTCCTACCGCGGCATGGGGTCCATCGGCGCGATGCAGAAGGGTTCCAGCGACCGTTACTTCCAGGAACTGGCAGGCGAGGTCGACAAGCTGGTGCCGGAAGGCATCGAAGGGCGAGTACCGTACAAGGGTTCGGTACTCGCGATCATTCATCAAATGATCGGCGGACTGCGCAGCTCGATGGGTTATACCGGCTGCGGCAACATCGAGGAAATGCGCACGCGGCCGAAGTTCGTGCGCGTCACCAGCGCCGGCATGCGCGAGAGTCACGTGCATGACGTCTCGATCACACGCGAGGCGCCGAATTACCGGATTGATTAGATCGAAGTCAGGGCTTTTAACATTTGATGCAGAGGTCTTGTCAGTTTGAGATACCCGGCCGCGCTCCGCGTGAGCTTCCCCTCTCCCATAGGCATTTATGCCCTTCTCCCTTCGGGAGAAGTGATGGGATGAGGGGGTAATTACCATTATGAGCAGATCAAGCTGACGGATTTTTCAGCGCGATGATTCCAATGCCTAACTTTGAATTTTAAACTGTAGACCATTATTACGTGACTCCCGAAACCTCCCAACACATCCATGCGCACCGGATTCTGATCCTCGATTTCGGTTCGCAGTATTCGCAGTTGATCGCACGGCGCGTGCGCGAGGCCGGTGTGTATTGCGAACTGCATCCGTATGACATGGCCGATGATGCGATCCGCGCTTTTCAGCCCAAGGGCATCATTCTGTCGGGCGGGCCAGAGTCGGTGACACCGGAGTCCACTGTGCGCGCACCGGATGCCGTGTTCACGCTCGGCGTGCCGGTCCTCGGCATCTGTTACGGCATGCAGACGATGGCCGCCCAACTGGGCGGCAAAGTCGCCGCTGCCGATCATCGTGAATTCGGTTATGCGCAGGTGCGTGCGCGCGGCCACACCACTTTGCTGCGCGACATTGAAGATCACACGACGCCGGAAGGCTACGGCATGCTGGATGTCTGGATGAGTCACGGCGATCATGTCACCGAACTGCCGCCGGGCTTCAAGCTGATGGCGAGCACTGCCAACGCGCCGCTGGCAGGCATGGCGGACGAGACGCGTAAATTTTTCGGTCTGCAATTTCACCCCGAAGTCACGCATACCAAGCAGGGCGGCCGTATCCTGAAGCGCTTCGTACTGGATGTCTGCGGCTGCGAGGTGCTGTGGACGTCGGAAAACATTATCGACGCGAGTATCGAGGACATCCGTCGCCAGGTTGGCAATGATGACGTGCTGCTCGGGCTGTCGGGCGGTGTCGATTCCTCCGTGGTTGCGGCGCTGCTGCACAAGGCGATCGGCGATCGGTTGACCTGCGTGTTCGTCGATAACGGTCTGCTGCGCCTGGATGAGGGCGATCAGGTCATGACGACCTTCGCGCAGCACATGGGCATACGCGTGATCCGCGTCAATGCGCAGGACAGGTTTCTCGGGCGGCTTGCCGGCATCACGGATCCTGAGGAGAAGCGCAAGATCATCGGCGGTCTGTTCATCGAGGTATTCGAGGAAGAGGCCGCCAAACTGAAGAACGCGAAGTGGTTGGCGCAGGGTACGATCTATCCGGACGTGATCGAATCGGCCGGCGCCAAATCCGGCAAGGCGCACGTCATCAAGTCGCATCACAACGTCGGCGGCCTGCCAGCGGCGATGCGTATGAAACTGGTCGAGCCGCTGCGCGAGCTGTTCAAGGACGAAGTACGCCGGCTCGGCATCGAGCTCGGCCTGCCGGGCGACATGGTCTACCGGCATCCATTCCCGGGACCGGGGCTGGGCGTGCGTATCATCGGCGAAGTGAAGCGCGAATACGCCGATCTGCTGCGCCGTGCCGATGCGATCTTTATCGAGGAACTGCGCAACGCCGGGTTGTACGACAAGGTCAGTCAGGCGTTCGTCGTGTTCCTGCCGGTGAAATCCGTCGGTGTGATGGGCGATGGACGGCGGCATGATTATGTCGTCGCGTTGCGTGCGGTCGAGACCGTGGATTTTATGACCGCACACTGGGCGCACCTGCCCTACGAATTTCTCGGTCGCGTCTCCAATCGTATTATCAACGAGATCCCCGGGATTTCGCGTGTCACCTACGACATCTCCGGCAAGCCGCCCGCGACCATTGAGTGGGAGTAGGGGTTATTTAAGTGCTTGTTCATTAATCAGTTAAATATGCTCGTTGAGCATATGAATCACGTGATCAACGAGCTGGCGAACCTTGAATACCAACCTTGCTTTGGCTGAGCCTGATCAGGTAGTTCTCATTTCCGAGTCATAACGTCTTTGTGATCCGCCAGTGGAAGGCGTTGCCCACCCACGCAGCGTTATGCTGACCTCCAGCCCCAGGGTGCGCAGCGCCTTCAGGACCTTGTCGACCTCGGCCGTCTCCGTGCCCGTTCGAACGCCGACAAAAAGCGTGTGCTCAGGTTGCCGAGCCCGGAGACCGTCTCCAGCGTCAGGCACCGTTGTTTGCGGTGTGTGCGCGTCAGGCGGCCGAGTTCTTCGACGGTCTGGACCGTTCCGTAAGGGATATCATCCTGCGCCATGGCTGCGTCTTCAAAATAGATACCGTACGGTAAAAAATAGCTCCTTGATCAGCAGATAGTAATGAAAACATACCGTAGGTGATAAATTCGCCGCGATGATTTTGGTGGCCCTCGCATCCCAGTTGAGGTGCAGAACAATGCAACAGCGATTGTCGCGGGTGGTGAGTATCCATATGGACTTCAGATTTCCATAGCGGCAAGCTCTGAAGGCTAGCGACGATATTCTCTTCGGAGTAGACTTCCGAGCTATGGATCTGATCGACCTGCTAAAGCGCCCCGAAGGCAAGACGCTGGAATTCAAGCGCGATCTCTCGTCCCCGGAGGGTACATTGCGCGCCATCGTGGCGTTCGCCAATACGGCGGGTGGCGTGCTGCTCCTCGGCGTGGAGGACACCACGCGGCATGTGCGCGGTGTGGCGAAGCCACTGGCCATGGAAGAACGTCTGGCGAACCTGATCAGCGATAGCATTCTTCCGCGGCTGATGCCGGATATCGAGATATTGCCATGGCGCCGCACCCATGTACTGGCGGTGCAGGTGTATCCAAGCCCTGGCCGACCCCACTACCTCAGGCGTGCCGGTCTGGATGGCGGCGTCTATGTGCGCGTCGGTTCCACCAATCGCCGCGCCGACCGCGAATTGATCGACGAGCTGCGACGATTTGCGCGCGGTGAGCCATACGATGAGCAGGCGATGCCCGAGTGCGACTCTGAAGCGCTCGACTTCCGAGCTGCTTCCGAGTCGTTCGCACCCATCCGCAAGCTCAATCGCGCTGACCTGGAGACGCTGCGCTTGATGACGAGGCACCAGGGGCGCAAGGTGCCCACGGTCGGCGGCATGCTGCTTTTCGGCAAGGAACGCGAACGCCATTTTCCGGATGCATGGATTCAGGCCGGCCGTTTTCGCGGCACAGATAAGACCCATATTACCGACACCCTGAAAATCAAAAGTCTTCCCCTGCGCGCCGTGGAAGAGACGGTTGCCTTTGTCCAGAAGCATGCCTTGCACGGCATGGAAATCGGCGCTGTGCATCGCAAGGAACGCTGGAATCTCCCGCCGGTGGCGGTGCGCGAGGCGATCGTCAATGCCGTGGTGCACACCGATTACTCTCAACTTGGAGCCCCCATCCGGGTTTCCATTTTCGACGACCGACTGGAAGTAGAAAACCCCGGCCTGTTGCCTTTTGGCCTGACGGTGGATGATCTGCGCTACGGTGTGTCCAAACTGCGCAATCGGGTCATCGGTCGCGTGTTCCATGAGATTGGATTGATCGAGCAGTGGGGGAGCGGCATCCAACGCATGATGGCGGCTTGCCGCGATGCGGGTCTGGCGCCGCCCGTGCTGGAAGAAATCGGCACGCGTTTCCGTGTCACTATCCACACGACCAGCACCGGTGCCTCCAGCGTCGATAAAACCGACCAGGCCATTCTGGATGCGTTGGCCGCTGGAAATGGTCTATCGACCCAAGAGATTGCCACCGTGATTGGCTTGACCGCGCGCGCTACCCGTAGCCGTCTGCTCAAGCTGGTTGAGCACGGTCTGGTGAGAGAAATTGGAACGAGTCGGCAGGATCCGAAGCGGCGGTATTTCAGGACGGGATAGGGGGAACGATGTTGATGCTGAGTGATTTTCCGATATACACCGTCATCATTGGCGGAATCCTGGTGTTCTTCGTTCTCCTGTTCGTCATTCGTTTCCTTATTCCGGCCATCTACCAGAACTGGAAGCTCGGTCATTACACGAAAAAAGTAGAGGGGCCACTAACCCAAAGGCCTTTTGGTACAGTCTTAGCAGTAACTTTGTAGGATTCATCAGTGGCAAAGCAAAAACAGTCCGCAAAACAGTCAAAACAGCGTGGTGAATTAGCCGCAGCAGCGATCCAACCGGCACGCACCGCCACGCGTCCAAAAACGAAGCTCACTTTATCGAGCCTCGAAACCCTACTGTTGCGCGCCTGCGATGACCTGCGCGGCAACATGGATGCCAGCGAGTACAAGGAATACATCTTCGGCATGTTGTTCCTCAAGCGCGCGAGCGATCTGTTCGATCAGCGCCGCGAGGAGTTGGAGAAGGAGTTCAAAGCCAAGGGCATGACGCCGGCGGCAATGCGCAAGCTACTCGATGATCCAGATCAGTATTCGGGCAAGTACTTCTACGTCCCGGAAGTCGCGCATTGGTCCAAGGTAAAGCATCTCAAGGTAAATGTTGGCACTGGCCTGAACAAAGCATTGGAGGCAATCGAAGACGCCAGCATCGACGCGCTGCAGGACGTACTCAAGGGCATCAACTTCAACAAAAAGATCGGACAGCGCACGCTGGACGACGACACGCTGTCTGATTTCATCCAGAACTTCGAAAAGATTCCCCTACGCGATAAGGACTTCGAGTTCCCGGATCTGCTTGGAGCGGCCTACGAATGGTTGATCAAATACTTCGCCGATTCCGCCGGCAAAAAGGCGGGCGAGTTCTACACCCCGGCTGAGGTCGTGCGCGTCTGCGTCGAGATCGTCGATCCGCAGCCCAACATGACCGTGTATGACCCCACGGTCGGCTCCGGCGGCATGTTGATCCAGTCCCGCGATTACCTGCGCGAGTGCGGACACGACCCGCGCCACCTGTCTCTGTACGGCCAGGAAAAGATGGGCACCACCTAGTCCATCTGCAAAATGAACATGCTGCTGCACGGCATCGCCCATGCCGACATCCGCCAGGAAGACACCATCAAGAACCCGGCGCACATGGACGAGGGCAACGAGCTGCGCCGCTATGACCGGGTGCTCGCCAATCCCCCGTTCAGCCAGAATTACAGCAAGAAAGACCTCAAATTCCCCGGCCGCTTCCCGGTAATGATGCCCGAAAAGGGCAAGAAGGCCGATCTCATGTTCGTCCAGCACATGCTGTCGGTGCTGAAGAGCAACGGCAAGCTCGCCACCATCATGCCGCACGGCGTGCTGTTCCGCGGCGGCGAGGAGCGCGAGGCGCGCAAATACTTCATCGACAAAGGCTACCTGGAAGCGGTCATCGGCCTGCCCAGCAATCTCTTCTATGGCACCGGTATCCCCGCCTGCATCCTGGTGATGAACAAGGCCGGTGCCAGGGATCGCAAGCATGTGCTGTTCATCAACGCCGACCGCGAATACCGCGAAGGCAAGGCGCAGAACTTCCTGCGCCCGGAAGACATCGACAAGATCGTCCACGCCTACCGCCAAGGCGCGGATATCCCCGCTTATGCGCGGCGCGTGCCGGTGGAAGAGATCGCCGCCGAAGACTACAACTGCAACATCCGCCGCTATGTGGATAACGCCCCGCCGCCGGAGCCGCACGACGTGCGCGCCCATCTGCATGGCGGCGTTCCAATGGTTGAAATCGAAACTATGGGGCATTGTTGGAGCAACTACGCGAAGCTGAAAGAAAGCTGCTTCGTCCCGCGTGGAAATGTAGGTTGGGTTAGCCCGCAGGGCGTAACCCAACAGGTTCGAGAGGAAACGTTGGGTTACTCTGCGCTAACCCAACCTACGGATTTTTCGTATGCAGATTTTGCCGACACGCTGAAACACAAACGCACCATCGCCGAAAACGTCGCCAACCACCCCGGCGTAATCGAGAGGCACGGCGCCTTCCTTACCCAACTGCAAGCCTGGTGGCAGAAAAGCCTGCCGCTGGTGGAAGCCCTTGCCCCGGACACCCACAACAAAAGCGGCCACGCCGGCAACGTCTACGCACTGCGCCGCAGCCTGCTCGCCAGCATCGCCGAGACCTTCAAGGGTCAGAACCTGCTCAGCCCCTACCAGGTGCGCGGCGCCTTCGCCAACTACATCAACCAGCTCAAGGCCGACCTCAAATCCATCGCGGCCAGCGGCTGGGGTCCGGAACTGATCCCGGATCAGGAGATCCTCGCCAGCCAGTTCCCGGAAGTGCTGGAAGAGCTGGAGCAATCCCGCGCCCGCCTCGCGGAACTGCAAGCCCTGTTTGCCGCGGCGGATGAAGAAGACTTCGAAGACACCGACGAAACCGGCGTGCTACCGAGCGACGAGGTGAAAAAGCTCAAGGCCGAACTCAAGGAGCTCAACACCCGCGCCAAACTCGCCAAGAAGGAAGGCGAAAAGAGCGAATGGACGGCGTACCTGGCCGAAGTCGAAGCAATCGAGAAACGCCTCGCCGCCCACAAGGCGCTGGAGCAGGAAGCCAAGACACTCAAGGCCGGCATCCGCACCACCGAGAAAAAACAGGACGAATTGGTGGAAGCCGCCCGTGCCAAGATCAGCCGCGACGAAGCGCGCCAGGTCATCGTCGAACGCCTTGGTCGTTTGTTAATGGAAAGCTACCGCGCCTATTTGCGTGCCGATCAACGCGCCTGCGTCGCCGCCATTGAAAACCTCTGGAACAAGTACGCAGTCACGGCCAAGGAGATTGAAGCAGAACGCGATGCCGCCAGCACCCAATTGCGGGAATTCCTGGAGGCGTTGGGATATGAGTGAGTGGCTCGAAAAGCCTCTCGGCCAACTTGCCAAATTCCAAAAGGGCCGGAAGGTTGAGACTTCAGAGTACGAACAAGATGGCTATGATGGCTACCTTGGTGCGTCAGCGCTCGAAGGCGAAGTTGAAGGCTACGCGTCGACGAAATTGGCAGTTCGGGCCAATCCAAGCGATGTTCTTATGCTTTGGGACGGTGAGCGTAGCGGGTTGGTGGGACACAATCTTTCGGGTGTTGTTTCTTCAACGGTGTCGCGTATCACCCCTAGCAACGAAATTACCAGCTCATACCTTTACTACCACCTATTGTCACGATTTGAGTGGATACAGGGTAGGCGAACTGGAACTGGAGTCCCACATGTACCAAAAGACCTCTCGCGGATTCTGAAGGTCTATTACCCGAGGAAGCTGTCCGAGCAGAATGCAATTGTTGCCGTTCTAGCTTCCATCGATGCCGCCATCAAGAGGACCGAAACCCTCATCGCCAAATACCAGCAAATCAAAGCGGGCCTGATGCACGACCTGTTCACCCGCGGTGTCACCGCCGACGGCAAACTGCGCCCGCCCCGCGAACAAGCGCCGGAGCTTTACCACGAAACACCGATTGGTTGGATGCCAAAGGAATGGGGTTGTAAATCGGTAGAGCAATTGTTGGCGCCTGTCGGCAACAATCTGCGAAGCGGCCCATTTGGAAGTGCGCTGCTGAAATCAGAACTCGTAGAAGAAGGTATTCCGTTTCTTGGCATCGATAACATCCATACCGAGCATTTTGAGGCCACATTTACACGACGCGTTTCTCGACAGAAATATTTAGAGTTGAATCGCTATTCCGTTAGGCCAAGAGATGTAGTGATAACTATCATGGGTACAGTTGGACGCTGTTGCGTGTTGCCGGCCGACATTGGCGAAGCGCTGTCATCAAAACATTTATGGACAATGACGTTTGATAAAACACAAGTAATATTTGAGCTGGTTTGCTGGCAATTGAATTACGCCCCGTGGGTATTGTCATGGTTTAGGCGCGAGTCACAGGGAGCCGTTATGGACGCTATTCAATCGTCCACATTGCGCTCATTGATGTTGCCAGTTCCTTCGATTTCGGAACAGCAGGAGATTTTCAAGAAGTTTTCTGCGTGCCATACAATGGTCGAGTCTGAACAGGGCTCTCTAGCTAAATTAGTGCAAGAGAAGTTGGGGCTTATGCACGACCTCCTCACAGGTCGTGTTCGGGTGAAGGTCAAAAAAATCTGAAGTCCATTCGGAATCGATATGATCCACTTTATAACAACAAGACAATGACGAGCAAGCTATGACTAAAGTTCATGTAACCGCGAAACGAGATTTTCTCGAAACATTGACCGTCGCCAGACCATTGGCGGCGTTAGCGGAGCTTGTTTGGAATGGATTTGATACGGATACCAATCAAGTTCAAATCTTTCTCGAATTAAATGACATGGATGGAATACAGGCGATTCGTGTCCGTGATCACGGTTATGGAATCGATTACTCAAAGGTAGAAAATTTGTTCGGAAGCCTCGGCGATTCGTGGAAAAAAACGCGCGATCGTCAAAATGGGCGGGCGCTCCATGGTAAGAATGGCAAGGGTAGGTTCAAGGCGTTCGCGCTTGGGGAGCGCGTGGAATGGAACACTACCTACCGACTCAATGGAAAAACGTATTCCTACAAAATTATGGGAAGTGCACAAAGTCTCGATGATTTTGACACGACCGATCCCGTCGAAGTAAGCGGTGCCCTGGTCGGAACCGAGGTGATTGTCTACAATCTTCAACACGACTTTCGCTCTCTGCAAGAGGATTCGACGCCGCTTGAACTGGCGAAAATGTTCGCGGCCTATCTAACTGAATATCCGGATCTACGCCTCGAATACAACGGAATTGCCGTTGATCCCAAGAGCGTGCAAAGTCACCGTGGTGAGTATCACTTGGGGGATGTGGAGCTTGGCGACGGGAGTAAAGCCGCTGTAGCAGTGTCCATTATCGAGTGGAGTATTCCAGCCGATCGCGTTCTTCACCTGTGTGATGCAGGCGGAATTGCTCTGCATGAACTCCAAGTTGGCCCACAAATCCGCGCACCCGGTTTTCATTTCACCGGCTATATCAAGTCTGATCACTTCCGGGAACTGGACAAGCTGAATCAACTCAGTCTTGCAGAATTGCATCCGGACGTGCAAACCATAGTCAAGTTAGCGAAGAACAAGATCAAAGAGCACTTCCGACGTCGCCTAGTCGAGGATCAAAGCAAGATCATCGAACGTTGGAAGGAAGAACAAATTTATCCCTACGATGACAAGCTGAATCTTGATCCTGTTGAAACAGTCGAGCGACAGGTGTTTGATATCTTGGCCGTCAACGTCCAGAGCTACTTGCCGTCATTCGACGACGCCGATGTCAAATCCAAGAAGTTTACTTTCCGGCTTCTCGCGCAAGCGATTCGAGAAAACCCGGAGTCGGTGCAAAAAATTATTGGTGAAGTTCTCGGACTGAAAAAAGATGAACAGGATGAACTTGCCGAATTGCTCTATAAGACGCCGCTCTCTTCGATTATTAGCTCGGCAAAGATCGTCGCAAACCGTCTCGATTTTCTGAATGGGTTGGAGAATTTGCTTTTCGATAAGGAAAGCAAAAAGAAGCTACTCGAACGAGATCAGTTGCATAAAATATTGGAAAACGAGGCGTGGCTATTCGACGAAGAATTTTCTCTTGCTGGTAGTGAAAGGCGGCTGGAAGAGGTGTTGAATATCCATCTTGATAAACTCGGAGCGCGTGAGGATGATCCCCATCCTGTTGAGATGGGCGAGGGTAAGGCTGGACGTGTCGATCTTATGCTGCACAAGGTCGTTCAGCCGCGCGTGGGCGAATACGATTACTTGATTATCGAATTAAAACGTCCGTCCAAGAAAATTGACGATGAGGTTCTTACTCAAATCAAGAAATATGCTGCTGCCGTCGCCAAAGACGAACGGTTCCGGGATATTAAGACACGTTGGACGTTCGTGGCGATATCGAATGATCTTGATGATTTTGCAAAGAGTGAGGCGAACCAGAGAAATCGCCCGAGGGGGATGGTTTCAGATACCGCCGAACTCAACATTACGGTATGGGTAAAGTCGTGGGCAGATGTGATCAACGATGCTCGTGCTCGCTTGCACTTCGTAAATAGGCAACTCGCATATGAGGCAGATCGTGATAGCGCGAAAGCGTACTTGAAGAAGACTCACGCCAAGTTTATCCCGGACACCGCTCAGACGCGTGATGGCGATGATGAAGTTAAAGCTGAAGTCGACGGCGAGTCCAAGGGCACCTCTGTATGACGCCCACCGAACTACAGAAGAAGCTCGGCGAACTGCTTGCCCTGCCCGCCGAGACGGAGTGGGTGGAGTTCAAGCGCAACAACGACAAGCCGGACGAGATCGGTGAATACCTGTCGGCTATCGCCAACGGAGCGGCCCTGCATGGCAAGCAGACGGGTTACATCGTCTGGGGCATCAAGGATGGCGCGCACGAGGTGATTGGCACCTCGTTTGTGCCCAAGCGCGCGAAGGTCGGCAACGAGGCGCTGGAAAACTGGCTGCTCCGCCTGCTGAATCCCCGGATCGATTTTACGATTCACGAATTCAAATACGGCGAATTTCCGGTGGTGCTGTTTGAGGTGCAGGCCGCCAACTCGACGCCGGTGCGTTTCAGCGGAGAAGCGTTCATCCGCGTCGGCAGCTACAAAAAGAAGCTCAAGGATTTCCCCGAGAAGGAACGCAAGCTGTGGCAGATGCTTTCCAGCACGCACGAGGACTGGTCGGCACAAATTGTTGAAGCCGCCAGCCTGGATGACCTTGACTCCACGGCGCTGCAATTTGCGCGTGCCCAATATAGGATCAAACATCCGCAACGTGCCGATGAAATGGATTCCTGGGATGACGTTACATTTTTGAACAAGGCGAAGGTGTGCATTGGCGGTAAGGTCACCCATGCCGCGCTTGTTCTGCTGGGCAAGGAGGAATCCGCGCATCTATTGGCGCCTGCGGCCGCCCAACTGACATGGGTTCTGCGCAACGAGGCCAGAGTGGATCAGGACTATGAGCATTTTGGCTTGCCGTTAATTTTGTCCAGTGATCGCATTCTGAAAAAGGTGCGCAACTTAACGATTCGGCATTTGCCCAGCAGGACGCTGTTTCCGCACGAGGTCTCGCAATATGACCCATGGGTGATGCGCGAAACGCTACACAACTGCATTGCGCATCAGGATTACACGTTGCGTGGCCGTACCAGCTTGGTGGAAACGCCGGATTCGCTGCTGTTCACGAACATGGGAACATTCATCCCCGGCACTGTGGAAGACATGATTCGCAGTGACGCGCCGCCAGCGGTGTACCGAAACAAGTTTCTGGCGGATGGCATGGTGAACCTGAATATGATTGACACCATCGGCAGTGGCATCAAAAAAATGTTCATGGCGCAGCGTCTGCGCAATTTCCCGATGCCGGATTTTGACTTGAGTAAAACGAATGAAGTAAGCGTCAGGCTCACGGGACAAATTCTTGATGAGAAATATACCCAGATGCTCATGGCGCGAGGCGAACTTGATTTGATGGATGTCATCGCTCTGGATAAAGTGCAAAAGCGTCGCGCTATCAGCGACAATGAATTCAAAAGGCTCAAGGTGCAACATCTGATTGAAGGGAGGCGGCCGAATCTCTTCGTGTCGGCGGAGGTTGCATTGGCCACAGGTGCCAAGGCGGCATACATCAAGCATCGTGGCTTGGATAAGGCGCATTACAAAGCCTTGGTTATTTCTTATTTTGAACAATTCGGACAATCCAAACGAGCCGATATTGCTGCGTTTCTTCTGGAAAAAATCTCGGATGCACTTTCGACAGAACAAAAAGAAAATCGTATCAAGAATCTTCTTCAGGAAATGCGACGTGAGGGCACCCTGAAGAGCGAAGGCCAGGGTCCTGGTGCTCTATGGAAATTGGCTAAAACTGCGACTGACTCGAAGAATTTAGACCATTCAGATCAGGGATGAGAGACCGTGACCATGTCAAGATATATAGAATTTCAACGAGTTAAGTGACCGTCAAATCGTCTAAATCGTTGACGCCTTGCTACGCTTTAGCTATTTAACTAGCCCATGTCCGAATATCTGCACGTCGAAAAACCCTTCCTAACCCAGCTCTCAGAACTGGGCTGGACGGTGATCGACCAGGGTGTGGGTGTGATACCGAGCGACCCGGCCAAGAGCTTGCGCACTTCGTTTCGCGAGTGGTTGTTGCTTGAGATATTCAGTACCGCCGTGCGCGCCATCAACACCACCGACGACGGCAAGGCGTGGCTCACGGATCGGCAACTGGACGAGTTGCTCGACCAGATTTTGCGCCAGCCGAATCGTACGCTGCTGGAGGCCAGCGAGGCTATCCAGTCGCTGCTCTTTAAAACCCAGGTCGACACCAACGAAATCACAGGTGAGCAGGATCCGGTGGTGAAGCTGATCGACTTAGCCAATCCCGCCAATAACCAATTTCACGCCATCAACCAGTTTCGCATCGATACGCCGGGCTGCGTGAAGCAGTTCATCATCCCGGACATCGTCCTGTTCGTGAACGGTATCCCGCTGGCGGTGGTGGAGTGCAAGCTTGGCGGACCCACCTGTGCCAACCCGATGCACGAGGCTTTCGTGCAGTTGCAGCGTTACCGGAATGCCCGCCAGGCGACACAGGATATAGGCCTGAAAGAAGGCGAGCCACGCCTATTTCACACCAATCAGTTGTTGATCCGCACCAGTGGCGCGGAAGCGGACTATGGCACCCTGACCTCTGGCGAGGAACACTTCTATGCCTGGAAGACGCTGTGGCCAGAAAGTGATGAGAATCTCGCACAGAAGAATCCGCAGCAGCGGCTGATTCAAGGCATGTTGAGCAAAGACAATCTGCTGCGCATCCTGCGCACCTGCTCGGTGTTCATGGATACCGATGCGGGCAAGCGCATCAAGGTGGTGGCCCGTTATCAGCAATTCCGCGCTGCGGGCAAGATTATCGAGCGACTGCGCAGTGGTGCAACACCCATGGAGCGCAGCGGTGTGGTATGGCACACCCAAGGCTCGGGCAAGTCGCTCACCATGGTGTTTGTTGCGCGCATGTTGCGCGCCTCACGCGACCTTAACGATTTCAAAATTCTGCTGGTCAATGATCGCGTTGATCTGGAAGAACAGCTCGGCCAGACCGCCGCGCTCATCGGCGGCAAGGTGAACGTGATCGAAAACACGCAGGCGCTGCGCCGCCATCTGGCGACGGATAACTCCGATATCAATATGGTGATGGTGCACAAATTTCAGGAACGCCAGGAAACGCTGACGCCGCACGTGGCCGAGGCGCTAGGCACGTATCTGGCCATACCATCCGCCAATACCTTCGGGGTGGTGAATCCCTCCGAGCGCATCCTCCTGATTATCGACGAGGCGCACCGTAGCCAGGGTTCAGACTTCGGCGACAATCTGTTCGAGGCTTTCCCCAATGCCACTCGTATTGCCTTCACAGGCACGCCGCTGATTACCGAACGACACGGCGAGAAGAAAACCGTAAAGCGCTTCGGCGAATACATCGATACCTATAAGCTGATGGATTCCGTGCATGACGGTGCGACGCTGCAAATTCTGTACGAGGGGAAGACTGCCGACACCGCGCTGAATGAGAAACACCAGTTCGATACGAAGTTCGAAGACCTGTTTCGAGATCGCAGCGAAGCAGATTTGCTGGCGATCAAGAAGAAGTACGGCGCCACTGGCGACATCCTGGAGGCTGAGCAACGCATTGCGGCCATCGCACGGGATATGGTTGGCCACTATATCGATAACATCTTGCCCAACGGCTTCAAGGCACAAGTGGTGTGCCACTCCAAGCTCGCTGCGGTGCGCTACCAGCGGGCCATTGAGGACGCCTTGGCCGAACGGCTGGAACGGGAAAAGCTCAAGGCGACACCAGACCAGGACCTGATCGACCAAATCACCTTTCTCAAGGCCGTGGTAGTGATTTCCTCTGATGGCACCAACGAGGCGGCGTATGTCACCCAGGCGCGCAAACAGGCCAAGGCCTGGAATGCCGTCGAAAACTTCTGCAAACCCTTTGACCGCCAAGACCCGGACAAAGAGCTGACTGGCATCGCATTCCTTATTGTCTGCGACATGCTGATCACCGGCTTTGACGCGCCGGTGGAGCAGGTGATGTATATCGACAAGAAGATTCGTGAACACACCTTGTTGCAGGCCATCGCCCGTGTGAACCGGGTAGCCAAGGGCAAGAAGCGCGGCTATGTGGTGGACTATATCGGACTGGCCAACCACCTTACCGAAGCGTTGACCATCTACGCCGCGACCGATGAGCAGGAAGAGCTGCGGGACGGGCTCAAGAACATTACCTCGGAATTGCCTGTCTTGGAGGAGCGCTACCAACGCCTGGTTCAGTTCTTCAAGGCAGCCGGGGTGAGGGGCGTTGAAGATTTCGTGCAGGGCCGGCTCGCGGGCATCGAGGCCGATGCAGCGGTGGTGCATGCCGCAGTGACCGCATTAAAAGATGAAAAGCTGCGTGCGGATTTCGAGGTGTACTTGAAGAAATTCCTCATGAGCATGGACATCATATTGCCGCACGAGGGCGCGCAACCCTATCGGGTACCCGCCAAGCGCTTCGGTTATATCCTGAGCGTGACCAAAGAGCGCTATAAGGATGAGAGCCTGGACCTGGGCGACGCAGGCGACAAGGTCAAACGCTTGATCAACGAGCACTTGGTGAGCCTGGGTATTAATCCAAAGGTGCCGCCGGTGGAACTGCTGGCGGAGGATTTTCTCGACCAGCTCAACCGCCACGCGGGCGGCAACGACGAGGCCAAGGCCAGCGAGATGGAGCACGCCATCCGCAAGCATTGCACCGTGAAGTTCGATGAAGATCCCCAGTTCTATAAGACCCTGTCGGAAAAGCTGGAACACTTGATCGACAAGTATCAGGACCAGTGGGATTTGCTGGCAGAGGAGCTTGAGAAACTGCGGGCCGAGGCCGCCGCTGGCCGAACCGAGAACATTGAGGGGCTGGATAAAGAAGCGACTACCTTCTATGCCCATGTGGCCGAATTAGCCTTCGGCAAAGAGGGGGTTCCCGCTGGCCAGGCTACCAAGATGAAGGCGTTGATGAAGAACATTGTCGAGTTGCTGCAAGGGACGATCGGGATCATCGACTTCTGGAACAATCCGGCCGAACAAAAGCGACTGCGCGGTGAGCTGAACAAGGTGCTCTTGATGGCGGATATTCCCGAGTTCACCGCGAATTTTGAACGGCTGGCAGTGGAAATCATGAAGTTGGCGAAGAACCGCCATGACGAATTGTTGAAAGGCTAAGACCATGTCAGCACGACGTGTAAGAGACATTGAATACCAATTGCTGCGTAGCGGCGAACGCAGGACCGCCGACGTGGTAATCGAGCGCGACGGCAATATTTCTGTCCGTGTACCAGAGCATCTCACCGAGGAACAGGCCGATGCAGTCGTAGAGAGTAAGCGCCTATGGATCTACCGCAATCTGGCTGAGTGGCGTGATCTGAATGCAACCAAAGTGGTGCGCGAGTGGGTTAATGGCGAGGCGTTTCTATATCTTGGTTCTTCGTACCGTCTTCTATTTGTACAGGAACAGGATGAGCCGCTAAAACTGAAGGATGGGCGGTTCTGTTTATTGCGGCAGATCGTCGAGACGGGCGGTGAATCAGCGGCTAAGCGTGAGTTCGAAAGATTCTATATTGGGAAGGGGCTGGAGCGGCTAAGAAAGCGAGTAGAGTATTTCGCACCGAGGGTGGGCGTTGCCCTTACCTTTATCGATGTGAAAGACATTGGGTACCGTTGGGCTACTTGTGCTGTGGATGGCCGCTTGAGTTTTCACTGGAAGTGCATGATGGCTACGCCGAAAGTGATCGACTACATCGTGGTTCACGAGCTTTGCCACTTCCATTATCGCGACCATACCGAAGCGTTCTGGAACGAGGTGGACAAGGTGATGCCGGACTATCGCGAGCGCAATGAATGGCTGCGCCGCAATGGTGCCGGTATGGATCTGTAGGTTTGGTGATTAAGTCGCGGGGACACCCCAACACGAACAGCCCCTTCAAGAATCATCTTGGATTGCTGCATTTTCTTCGTAAGCTGTGTATCGCGCCCGAACCTGAAATGAAATCCTCCACGGGCGAGCCCCTGTCCAGTTACCGGAAGAAAAATCCAAAGATTGACTGGCTTATCAACACACTTCGACAGATCGAGACGAAGGGAGAGAAGGCCATCGTGTTCTGTGAGTTTCGCGATACTCAGACCCTGCTCGCGTACTACATCGAACAGGAATTCCGGTTCCGCCCTGACATCATCAATGGCGATACGGAGGCTGCCGCATCGGCGGCCGATAGCCGGCAGAAGCGCATCAAGCGCTTCCAGGCGCAGGATGGTTTTGGCGTCATCATCTTGTCGCCCATCGCCGTAGGCTTCGGTGTGAACATACAAGCGGCAAACCACGTTATTCATTTCTCGCGCACGTGGAACCCGGCGAAGGAAGATCAAGCCACGGACCGGGCGTATCGCATCGGCCAGACCAAGCCAGTGTACGTCTACTACCCCGTGGTTTGCGCGGACGACTTCACGACCTTTGACGTGAAGCTGGATCGCCTGCTGGAGCGCAAACGGTCACTGTCTGACGATATGCTCAACGGCTGCGGTGATCTGAACCCCTCGGATTTCGCCGACATAGTGCAGATCGACAGCCGGGTATTCGACGAGCGGATCACACTGGATGATGCCATAAGGCTGGATCCCCTGGAATTCGAGGCGTTGATCGCGGCGCTTTGGAAGAAACAGGGGTTTCGTACCGTGGAATTGAAAGGGGGCGCGGGCGATGGTGGCATCGATGTGATAGCCAAAACAGTCAACGTCGGCACGCTGATTCAATGCAAGAGTTCACGAACTGAAGGTACGAATTTGGGCTGGGAGGCGATCAAGGACGTCGTGACGGGGGAAGCCAAGTACAAGTTCGAGCATCCGGGCGTCGTATTCACCAAGGTCGCCGTAACGAACCAATTCTTCAATGACAACGCTCGTTTTCATGCCGAACTGAATAAGGTGAGGTTGGTGGACCAGACCACTTTGGCAAAGCTTCTCGACACGCATTGTGTCGTCAGGGGCGATATTGAGACACTGTTGTCATCGCGGTTGCATGTTCGGATTGACCAGAATTAGGTCGCGACAAGTTATTAGATATGCGTAAGGATTTTTTGATTATGGTATTTTTCAGGGTATCGACGCTATGACTGAATGTAAGCACGCGAAATTACAGCCTTTATCAGGCTTGTTTACAAACGAGTGGGAGTAGTAGCGTCCGTGAATTCGCGCGACGTGGCTACCGGCGAAGTATTCTCCGAAGCAGACGAACAGTGGATGCGCGAAGCCATCACGCTGGCGCGCAGCGCCGGTGATGCCGACGAAGTGCCCGTCGGCGCGGTGCTGGTGCAGGACGGCCGTGTTATTGGCCGCGGTTGCAACCTCCCCATCGGTACCAGCGATCCGACAGCCCATGCCGAAATCGTCGCATTGCGTAATGCAGCCGCGGCGCTGAACAACTATCGTCTGCCCGGCTCGACGCTGTACGTGACGCTGGAGCCGTGCATGATGTGCGCCGGCGCGATGATCCATGCGCGCGTGGAGCGGGTGGTGTTCGGCGCGCGCGATCCGAAGACCGGCGCGGCGGGCAGCATGTTCGATCTGCTCGGCACCGACAAACTGAATCACCGCATTACCGTGGCCGGTGGCCTGCTCGCGCAGGAGTGCGGCGGCTTGCTGACCGCTTTCTTCGCGCGCCGCCGCAATGATGTGAACGCCGGTGAGCAGTAAAAAGTAGCGAACATTCCCTGCTGCGTGTTCAGTCTCAGGGAATGCCCGCTATCGTGACTGGTTAAATAATGGTGACGGTTACCTCGGTGCCGAGGTGGTCGACGATCAGCTTCACTTCGTTACCCGCACTGATTCCGTTCAGCTTCGCGATCTGCGTGCCGCCGCCATGTCCGGTCGGGTCCACGGTGACCGAGCCGTTACCGGCATTGACCTTGACGAAGTTGGCGATATTATTCTGGGCCGCGCCGGTGCCTTCAAGAATATCGGCGATGTTGAGCACGTCTTTTTCGCCGGAGTTGTTCTTGTAGTCGGTGATCGTGTCGATACCTTCGCTGGTCGAGCGGAACACGAACACGTCATTGCCGCCTCCACCAGTCAGTATGTCGTTACCGCCGGCCCCGATCAGCACGTCGTGGCCGGAGCCGCCGGACAAGGTGTTCGTATAGCTGTTGCCGATCAGAATCTTGTTGCCGGTGGCGATGTCCACGTCAACGACGGTGTTGGTGACCGAGATATTGTTGCTGGCGAGTTCGCCGGTCTTGGGCGTTGTCTCGTTGACCTCCTGCGCGACGGCATGGACCGGGAACGAAACGGCCTGGTAGCCGGCCGTGGAACTGCCTGGCGCCTTGAGAGTGACATCGACGTTCGCGACGCCGGTAGTCGGGTTGATCAGGCCGTCGGCATTGATCTTGACGTAGATTCCGGCGGGGACGCCATCCGGATTGTTGACCACCGTGCTGCCGGTGGACGCCCACGACGCGTCCGGCACCTTGACGAGGAAGAAGTGCTTTTCCGATCCATCCAGGTAGTCGCCGAACGTGGCGGATAACTTCAGGCCGAAATTGGTACCGCCCACGACGATGGAGCCATCGTTCGCTGGTGGCTTGGTGTGATCGTCATCGTCATCTGACTTGCTCGAGCTTGTGATGGACACGGTCGGGTTCGGCGTGGCGCTGACAGACGTCGGTTTGTCGGCAATCGCATCGACAACCACGTTGATATTGCCAGTGACCGTGCCGGTGCGACCGCTGTCGGGATCGGTCAAATTCATCGTCAGTTTTAGCGAGAAGTCGGTATCGCTGTTAGCGGGTGGGATGACCGTCAGTGCTGTACCGCCTATCCATGCCGCGAGCTGCGCCGCGGAAAGCGGTGTGCCGTTGGTCACCGTTACGCCGCCGATCATGACGGTGGCGCCGCTGGGGATTCCGCCGACCGTGACGCCAGTAACGGCCTCGTTGTCGCCGGCCGTAAACGCATTCTGGAACGATACCGTGGCCGGTTGTGCGGCAGGCAGCGATCCCGGCGCGACGAGGTGCTGGGTCGCCTGGCCGTCCTCGGCCACGGTTGTCGTTGTGCCGACCGTGCCGCTGGCGCCGTCCGGATGTTCGGTCTTGATGATGACTGGCACCGCCGGGCTGTCGCTGCCGTCCGCGTCGGTGACCTTGTAGTTGAACGTCACCGATTCCGGCGGCGTTACCGCATCGGTGTAGGTGATCTTGGCCAGGTAATAATCGCTGCTGTCCGTGCCGCTGCCCTGCGAGACGTATTGTTTCGCGCTGAACACCAGCTTGTCGTAGGTGACATCGCCGGGCAGCGAGAATGTGCCCTGGCCGGGGATACCGTTCACGGTGCCGACATTGAACGTGATATCGGCGCCGCTGCTTGGCGAGCCGGTGCGACTGAACGTCCAGCTGCCAACCTGCACGCCGTTCAGCATGGCGGTGACGACGCCGACCTCGCCACCGCCCTCGTCCGGGATCAGATGGGTGACCGTGATGGCGGCCGATTTGACCGCGTGGCCGAAGTCGACGACGAACTTTTCCGTGGTTTTCGTCGCAATGTCGTAATTGATCTGGCCTGCCGAGCCGGCGACGCCGCCCGCGACGCCGGCACCGTCGGCATCGAACACCAGCGTGCCGGCTGTGCCATTCAGCTTGACCGCGCTGATCTTGACACCGAACTGTTCCCACGCGGCCTGGTTGGCACCGATGCCGCCGATCGTGTGGGTCACGCCAGTGCCGCCACCGGGGATCGGATCGGCGCTGGTCGCCACCCAGTAAATCTTGTCCGCGGTTGTGAACGTCTGGCTGGCGATATTCGCCGACGTGACCTTGACCCAGTCGCCGCCGGTCGGGCTGTTATTCGCGTAATCGATATAGACCGAGCCGTAGTTCGGCAGTGACGTCAGCGTAAACACCAAACCGCTTTCCGGCGTCTGCGCATCCTGGCCGCCCAGATCGGCCGGATTGGGTTCAAATACGTTAATGTCGCCATCGAGTCCGCCGCCGACATCCAGCGCCTTGAAGAACACGACATTGCCGAGCCTGCTCGCCAGGCCGGCGGGTGTCGGATCAATCGCGGTCAAGACCGGGTCAGCAACCGGCGGTGTGTTGAAGTCGTTATCGATGATCGTACCGGTGGCAGCCGTCGCATTGACGAAGATCGTGCCGACGGTATTGCTCGCGGAGACGATCTGTGCGGAGAATGTTTCGTTGCCCTCGATCAGGGTGTCATTGACCGTTGCGACCGTAAACGAGCCGGTCGTCTGGCCGGCGGGAATAACGACGGTATAGGTACCGTTGGCGTAGTCGGCACCGGCAGTAGCGGTATTGCCGGGTTTGCTTGATACCAGCACCTCGATCGTCGTAGCGACCGTGCTGGCCTTGTCGAGCGACACATTAAACGTGACCGGCGCGCCCTCGATCGCGGCACCGCCGCCGGCGCCGGTATTCGCGCCGGAGATCGTGACGGTCGGCGGTGACGTACCATCGAGAATCGTCCCGGTGGCGGGCGTCGCATTCACATTGACCGTACCGGCGGTATTGGTCGCCCCGGTGACGATCGCCGTAAAGGTCTCGGTCCCCTCGACCAGCGCATCGGCCGCGGTATTGACGGTAAACTGCGCCGTCGTCTGACCGGCGGGAATCGTCACGGTATACGTGGCTGCGGCGTAATCCGCGCCGGGTGTCGCGGTATCGCCGGGCTGACCATTGACGTTGATGGTGACCACCGTATCGACCGTACTCGGCTTGTCCAGGCTGACGGCAAACGTCACCGGATTACCCTCGATCGCGGTACCGCCGCCGAGGCCGGTATTGACCGGGGTGACGGAGACG
>JAHFRU010000011.1:45790-91200 GCA_023266115.1 Gammaproteobacteria bacterium
GTTGATGGTGACCACCGTATCGACCGTACTCGGCTTGTCCAGGCTGACGGCAAACGTCACCGGATTACCCTCGATCGCGGTACCGCCGCCGAGGCCGGTATTGACCGGGGTGACGGAGACGATCGGATCATTATCGATAATCGTCCCGGTAGCGGGTGTTGCATTCACCGTGACCGGGCCGATGGCATTGGAGGCGCCGGTGATCGTCGCGCTAAAGGTCTCATTCGGCTCATTGAGCGTGTCATTGACCGTCGCCACCGTGAACTGCGCCGACAGACTGCCGGCCGGAATCGTCACCGTGACCGGGCCATTGGCGTAATCGGCGCCGGGCGTCGCCGTATCCCCGGCGAGACTGGCGACATCGACCGTGACGACCGTATCGACGGTCGACAACTTATCGAGTGCGACGGTAAACGTCACCGGACTACCCTCGATCGCGGCACCGCCGCCGGCGCCGGTATTCGCGCCGGAGATCGTGACGGTCGGCGGTGACGTACCATCGAGAATCGTCCCGGTGGCGGGCGTCGCATTCACATTGACCGTACCGGCGGTATTGGTCGCCCCGGTGACGATCGCCGTAAAGGTCTCGGTCCCCTCGACCAGCGCATCGGCCGCGGTATTGACGGTAAACTGCGCCGTCGTCTGACCGGCGGGAATCGTCACGGTATACGTGGCTGCGGCGTAATCCGCGCCGGGTGTCGCGGTATCGCCGGGCTGACCATTGACGTTGATGGTGACCACCGTATCGACCGTACTCGGCTTGTCCAGGCTGACGGCAAACGTCACCGGATTACCCTCGATCGCGGTACCGCCGCCGAGGCCGGTATTGACCGGGGTGACGGAGACGGTGGGCGTGTCGTTATCGATGATGGTGCCGGTGGCGGGCGTGGAATTGATATTAATGGTGCCGGCGGAATTGGTTGCTGTCAGTATTTGTGCAGAAAACGTTTCGTTCGGCTCATGTATGCCATCAGCCACGGTGTCCACGCCTAATTGTGCAGAACTCTGACCGGCCGGAATAATGACGGTATAGATTTGGCTGGTGTAGTCCGCACCGGGCGTCGCGGTGTCGCCGGGACTACTAAAGACATTGACAGTTACCGTGGTGTCCCCAGTGCTTATCGTGCTGAGGTTTATGTCGAATATGACCGGGTTACCTTCGATTGCCGAACCGGTACTTAAGGCGCCGGTCGATCCGCCGCCGCCACCACCGGGGGCGCCCGGTGGGCTGGATCCGGTAATCGAAACTGACGGGAACGGGTTTTGTAGCAGTTCATCCTTGGGCAACACGAAGGTATCCGGCGTAACGCCCGACGTGTCAAAGCCGCTGATCGGCGTGACCTTCTGGTTTGTCATCCGAACCGTAAAGCCCGGATCGAGACTCTCGGAGTCGGCGCCGGGGCCCGCGGCGGGCGCCTCGGCGACCTGTGTCGGATCCTGGCCTGCGAGGATAGCCCGCTGCAGTGCGGCGACGGTCGCGTCGGGGTTTCCGGCAGCCGGCGTGCCGGCCACGGCGGTCGCAGGATCGAATATCGATTTATCCAGAACAATTAGCGCGTTCGGGCCCATTTCGAGTGTAGTACCATCGCTGAAGGAGATTTCGACACGGCCGTCGCCGTTGCTGCTGATGACGTCGTCAGCAGCAACTACATCGCCTTCGAACAGGATGCGTTGCGTCCCGTCGGCGCCTGTTGCCCTGACTGTGCCGCTGATGTTTTTGACCATGCCGATTTGCTGCGCCATACCGGATTCCTCGATTCTGGGTGTATGAATTCGCCTGGAAGTAACCAGTCACCATACGGCGTTGCGCCGTGCCGGCAATTGTACTGAGGTACTAATGCGGAAACAGGATATTAAAAATAGTTGGTTACGAAAACCGGCCGGATGAATTGCCGATCCGCTCCGCGCCGGTCAGATGATGTCGTCCTCGCCTACCATCAGGTCGTCGAGCGCGGTCATTTTCTGCCGCAGGCGTTGTCGCCCCAGCAGTTTCTCCTGGGCCGCATGCGGCAGGTCGGTCGCGAGGATGACCTTTTTTTCGATCAGGACGTCGACCAGATCCTCAATGACGCGCACCATATTCGTATCCAGCGACGAGAGTTGGTCTTTTGCCTGGCGGGCCAGTCGCAGCTGGTCCAAAAGCGGCTGAAGATCAGGGTGTTCGATCGGCAGTTCTTCGGTCGCGTCCGGGCGTTGTTCGCCGTAAAGCGCGATGATGTTTCCACTGGTGTCGCGGGTGATGTATGGCATTCCTTCCTCCATGCCTCGAAAGTGGATATAAGCGTCTGTTCCTTGTACCTTAATGCGCCTGATGTTCTTCAAGGTATCCGCAGCATGGAACGATACCTATATCTGACGGGGGAAGTAAAACATTTAGCGGACGGCTGACGCGTGGACGCCACGCGATCGGTGACTGCGGAGGCAGATCGCCCCGGGGAGTAGTAATGATTGATTTGTACAACAAGATTTTTCCGTTTATTGAGAAGATGGTCGGTAAGCCCAGTCCGCCGCCCAAGCGGCGAATTCCGGTCTCCCGACGTGTCAGCCCTGCCCAGGGCGATGCGGCGAAGCCAGCGGTAATACCGGCACCGTCAGCGGATACGTTCGATGACGACAGGGGTGACACCCCGGTCTTGCCTCCGCACGTCGCGGTCCCAACCGCTCGTGCGGACGCGGATTCCGGCGAACGGGCAGCACGTGACGGCGCCAGTGTTTTCGGACCGGTGCCGCCGGCCGTGTCGCGACGCGACGCCGAACCCGCCGCGTTGGCCGCCTCGCAGGCGTCGACAATCGGCGCTGCCGACGCGGCAACGTTACTGCGTGACGATTCGTCGACGCCTGAGTCGTCGTCGCGTGACGAGGCCGGATTGTCGGCCGAGGCGAGCAGGTCGGTTAAACACGTCGCGGCGATTAAGCATGAACCAGCGGCAAACGGTGTGGTTCGCGCCAGCCAGGCGGAAACCCACGCGCTGAATTTTGCCACGGTTACCGCTGCGTCGTCGGCAAGCAGCCCGACGCGATTCCAGGTGCACGCTACGGTTGCCCAGGTGTCGCAACCGCGTGCGGATCGTGGCGATCAGGACGCACGGCGCCCGGCGGCCGAACCGCCCGTCAATTCGCAGCCGGATCACGCGGGCGGGCGCTCGTCTCATGACGATCCGTTGCTGGGTTGTTTGACAATACTCACCAGGATGACGCATCAACCGTTCAGTGCTGATGCGTTAACGGCGGGGTTGCCGCTGGTGGATAACCGCCTGACCCCGGCGCTGTTCGTGCGCGCCGCTGCGCGCGCCGGCTTGTCTGCGCGAGTCGTTAAGCGTCCCCTCGGTAAAATTTCGGCACTGGTACTGCCGGCCGTGTTGTTGCTCAAGGACGGTCAGGCATGCATCCTCGAGAAGATCCGGGACGACGGCAGTCTGCGGGTTATTCAGCCCGAATCCGGCGAGGGTGCAACGGTGCTCGCCTTTGCGGATGTGTTGGCGCAGTACAACGGTTGCGCGATCTTCGTCAATCTCGCCTATCGATTTGACGATCGCAGCGCCAGTTCCGTTATTCCACGGCCGCACCGCTGGTTCTGGGATACCTTGAAGGATTCATGGGTGATATACAGCGAGGTGCTGCTGGCGTCATTCCTGATCAATTTCTTTGCGCTCGCTACGCCGCTGTTCATTATGAATGTCTACGACCGCGTGGTGCCCAATAACGCGATTGAAACACTCTGGGTACTGTCTATCGGTATCGCGATTGTTTTCGGTTTTGACTGGGTGATACGCACGCTGCGCGGTTACTTTATCGACATCGCGAGCAAGCGTACCGATATCGTGCTGTCGGCGATGCTGTTTGAACGGGTCATGGGCATCCGGATGGCGGCGAGGCCGCCGTCGGTCGGCGCGTTTGCGAACAATCTCCAGGAGTTCGAGAGCCTCCGGGATTTTTTTACGTCGACGACGCTGACGGCGCTGGTCGATCTGCCGTTCACGATACTGTTTATTCTGATTATCTGGATGATCGGTGGTCCGCTGGCATGGATTCCGGTCGCCGTCATCCCGATCGCCGTGCTCGCCGGATTTGTCATCCAGATCCCGCTTGGCAAGACCGTTGAGCAGCTGTTCCGGCATTCCACGCAAAAACATGCGACGTTGATCGAATGTCTGACCGGGCTGGAGACCATCAAGAGCAGCGGTGCCGAGGGTACACGTCAGCGCCTCTGGGAGCAGGCGGTCGGCAATATCGCCAAACTGAGTCTCAGGGTGCGGCTGCTGTCGGCTGGCGCAGCGAACACGACCGCATTTCTGCAGCAGTTGGCAACGGTCATCGTGGTGATCGCGGGCGTTTACCTGATCGGCGCCGGCGAGATGACGATAGGTGCGCTGATCGCCTGCACCTTGCTGACCGGCCGCGCGCTGGCGCCGTTGTCGCAGGTGGCGGCGACGCTGACGCGCTACCACCAGGCCAAGGCGTCGCTGCAGACGATCACCCGACTGATGGAGATGCCGCTGGAGCGCCCGGCCGGAAAAAGCTTTCTGCACCGTCCGGTGTTCAAGGGCGACATCGAATTCAGAAGCGCTGTTTTCAGTTATCCGGGGCAGCAGGTCGCGGCGCTGAAAGGCGTTTCGTTCAATATCCAGTCAGGTGAACATGTCGCGATCATCGGCCGCATCGGTTCCGGAAAAAGCACGATCGGCAGGCTGGTGCTGGGCCTGTATGAGCCGGACGGCGGCTCGGTATTGCTCGACGGCACCGATATCCGGCAGCTCGATCCGGCGGATATCCGTCACAACATCGGTTACGTGCCGCAGGACATCATGTTGCTCTATGGCAGTGTGCGGGACAACATCGTGCTCGGTGCGCCGCACGCGGACGACGTGGCAGTGCTGCGGGCGGCAGACATCGCCGGCGTCACCCGTTTTGTCAACGCCGATCCCGCCGGCTTCGATCGTCAGGTGGGCGAGCGCGGCGAAGGCCTTTCGGGCGGTCAGCGCCAGAGCGTCGCGGTGGCCCGCGCCCTGTTGACGGATGCCCCGATACTGCTGATGGACGAACCGAGTAACGCGATGGATAACCGCTCCGAGGAGCTATTGAAACAGCGTCTGTCGCTATTGCTCGAGAACAAGACGCTGCTGCTGGTGACCCATCGCGCTTCGCTACTTAGCTTGGTAAGCCGCATCATCGTCATGGATGGCGGCAGTGTCGTGGCGGACGGGCCGAAGGACGACGTCATGGAAGCGCTGAAGCAAGGCAAGATCAAGGTGTCGCAGTGAAAACAGTGCGAGAACGGTTTGCGGCCGCGTTTCAACGCTATACCAGGGAGAGTTTTTCCGAGGCGTATCACGACGACGTCGAATTCATGTCCGACGTGAACGCGTCGACGTTCCGGGGTACCCGCGCGGGCAGCCACCTGATTCTGGGCGCGGCGGCACTGTTTTTTGTCATTGCGCTGGTCTGGGCCGCGTTTGCCACACTCGATGAGGTGACGACGGGCGCGGGGAAAGTGATTCCATCCAGCAAGGTACAGGTCGTGCAGAATTTCGAGGGCGGTATTCTGCAGGAGCTGCTCGTGGCGGAGGGCGCAACCGTTGTCAAGGACCAGCCACTGCTGCGGCTCGACGATACGCGTTTTTCTTCCAGCTTTCGCGAGACACAACAAAAGTACTACGATCTGCTGGCGCAACTGGCACGTCTGACGGCGGAGTCGGAAGGCCGCCTGTTTGAGCCACCGGTCGAGGTTGTCAGCGCACAGCCGCAGACCGCCAGGAACCAGCAGGACCTGTTTCAGTCCCGCCAAAACGAGTTACAGAGCAAGATCGGCATTCTTAAACAGCAGCAGGAGCAGAAGCACCAGGACCTCGCGGAGTTGAAGGCGCGCACCGAGCAGTTGCGGCGCAGCTATCACCTGGTCGAGGAAGAGCTGAAAATATCGGAGCCGCTGGTCGGCGAGGGAGTCATTTCGCCGGTGGAGGTATTGCGCTTGAAGCGCAGTGTGAACGACCTCAAGGGCGAGCTGGAGACGGCATCGTTGTCGGCGCCGCGTCTTGAGTCAGCGATCGCCGAGGCGAACAAAAAGATCGAGGACGCCGGGATCACCTTCCGTACCCAGGCGCTTGCCGAGCTCAATCAAGTACAGGCGGACCTGTCAGGGGTTACCGAAATCGTGCGCGCCGCGCAAGACCGGGTCACCCGTACCATTGTGCGTTCGCCGGTGCACGGCATAGTCAAGCAGATCAAGGTCACGACCGTCGGCGGCGTCGTGCAGCCGGGCATGGATCTGGTAGAGATCGTGCCGCTGGAGGATTCGCTCCTCGTCGAAGCGAATATTCGGCCGGCCGACATAGCGTTCCTGCGGCCGGGGCAGGACGCGGTGGTGAAATTCAGTGCCTATGACTTCTCGATATATGGCGGGCTCGACGGCGAGCTGGAGCATATCAGCGCGGATACCATCCGAGCGGATGATGCCGCCGGCAAGGGTCGTGGCGAAAATTATTACGTGATACGCGTCCGTACGCGCAAGAGTTATCTCGGGCCGAACGCCGACGCGTTGCGCATTATTCCGGGCATGACGGCGATGGTCGACATCAAGACCGGCAAGAAGACGGTGCTCGATTACCTGCTGAAGCCCGTGCTCAAGGCCAGAGAGCGTGCGCTCTCGGAACGTTGACGGGATCATCCATGTTGATGAAGTCGGCCCTGACAACTTCTGAAGCAGATTACGCAGTGACCGTCGCCTGCCGGCCAGATTCCGCATGGTTCGCGCTGGGTACGCAGTTGCTGGCGCGCAACAACGGCCGCCTGGTCACCGCGCTCGATGAATTGCTCGAGGCGATCGTGGATCAACCGCCGCGGGTGTTGGTGCTCGATCAACAATTGGTGTGCGGTGACGAGTTGCGATATCTCGCGACACTCAACGAGATATCGCCGGAAACATCGGCACTGCTGATAGTCGACAGCAACGCTCAGTCCGTCAACCCGGAGCTGATGCGCTACGGCGTGCGCGGCTTTTGCCGCAGCGATGTTGGGCCGGATGTCTTGGCGAAGGCCGTGGAAAGCATCTTGAACGGCGCGCTCTGGATACCGCGTGATCTGCTCCCCGCGCTGGTCGACCAGTTGCGAGTCGAGGTGCGGCAGGGCGGCCCGGAGCCGGAGGCCGCGCAGCTCGCGCGATTTCGTCGTCTTACGCCCCGCCAGGTCGAGGTAGTCCGCATGGTCAGCGACGGCGCAAATAACAAGGAGATCGCGCGTGAACTCGGTATTTCCGATCGTACCGTCAAGGCCCATCTTAGTGTAGTGTTCGAAAAGCTCGGTATTTCCAGCCGTTTGAATCTGGCGCTGTTTTACAACGGGCTAAAGCGCCACGATCATTAGGGATTACTGCGATCTTCCGCCGGAAGTGCTACGCTACGCGTCTCTGCTTGTGCGGGCGAACGTCGGAATGCGTCGCGTCAGTAGCGCCGCGCGGTATTCAGCAGGGATCTTCTAATAATTACGACAATTAATCGACACCGATTAGCGGAGGAATGCTCGTGAGGAAGGCTATTTATATCGCGGTTGCTGCGGCGACCTGGGGTTTGCCCTGCGTGTTGGCGACGGCGGAGACCTTGCCGGAAACCGTTGGCAAGACCATCGCAACGAGCCCCGACCTGTTGATACGTACGAACGACCGTCTCGCGGTGGACCAGGAACTGCGTCAGGCGAAAGCCGGTTACCTGCCGTCCATCGACGCCAGCGCGGGGATCGGCCGCGAACGCAGTGACAACCCGACGACGCGGGCCGGTGGCCTGGATGCCATTTCGCTGACGCGTCAGGAGCTCGGTATCAAACTCGATCAGCTGTTGTGGGATGGCGGTGGCACACCCGGCGAAGTGGACCGGCAGACCAAGCGCGTCAATGCGCGCGCCTATGGCGTGCAGGCGACCGCGGATCTGGTCGCATTGCGTACGGCAGAAGTGTACCTCGAAGTGCTGCGTCGTCAGGAGCTGGTGGCGCTGGCCAAGGAAAATTTGCGCGCCCATCAGCAAACGCACGAACAAATATCGTTGCGTAGCGAGCGTGGCCTGGGGCGCGGTGCCGACGTTGATCAGACAGCGGGGCGCCTGGCGCTGGCGAACAGCAACTGGGTGGCGGAAAAGAGCAACCTGCGCGAGGCAGAGATCAATTATTTTCGCGTCGTTGACGAGTTTCCGCGCAGCCTCGTCAAGCCTGTAGCGCCGCAGGATCAGGTGCCGCCGACGATGAACGCGGCGGTGCAGCAGGCGATCGACGGTCATCCCGAACTGAAGGCGGCGGCTTCGGATATCGAAGCCGCCCGTGACCAATACAAGGTGGCGAAGGCGCCGTATTATCCGCGGCTGAGCGTCGAGCTCGGCGCGACGGCGAACGAGGATCTCGATGGCGTGCGCGGTGACAATGACGATGTCAGCGCAATGCTGCGCTTGAACTACAACCTGTATCGCGGTGGCAAAGATAAAGCGCGCCGTGCGGAGACATTCCATCTGATCGATGAGGCGAAGGAGGTCCGTAACCGGACCTGCCGTCAGGTGGTGGAGAGCATGCGCTTGTCGTGGAATGCCTTTGCCGCACTGAACGACCGCCTTGTTCACCTGAAAAAGCATGTCGACGCCGCCGAGCGGGCCCGCGATGCCTATCGCAAGCAGTTTAATATCGGGCAGCGGACTCTGCTGGATCTGCTGGATTCGGAAAACGAGGTCGTTTCGGCGAAATCAGACTACATCAACGGCCAGTATGATGAAACGTTCGCCATCTACCGCGTGTTGGCAGGCAAGGGGCAGTTGCTGGCTGCGCTGAGCGTGCCGTTGCCGGCAGAGGCGAAGCCGAAGACGGACGATTTAACCGAGATCGGCTGTTTCTACATGGCCGAGGCCGAGCCGGTGGCGGAACCGGAACCGGTGATTATCACTCGTCAGGCGCCACCGCAGGTGCTGGAGAAAATTTCGTTGTCGGCGGGCGCATTGTTCGAATTCAACAAGAGCGAGCTAAAGCCCGAAGGGATCCGCGCGCTCGATGAGCTGGCAATGCGGTTGAAGGATGATGCCGCGATCTCGCAGATCAATGTCGTTGGCCATACGGATAGCGTGGGTGCGGACGAGTACAACCAGAAACTGTCCATGCGGCGCGCGAACTCAGTGTCGGACTATCTGATCTCCAAGGGTATCACGCGCGAAATGATGCTGGTCGCCGGGATGGGCGAGAGTGAGCCGGTCGAGACCAACGAGACGAGTGAAGGACGGCAGTTGAACCGGCGTGTCGAAATCATTATTCGCGGTTCCCGTCTGGTGCCGGCGCCGGCATCGGGTGGTATGCCGGAATAAGGGCGGGGTTCGGGAATTTGTTGCGGGCATTGCCGAGGGTCGCCGAAAAATTCCGGTGACTTCGACTCGCTAGCGCGGTAGCTCGCGAATGTCCTGTGGCTTGCCGACGACGTGGCCCTGAATACCGTCAACGTTGAGCGACATCAGCGTCTCCCATTGCTGCCGGTTCTCGACGCGCTCGGCGATGGTGATGATATCCAGGCTGTGGGCGACGCTGCACAGTGATTCGACGTAGAAACGGTTGTCCTTGTTGGTGGCGATGTTGTGGGTATAGGCGCCATCGATCTTGACGTAATCGGGACGCAGCGACTGCAGATAGCCGAACGACGAGAATGCCTGCCCGAAGTGGTCGAGCGCGAAGCCATGCCCGAGCTCCTGGATGGCGCCGACGAACCGGCGTATCGATTCGAGCTCCCGCACCGCGCCGAGTTCCGATACCTCAAAAACGATCCGCGGTACCGCGTCGCTGACCTGGCGCAACATGTCGGCAAGCCACGCCTGAAACTCCGGTTTGCCCAGTGAGGCCGGCGACAGGTTGATGGCGACGGATGTGCTCCGTCCGCCTGCGAAGCGCAACGCATCCTCGATGACGATACGGTCGATATCGTCGACCAGATCCAGTTGTTCGGCGAGCGGCAGGAATAGCGCTGCCGGTAATACGTGCGCGTCGCTGTCGAGGATCCTGACGAGTACTTCATAGTGCAGCGTGCGACCCGCGTTGCGTGCGTCGACGACCGGTTGGGAGTGCAGCACGACGCGGCGGTGTTTTATCGCGTCGACGAGCCGGGTCTTCCACTCCTGACGGCCGCGCGTTTCTCCTGTCGGAGCGGATGCCGCACGGTAGTTCGACCAGCTATTAGGCGCTCCTGCCTGCGCCGCGCGTAATGCCTGGTCCGCCTGGGCGAGCAGCGGTTGCGCGCCGGCGTCCTTGTCATAGTTGACGACGCCGAGATGCGCGACGTCTGGCGAGTCGATCAGTTTGCTGGTATGAAGTTGCGCAAGTTTCTCGCACAATCGTGCGGCAACGTTGCCTGCCGATTCCGGGTCTATGCCCGGGATCACCAGCACGAAGTCCGAACCGCTGGTGCGCGCCAGCACGCGTCTGTCCAGCGCCATGGTGGCGTTGGCCAGCAGGTCGGCAGCCGCTTTCAATAGCTCGTCGCCGCGCGCATAGCCGTGGCGATCGTTCAGCTGCTGCAGCCCGTGCAGCTGTATCAGCATTAGCGCGCCGTGGCGGTGTTCATCAATGCTGCCGAGGATATTTTCCAGCTGCGCTTCCAGGAACCGGCGGTTGCCGAGCCCGGTGACGGGATCCTCGAACGCCAGCTTGCGGAAGCGCTCCGCGTTACGGGAGAGCTCCTCGAACATCATCTTGATCTTGCCGGTCATGCGGTTCATGGCCAGGACCACGTTGCGCAGTTCCCGCGTGCGCGGCAGCTTGCCTTGCACGTCGTATTGACGGGCGCTGATGGCTTCGGCCTGTTGCTCGACGGTCTTCAGCGGGCGCAGCAGCACGCGCAATATGAGTGCGCCGATGATGCTCGCGCCGATAGTGGTCAGCAGGAACCACAGGGCCATCCGTGTCGTTGTCTGCCAGAGTTCGCTATAGGCGTAGCCTGGATGGCTGTGTACACGCACCGCGGCGCCCGGGTTCCAGCCGGACATCACGGCAGCGCTGGCGTGCGGCGTTTCCAGTGCCAGCCAGTTGACGAACCACGCGGGCACGTGCTTGATGGTCACGTCCATCTTTCTTTCGACCAGAATGGCGCCGTGGGCGTCGGCCACGCTGATTTCCCGATAGTAACCGCGGTCGAAAATGGCGTCGACCATCGATTGCATCGTCGCCACGTCGTTTGTTCGCATAGCCGGTGACAGCGACAGTCCCAGTGACGTGGCCGTGTCCTGCGCATGTGATTCGAGTTGTGTTAGCAGAAACGTGCGTGTGCCGTCGATGTTCGCCAGATAGGTCCCGGCGAACATCAGAACGAACAGCATCACGACCACCAGTACCAATTGCCTGTAAAGCGTCATGATGGACTTCCTCCGTTTAACGCATTCCGCCCGGGCATATAGGGTAGCTCACCTTTGGTTGCGGCTCGCCATACGGCCGACAAGCTCGGTCCAGCGACTCAGGCGGTCCGACGCGCCGACGAGTCGGCCGCGTCCCCGTTCCTTGGCGAGCCACAGCCCGTCGCCGTTGAAGCTGTAGACGGGCACCAGGTCCGGTCGCTGCGACGCCGGCCTGATGTCATCAATCAGATTGTCCAGCACCAGGGGTTCGGCGTCCGTTGCGGAATAGTACGCCAGTACCATATGTGCCTGGCTGACCGGATTCGGGTTCAGTGCGCGCACGTAGGTCAGCCGCAGTCGCTCCACCGGTACGCCCAGTTCACGCAGCGAAAAATATTTCGCGATGGCAAAGTCCTCGCAGTCGCCGCCGTTGCTGCCAAGAAATTCGAGCGGGGTTGCCCAGTAATCCTCGGTGCCCCAATGTTCCATGTCGGAGACAAAGCGCAGTTGATTGAAAAAGTGGTTCACCAGCACAATTTTTTTGTCGTCGGCAAGGTCTTTACCTTCCTGCAGCAGGGTATTCCATGTGATCACCCGCTTTCTGGCGTCATCGCCGTATTCGTGCCCGATCTGGTTGAGCGTGTTTGTATCGACGATCCAGGATTCGTTCGTTGTTGCCGTGATCAGGCATTGCATGGCGATCATGGCGAGCAGGCCCGCTACCCGCAGCAGCGTCATGGTATAACGCCGCGATTGCGCGACCGGCAATATCACGCCGGACGGCAGGCAGAGTGCTGGCTGCAGCGTCATGCCGCGCTTCCAGGTCGAGCGCCAGGCAAGGTGAGGAGGGCGATATATGTGACAGTTCCTGGGTGCATATCCTGATGCTGCGAGTGCCGATATCGGGCGGGTGTCGATCCCCGAAAGGTTTTCGGCCCCGGCAGGCGGTAATTGAGCGGGAAGGACGGTGGCAACGCGGTTTGCGCCGGTCCGGGTCGCGGAGCGGGCAGAGACTACAGCACCGGTGGCAAAATGGTCGGGATGTCCGGTGCCAGTTCGTTGATCGTCGAATCGGGCCGTGGCGGTCGCGGGTCGGTCATCCAGATCATCAGGTCAAAATAACTGCGAATGTTTTCGACATATACCACGGCTTCGTTGCCGCGCGCATAGCCGTACCGGGTCTTGTTGTGCCACTTTTTCTGCCGCAGCAAGGGCAGGTTTTCCTTGAGGTCGATCCACTTGTCCGGGTCGGATGCGCGCTGTTGTGCGATCTTGCGCGCGTCCTCGAGATGGCCGAAGCCGATGTTGTAGGCCGCCAGCGCGAGCCAGGTACGGTCCGGTTCCGGAATCCGGCCGGGAATCTGGTCGATAATGTGCGAGATATACGTGGCGCCGCCACGTATGCTTATATCCGGATCGAGGCGATTGGTGATGCCGAGCTGCGCGGCGGTCGTCCGCGTGAGCATCATGATGCCGCGCACGCCGGTTGGCGACGCGGCGCGCGGATCCCAGTGAGATTCCTGATACCCGATCGCCGCGAGCAACCGCCAGTCGATGCCGCTTTGCACACCCGCCTGCATGAACATCGCCTTGAAACGCGGCAGGCGTTCATTGAAATGCTGCATGAATTTACGAGTGCCGACGTAATCGAACTCACTGACGTGACCATAGTGCCGCTCGATGATCTGTTTTAACTTGCCATTGGCGTTAATGATATTGAAAAAATCAACGGCGGCATTGTAGAGCGTGTCGTCCTTGGATTTGGGGATGGCCCAGCCCAGTTGCTGCGGCTCGGTAAGATCGAACGCGACCCGCAGTTCCGGGTAGAAGCGCTGGTTAAGCGCGACCTCGTTGGAATCGGCGATCGTGTAGTCGAGTTTCTTTTCCCAAACCAGGCTTAATAATTCTTCGCTTTCCAGTTCGGTGTTCTCTTTCCACGCAAGCGCAGGAAGCTCAAGCTTCAGCGCCTTGAGGCGTTCGACATGGCTGCTGCCGGCCATCACCTCCAGCGTGCCGCCGATGACGTCCTCGATTCGGCGCGGCGGATCCTTGCCGGCGCGGTAAACCAGTTGCTGGGTGATCTCCTGATACACCGGCCCGAAGCGCACCCGTTTGGCGCGTTCCTCGGTAACGGTCAGGCCAGCCGCTGCGAGATGGACGTCGCCGTGCGCGGTGCGCGGGATGACTTCGCCGAAGGTGTTGGCCGTGACGATCTTCAGGTTGACGCCGAGATGTTCGGCGAAGAGCTTGGCGAGGTCGTACTCGAATCCGGTGGGGCCATCCGGTCCTTCATAATAGGTGGTCGGACTGTTGCGGGTCAGAACCACCAGCTGGCCCTTGTTCTGTACCCGTTCCAGCGTCGTCGGCTGTTCCGTGCAACTCCTGTTGATCAGGAACAGCAATGTGATCGCGAGACCAACCAGGAGAATGCGGGACAGGGTAATTCTCGAGCCGCTCCTGGGTAGCATAAAAAGTTCGTGATAGCGGTAGTTGATTGATATAAACTACTATCGGCTCAGGTGTCATGGGTCTTGACGGGACATCTAGCGGGTTGATTGTAGCAGCCAATCCATGATTGGCCATCACAATATAGCGCGATCTTCTGCCATCCTTGTTCCGGAGAGGTACCGAAGCGGTCACACCGGCACCGACTCGAAATCGGTTGGGGGCTTACGCCCCACGCGGGTTCGAATCCCGCCCTCTCCTCCATATCTGCGTGTATTGTTGAGATTACAGCGCCGGGTTCTCTGATTTAGCGGTGACACGGAGGCAACGCATGGAACAGAAATATTTTAACGTGCAGCGCAGTTTCGGTCGTTCATTAATCAACAATCCGAAACTGATCAACCGGTTTTACGATATTTTCATCAGCAGTCATCCGGCGATACGTCCGTTGTTCAAAAACACGGATTTTGCGCATCAGACGGAAGTTCTCAAACAAGGCCTGAATATCGCGATCATGTATGCTCAAGGTCATCCCGTCGCTGAGAACACGCTGAAGGTGCTGCGCAAATCGCACGGCAAGGACGGGATGAATATCGATCGAAGTCTGTACAAATACTGGATCGACAGCCTGATCAGAACGGTCACTGAGTCCGATCACAAGTTCACACCGGATATCGAGCGCGAATGGCGCGAGGTCTTGCAGAAGACCGTAGACTACATTTCGGCAGACGCGCGCTAGCGATGGGGCGGGCCGAGGCCCCGGATTGTCGATTAAAAAATGCTATCGGGGCGCCTGGCGCCCTTGTTTTTTCGTATGACGGTGTTTCGGGAACCGAGGTATGAGGCTGGCGCTGGGCGTGGAGTATGACGGGACGGATTTCTGCGGATGGGAGAGACAGAAGCAGGGGCGCACCGTCCAGGGGTGTATTGAAACGGCGTTGAGCAAGGTCGCTGATCATCCTGTCCGGGTGATTACCGCCGGCCGGACCGACGCGGGTGTGCATGCGCTCGGGCAGGTGATCCATTTCGACAGCGACGCCGATCGCACCACGCGCTCGTGGGTATTCGGCGCCAACAGTTTTCTCGAACGTGACGTTAGCGTCACCTGGGCGCGGTCGGTCAGCGACGAATTCCATGCGCGTTTCGCGGCGCGCTGGCGCCATTACCGCTACGTGATCCTGGATCGTGCGGTCCGTCCCGGGCTGATGGGAAGCAAGGTGTCATGGTGTTGTCTGCCTCTCGATGAGCACCGCATGGCCGAGGCGGCCATGCACCTCGTCGGCGAGCACGATTTTTCATCATATAGGGCGATGGCCTGTCAGGCGAAGAACCCGGTACGCACGATCCATCGTCTCGATGTCGGCCGTCGTGGTGAGCTGGTGACGGTTGATATCGTCGCCAACGCGTTTCTGCATCATATGGTGCGCAATATCGCCGGTGTGTTGATGGCGATTGGCGTCGGGAAATATCCGCCGGCGTGGGCCGGGCAGGTGCTGGATGCCCGCGACCGGACGGTTGGCGGCGTCACTGCACCGGCGCAGGGGCTCTATCTGGTCGGCGTTGGGTACCCGGACCAGTTCGATATCCCCGTACCGGACAGCGACCCGTTGTTCGGCTAGCCGGTGTTGAGCCCGGCCAAGCGACGTCGCGGCGAAAAACCGGTAAAATGCGCGGCATTCGACAGGTTCGGTCTCCCGGAGATGTCCGGGTAAGACCATTAACTTACTGGCAGTCGCATGCGCACCCGCGTCAAATTTTGCGGAATCACCCGTCCGAAAGACGCTGTCGCGGCGGCGCGCGCCGGCGCCGACGCGATCGGACTGGTATTTTACCCGCCCAGCCCGCGCCACGTGACGGCGGAACGCGCCGCCGTTATCGTGCGTGACGTGCCGCCGTTCGTGAGCGTGGTCGGTTTGTTTGTCGATGCCGACGAACGTCAAATCAATGCGGTGCTCGACGCAGTGCGAATTGATGTGCTGCAGTTTCATGGCGACGAGCCGGCGGCGGCGTGCCGCGGTTACGCGCGGCCGTATATCAAGGCAGTGCGCATGCGCGATAACGTCGAGCTGAAAACGAGCGCGGCGCAGTATGCCGACGCCAGCGGCCTGTTGCTGGATGCCTGGCACGAGGTCTTGCCGGGCGGGACCGGCAAGACGTTCGACTGGGCTACGGTGCCGGTGAACATCGCGAAACCGTTAATACTGGCCGGCGGGTTAACCGCGGATAATGTTGCACAGGCAATCGTCAGGGTACGGCCGTACGCGGTCGATATCAGCGGCGGCATAGAATCGGCGCCCGGCATCAAGGATGCGGCGAAGATGCAGGCTTTCATGCGGAGTGTGGAAAGTGTCAAAACAAACTAGCCAGACGGCGGCTGCACCGTATGCGGGTCAGTTGCTGCCGGATGCCAGCGGGCATTTCGGCCCGTATGGCGGGCGCTTCGTTGCCGAGACATTGATGGCGCCGCTCGAAGAGTTGCGCCTCGCCTACGAGCGTTTTCGCGGTGACGCCGCATTTCTGCAAGAACTCGACGACGACCTGCGCCAGTATGTCGGGCGTCCGTCGCCGCTCTATCATGCCGCGCGCTGGTCGGCGCGGCTTGGCGGCGCGCAGGTCTGGCTCAAGCGCGAGGACCTGAATCATACCGGCGCGCACAAGATCAATAACACCATCGGCCAGGCACTGCTCGCGCGACGCATGGGCAAGACACGCATCATCGCCGAAACCGGCGCCGGTCAGCACGGTGTCGCGACGGCAACGGTTGCGGCGCGCCTCGGTCTGGAATGCGTGGTCTACATGGGCGCGGTCGATATCGAGCGGCAGGCAGCGAACGTCTTCCGCATGAAACTGCTAGGTGCCACGGTTGTGCCGGTGACCTCCGGATCGAAGACGCTCAAGGACGCGCTGAACGAGGCGATGCGCGACTGGGTAACGAATATCGACAACACGTTTTACATCATCGGCACCGTTGCCGGACCGCATCCGTATCCGGCGATGGTGCGGGATTTTCAGGCCATCATCGGCCGCGAGGCGCGCGAGCAGATTCTGCGACAGGCAGGGCGGCTGCCCGATGCGCTGGTCGCCTGTGTCGGTGGCGGATCGAACGCCATCGGACTGTTCTATCCGTTCCTGAACGACGACGGTGTCGTGCTGTACGGCGTCGAGGCTGCCGGTGCCGGGCTAGAGTCCGGGCAGCATGCCGCGCCATTGTGTGCCGGGCGTCCCGGTGTGCTGCATGGCAACCGCACCTATCTGATGGAAGACGACGACGGCCAGATCATCGAGACCCATTCGATCTCGGCCGGTTTGGATTATCCCGGTGTCGGCCCCGAACATGCGTGGCTGAAGGACAGCGGCCGCGCCAATTATGTCGCGATCACGGACGACGAGGCGCTGCAGGCGTTTCACGATCTCACCCGTATCGAGGGGATTATTCCGGCGCTGGAGTCCAGTCACGCGCTGGCCTATGTGACGAAGCTCGCGCCGCGTCTCGACCGGGACAAGATTGTTATCGTCAACCTGTCCGGCCGCGGTGATAAGGATATTCATACGGTCGCCACGCGCGAAGGAATCCGCCTGTGAGCCGTATCGGACAATGCTTCGCGCAACTGCGCGCCCAGGGCCGCAAGGCGCTGATCCCGTATGTCACCGCCGGTGATCCGCAGCCGGATGTGACTGTGCCGCTGCTGCATGCGATGGTCGCGGCCGGCGCCGACATCGTCGAACTCGGCGTGCCGTTTTCCGATCCGATGGCCGACGGGCCGGTGATCCAGCGCGCCAGCGAACGCGCGCTCGCCCACCACGTCAGTCTGCGCGATGTGCTCGGCATGGTACGCGAATTCCGCCGACGGGACGACGTGACGCCGGTGGTGTTGATGGGTTATCTCAATCCGGTGGAGATGATGGGTTACGAGGAGTTTGCGCAGGCGGCGCAAGCAGCGGGTGTCGATGGTGTGCTGACCGTCGATCTGCCGCCGGAGGAGGCCGCCGGGCTGGTCGATGCCTTGCGCAGCCGGCAGCTGGATCCGATCTTTCTGATCGCGCCGACCAGCACGCTGGAGCGTATCGAACGGATCTGCGCGAACGCCAGCGGCTTCGTATATTATGTGTCGCTGAAAGGTGTGACCGGTGCGGCCACGCTGGATGTGGCGTCGGTGGCAGCCAGGCTGGCACAGATTCGTGAAGTAACGTCGCTGCCGGTCGGCGTCGGTTTCGGCATACGCGACGCGGAGTCCGCGGCGCGGGTCGCCGCGATCGCCGACGCAGTGGTCGTCGGCAGTGCGCTGGTCAAAACTGTCGAGGCAGGGGCGGGCAGGCCTCAGGAAATCGCCGGACACCTCCGGCTGCAGTTAGGCGAGATGCGCGCCGCGATGGATAATGCCGTGGCGGACGCGGTGACACACCGGCTGCGCGGCAACTAACGGGCGTAACGGAAACGACTATGAGCTGGTTTGAGAAATTGTTGCCGTCGCGGATCAGGACCGAGGGCAACCGGAAAAAATCGATTCCGGAGGGGCTGTGGTCCAAGTGCTCGGAGTGCAACGCGACCCTTTACCGCGCGGAGCTGGAGCGCAATCTCTGCGTCTGTCCGAAATGCGGTTACCACGAACGCATCGGCGCGCGGCAGCGGATCGACAGTTTTCTCGATGAAGAGCCGCGCAGCGAGATCGGCGGGGATCTCGTGCCCGAGGACCTGCTCAAGTTCCGCGACAGCAAGAAGTACAAGGACCGCTTGTCCGCGGCACAGAAGGCCACCGGCGAAAAAGACGCGCTGATTGTAATCAAGGGTCAGGTCGAGGGCGTGCCGGTGGTCGTGGCGGCGTTCGAGTTTGCGTTCATGGGCGGGTCGATGGGCGCGGTAGTCGGCGAGCGTTTTGCGCGTGCGGTCAGGACCTCGATCGATGAGCGCATTCCGCTGGTGTGCTTTTCCGCGAGCGGCGGCGCGCGCATGCAGGAGGCGTTGATTGCGCTGATGCAGATGGCCAAGACCAGCGCGGCGCTGGCGGATCTCAAGGCGGCCGGCATCCCCTATATTTCTGTGTTGACGGATCCGACGATGGGCGGTGTTTCCGCCAGTCTGGCAATGCTTGGCGATGTCATCATCGCCGAGCCGAAGGCACTGATCGGCTTTGCCGGACCGCGCGTGATCGAGCAGACCGTGCGGGAAACGTTGCCGGAAGGCTTCCAGCGCAGCGAGTTCCTGATCGAGCACGGCGCTGTCGACGCGATTATCGAGCGCAACGCGATGCGTAACCGCATCGCCTCGATCCTGACGATACTGACGCACCGGCCGGCGCCCCAGCCGGATGCGCCGCTGGAGCCGTTACTATCGCCCGTGCCGGGCGAGCCCGATCTGGCGCCGCCGCCTGGTGTCTGACCGCCGGGTGACGCGGCAACAGCCGTCTGTCACTCGTCGCGGCTAATCCGCGCACTGGTCTTATGCGTTTCAACAGCCTTCAAGAATGGCTGGCCTGGCAGGAAACCCTGCATCCCAACGCGATCGATCTCGGACTGGAACGCGTCAACGCAGTGTTGCGCCGGCTGGGCTGTCAATCACCGCCATACGCGGTCATCACCGTGGCCGGCACCAATGGCAAGGGTTCGGCGGTGGCGATGCTGCACGCCATACTTGCCGCCGCCGGTCACCGTGTCGGTATGTACACGTCGCCCCATCTGCTGCGTTACAACGAGCGCATCCTGGTTAATGGCGCCGAGGTCGGCGATGATGCGCTGGTACAGGCGTTCAACCGCATCGACCGGGCGCGCGGCGATATTTCACTGACCTATTTCGAGTTCGGTACGCTCGCGGCCATCGAGATTTTCGCCGCCGCCGGGATCGACGTCGCGGTCATGGAGGTCGGTCTGGGCGGGCGTCTGGACGCGGTGAACGTCCTCGATGCCGACGCCGCGCTGGTCACCACGGTGGACATCGACCACACCGCCTGGCTGGGCGATAACCGTGAAGCGATCGGCCAGGAGAAGGCCGGCATTTTCCGCGCCGGACGGCCGGCGGTCTACGGCGACAGCGACCCGCCCGCTTCGTTGTGCGCGCATGCCGCGGCGCTTGGCCTTGCGCTCTACTGTTTTCAGCGCGACTTTAATTACTCACTGCAAGGGCTGTCGTGGACCTGGGAAGGCCCTGGCCGGCGACGACCGGCATTGCCGTTGCCGCGTCTGCGCGGCACGGTGCAACTGCGCAATGCGTCCGCCGTGCTGATGGTGCTCGACGTGCTGGCGACCCGGTTGCCGGTGACGCAGGGCGCAGTGCGTGAGGGGTTGCTGGGGGCGACACTGCCGGGCCGGTTCCAGGTCATTGCCGGTGATGTCACGCAGATCCTCGACGTGGCCCACAATCCGCAGGCGGCAGCGGTTCTGGCAAACAACCTGTCGCAGCTGGCGTGTGCCGGGCGCACGCACGCGCTGGTGGGCATGCTGGCCGACAAGGATATCGAAGGCGTGTTGCGCGGCGTCCGTCCGGCGATCGATGTCTGGCACGTCGCCGGTCTGGACGTCGCGCGCGGCGCGCCGGCCGAGCGATTGATCGCTGCCTTGCAGGCCATTGGCATCGATGACAACGTCCATCGCTATACCGATGTCGCCAGCGCCTGGCCAGACGTCTGGCAGCGGCTCGCGCCGGGTGACCGGCTGGTGGTGTTCGGATCGTTTTATACGGTGGCGGCGGCGATGCGCGAGCAGGAGTGGACAACCTCGGGAACAGCGCGCGCCGGGCCGGCGATCGTGCGATAATTCGTGCTGCAAGCGCTTTAAAACACTGGTACCGTAACCGTCATGGAGAGCGGAAAATTGAAACAACGTCTGGTCGGTGTCGCGGTGCTGGTCAGTATTGCGGTGATCTTCCTGCCGCTGGTGCTGCAATCCCCCGACGAGGTAAATCCGGGTTTCGAGAACGAGGTGATCCCGCCGAAGTCGCCGGGGCTGAGCGTCAAGGTGTTGCCGCTGAACATTCCCGAACGCGTCGAACCGGTCAAACCTGACCCGGCCCCCGCTGCGGCGGCAGAAACGACGGCCGGCGACGCCGTGCCCGTTCCGCCGGTCGCGGACGTGGTTGCCACCGAGCCGGATGTCGTCGCGCACACTGCACCGAAACCGCCGGTGGCGCAGGCCGAAAACGTACCGAAGGCGCCTGGACCGCCGCCAGCCACCAAACCGGTCGCCGGTGCGCCGAGTGCGTGGGTCGTGCAGCTGGGCAGTTTTTCCGGCCGGGATAACGCGTTTGCGCTGCGCGACAAGCTGCGTAAGCGTCGCTACGCGGCATTTGTTGATGACGTGGCCGGAGGAACGGGCAACAAGCGGATATACCGTGTCCGGGTCGGTCCGGAGCTGTTAAGGTCGCGGGCGGATACGCTGCGCAATCAGCTTGAGAAGGAATTCAAGCTCAAGGGCATGGTAGTGGCCCACGAGGTCCGCTGACCTCGCTGCCGATGGTTTTGCCAATACTCCGGCGCGGCGTTGTTCCGGCCATGATTTCGTGTTCGAACTTGGCTACAATACGCCGTGCAATGTTTCAGTTCTGCGGACCGTGCCGCGAATGATCTGGATAGACTACGCCATCCTCGGCATCGTCGCGTTGTCGATACTGCTGGGATTGTGGCGCGGCTTTGTGCGCGAAGCGTTGTCGCTGGTCGCGTGGGTCGTCGCCTTCTGGGTGGCGTTGCGGTTTTCGCCGTACCTGGCGGACAGTTTTGCCGGCTACATACCGATCCCTGCCTTGCAGACAGGTATCGCCTTCGCAGTGATATTTGTTGTCACGCTGATGATACTCGGTCTGGCCAACTGGCTCGTGGTGAAATTGATTCACGGCGCGGGCCTCGGTATTCCCGACAGGATTATCGGTATGGTGTTTGGCGCGCTGCGCGGCGTATTGCTGGCGACGGTGGCCGTGGTGTTGATGGGCCTCACACCACTGGTTGAACGGGACTGGTGGACGGATTCGGCGACGGTTGGCTATTGCCGGCAACTGGCCGGCTGGATCGGCGCCTGGATTCCCGGCGACATTGTCGATAGATTGCTCAGGAAGGCGTAATCCCCGGCGGCGGCGAACAATTCAGGATACAGGAAACAAGACATGTGCGGCATTATCGGGATAGTAGGTAAAGGCAACGTTAACCAGGATATCTACGACGGCCTCACAGTGTTGCAGCACCGCGGCCAGGACGCTGCCGGTATCATGACCTGCGATAACGGCCGCCTCGCACTGCGCAAGGACAACGGCCTGGTGCGCGATGTGTTCCGTACCCACCATATGATGCGGCTGCAGGGAGACATGGGTATCGGCCATGTGCGCTATCCAACGGCGGGATGTTCATCGTCGGCCGAGGCGCAGCCTTTCTACGTCAATTCGCCGTTCGGTATCGGGCTGGCGCACAACGGCAATCTGACCAACGCGGACCGGTTGAAGCGCGATCTGTTTCTCGAGGACCTGCGCCATATCAACACGGAATCCGATTCCGAAATCCTGCTGAATGTATTCGCCCATGAGTTGCATCACGCCGGCCGTTTACGCGTCGACGAGGACGACGTGTTCGAGGCGGTCGCCGGGGTGCACCGCCGCTGCAGCGGCGGCTATGCCGCCGTCGCGCTGATCATCGGCTATGGCATCGTCGGCTTTCGCGATCCGCACGGCATCCGGCCGATCCTGTTCGGCAAGCGTGAAACCGACAAGGGCACCGAGTACATCATCGCGTCGGAGAGCGTGGCGCTCGACGTGCTCGGGTTTGAGTTGATACGCGATCTCGAGCCCGGCGAGGCGGTGTTCATCAGCCGGGACGGCAAGATAAGCACGCGCCAGTGCGCCGAGAAACCCAGCTATACGCCGTGTATTTTTGAATTCGTCTATCTGGCGCGACCCGATTCGATCATCGACGATATCTCGGTATACAAGGCGCGTCTGCGCATGGGCGAGAAGCTTGCCGAAAAAATCCTGCGCGAGCGGCCGGATCACGATATCGATGTCGTGATCCCCATCCCGGACACCAGCCGCACGTCGGCGTTGCGGCTTGCCTATCATATCGGGGCGCCGTATCGCGAAGGGTTTATCAAGAACCGCTATATCGGGCGCACGTTCATCATGCCCGGCCAGGAGATGCGCAAGAAATCCGTGCGCCAGAAACTGAATGCGATCGAGCTCGAATTCGCCGGCAAGAACGTGCTGCTGGTCGACGATTCCATCGTACGCGGCACAACGTCGCAGCAGATCATCCAGATGGCGCGGGACGCGGGTGCGGCAAAGGTGTATTTCGCATCGGCGGCGCCACCGGTCAGGTATCCGAACGTCTACGGTATCGACATGCCGACAGCGAGCGAACTGATCGCCCATGGTCGTGACGAACGCGAGGTCGAGCGCGTCCTGGGCGCTGACTGGCTGATCTACCAGGACCTTGACGATCTGATCGACGCGGTGCAGCGCGGCAATCCGCGGATTACCGAATTCGATACATCGTGTTTTGACGGCAAGTATGTCACCGGCGACGTCACGCGCGACTACCTCGACGGATTGGAGAATATCCGCAGCGACATCAGGAAACGCGAGCGTCAGGAGGCGGACGCCGAGCTTTTCGAGTTGTATAACGTGTCGTGATCCGGTTGACAATTTGCCGGCCATTTTCTAGGCTACTCCGACGCGCCGATTTGAGTTCAGCTTGCGGGCGCGAAATAAATGCAGCTAAAGCGAGGGAAAACCTGCTTTAGCTATAACGTGAAGCGGGTTTTTTTGCGCCTGGAACCGCAGCGATGGTTGAGTCAGGCCCGTTTGATGGAGACGCCGAATGTTAAAGTCAGATCCCAAAGAGTTCGGATTTAATACGCGCGCCGTGCACGCCGGACAGCGGCGTACCAATGAAGGCGAGCAGAGCGAGCCGATCTTCCTGTCGTCGAGTTTCTGTTTCGACAGCGCGGCACAGGCGGCGGCGCGGTTTTCCGGCGAGGAACCCGGTAACCTGTACTCGCGCTTTACCAACCCGACCGTGCGCGTCTTCGAACAGCGTCTTGCCACGCTGGAGGGCGGCGAACGTTGCGTGGCGACGTCGTCCGGCATGGCCGCGATCATGGCGACCTGCATGGGCGTGCTGCGCGCCGGCGATCACATTGTCGCGTCGCGCAGTCTGTTCGGCTCGACGATACTGTTGTTCGAGAACATCCTCGGCCGGTTCGGTGTCGAAACGACATTTGTATCATTGACGGATGTGACGGCGTGGGCGACGGCGATCCGGCCGAACACCCGGCTGCTGTTTATCGAGACGCCGGCCAATCCGCTGACCGAGGTTGCGGACATTCCGGCGCTGGCGGCGCTGGCCCATGCCCATGATTGTCTGCTGGTCGTGGATAACGTGTTCTGCACGCCGGTGCTGCAACGGCCGCTGGAACTCGGCGCCGATATTGTTGTGCACTCGGCGACCAAGTACATCGACGGGCAGGGCCGCTGTATCGGTGGCGCGGTGGTCGGCAGCGAGGCGGTGGTGGGTACGCACGTGTACAGTTATCTGCGTACCGCCGGCTCGTGTCTGAGCCCGTTCAATGCCTGGGTGTTTGCGCACGGGCTCGAAACACTGAGCCTGCGTATGCAGGCGCACTGCCGTAACGCGCAGTTGGTTGCCGAGTGGTTGCAACAGCAGCGGCGCATCACCCGCGTCAACTATCCGGGCCTGCCGTCGCATCCGCAACACGCGCTCGCTGCACGGCAGCAATCGGGGTTCGGCGGCATCATCTCGTTTGATGTCGCTGGCGGGCGCAACGCGGCATGGAAACTGATCGATGCGGTGCAGCTGATTTCGATTACTGCCAATCTGGGCGATGCCAAGAGCACGATCACGCATCCGGCAACGACCACGCACGGTCGCATGTCAGCCGATGCACGCCGGGCGGCCGGTATCGGTGACGGTCTCGTCCGGATCTCGGTCGGACTTGAAGACGCCGCGGACCTGATCGCCGATCTGGAGCGAGCGATCGGCCGTTAGCCAGCCGGTTGTGGTGCGAATGCAGGTGCGCGTGGCCTATCCTCATCGCATGAGCATGCTTCTATCGGTACGGTACTGCGGAGATTAGTACGCTGCTGACCAGCGAACGCTGACACTTGCGGGAAATCTATCAGGCGGCGATAGCTGCCGTGCACGGGCGGGACCGCGTGCGTGCCGCGTTGCTCGATATTGCGTTTGATTCCCCGGTGCTAGTGGTCGCGATCGGCAAGGCCGCGAGTGCGATGACGCTGGGCGCGCTCGATGTGCTGGGCGGGCAAATCGAGTGCGGTCTGGTGATCACGAAACGCGGCTATGTCGAGCCGCCGATATCTTCACATCAGCGACTAACGATTATCGAGGCCGGTCATCCGATTCCCGACGCACACAGCCTTGAGGCCGGCGTGCGTCTCGTGGAATTCATCGCCGGCGCACCGGCCGATGCGATATTGCTGTTCCTCGTCTCGGGTGGCGCGTCCGCGCTGGTGGAGCGATTGCCGCGCGGAATCGGCCTCGCGGATCTGGCGCGCGCCAATCAGTGGTTGCAGGGCGCGGGGTTGCCGATCGATGCGATCAACCGGTACGCAAACGCCTGTCCTGTATCAAGGGCGGACGTCTTGCGCGCCATCTGGGCGGCGGCCGCACGCTCAACCTGCTGATCTCGGACGTGCCCGGTGTGTAGTCGGCGACATCGGCTCGGGCCTGTTGGCGGCGGACGCGGCTGACGACCGGGTATTGCCCGCGCATTTGCCCGCATGGCTGGTCTGCCCGAGGTCGGTCGCGGCTCCCCTGCCCGAAGGTGCCGGGCCTGAATTCGCGGGCGTTGCCACGCAGATCGTCGCGAGTGCTGCGCTGGCGCGTCGCGCTGCGGTGAACGCCGCACGGCGTTTGGGCTATGACGTTACCGCGCACGAGGGCCTGGTCACCGGCGACGCGGCTATAGAGGGACGGCGGCTCGCGAAATTCGCGATAGCCGCCAGGCCCGGTATCCACGTCTGGAGCGGAGAAACCACCGTCGCGTTGCCGGATCGTCCCGGCTGTGGCGGTCGCAACCAGCCTCTGGCCCTGATCGTGGCCGGCGAAATTGCTGGCCGTGCGGCCCCGCTGTTTCTGGCTGGCGCTACCGACGGCGGCGACGGCCCCGGCCGAGACGCCGGCGCGATTATTGATGGCGACACCGTCATGCGGGGGCGAACGTGCCGGGCTGAACAGCCGCGAGAGCCCGAAAGTGGCCGATTCCGGCCGCTTTCTTGACGCCGCCGGCGACCTGGTTCGTACCGGCCCGACCGGCACGAATGTAATGGATCTGCTGGTAGCGCTGCGGATCCGTGCATAAACAAGGCGGTTGGCGGATTTCGGGGTCATTGCGATATACCCACGGTGATGACGGGCGATTGCCGCCCTAATGACTCACGTCTATTGGACGATAAAGGCGTTGATATGGATTAAAAAAGTGGTGTTGGAGGCGTAGTCTACGGATACCTTCATCGCCACTGCCGCCGGGTTTTCCAAACCACGGCGGTAGCGGAGTCACATGGAATGAACTGGATATTGAATCTGCCGATCCGGCTGAAGTTTTCGTCGGTGGTGGTCATCGCGCTGCTCGGGTTTGCCGTGACGCTGGGCGTGAATTATGTGGTCACCGGCGGCAACGCCAAGCGTCTCAAATACATTCAGGACGTTTCCTTCCCGTTGCTGGAAAACGCTGATCGGGCGATTGCCAGTCTGACACGCACCCGCGACGCGCTGGTCGGTGCGGTCGCCGCGGCCGACGAAGATCTCAGGGCGGAAGCGGCGAACCAGGCTACCGCGCTGCGTGCGATATTCGCCCGGCTGACGGCAATCGATCCCGAGGTGACGGACGACGTCAGCCGCCTCAGTACCCTGTTTTCCGCCTACTATGACACTGCGGTCAGTGTCTCCAGCGGGATGATGTTGAACACAATGTCACCCGATGCCATGCGACCGGCGGCGCAGAAGATGGCCGATTCCTATGATCAGCTGGCGCTGGAGCTGAAACAGTTCCGTGACGAGCGCTACCGAAACTTCACGCAGACGATCCGCGACGCCAATGACGCCTCCGACCGTGCGCTAAGCCTGGGGATTGTTTCCGGCCTGATGTCCGTGCTGCTGCTGATCGTTGTTTCCATGCTGATCAGCCGATCGATTACCGACAATATACGACGAGCCATGACTACCTTGCGCGAGATGGCCGCCGGCGAGGGCGATCTGACGCGGCGACTGGAAAGCCGCAGCAATGACGAGGTCGGCGCGATGGTCAGCGCGTTGAACGATTTCATCGCGAAGTTGCAATCCATCATCCGGCAGCTGGTCGGTTCTACGGCGCAACTGAGCGGTGCGGCACTGGAAGTGAAGGCAATCGCCGAGACCACCGACGCCGGTGTCGAACGGCAGCAGCAAGAGCTCGAGCAGATTCTCACGTCGATGCACCAGATGGTGACGACGGTACAGGATATCGCGCAGAATGCGGTGCGCGCGCAGTCGGCCGCCGAGGAGGCGAGCCAGGACGGCAAGACCGGGCGCGTACTGGTTGCGGAAACGGTGGGTTCGATCAAGCGGCTCGCGTCAGACGTGAACACGGCGTCACTGGCCATTCATCAGCTTGAGCGCGACAGCCATAATGTCGGCGCGGTCCTCGATGTCATCAGGGGGATCGCAGAGCAGACCAATCTGCTGGCGTTGAACGCGGCAATCGAGGCGGCCCGCGCCGGTGAGTACGGCCGCGGCTTTGCAGTGGTTGCCGACGAGGTGCGCACGCTCGCGCAACGCACGCAGGACTCGACGCAGGAAATTCGCCAGTTGATCGAGCGCTTGCAAACCGCCGCGGATGGCGCGGTGCATACCATGGAGCAGGGTGTGACGCAGGCGCAAAAGACCGTGGAACAGGTGGCGAAGGCCGGTACCACGTTTGAATCGATTGCCGACCGTATCGACACCATAACCAGTATGAACACCCAGATCGCGACCGCCGCCGAGGAACAGGAGGCGGTGGCGGAAGAAATCAACAAGAACATCGTCGCGATACGCGACGTCGCATCAGACACCGCCGACGGTGCGCGCCAGGCCGCGACGAGCAGTGAGCAATTGTCGAGTTTCGCGCTGCAGGTGCAAACACTGGTGGGTAGGTTCAAGGTCTGACAGCCCGACATCCTCTGTGTTCGCACGGATTTGATAACAATTCTCAAGCATGCCCCGCTACTTGTGTTACCCCTGTCGATCGCGTAAAACAATCCCCATTGCCTCGTATTAACACTAGAACGGGGGTAGCCTTATGACGGTAACGGCGATCAAGCTCTGTCAGGCGGGCCGCGCAGGCATACTGTCCATTGGCTTGCTGGGCAGTGCCGCTGCGGTGTCAGCGGATGTTGTCGTGATTGCCAATCCGTCGCTGGCCGTAGATACGCTGACCGCGGAGCAGATCAAGGATATCTTTACCGCCGCGGCCCCCCGCTTGCCGAATGGTACGCCCTGCAAGGTGATCGATCAGGCCGAGCAACGCCCCGCCAGAACCGAGTTTTATCACAAAGTACTGCACAAGACGCCGGAGCAGGCCAAGGCCTGGTGGGCCAAGCAGATATTCACTGGTAAAGGCGTGCCACCGCCGGTAGTCACGGATGATGCGGCCGTCAAGAAATGGTTGTCCCGATTCCCGGACGGGATCGGGTATATCGATGAGGCCGCTGTTGACGGCTCGGTCAAGGTATTGCTGAGGCCATGACGTAACGTGAAAGTCTTTCGACGTTTACCCGGAGGGAGGGACCAGGAATGAATCTGCGAAGAATAGCCGCCGCTGTGATTGGCCTGCTTCTGTGGACTGCCGGGCCATCGGCTTACAGTGTCGAGTTCGGTTCATTCGGCGACATCCGCTTCAGCAATACTACCGCCACAGGCACGGAAGAGAGCTTCGCGCTCGGCCAGTTCGATCTGTATGCGATGCAGAAGATCAACGACAGCACCTCGGTTTTTGTCGAGTATGTTATGGAAACCCGCAGCAACAACGAGATTGGCGTCGACCTGGAGCGCTGGTATATCAGCCGCCGGTTCAATGACGCCTTCACGCTGGGTGCGGGCCGCTACCATGCGCCGCTGGGGTACTGGAACCGGAATTTTCATCATGGTGTGCTGATGCAGGATTCGGTCTCGCGGCCGTCATTTCTCGAGTTCGAGGATGGCGCCAGCGCGACGCTGCCCATGCATGTGATCGGCATGATGGCGACCGGCGCGGTTGACCTCGGCCATAGTGATCTGGGCTACGAGCTCTTTTTCGGCAACGCATCGTCCATCGATACGTCGGCGCCGGGACCGCGCGAGATCGACGTGAACAACGTGTCAGCGCCCGGCGAGAATTTTCTGATAGGTGCGCGGGGCCTGATACAAGTGCCGGACCAGCACGTAAGTGTCGGGATATTCGCGATGAGTAACCCGATATTCGACTCATGCGCCACCTGCGCTACCGCCGCACAGAAATTGGTCGGTCAGGTGGTCACCGGTGTCGATTTCCGCTACGTGCCGGGCCGATTCGATATCCTTGCCGAGTATTACAAGTACGACAATACCGATGAGCTGGGCACCGGTTTTGACGGCACGGCGACGGCGTACTATGCCCAGTTCGGTTATCGGGTTACGGACGTTGTGAAGGTGATCTACCGTCATGAGGATTTGACGATCGATAACCCGGCGGACGCCTATTTCACGCTGCTGGGAACCGCGGCGGGCACACACGAAGTGGCGGTCGCACGTTTCGATCTCGATGAGAGCAATGCGATGTTTGTCGAATACAAAAAGTTCAATCCGGACGGCGGCACGACAGACGTGAATACCTGGACCTTGAGCTGGGCGTTCCTGATGTTTTAGCGGGTCTTCGCTCCCGGCTTGACGCTACCTCGCCGGTTCACGGGCCCGTGCCTGCTGCATCCCCGCCGTCGCGCGTTCGCGGGAACGACAGATTGATCGCGATACTCAGGAAGGTCTGATTATTGAGAATTACCAAATGACGTGACAACACATCGCGACCGTCATTCCGGGCGGAGCGCAGACCCGGAATCCAGCGGTTGTGAATGGCGCTGGATTCCTCGGCGGCTGTTCCCGACGCCGCCCCTCCTGCACCCATGCAGTCGCGCTTTCGCGGGAATGACAGCCGTTGGACGTGTCACGCTTACAGGTAATTCTCGATAATTCTTTTGATGTCATTCCGGCGAAAGCCGGAATCCAGCAATTTGCTGAATTAAAGACACTGGACTCCGGGTCTCGACTACTGGTTCCGGACGTGGTCTCGGTCCTTGCTCCCGGCAGGACCCTACTTCGCCCGTCCGTGGACTCGTCCGCTACGCGCAGCCTGCCTCTGCGAAGGCAGGAGCCCGGAATGACGACACATCAGGGCTTCCCTGACAGGCTGTTAAAAAACAGCCTGTGTGCGGTGCCGGGGCGCACCGCCATTGTTCAAACAGGGTTTTATCTGTTTGAACAATGAAGCAAAGCACCCCTATTAATTTGATAGGGTCGCACTTTTTGCTTTGCGCGCTGGAAAAGGCCATGGATGGACTTTTCCAACATCCTGCTAAGCGTTGCCTAACCGGCCCTGGCGGACGGTTGTGCGAGATCGCGTTCCACCTCCGCCGCCAGCGTCGTCATGCGGATCACGCTGTCCGGGTTCAGCGAGATCGAGCTGATGCCGAGCCGCACCAGCTGTTCGGTGATCTCCGGGAAATCGGACGGCGCCTGCCCGCAGATGCCGATGTACTTGTCCCGCTCGCGGCACGCCTCGATCGCGATCTCCATCAGCAGCATGACGGCTTCGTCGCGTTCATCGTGGCCGGTCACCAGGTTGGAATCGCGGTCGACACCCAGCGTCAGCTGGGTCAGGTCGTTGGAGCCGATCGAGTAGCCGTCGAACAGTTCGAGAAACTGCCCCGCGAGCAGCGCGTTCGACGGTATCTCGCACATCATGTAGATCTTCAGGCCGTCCCGCCCGCGCACGAGCCCGTGTTGCGCCATCAACTCCAGCACCGCCCGCGCCTCGGCAACGCTGCGTACGAACGGGATGAGGACGATAACGTTGTCCAGCCCCATGGTTTCACGCACCTGGCGCAGCGCCTCGCATTCCATCGCAAAGCAGTCGGCGAACTGTTTTGAAAAATAACGCGCGGCGCCGCGCAGGCCGATCATCGGGTTTTCCTCGTGTGGCTCAAATGTGGCGCCGCCGATCAATGCGGCGTATTCATTCGACTTGAAATCGCTGGTGCGCACGATCACCGGTTTTGGATAGAACGCGGCGGCGATCATGCCGATGCCTTCGGCCAGCCGGTCGACATAAAAACGGCGTCGATCCGGATAGCCGGCGCAGATACGGTCGATCGAGCGGCGTGTTTCGCGATCCAGCGAGTCGTATTCGAGAATGGCGCGCGGATGTATGCGAATAGTGTCGTTGATGATGAATTCCAGCCGTGCCAGTCCGACGCCGTCGCAGGGCAGGCGCGCCGTTTCGAATGCCTGGCCGGGGTTGCCGAGGTTGACCATGATGTCGGTGCGCGGGCGCGGCAGGTCGGCGATATCGAGCGTTTCTGTCGTGTATTTCTGCACACCTTCGTAGACGTAACCGACATCGCCTTCCGCGCACGACACGGTGACGTCCTGGCCCGTTGCAATCACATCAGTGGCGTCACCGCAGCCGACGATCGCCGGTATGCCGAGTTCACGCGCGACGATGGCGGCATGGCAGGTGCGCCCGCCGCGGTTGGTGACGATGGCCGCGGCGATCTTCATCACCGGTTCCCAGTCCGGGTCGGTGATGTCGGTGACCAGCACCTCGCCGGGCTGAAGATCGGTCATTTGCGCAGCCTCCAGGATCACGCGCGCCGCACCGGCGCCGATCTTCTGGCCGACGCTTTTGCCCCGCGTCAGCACGGGCCCGCGAGCGTGCAAAGTGTGGATCTCCTGAAAACGACTATTCGCCTGCGATTTCACCGTTTCCGGCCGGGCCTGCACGATAAACAGTTCGCCCGTCTGGCCGTCCCGGGCCCATTCGATGTCCATCGGCGTCGCCCGACCGGCCAGTCGCGAATAATGCTGTTCGATCGTGACGGCGTAACGCGCGAGCTCCAGCACCTCGTCGTCGGTCAGTGCGAAGCGGTTACGTTCCTCGCGGCGTACCGCGACGTTGCGCGTCGACACGCCGGCCAGCGGATCGTGCGTGTAGATCATCTTGACGGCTTTTTCGCCGAGCTGGCGCTGGATGATCGGCCGGAAGCCGGCGGCCAGCGTTGGCTTGAACACGTAGAACTCGTCGGGATTGACCGTGCCCTGTACGACATTCTCGCCCAGGCCATAGGCGGCGGTGATCAGCACCACATCGGCAAATCCGGTTTCCGTGTCGATGGTGAACATCACGCCGGCGGCGCCTAGATCCGAGCGCACCATTTTCTGTACGCCGATTGATAATGCGACATCCATGTGGCGAAAGCCCTGGTGCACGCGGTAGGCGATCGCCCGGTTGGTAAACAGCGACGCATACACCTGACGGCAGGTCGCCAGCAGGTGTTTGGCGCTGCGGATATTCAGATAGGTTTCCTGCTGGCCGGCAAACGACGCCGTCGGCAGGTCTTCGGCGGTGGCCGAGCTGCGCACGGCGACATCGGGATTCGCGCCGTACTCGGCGGCGAGTTCCTCGTAGGCGGTGGCGATCTCCGCGGTAAGGTGCTCAGGCAGTTCGGCGTGCGAGATCCATTCCCGAACGCGCGCGCCGGTGGCGGCGAGTGCCGCGACATCGTAGACGTCAAGCGACGCGAGCGCCTGTTCGATCCGGTCGCGCAACGCGTTGTGATCGAGAAAGTCGTAATAGGCCGTGGCCGTGGTCGCGAAGCCGTTCGGAACGCGCACGCCATGAGGCGACAGCGTGCAATACATCTCGCCGAGCGACGCGTTCTTGCCGCCGACCAGCGCGACGTCCTGGTTACCAAGCTCGGCAAAACGGCGGATATAGCGGGTGTCTGTCATCGTGGTTCCTGTTGGCGCGGGCACATTCAGCGTTGACCGTCGATGCGGTCGCCCCGGCAGGCACGGGCCGCGTCAGGTGATGACGGTTGGCGTGTCACGGCCGGTCCGTTCCGTCAGCCTGGATATGTCCCGCGCGATCGAGATCAGGTCGGCAAGCGCTTGCTGCGTTTCCTGCCGATGTTTGGCCGCATCCGGCTCATACGATTCGATATAGACGCGCAACGTGGCGCCCTCGGTGCCGGTGCCGGACAGGCGAAACACGATGCGGTCGCCGTTATCGAAACCGATACGCACTCCCTGACCGGTGCTCACGGACCGGTCTACCGGGTCGGTGTAACTGAAATCGTCGCAGAACAGTACCTGACGGTGCCCGAATTTCCGGCCTCGCAAGTCCGGAAAATCCTCGCGCAGACGATCCATTAACTGCGTGGCGGCTGTCGCATCGACGCTTTCGTAGTCATGGCGGGTGTAGAAATTCCTGCCGTAGACGGCCCAGTGCCGCTGGACGATTTGCTCGACCGACTGGCGGCGCACCGCGAGGATATTCAGCCAGAACAGTACTGCCCACAAGCCGTCTTTTTCCCGTACATGGTTCGAACCGGTGCCGAAGCTTTCCTCGCCGCATAACGTGACCCGGCCGGCGTCCAGCAGATTGCCGAAAAATTTCCAGCCGGTCGGCGTCTCGAAACACTCGATACCGAGTTCCTTGGCGACCCGGTCGACCGCTGCGCTGGTTGGCATCGAACGCGCCACGCCGGCGAGGCCCGTCGCATACCCCGGTGCTATCGTGGCGTTGGCGGCGAGGATGGCGAGACTATCGCTGGGCGTAACAAAGAAATTGCGCCCGAGTATCATATTGCGATCGCCGTCGCCGTCGGCGGCGGCGCCGAAATCGGGGGCACGCGCGCCGTTCATGATCGCGACCAGCTCTGGCGCATAGGTCAGGTTCGGGTCCGGATGCCCGCCGCCGAAGTCTTCCAGCGGCCGGCCGTTGATCACCGTGCCCTGGGCCGCGCCCAGGCGGTTTTCAAGTATTTCGATCGCATAGGGGCCGGTGACGGCGTGCATCGCGTCGTAGCGCATCGTAAACAGGCCGGAGGTAAACAGCGTGCGGATTGCGTTGAAATCGAACAGCCGCTCCATCAGTTGCGCGTACTGGGTTACCGGATCGACGATCTCGATCTCCATGTCGCCGATGCCGGAGTGGCCGATGTTGTCCAGGTCGATATCCGGCGCGTTGTGGATGCGGTACAGGCTGAGCTTGCAGGCCCGCTGATAGATCGCCGAGGTGACACTTTCCGGTGCCGGGCCGCCGTTGGTGATGTTGTACTTGATACCGAAGTCACCGTCCGGGCCGCCGGGGTTGTGGCTGGCCGATAGAATGATGCCACCGAATGCCCGCTGTTTGCGGATGAGATGCGACACCGCTGGCGTCGACAGCAGGCCGGCGCGCCCGACCAGCACGCGTTTGACGCCGTTGGCGGCGGCCATTTTCAGAATGGTCTGGATGGCCGGCCGGTTGTAATACCGTCCGTCGCCGCCGACCACCAGTGTCTTGCCCTGCAGCCCCACCAGCGAATCGAAGATCGCCTGGACGAAGTTCTCCAGGTAGTGCGGTTGCTGGAAAATAGTGACTTTTTTGCGCAGGCCGGACGTACCAGGTTTCTGGTCGGTATACGCCTTGGTTGCAACGGTGCGGATATTCATCGGATTGTGGAATCATTCAAGCACAATTACGCGACGAAATCGAGCGCGGCAGGGGCGGGAGACGCTGAAAAATCCCTCCGAGAAATTTTCCCGTCACATAGCATGAAACGGCTGACGTTTGTTTTCCGCCGTTTTCCAGGCACTTTCGTGATCGAACCGTGCCGGTACCCCGGCGTACCCCTGCCGGAAGACCGGAATCAATCGGGACATTCTGCGCGAATACGCCAGCAGGTATATCTGAAATTGCCATCCCGGTTATAATTTCCGGATACGGTTTATTGAACAGTCGGGAGCATTGACAGGTATGACCAAGGTAGCAGCGCACACAGAGACACTGGAGTTCCAGGCCGAGGTCCGGCAACTGCTGGATCTGATGATTCATTCCCTGTACTCCAACAAGGAAATATTTTTACGCGAGCTGATTTCCAACGGTTCCGACGCGTGCGACAAGTTGCGTTTCGAGGCGCTGGCCGACGATGCGTTGTTCGAGGGCGACAGCGACCTGCGGATACACGTCGCGTTCGACAAGGAGGCGCGGACGATCACGGTGTCCGATAACGGCGTCGGCATGAATCGCAACGAAGTGATCGAGAACATCGGCACGATTGCGAAATCGGGTACGCGGCAGTTTCTCGCGTCACTGACCGGGGATCAGGCGAAGGATCGTCAGCTCATCGGCCAGTTCGGCGTCGGTTTTTACTCGTCGTTCATCGTCGCCGACCGCGTGACGGTCGAGACACGCCGTAGCGGACTCGGCGCCGAGCACGGTGTGCGCTGGGAGTCAACGGGCGATGGCACGTATACGCTCGAAACGATCGAGAAACCGGCGCGCGGTACCGACGTGACACTGCATCTGCGTGCGGATGAGGACGATTTTCTGGAGGTGTCGCGTCTGCAGCACGTGGTACGCAAATACTCCGACCATATCTCGTTGCCGATCCGCATGAACAAGGCGGATGGCACCGGCGAGGACACCGTCAATCGCGCGAATGCACTGTGGACGCGCCCCAAGGCCGATATCCAGGACAGCGAATATCACGAGTTCTACAAACACGTCGCCCACGATTTCGATGAGCCGCTCGCCTGGGTACATTCCAAGGTCGAGGGCAGGCGGTCCTATACCAGTCTGTTTTATCTGCCGAAGCATGCATCGTTCGATCTGTGGGATCGCGAGCGCCAGCACGGCATCAAGCTCTATGTGCGCCGCGTTTTCATCATGGACGATGCCGAGCATTTGATGCCGAACTATCTGCGTTTCGTGCGTGGTGTGATCGACTCGGACGACCTGCCGCTGAACGTGTCGCGGGAGATTCTGCAGCGTAACAAGGCGATCGACACGATGCGCGCGGCGTCGGTAAAGAAGGTTCTGGGCTTGATCGAGGATATCGCGCGTAATGACAAGGACAAGTACGCAGGATTCTGGCAACAGTTCGGGCGGGCGTTGAAGGAGGGGCCGGTCGAGGATACGGCCAATCGTGAGCGTATCGCCGGCCTGTTGCGGTTCGCGTCGACCCACAGCGATACGGATACGCAGGACGTTGCGCTGGCAGACTACGTCGCCCGCATGAAAGACGGGCAGAACAAGATCTATTACGTCACCGCGGAGAGCTTTGCAGCTGCAAAGAACAGCCCGCATCTGGAGATATTTCGCAAGAAAGGCGTCGAGGTCCTGTTGCTCGCCGACCGTATCGACGAGTGGCTCATCACGCATCTTTCCGAGTTTGACGGTAAGCCGCTGGTGTCGGTGGCGAAGGGCGATCTTGACCTCGGTGACGTCGCGGATCAGGCCGAGAAGGACGCGCAGCAGCAGGCGGCCGCTGAGGTGACTGACGTCGTGGTGCGGCTGAAAGCGGCGCTCGCGGAGCGCGTCAAGGATGTGCGCGTCTCGTATCGCCTGACCAAGTCACCGACGTGCCTCGTCGTCGATGAACATGAGATGGGGACGAATTTCGAGCGGATACTCCGCACCGTCGGTCAGGACGTGCATCATGTCCAGCCGATCATGGAAGTGAATCCGCAGCATCCCCTGGTGCGCAAGCTGAAGGATGTCGCTGATGAGCGGCGCTTCTCGGACTGGGCGCATATCCTGTTCGATCAGGCGCTGCTCGGCGAAGGCGGGCAGCTCGATGATCCGGCGGCGTTCGTGGCCCGTTTGAACGACCTGCTGTTGACGCTGAGCGGCGACGAACGGCGGATTATCCTGCCGCGCTGAGGCGCGGGTGAACGCCATGGCAAAGCCGACGACACCGCTGCTGGCGGTCGACATCATTATCGAGCTGGACGACCGGCCGGGGTCGCCGATAGTGCTGATCGAACGGCGCAAGCCGCCGTACGGCTGGGCATTGCCCGGTGGCTTCGTCGATGTCGGCGAAACACTCGAGCAAGCAGCGCGGCGCGAGGCGCTCGAGGAAACGGCGCTCGATGTACGGCTGCAGGCGTTACTGGGCTGTTATTCCGACCCGCGGCGCGACGCGCGCGGGCATACGGTCAGTGCGGTCTATGTGGCGCGGGCCGGCGGGGTTGCCGAAGCGCGGGACGACGCGCTTAACCTCGGTATTTTCGCGCCGGGCGCGCCTCCCGAACCGCTGGTGTTCGATCATGCGCTGATCCTGCGTGAGTACCTTTATTTCCGCGCCACTGGCCGGACTCCGCCGCTGCCTGGCGGCGCGATGTAACGCGCGTTAGCAGATCAGCCGCCTGAAAACGCGGCGGCAGCCGGGGTCTGAGGTGCGTCATTCCGGACGCCCGGGTGTCGTTGATAACAATACCGGCAACAATAATGGAAAAGGCCCTGTCCGTCATCGGACAGGGCCTTTTCAGCGGGTCAGGCTAGGTGCTTATTCCTGTACCTCGCCCTGGATGACCGCGGGTGCGGCAGTGACGGTCGGTTTGTCTGCCATCGTGATGGTCACGGTGCCTAATTCTGCCGTGGTTGGCACAGGCAGTGCCGTTTCGGTCGGAATGGTCAGGCTCGCGCAGTCGCTCGTCGCGACGGTACGCATCCGTTGTTCCTTCTCGACGGCCTTGATCACGTACTGATCAGAGGCGCCGACCAGGCTGGCGTCCTTCAGCGTGAATGCAGGACTGCCACGGCCGTTTTGTGCGTCCAGCCACGGAATGCCCCACAGGTCGCCGTTGCCGGCGTAGTCCAGCACAAACGAACGGCTGTAGTAGGCCGTACCGGCGAAGGCGCTGCCCGCGTTGGCGTCCTTGCCAGACGCAAACAGCAGTTTCACCTGGATCGGCTTGTCGAACTGCACGAACGCTTCCGTGCCCTGGGGTTTGACCGCAAACGTCTTGTTCCAGCTATTGCTGCCGGTCTCCCAGCGGTACGAGACGTCGGACTGGAACACGTCCCAGACGTTGGTCGGTGTCACGCTGGCCATGACCATCTGGTCGGTGTTCATACCCCACTGGTTCGGACTACCTGCCTGCGGTGTGACGCCGGTGGCCGGTTTCACCGGTGTGGTGCCGTCGTTCAGGTAAAGCGTGAGATCCGCCTTCTTGAACTTGTAGGTATGCGCCGGTGTGTTCGGATCATTCGAGTTCGCGAAGTAAATGGCGCCGTTATTGAGATCAGTCTGGTTGATGTTGCCTTTGAGACAACGCTGGTAACACTTCAGCTCGATGATCCCGTCCTGCTCCGGATCGTTCGTCGTATCGAACAGGGCGGCGATCGCCGTGCCGGTATTGATGAACTCCTGCGCGAAGAATGTCACGAAGTTGTCGCCACCGACGTAGTTCGTGTTTCCGCCCAGGGCCTGCGACCACATGCCGAGCCACTGGCCACTGCCGGGCGTGACATTGACCGGTACGTCATTCTCGACGGTATCGTTATTTATATCAGTCGAGATCGTCTGCCCGTTTTGGCCGTGAATAATACGGCCTGTCTTGTAGAATCCTGCCGAGCCGACGTTGGTGGAATCCGCCAGCGTGCCGTCCATGGTGTATTCGACGACATAGTCGGTGCCGGTGTTGTTGTCCCAGAAATTAAACGTTGTTCCATCGATTTCCGTCAGCAGCAGCGTGTCCTTGCTGCTCTTGACCATCTTGCCGGGCGCTTGTACCAGGTCATAGACGGTTTCGGCGCCGGTGCCGAAGTCCTTGCGCGTTACTGAGGTCAGTGCGCTTGTATCGACGCCGTTTGGCATCCATAAGCCCCAGTATCCGATCCAGCCATGCTCGCTGCCCGATACGATCGGGAAACCCGAGTTGATGCTTACGCGCGCGCCAGGCGTTTTACCGGTGGGAGCATTGTCCGAGTGGTACATGTTGTAGCGCCACACCGTTGTGTTGAAGTCATTGCGGTCCGTACAGGCCTCCACGGGCGCCACCGGGTTGCCGTTCTGATCGGTTGCATCGCTGCGACGCAGGAAATGGGCCGTATCGAATGCCATCGCAAAGTCCTTGGTGATCGAGAAGTTCTGCCCGTCAGGGGTGAAATCAGCCTGCGAGCGCGCGACACCCGAGTTACCGTCGGCGTCGTTGAAGATTACGTTGGTCACTCGTTCAGATGTGCCGCTTGGGCCGCCATGACTTCCGGTTTCCGTCATGATCAGCTTGAATTGCGGCTTGCCATCCGGATTGGCATTTGCAGCGTCTGTATTTGCGTCGACGGTAAACAGGCTGCCGAGCATGGTCTGCGCGCTGGTGTTCTTGTCGATGCCCTTGAACGTCATCTTGAAGCTGCCAAAAGGCTTGCTCGCACTGACGCCTTCATAGGCGGTAAGTTCAACCAGTATGTTCTGTGAATCGCCTTCACTGTTCGATGGTGGCACCCACAGCTTGACGAGTTGCGGATCGCTGTTGCTGGCGCGGGTCGAGATTATTGTCCAGAGTTGAAGTTTCGTCGACTGGCCGCTGGACTGGCCTGTATCCGACGAGGTGTTTTGACCTTGCTGGCACTTCTGCTCGTCGATCATTGCCGTATAGGCGCCCTGGTTAACCATGGACGACGCGGCCGTTTGATTCATGTAGCAGAGAATTTCGTTGACCGTTTGTAATGGCTCCAGCGATTCGTCCCAGACCCAGGCCCGAACCGGATCGGTCTTGTATTGGGTGCCCGCCGCATCAAATAGTGCGCCAGACGCGAATGTTGAACCGATCACGACACCGGTGCTTTGGGTGTCCTGCGCACTGACGACGCTCATGCTGGAAGGCATCTGTAATCCCGTAACAGAGCCGCCGCTTACCGCCGAACCGCTGCTCCCGCCGCAACCGGCCAATGTCAGGCCGGCGACAGTTAACGCAATAAGACTTTTCTTCATGCTGGTAACCTCGTGAAAATAAACCCCTGAGAGACCCTTGTTCTTGTCGCTATCCATGGCGGGGCGACTGTGCGTTCGAAATATCGAGCGAGTCAGTCGCGATCCTGGGCAGCTGCCAAACAATTCACCGGTTGACGCGATGTCGTGCATCGATCGTTCAGACATCCGTGGGCCGGTGGTGCCTCTGCCGCGACCGGTCCGTTGACCGGTACGTCCTGTCGATATCGTCGCTTTGACGGAAAAATTTAGGGTAAGTGGTTAACTTCATGTTTTTACGAGGGAGAGGCTATACTTGCCCCCTGGGGACGGTGGGTATTCGAGAGCGGGAGCAGCATGGGTTCGAGTAAATACAATGTGGGAGTGGTGGTGTCGAATCTGGGATCGCCCGATGCGCCGAGCGAGGAGGCCGTTCGGCGGTATCTGGCCGAGTTTCTCTGGGATCCCCGGGTGGTGCAGATACCGCGGCCACTGTGGTGGCTGATTCTGCACGGCATCGTGCTGCGCACCCGCCCGCGTAAGTCGGCGGCCAACTATCAGAAGATATGGACACCGGAAGGCTCGCCGCTGACGGCGATCTCGCGGCAGCAGGTGCTGCGTTTACGCGAAACGCTGGAACCAGAGCATGGCGATAGGGTGATCGTTGCCCTGGGTATGCGGTATGGGCATCCGTCGCTGCTATCGGCGCTGGACGAACTGCGCCGCCAGGGCGTCGGGCGCTTGCTGTTACTGCCGTTGTATCCGCAGTATTCCGGCGCGACGACGGCGTCGACCCTGGATGCCGTGACAGCCGCAGTGAATTGCTGGCCGGCGCGGCCCGAGCTGCGCGTGGTCGAACACTATTTTGATGCACCGGCATACATCGAGGCGGTCGCCGAGAGTATCCGCGAAAGCCGGGCGGTCAACGGCAGCGGCCAGATGCTGATAATGTCGTTTCACGGCATGCCGGAGCGCACGCGACGTGCGGGAGATCCCTACTTTGATCAATGCCGGGCGACCGCCGCCGCGATTGCGGCCCGTCTGGGCCTGCGCGAAAATCTATGGAAGCTGACCTTCCAGTCACGTTTCGGTCGCGAGCAGTGGTTGCAGCCATATACGCTGGAAACACTGCGGGCACTGCCCGCCTCGGGAATCCGCGAAATTGATGTGGTTTGCCCGGGGTTTTCTGCGGACTGCCTGGAAACGCTCGAGGAAATCGCGCTGCTGAACCGCGACATCTTCATGGAGGCGGGGGGCATACGGTATCAATATATCCCCGCCCTGAATGATCGCGACGCGCATATCCGGCTGATGGCGGACCTGGTCAGACAATACGCAGGCGATTGGCTGGCGGCGACGTAGTGCCAGTGGAATAGCCGCCGGATGATGGGGTGCAGCTAACGGATCGTGTAAATGATCTTTAACGAGCTGCCGAGCGCCGCATCCTTGCCGACATAGCCGATGCCGCCATCTTGCTGGCGAACGTGAGCGATCACTTCGGCGTCACTGCCCAGCGTCAACGGTGGCGGGCTTCTCCCGGCGTATACGCGCCGTGCCCAATGATTCATGAATTCCGCGTCGGTTTTGTTGAGAATCTTGTGCAGTATATCCGCGTGCGCTGCGCCATCTTCCTGAATGAAGACAGTGATCGGCTTGCCGTTCGGCAGGCGGGTGATTTTCCCAAGAAAAATCGCGCGGATCTCGTGTTCCGAAAATTCGCTGATATTACTTGACAGGTTGGCCACGATCACCGTCTCCCCAGCCGCCCGGGTCGGGGTATGGACGGTGAGCATCAAGACAAACACAACCGCAGTTGCGAGCCTCATGTTCGCACTCCCGAAAACCATTCAGTAAATTTCTCGCCACGCCCCGGCTACTAAATTGCCGGCTGGGAAACAGATGAAGCCTAGTCTTTTACGGTATATACAATTCTGACGGAATCGTTGACAGCATCCCTGCTGATATACCCGATACTGCCGGTCAGCCGTGCGACATTATCCAGCATCGCCCGGTCGCCGGACACCTGCAGGGGCGGACTGACGAGTCCGGTAAAAACGCGCCGTGCCCACAGGCTCCGTAACTGGTCGTTGGTCCTGGCAACCAGTCTTTCAAGGAATTCCGAATGTACCGCGGAATCATTTTCCTGCAACAGAACCTGAATATTCGATCCGCCGGGCACTTTGGTTATGATCGCCCTGGCGTCGTTTGCCGAAAGCGCAGTGATCGTGCTGCTCTTGCTGACAATCACAACCGTCTCCCCGCCGGCAGGAGCGGCCGCCGTGCCCAGCAGGAGTATGCCGCCGCACATGACCGTCAGCCACTGCTTTATGTCACGCCAAATCATACGCCGCCAACAATAGCAAAAAACGCTGTTGGATAATATGACGCCAGTGCAAGAAGCAAGCGCGCGGCAATACTTATTCTGACCGGATTCGGGCCGCGCTTGCGTAGATCAAGCGTATCGTATCGCTTGAAGAATTCTTTAGCCCGTGGATATTTTTTCAGTCGACATCTGCGCCGTTCTGGCAGTGCCGGTCGGCCGTATGATTAATATGGTCGCCGCAACGCGTTACGCAGGAAAGTCTTCGAGGCGATAGCCTGCGCGATGCGCAACGAGCACGCTGCCTGTCAGGTACCAGTCTCCCAGTACGATACGGTGGTGTTTGTCGCCATCGATCGCGAAGCTGTGCATGGCTGGCCGGTGGGTATGGCCGTGGATCAGCCGACGGACGTCATGCGCCTCCATGACGCGCGCGACCTCCTGTTGGTTAACATCCATGATCTCCGGTGCCTTCCGGCGGGATTGTTTCTTGCTTTCGGCGCGATATTCCCGTGCGATGGCCACGCGTTCCGGTGCCGGCCGCAACAGAAATTCCCTCTGCCAATCGGGGTTGCGTACCATCGCGCGGAATTTCAGATAACCGTGATCGTCGGTGCACAACAGGTCGCCGTGCATCAGCAGGACGCGCTCGCCATTGATCTCGATGATGGTCGGCTCGGTAAGTAGCCGACAGCCGGTTTCCGTGGCAAAACGCTGGCCGATGAGAAAATCGCGGTTGCCGTGCATGAAATAAATCGGCAGGCCGCGGCTGGTCGCGTCTTGCAAGCCACGTATGACGGTTTGCTGGTCCGCTTGCGCCGTATCGTCGCCGGCCCAGTATTCGAACAGATCGCCCAGTATATAGAGCGCACTGGCACCGGATGTGCGCGACCGCAGAAAGTCGACAAACAACCCGGTGACGGCCGGGCGTTCGTCGCACAGGTGCAGATCGGCGATAAATAATGTCGTCATTCTCTATGGCCCGTCGCAGTGACACGTCCGGTCCGGCGGCGGAGTGCCGGACTAGTCGAGTAATGTGATCGATTTGATGACGACCGGTTTGCGTGGCACATCTTTAGGGAACGGCCCGCCGGGACCGGTAGGCATCTTGCGGATAGCGTCGACAACGTCCATGCCCTGCGTGACCTTGCCGAACACCGTGTATCCCCAGCCGTTTACGGTCGGGCCGGTGTGATCGAGAAAGCTGTTATCGACAACGTTAATAAAGAACTGCGCAGTCGCCGAGTGTGGATCGCCGGTGCGCGCCATCGCGATGGTCCCGCGGGTGTTCTTCAGGCCGTTGGCGGCCTCGTTGCGGATCGACGGCTTGGTCGGTTTGAGGTCGAACGCTTCGGTATAGCCGCCACCCTGTACCATAAAGTCGTCGATCACCCGGTGAAATACCGTGCCGCTGTAGAAGCCGTCGTTTACGTACTTGAGAAAGTTGTCGACCGTGATCGGCGCCTTGACCCGGTCCAGTTCAACGACAATCTCGCCGGCAGAGGTCTGGACACTCACGCGCGGACGGGCGGCGTCGGCCGCCAGCGCATTGCCGGTCGCGAGCATCGTCGAGCAGATAAAAAGCGCGGTGATCAGTGAATTTTTCATGGATTAATTTACTCCGTATGGAAACTGTGCCCCGGCTGGGACGTATGTTGGTCGAATTGCTTCGCATATTAAAGCGTTGCCGGCGCCAGGAGAAGCCAACTATGGTATTTTATGGCGCCGCGCCGGTTAAGGATATTATAAGAACACCGCAATGACTGAATCCCGTACCAAAACCCGGTTCGCACCGAGTCCCACCGGTATGCTGCATGTCGGCAATCTGCGCACGGCGCTGTTCAGCTGGCTGTTTTCCGCGAGCCGCGACGGCACGTTTTTATTGCGCATCGAGGATACCGACCAAAGCCGCAGCGAAGCGGACTATGCGCAGGCGATCGAGACCGATCTGGAATGGCTCGGTCTTATTTGGCACGAGGGGCCGGGCAAGCGCGGTCAGCACGGGCCGTATCTACAGTCCGAACGCGGCGATATCTACCGCAACTACTTCGATCTGCTGGAGCAGCAGGGGCAGGCCTACCATTGTTTCTGTTCGGAACAGCAGCTCAAGCTGTCACGCAAGGCGCAACTGGCGGCCGGACAGCCGCCGCGTTACGCCGGCACCTGCCTGAAACTGACCCGCGATGAGGTGGTGGCGCGTCTCGCCAAGGGCATGCAGCCAACCTTGCGTTTCCGCGTGCCGCCTGGTGCGACGGTAGAGTTTGACGACCTTGTTCGCGGACCGCAGCGCTTCGAGACCGGCCATATCGGCGATTTCGTGGTGCGCCGTTCCGATGGTACGCCGGCATTTTTCTTCTGCAACGCGGTCGATGACGCGTTGATGGGCGTGACCCATGTGCTGCGCGGCGAGGATCACCTGACCAATACGCCGCGCCAGGTGCTGTTGCTGGAATCGCTCGGACTCCCGGTGCCGCGTTATGGTCATATCGCGATGATCGTCGGCGCCGACGGCACACCGTTGTCGAAACGCCATGGCAGTTTCAGCGTGCATGAGTTGAGTGAGGCAGGCTATCTGCCGGACGCAGTTATTAATTATCTGGCGCGTCTTGGTCACAACTATGACGATAACAGTTTCTTGAGCACGGCCGCGCTGGCCGCGCAGTTTCAGCTGGAGCGGGTCGGACGCGTACCGTCGCAGTTTGATCCAGCGCAGCTTCGGTACTGGCAGCGCGAGGCGGTGATCCGCAGCGACACGGTGGCGTTGTGGGAATGGATGGGCGAGGATGTCCGGCACATTGTGACAGAAGCCCGTCGCGACGCGTTTATCGACGCCATACGCCCCAATGTGCTGTTCCCGAAGGACGCGTTACACTGGGCGACAGTACTGTTTTGCGATCCGCTGGCGCTGCATGACGAGGCACGACAGATCATCAGCGACGCCGGTGCCGGATTTTACGAGCAGGCAGTGCAGGCACTCGATGCGCATCGTGACGATTTCGCCGCGCTGATGCGCTATCTGAAGGCGGCGACCAATACCAAAGGCAAGGCGCTGTTTCAGCCGTTGCGTGCTGCGCTGACTGGCGAAACCGATGGTCCGGAGATGGCACAGCTGATACCGCTGTTATCGATCGAGCGCGCAAGACGGCGGTTGCAGGCCGGAATCAACAGCGCCGGGTCGTAGTGTTCAGCATAGAGTTAAAAGCGACAAGGAACCTCCGATTGTTGGAAATCGCCTGGCGGCATGACAGGTCCAGAGGTCGTCATTCCCGCGAAAGCGGGAAGGTGGATTCACATTTGAAGTGCAACAGATTAGCGAACACCTCAGCGGGTGTCTGATAGTCAAGACACTTGCGCGGGACGTGATTATAACGCCGCGCAA